>CP073041.1:7262413-7867615 GCA_025370055.1 Woronichinia naegeliana WA131 | reverse complement strand
TAGGTCAGCAACAGGACGACACAATATTTGTCAGTGGTAGCTAATCAGAGCGGCGATCGCTTTTCGCAGAAAATAAATCGGTAAACAAGTATCGTAAAATCGCATTTTAACTGATTTCACCTCAAGAGTTGAGCTTATCATGACCTATAGCCTGAGAATCGCTGATTTACCGACCACTGAACGCCCTAGGGAACGTTTACTCAGTTTAGGAGCAAAACACCTTTCCAGTGCGGAATTATTAGCCATTTTGTTGGCAACGGGTCAAGGCAAAGGTAAACTATCTGCCGTTGGTTTAGGACAGCATATTTTGCATCAGTTAGGGCAAGATCGGCGCGATCCCCTCGATGTGCTACGAGAAATTCATCCCCAGGAGTTAATGAACTTCCCTGGCATTGGCCCGGCAAAAGCGACAACGATTTTGGCCGCCGTTGAACTGGGTAAACGCGTCTTTCAAACCCGTCCGCTAGAACGTGTGGTCATCGATAGTCCAGGAGCCGCCGCCTCAGCCTTAAGTTTGGAATTAATGTGGCAGGCCAAGGAACATTTTGCGATCGTCATGCTAGATACCAAAAACCGCCTTTTAGCGACCCGTGTAATCACCATTGGCACAGCCACAGAAACCCTGATTCATCCCCGTGAAATTTTTCGAGAAGTGATTAAACAAGGAGCAACCAAATTGATTGTGGCCCATAATCATCCTTCCGGCAGTCTAGAACCTAGTCCAGAAGATCTTCAGTTAACAGAATTATTGCTACAGGGAGCGCAGTGTTTACAAATTCCGGTCTTAGATCATCTCATTTTAGGGAATGGAGACCATCAGAGTTTGCGACAAATAACTGATTTATGGGAACGTTTTCCCCAGGACGATTAAGGTTTGTTAGGCAACAATGATCGCTCCCGCCAAAAAATCATTTAATTGGCGATCATGATCGTGGCTCAAATTTCCTAATGGCAGTTCTTCCCGTGTAAAAGCCTTAACATCCATAACTTCCAGCGAGTCTTCTGTTTTTACCTCTCCTTCCACCTGGGCCGCGATAACAATGGAGATAGAGTGCATTCGGGGATCACGATCAGGAGCAGAATAGACTCCCACTAAACGCTGGATTTTCAAGAAATTCAGCCCCGTTTCCTCTTTTAACTCTCGTTGGGCAGTACTTAACAACTCTTCTCCCCAATCGACTAATCCCCCTGGCAAGCCCCATTGTCCCGTATCTCGTCGTTGAATTAAGACAATCCGGCCATCAGGGAGAATGGGGATAATGGTTGTTCCCGTAATCGGATGACGGAAAGCCACCTTGAGAAAGGCTTTAGCATATCTCTGTACTTGAAGCATACATAATCCGATCACTAAGAAATGTTAGATTTAGATTAACTTATTTTTTCTTGCGTCGTGGAGACTTATGCTTAGTTTGAGTCCAAGTGCCAAATCCCTTTTTTTTGTCTTCTGGTTTTCCCGCTTTTCCGCGTAGTTGAGCATTATACAAGTCTTTGAATTCGTTCATTCCCTCTTGGCTTGTCATATCGAATCCAGCTGCCATTCCCCCCATCAAAAAGCTCTTAGCCAAACCACCACGAGCCGGATCCATCATCCAATCAGGAAACTTGGCCTTTATACTCAATAAATAAGTAATAATGCTTTTCGCCTGTTTAAGCTGATATTCCCGCTCTAAAAAAGACCAAAAGGCGACTAGTTCAGGAATTGCGTCATCCGCGTCAGATTTGTTGAAGATGCTAACCTTGCGTGGTAACAAGCTTTCCATGACTAGTTCAACGTTGTTCTTGGTCATTTTTGAAGGGGTAAACGCCTCGTATCGATAACCATAACTCATAAAATAATAGATCCAATTACCAACTTCTGGATAGGTTTTAGCGTGATCGATTCCTTCTGGAGACTGGAGAAATTTTTCAGTCACTTCTTCAATGTAGCCTTCTAGTTGTGTTTCGGCTTCATCATAGTCCAAGTTATCTAATAAATTAATGGTAAAACTCATTGTTTTTTAGATTGATGTCAATTAGGGTTAATTGTTTTTTGTTTAACAAGTTAACAGCTAGAATTAGCTTGAATAAGTTAGTATTTTAGGCATTTAGAATACTCTGGGCTTGTTCTACTGCAAATTTAACCTGTTCAAAACCTGTTCCACCGTAACTATTGCGGGCAGCTACCACCTGTTGAGGGGCGATCGCGGCATAGATATCAGTTTCAAAGGCGGGATGGAGGGCTTGCCATTCCTCTAGGGTGAGATCTTTAAGTAACTTTCCGGCTGCGAGACTGGTTTTAACCACTTTACCCACTAAATTATAGGCTTCACGGAAAGGAACCCCTTTAGCCGCCAAATAATCGGCCACATCGGTGGCATTGGAAAAGTCTTCAGCAACGGCTTGAGCCAATCTTTCTTGACGGAAGATAATGCCTTCTTCTAACAGAATGGTCATCGCTTCGAGGGACACTAAGACAGTCTTAACCGCATCAAAAAGAGCTTCTTTGTCCTCCTGTAAGTCCTTGTTATAGGCTAGAGGCAAACCTTTCATTAGAACCAACATACCTTGCAGATGACCAATCACCCGTCCTGCCTTTCCTCGGATGAGTTCGGGAACATCGGGATTTTTCTTTTGGGGCATAATACTTGACCCCGTAGCGCAACTGTCGGTGAGGCTAATAAAACTAAATTCCTGGGAGGCCCAAAGAATCATTTCTTCGCTTAACCGACTGAGATGTACCATGATCAAACTGGCCGCATTCAGAAACTCAATGGCAAAGTCGCGATCGCTGACTCCATCCAAACTATTGGCATAGACTCCTTCAAACCCCAGTAAGTTAGCACTGAAATGGCGATCGATGGGAAAAGTGGTTCCGGCTAAAGCTCCCGATCCCAGAGGCGAAACATTAGTACGAGCGCGAATTTCTCCTAAGCGTTGCCAATCCCGTTGGGCCATTTGGAAATAGGCCAGTAAATGATGGGCTAGACTGACCGGTTGAGCCCGTTGTAAATGGGTATAGCCAGGAATTAAGGTTTCCACATGGGCTGCTGCTAACGTAACCAAGACTTGCTGAAAATCCCGTAGTTTGATCCGAATCTGATCAATTTGTTCCCTGAGGTAAAGTCGAACGTCTGTTCCTACTTGATCGTTACGGGAGCGAGCCGTATGCAGTTTTTTACCCACATCGCCGACAATTTCCGTCAATCGCCGTTCCACAGCAAAATGTACATCTTCCTGATCAACGCCGGGATTGAAATTCCCTTCTCGATATTCTTGGCGAATTTGTTCTAATCCCTGGGTTAACTGTTCTGCCTCTTCGCTAGAAATGATCCCGGTGTGGGCTAACATTTTGGCATGGGCAATGGAACCGGTTAAATCATATTCAATTAACTCAATATCAAAGCCAATACTGGCATTAAACAAAACAATAGAAGGATGTAATGAGCCTTCAAAGCGATCGCTCCAGGTTTTTTTTGCAGTTGTCACAGTAAGCCTTGACCTTTTTCGTTAAGTAATAATTAGATTTTTGAGAGTAACGTTAGGGAAATTTATGAAGTC
Source organism: Woronichinia naegeliana WA131 (assembly GCA_025370055.1). Lineage (NCBI taxonomy): Bacteria > Bacillati > Cyanobacteriota > Cyanophyceae > Synechococcales > Coelosphaeriaceae > Woronichinia > Woronichinia naegeliana. Next base: position 7,864,078 of record CP073041.1, on the reverse strand, counting down.
TTAACACTAGTTTGCTTTTCTTCGGTAAGACTGAGCCGATTTTCCAGTCCCCCAGTCTCCTAGTCCCCCAGTCTCCCAGTCTTCCTTAAGAACCCAGAAAACTATGGAAAATCCAACCTAAAACAATGCCAATTCCCAAGGCCCACACCTGACCGGATTCAATAAAATGCTTGAAAGACTTTTGAAAATCACCAATGATATCAATTTTTTTGATTTCACTCATATTTTGAGCAAGGAAGGTAATACTGTCCATTACCTGATCGGTCATCAAGTTCCAGGAAGAATGATCCCCCATCCCGACCAAACCACTAACACTCAAAATCGAACTATCAAAAAGAACCATATCACTGAACTCCGTAAAAAACCCTACGACCATGATTTTACCCGCATAACGACCAAGGTCATATCATCTTGATGATTATTTCCTGACCCAATAAATTGCTGCACTTGAGTAAAGATATAGTCCAGGATTTCCTCGGCATGGTGATATTGCAAGCAAGCTTCCTGGTAAATTCGCCGTAGGTTTTTTTCATCAAAGCGATCGCCGTTGCCATTGACCGCATCGGTTAAACCGTCGGTGTAATACAACAAAACGTCCCCTAATTGTAACAAGACCTGGGCATCCTCATAATCGGAAAGGATATCCAAGCCAATGAGGGAGCCTTCGGTATCTAACGGCTCAATGCTCTGGTTTTGCGATCGCCAAAGAAGCGGTGGATTATGGGCCGCATTACTATAGGACAGTAATCTGGTTTGAGGATCATACTCAGAATAAAACAGAGTAACAAAGCGATGAGAGTTATCTAAATCCGCATACATGACCCGATTGAGGTGCTGCAAAATCTGAGCCGGACTGTGCCTATTTAAAACTTCAGCCCGTAACATCCCCCTAGTCATGGTCATAATTAAACCGGCCGGAACCCCTTTCCCCATCACATCTCCAATGACAATGCTCCAGGGAACGACTTTTGTACTATCCATATCCTGCCAGTTATCATGACGCAACTGATCATAATTGGTGGGAATAAAGTCATAGTAATCTCCCCCGACCCGATTGGCCGTCTGACAACGAGCAGCCAAATCCACTCCGGCAATCTGCGGACATTGACGCGGTAGTAATCGTTCTTGGATTTCTGAGGCAATTTCCAGTTCCCGATCCTGTCGTTCTTTTGATCTTAACTCCGACGCTAATTCACTATTGGCGATCGCCACTGCGGTTTGATCAGCCACTAATTGCAACAGTTTACGGCGAGTCTGTGTCCAGACATATTGCGGATCTTCACTAAAAACATAGATCCGGCCCCGTTCCTCATTTTTGACTAAAATCGGTGTGCTATAGAGACGAATAGTGGAACCAAGAGCTAAACGGAGTTGTTCATCTAAACTACTGGGATGTTTAAGAATAGTTCGATCCTCACTGATTACATTATAAGTTTGTAGTACTTCTTCTATCGCCCGTCGAATTTCTCGTGTTAAACGTTGCACTTGACCATGAATTTGTTCGAGAGCGATTTTGTTTGGCCCTTTAAATAAAATTAAAGCACTACCATCAGCATCTGTGACCCTAGCAGCCATCAAGGGGGTCAATTCTAAAAACTGATTAAGATTATTAAAACTGCGAAGAGCAAATCCGAGAGAACTTAACAGATTTTGGATCTTATTTTGTTCCCGATATAGACTCGCCACCAGTTCCTTAAGAGCCAGTACTGGCGTTAGATCGGCCGTTAAATGGCCGTTAAGAGATGAAGCAGAAGACACTGAAGAGCGAGGAAGAGAAGTCATAATATTAATCATCACGCCATTAACTTGAAAAGGGATTGCTCAATCATGAGGGTGATTCTACGCTGTACAAAATAAGTCTGGATAATACAACTGAATAAACGCTAAGCAAAGTGCTTTTGAGGCGTTTTTAAGTTAAGCCATAAATAATAAGGCTGGATAATAGTAACGTAAAACTTTCTTTTTGCCAAGATAACTTAGACATATTTCTAGACATTTCTACCTCTCAAAACACCTTAGTGTTTTTGCCCTTGAGTATTTATGCTCAAATCTAATTATCCCATGCTAATATGAAAGTTGCCATTATTTTTGTAGAATAGTTTCAAAAACGCAACAAATTGTCAAGCTAACCAATTAAGAGCGGTGATCGCAATTAGCAAAAAGTATTCAACCAAAATAATTATTATGTATTACGATTAAAATAAAATTTCTAATCGATTACCAAGGGGTCAAATGGGATAATATACATAAAAGTAGCTTGCTCCGGTTGAGGATCTGGCGGTTCCAACCGCATCCACTCGTGAAAAGAGATACCAAAATTTTGGATAGCTTTTACTTCTGCCTGATAAGATTCAAATCGTCTATCTGTTTCAATCATTGACTCAACAACTTCTAGCACTTGAGGAAGACGTTTACAAGCCTCTTTTTTGATATCATCATTACTAGGCCCAACTAACATCCATCCTTGTACCTCTTCTTTGCTTACAATCGCTTGAGGTAAAGATTTAACCCATTTATCAGGATCTTTAATAAGTTCACTAAAATTATCACGTTGCATTTCAAATACAGCATTTTCATCTAAATTTGGATTAGCCCACTGATAAATCTTAGTAAGCCTTTGTAAATCAATTTGCCCTTTAAATTGAGGAGATAGATAAATTGCAGGATTGCTAGTTAATAAAAGATCGACATATCTTTGAATAAGCTCTTTCAGCACTTGTGAGCCTTCCTGAAAACGTTGTAAAGCTGTTGGATATTCTTCAAGTTCCAGATGACAACGAACTTCAGCAAGATAAGCTAAAGCTAAAGTCAATAAATATTCATTAGCAATCTGACTTTGTAAATCTAATTCTTTTTCAGTCAAATCTTGATATATTTTTTCGGCTTCTAGAAAACGATTAATCGCTTGGTGAGCACTACTAATACGATTTTCGGCTTTATTCATGCTAAAAGCATTAATAGCTAGTTTGACTGCGGCATGGAAGTTAGCATAAAAACCTAGATCAATTTTTCGATTAATTTTACTTAACAAAGCTTCTGCTTTCTTTAAACGTTTTTCCATTTCATTAAGACGGTGAGTGATCACAGCAAAACTCATTACTGAAACGCCCAAGTTCATAATACTTGCCGCCGATGTAATTTGTAGAATACTTTGAGTTTGCTGTAATCCTTGTTGAACAGACATTATTTGTTGTGAAACACCGCTAATTTGCTCTTTAACATCGGCAAAACCTTCTATTGTCGCAAGTGTTTTAGCCCCAGAAACTAATAAATTAAGACTTCCAGTGAAAGGATCTCCCAGTGAAACAGCGTGTGAAGGAATTTCCCGTAACCAAACGACGATTTGCTTCGTTGATACATGACGGATAATTCCTCCGACTCTTTCTAATGTTCCGTCTGTAAGCCCCTTTACAATTGAGTCGGCTAGATGAAATGTCACCGTTAAAGGTTGCATCTAATTTGCGCTCCCTAATTTTAAAATTTCTCTTAAGTTGAATAAAAATATACCACAAAAATCGAATTTTGATCACTGATCTGTTATCTTGTGGGTTAGGGTTATACGAAATTAAACCCAGACCATACCCATTTTGTTGTTAAGACTATCTAGTCAGGCTTATTTTTTGTTGGAAATGCTTAACCCATTTAGATAAAGTAAAGCTGATTATAAAATAAACGACTGCGACAAAACTGTACATTTCCACCAATCGACTGTCCCGTTGAGCCACTTTCGAGGCCGCTCCTAAAAAGTCCGTGCCTGAGATAACATAAACCAAAGAGGTATCCTGAAATAAGACAATAGTTTGAGTTAAGAGGACTGGCAACATATTCCAAAAAGCCTGGGGCAAAATCACATAAAGCATTTGTTGGGGATAGGTAAAACCGATCGCTTTAGCTGCCGCCGTTTGACCATTGGGAATAGATTGAATGCCAGCGCGAATAATCTCACAATAGTAGGCAATTTCAAATAGGGTAAAACTAATCAGTGCTGTTTGATCGGGGCCAACCGTGATGGGGTTTTCGGCTCCGGTTAACCATTGACCAAGTAAGGGGACAAGAAAATAAAACCAAAAGATAACTAATACCAAGGGAATGGAACGCATGAGATTAACATACAAACTCGCGCTCCTCTCTAATACCGTTATTCCCGATAGTCTAGCTAGGGCTAATAGGGAGCCAAAAATCACGCCCCCAGCCATAGCCGTTAAGGTTAAGGTGAGGGTATATTGCATTCCCTTCCAGAGATAGGGCAGCGATCGCGTAATAACTTCAAAGTCAAAATCATTCATCTGTATTTAATGCTCCTGGGAATAGCCTGGAATTCTCACCTTGTTTTCAATCCAAGCCATGAAACGATTGGCCATTAAGGCGATCGCAATATAGAGCAGCGTCACCACCGTAAAAATTTCAAAACCTTGAAAGGTATATTCATTCATTTGTTTAGCCACTGCGGTCAGTTCTAACATACCAATTGTTAAAGCCACCGAAGAATTTTTAAAAATATTCATAAACTCGCTGGTCAGTGGGGGAATCATAATCCGAAAAGCAACGGGCAACAGAACATAACGATAGACCTGGGGTAGGGTAAAACCGATCGCTAATCCGGCCCCTTTTTGACCCGTTGGCAGCGATAAAATTCCGGCCTTCACCTGTTCTGCAATCCGCGCTGAGGTAAAAAAAGCTAAACTCAGCACTGCTGTCGAAAATTCGGGTAGGGGCATTTCCTGTTTCATCCAATCTCCCAAACGGTCGGGCAGAATATCCGGCAGTACAAAGAACCATAAAAACATTTGCACGATCAGAGGGATATTGCGAAAGAGTTCCACGTAGGCATCTGCTAGTATCAGCAATCCTTTGAGCGGAGTGGTGCGAATAATCCCGATCGCGGTTCCTAGGATCAGAGCCAAAAGCCAGGCACTGAGAGAAGTGGCGACAGTCCAACCCAGCCCCGCCAGGAGCCATTGATAATATTTTTCGCCGCCCGTTGCGACCTCTTCAAAGAAAATTAACCAATTCCAGTGATAGGTAGCCATGCTAAAATTTAAGGCTGAAAAGTTTCAATAAAATTTACCCGTTTATACAAATCAGCTAGGGTAATTTCTACTGCTACAGATTCTAACCTAATGACTTCTGCTTGACCGCATAATTCTGTTAATAACCATTGGCGATCGCCGACTTTACGATACAATTCCACGCGATAAGCTGACTGATCAATTAAGAGATATTCTTGTAATTCTGGAATAGTACGATAAAAACTAAATTTCTGATTCTTATCAAATCCTTCCGTTGAAGCTGATAATATCTCTGCAATGAAACAAGGATTGGTAACTGCCGTTTGTTTCGCATCGGTAAAATAAGGTTCATCCTTAATCACCATCACATCAGGGTAAAAATAGTTCTTAAAATGAGGCGGCAAGAGCTTCATATCACTCATAAAAACGGTATAACCTAAGTCTTCTAATGCCAACAATAAACGAGCATGAACTTTCCCCGTTAGAAGATTATGATTTGCCGATGCTCCCGCCATTTGGATAATCTCTCCATTAATAAATTCACTTTTTTCCTCGGCCAATTCTTCCTTGGCAAGGTATTCTTCAGCCGTGATGGGCTTAGCGGTTACGGAGTGCGCCTCTGGCAGTGCAACAACCATTTGAACCTCTTATAGTATAGTTTGTAAGCTTATTATAGACATTGAACAGGAATTTGATCACGAATTAACTCTTAATGTTGAAATCAGAAAGCGATCGCCAATTGTCTGAGGAGAATATGAAGATTGCCATTTTCTAAGCCCTGAATAGCTAGATTAAGTTGAGTCAACAGAGACGGTGAGCCGAAGTGATACTTGCCAGATAATGTCTTCTAATCCTAACTTTTAGGATAAAGTCGGTTGCTGAAATTCATAGACATCCTTGATCACTTGTTGCCAACTCTGAGCCAGGGACGCTAGGAGGCGATCGCCTTTTTCTTTGGTTGCAGTGGTCGCATCCCCCATAACACCACTTTGACTCAGTTCTTGAGTTAACCAGGCAAAGGGCAACTTTCCTTCCATTGATAAGCAACTATGGGAGGGCAAATTCTGAGGATATTCCCTGATCGCTTTCTCCATTTTGACCTGATCGGGTAACAGGGAAAGCATCAAACTGGTTTCAGCATCACCAGCATGGATACCCAATTCTAATTCCATGGGCGTTAATAATTCCGCTGCCAGGTTAGGAACCCGCCAGAGAAAGAGAGGAAAAACCAGAAAATCGGGGTATTTTTGGTGTATGTCTCGTGCTGCAATTTCCAAGACCTGGGGCTGACCACCGTGACCATTCAACAAAATCCATTTCCGAAAGCCAGCCACGTAGAGACTATCGGCTATTTCCCCTAACATTGACAACATTGTTTGCGCGGAAAGGGCGATCGTACCGGGAAAACCCCAATGTTCATTAGACTTGCCATAGTATAAACAAGGAAGACTATAGGCCGGAATGTGTTGATCTAAGTCTTCCAAAGCTTTACCTAATACCCCTAAATTAAGGGCTGCATCCACGACCAATGGCAGGTGAGGGCCATGTTGTTCGATCGCTCCCAGGGGTTGAATGATGACGGTATTGGTTTTATCGGGTAAATCTCGAATTTCTGTCCAGGTTAAATAGGGAAAAAAACGATGGGCTGGAATAAAGCTATGCAGCATTATTATTTTTATGAAGAACGGTTAAAACAAATTGAAAAAAGTGAAAAGAACAGAAGGTTTCAAGACTAAGATTCTAACCTTAAATTTTTACCCGTTTGATCAGTCCGATAACGCCAGGTATGTTGGCCATGTCCCAAAATAATTTGCCAACCAGAAACTAACATCTGAGTACACATCTCCTCCTTACGAGCCAGTCCCAGACAACCATTGGGCCAGGTTTTGGTAGTGGCTGATTTAACTTGAATTTGCTTGACAGGGATTTTAGTGCGTCGAGCCAGATCTTGAATGGTGGCTTGTAGCAGGGCAGGGGGAGGAGAGGGTTGAGCCACAGGGGTCAGATTAGGAGAGCGAGAGGGATTCACGGGTGCGGCTTGGCCATCAGCAGTGGGCAGGGCGATCGCGATGATCAGGGCAAGCAATAGGCCTAAAGGCTGAAGTCTAGTTTTATCCAAGAGTTGATTGGCGACTAAACCAGGAAAACTGTTCTGAGAATTGTCCGTAAACATACGGGATATTGAGCGCAAATACCTTGACAATAAAAAAAATCTGGAGTATGTAATCATTTTCTTAAAAAATCTGGGCATATTGAAATTGAGAACTCTCACCTTGTTTCTTAGCCTATGGCTACTCACCTTGTCTCCTCTACGCCTATTTTAGCGGAAACCCTCGATCCTTCTTTTTCAGACTCTCCTGTTACTGCCAACCCTGCCGTGCCGCCTTCCCCCTGGATGTTTTCTTCTTTGGGATTGGGGGGAATATTAATTGTTGTCGGTCTTTGGTGCAAATTACAGTGTCAGAAAAAACAACAGGCCTTAGAGTCGGCGATCGCCCGGAATCAGGCACTTCAGCAACAACTCGATCTAGCGATTGAAGGTTGTCAGCGTTGGGAAAGTCTTCCCGATCTGCTTTATGCCCGTCGTATTGGTCTAGACTATATTCGCATGAGAATGGATGAAGAGGTTTTTCACTATATTGTGATTAACCAGATTCAAAACAAGGTAACGAACTTAATTAGTGCTTCTCTACGACCCACCTTAGGAGGAAAAGTGAGTAATAGTAATCTACAAGTTGATGAGACATTTGAGATTATTTACGACATTGAAGGCGTAGAAGAACAATGGCATTCCGGCGTTTTATTTCGCTTTCAACTTAAACTGAGCAAACTGCCGATTCAATCTAGTTCGGCAACGGTGAAGCAAATTGTGGAATGTATTGAAGTGTTTTTAGCCCATAGTATTCAGCAGCATCGTTGGCATCCTTCCATTCAAGGCAGTTTAGTGAACCTTAGCTGGGATGAAAATAGTAAACCGATTCCCCTTCTTTGCTTAGAACAATCAGAAGATCAACCGGAAGCCAGCAAACCTCGTTCAACCCGGACTCGTCTGTCTGTCGGCGATCGCACTCCTGTTTAAAGAAAAAACTTCCGCCACTCATTCAGCAACGGAAGCCATCAAATTCATTAGGGTTGTGGTGATGATCTTAGAAACCAAAGGAACGAGCTAACTCCTCAGAAGGAATGGGCTTAATCCAGTAAAGTTTCAAGAATTGCCAGCCATTAGATAGAAAAATGGGAAATTTCTGTAATCCTTTTAGCCAGGTAGGTTGATTAGACGCATCGATCGCCCGTAATTTCTCATTATTGCTCACACAGGTTTCCAAGCGAGCATAAAATTCAGGATGATCAACATCTAGAATAACCGGAAATACCCGACCGGCCGTTTCATTAGTTTTGGCAATCACCTCTTTGTCGTACTGTCGTGCTTCTAAGCCAATAGACGCATAAAAATCAGCCCGTTGTGTATCATTGAGATACATGGTGGCAAAAACTGACAGTAAAAAGAAACGACACCAGAGTACTGGCGAAACCAGCGTCACCATCAAATAACGACTCCAAGCCTTTTGCGAAAAGGAACGGGGAAAAGCAGTTAACTTTTGCCACCAGGTTTGCGGTTGATCCAGCATTTGAGGCTTGGCCCGCATGACGGCATCAAAGAAATCTCCATGACGATTTTCGTCTTGACACCAATTCTCAAAAAAGTTAAAGATGGGATAGACCCGATCTTCAGGATGGGCTTCAAGATGACGATAAATGGTGATATAACGCCAGTAGCCAATTTTCTCAGACAGGTAGGTGGCGTAGAAAATAAATTCAGGCTCAAAATAGGTATAGCTACGCGAGCGAGTTAAAAAGCCGAGATCTAAAGAGAGATCAAAATCGGTCATGGCTTTATTGAGAAACCCAGCATGACGGGCTTCATCGCGGGACATGAGTTGGAATCCCTCTGCTAAGACAGGATTGATGTCTTTGAGTTTGCGGCTCAATTCCTTGTAGAGGAGAAAGCCCGAAAATTCAGCCGTACAGGAACGTTCAAGAAATTCGATGAACAAGCTGCGGGTTTTGCCATCAATATGATCCCAGGATTGCTGAAATTGCTCGTCTCGCACGAAATGATGGCGATTGTAATCAACTCGAAACTCTTGAATGATGGCATCTAGCTCGTCTTCATTGATCGAGATATCCATTTTCGCCATCGCGTCAAAGTCGGTGGTGTAGAAACGGGGGGTTAGGATGGTTTCCTTGGCAGGAACCTTTACACCCTGACGGATTTCGTCATATTCAGGCTTTTGGAGCGTTGTTACCATAGCTTGTTTATCTTTATTTTTTCTTGATGCAGACCGCTCGCCATTAAAAACGAGACTAAAATTCTAGTGTAACAAGGGATTGAACCCATCGTTAGAATAATTAAAGATTTTGACATACTCCCCTGCGTGAACGACGGGGATTCTTATTCATAGTTCACAGAGATCCACTTACGATTGTTGGTTTCCCTTCAATGATAGAGATGGTTCTCTCCCTATGCTTTCCCTCTTCCGAGGCAGATTCCTTTTGCCCAAAGGTACTGTTTTGCCATTCCATTCCCAGAATTCCCATTCCCTTTTTAAGGATGTTAATTGCCGCATTTGTATCACGACAAATTTCTATTCCACAATTGGGACAAGAATGAGTTCTGGTACTTAACGACTTTCTCGCCCGATGCCCACAATTAGAACAATCTTGAGAAGTGTAGTGAGGTGAAACCGCCACCACTGCCTTGTCCCAGATTTTCCCGTAGTAGTCTAACCACTGGGTGAATTGATACCAACTAGCATCAGAAATTGACTTAGCCAAGTGATGATTCTTGACCATATTCGACACCTTTAAATCTTCATACACCACGACATCGTTAGATGCCACCACGTTTCGGGCTTGCTTAATTGCCCAATCTTTCCGTTGGCGTTGAATTTTAAGATGGGTTTTACCCAGTCTTTTTCGTGCTTTATCGTAGTTATTGGATTGGGGTTTAGCCCCTTTCACGAATTTTTTGCTTAATCGTTTCTGAGCCTTTTTTAGTTTACGCTCAGATTTTCTTAAGAACTGGGGATAGATTACGGCATTATCGTTTTGGTCTTTGGTGAAATATTTTAATCCCAAATCCAAACCAACAACATTACCGGTATATTCCCCTTGTTCTTTGCGGTCAGCGTCAAAGCAGAACTGAGCATAATACCCATCTGCTCTTCTCACCACTCGAACCCGATTAATCTTTAGCCGAAACAGGTCTTCTCTCGTTTCTTTGTTGCAATATAGGGAAAAGGAGCCAGCATTAAAACCATCAGTGAAAGCAATTTTCATGCAATCATCAGATAGTTTCCATCCTGAGACTTTATATTCTACAGAGCGACAATGTTTTTTAAACTGGGGATAGCCTTTTTTCTTTTCTCCTTTTCTACAACGACTGTAGAAGCTAGAGATAGAAGCCCAAGCACGTTCCGCACTAGCTTGACGAGCCGCCGAATTTAACTTTTTCGCAAAAGGAAATTCCTTGGCTAATTCTTTGCATAGCACATACAAATCGGCTTTACCTACCCCTTGATTATCCATCCAATACCTGACCGCTTTATTCCTGATAAATTGCGCGGTACGGATAGCTTCATCAAGAGATTGGTATTGCTCTTTTGCTCCGTTCAGTAGTTTGGCTTCTCTGACTATCATTCCCCTAGTTTATCACAAAAGATTGCAGATAAAACATTGAGTTGCTCTGGAAGTCGCTCTAGAAGGGCGAGGCTTTTACCCATTTTTCTGGTAACGATATCTTTAACCTGCTTGAGGCGGAAAGGGGGCGATCGCGTTTTTTCTCTTTTGGGAAGGGCGATCGCTTTTGTTCTAAGTGAGAGAGGGAAGGGCGATCGCATTTTAACAAGATAAAATTGTAAGTAGAAAAATTGATGGAAATTTAGATTATGACAACAACTGCTGATGATGTGTGGCGATTACTCGCCGAATTAACCACCGCCCAAAAAGAAACAGAACGACGTTTTCAAGAAACAGAACGTCTATTAAAGGAACAATCTCAAGAAACTGACCGCCTACTCAGGGAACAATCCCAGGAAACAGATCGCAGAATCCGCGAGGTTAACAAACAAATTGGCGATCTCGGAGGCAAATGGGGGCGTTTTGTGGAAAATATGGTTGCTCCTGCCTGTGAGACTCTCTTTTTAAAGCGAGGAATTCCCGTTCATCAAGTCAGTCAACGGATGAAAAAACGCTTGAATGGACAAACCCTAGAAATTGATGTGCTTGTAACCAATGAAAATCATGTTTTAGTGGTGGAAGTGAAAAGTAGTTTGGGCGTTAATGATGTCAAAGATTTAATGGATGATCTCAGGCGATTTCGAGAATTTTTCCCTGAATATGCCCAGAAGCAACTATATGGAGCCGTTGCAGGCATTGAGATTGAAGAAGGAGCAGATAAATATGCCTATCGTCAAGGTTTATTTGTTTTAGCTCAGGCGGGGGAGGCTGTTTCGATTTTAAATAATCCCGATTTTGAGCCTAGAAATTGGTAATTGGGCGATTGGCCCATAAATCCACTATTTACCTCAAAAAAGCGATCGCGTTTCGTCTGCGTTGAAGTTATAAGGGTTTTCAGTGATCTATATAGTCTTTTTAAGGAATCACTATGACAACTTCACTCTATGAGCAAGACATCTTACTGTGGGTAGAAGATACCGTCAACAAACTCAAAAACGGTGACTTTAAAAACCTAGATATTGACAATTTAATTGAGGAGGTAGAATCCTTGGGGATTTCTCAAAAAAAGGAATTAATATCTCGTCTAATGGTTTTGTTAGAGCATTTATTAAAACGTCTTTATGTTGATCTTCCCGATGACTATAATGGTTGGGAACGTACTATTCGCAACCAACGTAATGCTTTAGAACTTTTACTCAGAGAGGCACCGAGTCTGAAAACAAGATGGGACGATAGCTTTATTGTTGCTTGGGAAATAGCATTAAAAACAGTTCGCAAAGAATATCGTCAGGTTTCTTTTCCCGATCACTGTCCCTATTCTCAGAGTGTAGAAACAACTTTAAATGAAGATTTTTGGGAAGAAAATTAAGTTTTTAAGGGCGATCACAGTTTTAATTTTTATTCCAATGTGTCCACACTGTAGATTATTTTAGAATCCGAAGAAAAATGCTACAATTTCCGATTAAGCTGGGAGTATGTGTCAGTATAAACTGCTTAAAAAATAAGGATTTCTGAAAATGCAAAAAAGCTCCTTCAGGAAAAATTGACCGATTAGGAGCTTGTTGGGGTATTTTGGTGTAAATTTTGCAGTGGTTAGGATTTTAGTCTTTTTTGTTGGTTTTCTTTTGGGCAAGTTTGCGTTTACCCCAAATGCCTAAACCAAAGAGAACCGTACTACCAAAAACGGGTAGAGCATCCGTTTCCCAAGGTACGGCGACAGACGAGCTAAAGGAAGCTGTAAAGGCTGCATCGCCACGAGAACCTTCTTGACCGTCCCAGTTTGTGGTTGTCAATGCCCCAAAATTAGCACCATTGTTGTAAAACACAAAATCACCGCCCGAATAGGTTCCACTACCAAAGATCAAAGCTTGTTGTGTGTTACCTGACGTAGCAAAGGAGCTAGACGCATTCAGGAAAAGAACGTATTTTTGGTCTGGGGTGAGAGCGAGGGAACCCGTATTAAAAGTGTAGGTTTGAAACCCGCCTCCACTATAAGTCTGATCCGCACTCTGATAAAGGATGGGGCCTGTTGCCTTCGCTCCGTCCCACTGGGCCACATAGCCCTGAAAGGTGATTGGGTTTCCGTTCAGAGTATTCCCTAAAATAAAGGAAAAGGAATTCAAAACATTCTCAACGGTAGGGGTTGTAAAGGTTTGACCATAGGTCGCGGTTGCACCATTACCACCGAAAGGCTGAATAGTACTCGTACCATTCCAACTGGAGGTTGTATCAATCACGGTAATGGCTTGGGCAGGGGTTACAACTAACAAAGATAAAGTCGCAAACCCATTCAGGGCAAGGGTTTTAGCGATAGTCGGGGGGGGGGGGGGGGGAGAAGATTGTTTCATAGGAGAGATAAATAGCTTAAGCCATCAAAAAATTATTACCGAATATTGTAAATATAAAAACAATAAAAATCTAGTTGGAAATCAAATTTTTCTTTAGCGATCGCATTTTTAACGGACAATTGACAATGGATAATTATCCATTATTCACTATCAATTATCAATTAATCCGCGATCGCATCCGTTGGGGGAAATTTCTCTTTCAGGTCGGGATCGGAGAAAGAAAGCGTTTGTTTGGGAATACCGATTTGAATCCCCTGCTCATCAAAGGTTAACTTAAGACGACGGCGGAATTCTCTTTCTACGTCCCATTGGCGCAGTCTTTTAACCGTAATTCGCATCATTAATTCAATCCCTGCATGGGAAACCTGGTTTACCCCAATAACGCTAACGGGTTCTAAAATATCTTCTTGCCATTGGGGATCAACTGCCATTTTTTGGGCAACTTCTCCCATTAACGCGATCGCAGAATTGACTTCGGTATCATAGGCAACTTCAATCATGAAATTGACCCGCGACCAATCTTTACTGAGATTGTGGGCGACAAGTATTTGGTTGTGGGGAATCGTAATCAAGCGTCCGTCCGTGCCAAGGCGAATTTGGGTCGCTCGCAGACTCATATTCTCCACTATTCCTATGAATCCTTGAAATTCCAACATATCACCGACCGCATATTGATCTTCCGTAATAATGAGAATGCCATTGATCCAATCTTTTAATAAATTCTGAAATGCGAAAGTCAGAGCCGCACCAATTAAACCCGCTCCTGTCAGCAAAGAACTGGGAAAAGCCCCCTTCCAAGCCAAAAACCAGATAATTCCGAGACACCAGCACGAAAAGCTAATCATTCCTCGTGAAACGTCTAATAGGGTAGGAACTCGCAGGAGTCGTCGTTGGTAGTTCTCGGAAAAAAGATCGGCTTCTTCAACCCATTCTTGCAATTTGTAATTGACATAAAAATTGACTAAAAGGCTCATAAAAGTTAAAACTAGCCAAATAATAAAAATTCGTAACGGAATCAATAATAAACTCCGTCCTCCTAAGCGAGTTTCGGGAAATACATACAAAATCATCGTTATTCCCCCAAACCAAATGGACAATAGCCCTATGCGTTCGAGTCTTCTGAGCCAAATATTCAGTGTTAACTTTTGCTGGAGGTTGGCTTGTTTGCGAAAAGCGGCCAAAAGAGTCTGGGGTTGGGGGAATAGATTGCCATTCAAGCTTTCTCCCTGGGATGGACGATCTGATACCGATGCAATTTCTTCCTTTAGTTTTTTTTGAAAAGTACGAAAACGTTTTTTCAAGAACTTTTGCGATCGCATTAATAATACACTGAGTAAAACCATGCCCAAGGCGATCGCTGTCACCGTAAGAATTTGACGTTTGCGAGCTTCGGGCTGACGAGTTTGTTGAGCTTCAATCAAGGCGGTATGAATAATTTGACTCCATCTTTGCGCCAACTCCTCCACCGAAGACGGATCAATTTGGGCATCGATTTCAGTCACCGTGAGAATAACCTGCTGGGCTAAATCCGCGTTATCAGAAGCAACAATCACCGTTAAGTTATTCAGAATAGACGGCCTAACATCTAGGGTCTTGGGATCGAAGCCTAGATTAACCAAATGATAGAGATTCGCTTCAATCCGTTGAACTCGTCTTTGAATGGGCGATAAATTATCATTTAGCTCTGCTTCTGAGGGAGAAAAGTGTGGAGAAGCAATCTGAAATAAAGCAAATCCATCTAAATGCACAGAGGCAAATTCAATGTCCCCTACGGAAAAAATTCGGGGACTGGATTGCCCCAAAGTAAAACGGGTTGTTGAAGGAGAAAGAGAAGGCTGGGCAGGTGATGACATTTCCCAACAAACGACCAAAGCCAATGTTAATAAAAAAAGGGCGATTCCCTTTGCTTTTTTTTGGAATTCACAGTAACTAAAATCGAGCTTGATGGACATTAATACTAACCACTAATTTCTACAATTATTCCAGGCTTTTTATCACAATAATGGCAAGAAAGCCCAGTAAATTCGATAATCCCACAATGGAACCTCCCTTACCATAGGCTTCTGGCACCATCGTCTCTGCAATCACGGTTAACATCGCTCCCGCCGCCATCGATTCCAATAAGGAAATAACTGATTCTGGCACATCAGCAAACACCACGCTACCCACCGCCGACAAAATCCCTGTTAATAGCATGATCGATGTCCACATGACCAAAATTTTGGGAATCGAAAAACCTTGTTCTTTCATGCCTTTGGAACTGGATAATGCTTCGGGATAGTTGGCGATAAATAGTCCTGCTAAAAGTGAATTACTCAAGGGCTGAGTTGCCAAATGCGCCCCAATGGTTAGAGCTTCGGGAATACCATCCATCAGCAAGCCTAGCCAAATCGACATGGGTGCATTCTGATGTTCCTTAACGATTTCTGTCATCATTGTCGCTGAAGGAATTAACCGACCGGCATTCATACTTTCGAGGGCTTGTTTTACCCAATCTGTCACTTTAGTCGGCTCGAAACCCTGTCTTTTTTGGAGATAATTCTGGAGACGGGGATCTTCTAAAAAGATCTTGATGCTCTTTTCTAAACTTTCCGACTGTTGCAACATCTCTTCAAAGTCTTGTTTTTTTAAAATCCAAACCGTTACCTCTGTTTTGGCGATCGCCGTCACTGTATGAGTTAAACCCGTAATAAAGGCTAATTCCCCAAAAGCATCCCCAGATGTTAACAGCAAAGAAGGCTGATTGAGATGACTGGGATAGAAAACTTCAACTTCTCCCTGCTCAACAAAATAGAGGTAATCGGCAACCTCACTCGGTTGGAAAAAAATATGACCCGTTGCTTGGTGCCGATAGATTAAACGAGCGGCAATATCCTCTAGATCTTCCTGGGGTAGATAGCTAAAAACAGGGAATCGACGAATTTGACGGGCTAATTTCAGAAATTCTGCTTCTTTCTGCTCTATTTTGACTGCGCTAGGAATTTTTCTGTCTTGATGAATTTTTTCCCTGGCTAAATTGACCCAGGTTTGAATTTGATTTTTGTCTAATCCTTGATATTTTTGCAGATAATCAGCGATTTCTTCACCTTCAATCATTTTCTTAGTTATTTCCAATAAATAGGGAGAAGTTTCTAATAATTCTTCAAAATCTGAACGAGACAAAACCGCTAATTGAGTATCTTCCACAACGACAGCAACGGTTTGGTGGGGAGATCCCGTAAAAAAAGCTAATTTACCGAAAATATCATTCGTTACCAAATGTTTAAAGGGAGTCAAGCCCGCTTGGGGGTCTAATAGATCTATTTTGCCTTGATCAATAATATAAAGACTTTCGCTGGGATCACCTTGACGATATAAAGTAGTGCCTTTTGCATAATGGGCAAATCGCAGACATTCAGCTAATTTTTGTCGCCATTGTTGGGGTAAATCTTGAAAAATTTCTAGGCGTTTTAATTGACTAATTTTTTCTTCAAAGCGACGACTTTCTTGTTGCGTGAGATAGGCTAATGTGGTCGAGGGTTTGCGTAAAAATCCACCTGAGTTATTCACCATTTGATTCACAAAAGTAAAGAATAAACTACCAATAATTGATCCAATAATTAATTCTAAAAGATGTCCCTTTTCTTTTGCACTTCCGATTAAATCGATGGTCACAGCCCCCAATAATGCTCCTCCTCCAAAGGCAATCAAAAAAGCCAGAACTCGATTTTTAGGCTTCCAGAATAGGGCAGTCACCTGACTTTTCCCGTTAAGTGCGGATTGCAAGCTGCCAGCCTTGGCAAAGGTCATGCAACTTCAACCAACCGCGCCAAAGGACTTGGATACCGAGAGGAGTTTTACGACGATGTTCAAGATAACCACCAAGAAAAGCAACAGACTCGACAGCCCAAGCAACAGTCAAAATAGGGGGAAGTTTTTGAGAGGCGGCTGCTTTTAACACCTGAAGTTGAAGAGGATTAAGAATTTCAATCGCGAGAGCATCGGGCTGGGTACGATGAAGATAAGTAACGTGTAAAAGTTCAACAGCAATGACACTTAAAAAACCCAAAAGAGTTTTCATTCCATCAGAGGCAAGTCGATAACGCTCACTCTGACAACCAGACTTAAGGACTTTATGAAATTCTTCAACCCGCCATCGGTAGGTGTACCAACGAAGAATAGTGACAGCCATCTCAATAGTCTCAACAACTTCTGTAGTCAGAAGCATCCAAGATAAAGGAGTTTCGCCTTCGGGACAATCGATTTCTGTCGCATAAACAGCATAGACATTCAACGGGTCACGATTATCAAAACGATAGGGAGTTCGTAGATTAACTGAGCAAAATCGGACGGCAAGCTTAACCTTCCGTGCTTTTCTTTTTCCTGTACTCGGAATCTCGATTTCTTGATGAAAACGAATCGGTTCTGATTCCAAATGTTGCCAAAGTCGTTCACTATTTTTGTCTAAACTACGATTATGAGACGCTCTGACCAGCACTCCTGTATGCTTGAGTTGACGCACTGAGTCAAAGACTTCTGAAACATCTCCTTCTCTGTCAAATACATGAATTACCCTCGTTGAACTTTCTACCTGTTTCTCACAGGTGTTTAGAGCCTCTACCCATTTGTAGGATTCTTTTTCCTCAAATGGTCTTTGACGAGCTGCTTTTCTTTGTTCTTTCTGTCTTTCTTTTTTCTGCTTCGCCGTTTCATCTGTTGGGGGCTTTTCTTTTACCTCCCTATTCCACAGTTTTTGCCATAATAAACCTAATACTTGTCCTTTTTCTGGCTCAATTGCTAAAGCACTATGCAGTATTAATCCATTCCCTCCTTTTCCAGTCGGCCCATACCCTTCCCTTTTTTCCTTGATATTGCGATAATCTAAGAAGGTCGTATCTCCGACTGATAGCATTATCTTATATTCTTCTACGGCGGCAGTTGTCATTTCACAGTGCGGCTCTATTATCTTGACAAAGTCTGTTTTCGGATTCCCAAAAATTCATAGGCCCTCTTTAACTCGTTTCCTCCCTTAAACACTTCTGATAAGGCTTTTCCAAACCCCTCACTTAACTTTTTCCCAATCGAGAAGGCACGATTGTTTAGCCTCTCGTCTCCCAATTCACAACTGGCAAAGTTTTTTGTCCACCATTCCAACATTTTTTGACCTGCCCTTTAAGATTTTCTCCATTTTACAGTCTCATACTCCCTTCATCCTTTGTTTTTGAAATTTGAACGATAAGCGGGATGATGGCTTCAGAATATTTTTTTCCTGTCAAGAGAATCATTACTCAAACCCTTGCCAGATAAAGCCTCTAGAAGTTTGCATTGCTGGATTTTGGACTTAACGGGAAAAGTCAGGGCAGTCACGGCTCCGAGGGGCATGGAACAAGCACTAATAATCCCAGCGATAAAAGCATTCCAAAAAACCGTTTCAAACATAAATGAGTCTCAATATGAAGTTAAAAATAGAGGGAGAAAAGCCCCCTCTAATCATTTTTTGGTTTATATTTTATACCGCATTTTATCGCTCAATTGCGTATAGAGTAAGGACATAATATATTATGTCCCTACAAAGCATTATGTAAGTGAGGATTGATCCCCCTAAATCCCCCTTAAAAAGGGGGACTTTAACGCCAAGTTTCTGTTATTTAGGAGGAAGCGTGATTTTAAAATCAGGGGTAATTTCATCCGCCGCCGCCGCAATTCGTTCTTTGACGTTCTGGGGTAATTCAATAAAACCTAATTGTGCCGCTTGTTTTTGTCCTTCGGTTAGGCCAAATTGAATCATTGCTTCCATTGCGATCGCCAAATTAGGATTGTCGTATTTTTTATATAACAACATCCAACTATAGGTAACAAGGGGATAGGATGCTTCTCCAGGAGGATCGGTAATAAATGCCCGTAAATTAGGGGGTAATTCGACTTGGGAAAGAGTTGCCGAACCCGATTCATTAGAAGGAGCAACAAATTTACCCGCTTTGTTTTCTAAGGATACCATGCTTAAATTACCTTTGGTAGCAAAGCCATATTCCATAAAACCGATTGACCCTTGAGTTTGTCCCACTAAAGCCGCAACTCCTTCATTTCCCCGCCCCCCAATAAATCGTCCTTTCCTCGTTGGCCACTGTACTGCTGTTCCTGTCCCGATCGCTTTTGCCCAAGCGGGACTAATCTCATTTAAATGTTTAGTGAAAACTGCCGTTGTGCCACTTCCATCAGAACGGTGTATTACAGCAATAAGTCGATCAGGGAAAGTCACTCCAGGATTTATCTTGGCAATTTTAGGATCATTCCAATTGGTAATATTGCCTAGGAAAATATCCACATAAACTTCCCTGGATAATTTTAGGTTCTTTACCTCTGGCAAATTGTAGGCGAGAACAATGCTTCCTGCCGTCATCGGTAACATCAAAACGCCTCGCTTGACCCTAGCAATTTGTTCATCTGTCATCGCGATGTCACTTGCGCCAAAATCGATAATATTACTGGTAAAACGTTCTATTCCAGCTCCACTGCCCACAGATTGATAATCAAATTGGAGTTGAGGAACCGCGCGATTTAACAGTACAAACCAGTTTTTATACAAAGTGGCTGGAAAAGATGCCCCTGCACCAACAGGCCGAATGGTGTCCTTAAAAGGAAGGGTAATGCCGACAGTGTTTTCCGTCGCTTTTTGGTTGTCGCCGCCACAACTATTTAAGCCAAGCGCGATCGCCAGGATGAACGCAAAACTGATTGCACGATAGGAATATTTTTTCATGATTTTAATGACTTATCTTACTGGCTGTTTTCAGTTAACCTAACACATCTTAATTTTTGAAATAAGAGCAATAAGTTAGGATCGATCACATTTTGAGTACAATAGCAAAATTAGTGGACTCCTAATTAATTAGAGACCTGACCACGACAGATTTATTATGTATTTGATTGTATTGAGACATGGTTAAATTTTGATTAAATCTTGATTAAAAAAAGTTTGCTTTATCCCCCTTTCAAAATTCATGGACAAGAGACAGAAGACAATACTTAAGACCTTTCGTTGACGAGATCCTTGGGTGAGAAGTCTTCAGAAACAAAGGAAAGACACAAACTCATGCGGAATCAGAATCGACCCTATTTTTATGAACAGTTTCTGAAGGTAATTCTCCGAAGCGTTGGTGATAACTTTGGCTACATCGCCCCAAATGACTAAACTGATATTTGAGCATTAAATCGCTAATTCCTAGTAGGGGTATTCCTTGACTTAATTCCTGATGTAAACTGTCCAGGCGTGCCTGTCGCAGAAATTCAATGGGAGAACAACCACAATATTTAGCAAAAGATCGCTGTAACGATCGCCCACTCACTCCGATCGCTAAAGCAATATCGCCTAAACTAATCGGTTTTTGTAAATTCGCTCTCATAAATTCTTTGGCTAAATAGACTTGGCGATCGCCTAGTATTCCCTCCTTTCTTTGAAGAACCGCAGAATAATTATGGGAATGATATTGCAGTAATCCTGTCAATAAAGTTTGTTCTAATTGTGGTAAAAAAAGAGAATTTTGGGCCGTAGCTTGCCAAGAAAATAAAATAAGTTCCTTGAGACTGTTACCAAAGACAGTAGTTAGATCAACTTCGGGCTGAAAAGAAATTAATGAATTGACCGAATTATTTAATAATTTAGCCATTTCTTGTTGTAATCTTTGACGAGGAATACAGACAGAAATACCTTGACCTTGAGAACTAATCTCACCGACTAAATTTTGTTGAGGAGTAAAAAAATGGACCACTTTTTCAGAAGATAATATTGGTTCCAATTGGTTAATTTTTTCTCTAATAATACCCTCTATAGGCAAATAAAAAACATAGATTTCATCCGGTTGATTTCGAGTTAGTTTTTGCGCTCCCTGCCACTGCAAATAAACCATTGATGACTGATAAAATGAGGCATAATAATAACGAGTTAAAAAATAGGAATGAGGCTCTAAAAATTCACTTTTACAAGGGCCAATTAACTGTGTCAACATCATTTCCGCTTCTTCATAATTATCACTTTCAAGCAGGGGAGTTCGATCTAAAGGAGGCAATAACTCAGTATTCATTGAAGAAAAGAAGAAAGATAGTAAAAAAGCCCGTAAACACTTTATATCGTCTTTTGTCCAAAATACGACAAAACTTAAGTTTCATTGTCGTAAAGAGGATAGCCCCGAACAGACAGCCACTATAGACTAGTTACTATACGGTTGATAGAGCCTTCAACGGTTTTTTCCCTAATCCAATTCGCAACCGTTAGGATGTGTAACATCATGAAAAATTTAATGCCAGGCACGATCACGGCTTTTGTACTGCTTTCCCTAGGCTTGGGTCTCGCTCCTCAAGCCGCCTTTGCCCAAACCATGAACGGATTAATACAAAAAGGGGGACAAAATTGCAAAATGAAAGCGGTGGAGCAATTTAGTGTTCCCATGTCGGACGTAAGCGTTTCCTTGGGAGAAACTTTTAAGGAATCCATTGACAAGGGAGACATTGATTTAAAGGATATCAAAAAAAATGGCTTATCTTTTAATTGGGTGGTCACAAGAGATGGCAAAAAAACGGATGGCTATTGTAATACCGATGGCAAAGGAAATGTTACTGAATTTAAACAGTAAACGGCCCGATTATTTAAGCTAAGAAAATTTTACTGGGAAGAGCATTATCATAAACTCATCCCTTTTTTTATTTAGATTGTGTGAGGAGCAAGTTTATGAAAAATTTAGTAATTAAGACGGTAAAAATATTTCCCCTGATGTTCGGTTGCCTGGGCATGAGCTTATCTGCCGCGATGTTACAGACAGAATTAGCGATCGCCGATGATCTTTCTCCTATTATTTCGGAAACAACGCCGTCAAATCTTACCGCGTCGGAATCAAGTAAACCTGCAAGCAATAGTCTTGATCCCGACCGTCAGCAACTTTTACAACAAATCCAAAAAACTAGACAACCCAAAGGCTTTCAAGTCAGTAACAATGACCTATCTCAAGTTACCAATGTCAACGAATTAAGGGATGTGGAACCCACTGCTTGGGCCTATGAAGCTCTTAAAAGTTTAGTGGAACGCTATGGCTGTATTGTCGGTTATCCTGATCGTACCTTTAGAGGCGTTGCCGAAGGCACACTTCGTGACCGCGCCCTGTCCCGTTGGGAATTTGCGGCGGGGCTAAATGCCTGTATGAATACAATGGAGCGATTACTTCAGGAAAATGTGGCAGTATTACGCGAAGATTTAGATAAATTAAAACGATTAGCCCAAGACTTTGAAGCAGAATTAGCGGCAATGGGAACAAGGGTTGATAACCTGGAAAGTCGGGTTTCCTATCTCGAAGATCATCAATTTTCTACGACGACTAAATTATTTGGCGCGACTACCATGTATGTGGCAGGAGCAACGGGAGCAGAAGCAGCAACGAGTAACATTATTACTGATCAAGGAATTAAAACCCTACGACCGGCGGCCCCATTACAACGTCAAGCAACCTTGCAATATTCTAGTTTATTATCTTTAACTACTAGTTTTAGTGGAACTGATAGTTTATCGGTGGATTTATGGACAAGTAATTTAACGCCCTTTAGTTCTTCGATCGCCGGTTTTACCACGAATGTGACAGGAACCTATATGAGTCGCTTGTCCTTTGATGCCCCGCCCTACAATAATAGTTTAGCGATCGCCGATTTAATTTATAAATTCCGTCCCTTTGAGAATCTTTCCGTTTTTATTGATGCCGTTGGCGGAGAAGTTTCAGGGGAATTATTAACTTCAACTCAACCTTTTGCCATTTTTGCCCCCTATACGGTTTCCATTAGTCGTTTTGGCCGTTTTGACCCCATTTATTATCAAACCTTAGCTCGTCCAGGGGTTGCGGCTAACTATAAATTTAGTGATCAATTATCTTTAGGCGCAGGCTTCTACGGTGATTTTAATAGCGGTGATCCCCAAACAGGCTTTTTTAATGGCGGTAATGCGGCGATCGCTCAGTTGAGCTACTTTCCGACCGATAACCTGGGTATGACCTTGGTTTATGTCCGTTCCTATAATCCTGCGGGGCCAGGGGTTGCGGTATCCGGTCAAACGGGTAGTTTGTATGCCGATCAGCCTTTTGGAACCAATTTTATCCCGCCTGGGGCCTTTGGTAATCCAGGCCCTGCCCCTGCTTCCATCGCCACCTCTGCCGATCACACCACCTTTGGGTTTGGCTGGCGAGCCATGCCGGAATTGGCCTTTACGGGAGATATAGGTTTTGCCTTTGCCCATGCGGAACAACCAAACCCAAGTTTTAACGTCAATCGGGGAGACAGTGCCACCATTTTTGAATGGAATTTTGGTCTGTCCTTAATTGATCTATTTGGGGAAGGAAATATCGGTTCTTTGATGGTCGGAAATCCCTATCGAGTCATTGCCCAAACTAGCCCTGGATTACAGCCAGAAGGTGACACAGCTTGGCATATTGAAGCCGCTTATAAATACAATGTTAACAATAACATTTCGCTGCAACCAGGCTTTTTAGTTGTTATTCATCCCGAAAATAATAATAGCAATGCCCCAATCTGGATTTGGCAATTAAAAACCTCTTATTTCTTTTAGTTGACCAACGGGCGATCGCAATTTGATTTTCTTTTCGTCACTCAATGGGCGAACGCAATTCGCCCCTACTAAAAATTTTGCCCAAATTGATCTTCAAAGCCTCCATTTTTGAATTTCTATTAATTATCAATTATCCACTATCAACTATTAATTATTCACTATGACTCAAAATCTCTCCCCTGACCAACAAAATAACGAACAAAAAAACAATGCTTCTCGCCGTAAATTCTTACAAAATGTCGGATTAGCAGGATTGTCCGCAGGAGCCGCAACGGTAGCTGGTCAAGGGCTTTTAGAAGATGTCAGTGCCGAAACTCCTGGTAAAGAGGGAGTAACTCCTGACGACTCAAGGGCCATGCACGGCGGTTCTCCTATTGCAGACACGACCTTTAAAACGCCTGATGGTGATACAGAAGTCGTACTTCCCCCCTTAAAAGAGCGAGTGCTGGCAATTAAACAATTGCTCATTGAGAAAAAAATTGTCAGTGAAGAAGGAGTGCAAGGCTTTGTTAACTACTATGAAAAAGTGGTTGGCCCTCATTTCGGAGCCGCCGTTGTTGCCCATGCCTGGAAAAATCCCGAATGGAAAGCCAAGTTATTAGCTCCCCCAGAGGAAAAACCTTTTCAAGCAGCCATTTTGATTCGAGATTTCTTCTTTAATACCATTAATCCCGACACAGGAAAACCCTATCTCAGTGATCAAATTACCTTTGGTTTAACCATTGGCCCCGAAGGCGAATATATCCGTATTTTTGCCAACGGAGAACAACAGGAAAATGGCAAAACCATTTTTGTTCATAATCTTGTCACCTGTACGGTCTGTTCCTGTTATCCCCAAGCTCTTTTGGGAACTCAACCCATGTGGTACAAATCTCAACAATATCGCGCCCGTAGCGTCTCTGATCCTTTTGGGGTGTTAGTAGAATTTGCGGAAGATGCCCACAAAGGAAAATCGGATCATTTGAAACAGTTTAAAGATTACACTGCTAAAATTGATGAATTACGGGTTTGGGATTCTAACTCAGAGGTACGTTTTTTTGTGATTCCTGAAATGCCGAAAGCTTGGGCAAATTTAAGTGAAAACGAATTACGGAAACGGGTAACGCGCAATGCCATGTTAGGAGCAGAAATTTTGTATGAATAACGCCTGGTTTGAGGAGGTGCTATCGTTGGAAGATGATTTACTCAGTTTAATGGCACGGATCGGTAAAAAAGCACAAGAAAATGGCTTAACAGAAGAAATTCTTAATGAACTTTTAGCCGATGAATCCTAAGTCGAACTTTTAATCTTTAATGCAGGAGTAACAATTATGGAAGGGCCACATTACAACGCAGGCTGGACGGGCTACGGCAAAATTCCCTTTAAAGATCAACCCGATGATCAAGCCTGGCTAGAAGAATGGGAAGGTCAACTTGGCGCAATCTTTGCTACCCTCAGTACCATTTTTGAAAAAGGATTAAAACCAGGGCAACCTGTTCCTTTTTGGGGCTTGGATGCGGCTCGTTGGGGTCGAGAAACCATGAATCCCCGTGACTATATGAATAGCACTTACGATGCTTTGTGGCTGGAAACGTTATGTCTTTTAATCACCGTATATGGAGATAAATTAGGGGTTTCTTTAACCGAAATGGAAGCTCGAAAAATTACCACTGCTGCTGCTCAAAAACGTGCCAAAACCATTCGTGATCAAGCCTTTAAAGAAGCTGTGCCTGGTGCTGGTCGTCCCGATGCAAAAGGGTTATATCAATCTGAACAATATGATCCCGCTAAGGTCGGTTCCATTAGTGCAATTGGAGCTAAAACTAAATTTAAAGTCGGCGATCTCGTGCAATGTATTAATCAATTATCCACAGGCCATACGCGGGAATATCCCTACTTTCGTGGCAAGGTGGGAACGGTGGTTGCTTACTACGGTTTAGCAGAAGAAAAACGTAATGATAAAGGGCAAATTGAATTTCAAGGGGTATATTACGGCCCCTATCCTGATATTGCTTGTCGTGGTTTACAAAAGTTTTATACACCTCTTTATAGTGTGCGGTTTGAAGGGAAAGATATTTGGGGTGAAGACTTTGTAGATAAACGTACGGTTGTCTATGCGGATGTGTTTGAACCCTATATTAAATTAGCTTAATTGTTAATAATATAAGTGATTGGGCGTAAGCCTTACGCCCCTACAGAATTAACCAATCAAGTTCTTTTTTAAAATTATGACTACTTTCGATCCCATTCTGGAAGATTTAACCCAAGAACCGATTCCCCCTTTACTTAAAGATGATGGCCAACCCATTTTTAAAGATTCCTGGGAAGCCGAAGCCTTTGCGATCGGGAATTTACTGATTAAACAAGGCTTTTTAAGTTGCTCTGAATGGGTAGAAATTTTTAGTCAGGAAATTAAAAATGCCCAGGCAAAGGGCGATCGCGATCGCGGCGATACTTACTATAGTCACTGGTTAAATGCCCTAGAAAGATTATGTATGGAACGGGGGTTAACGGATTGGGAAACCTATCAAAAACAATTAGAACTCTGGCATCAAGCAGTTTTAAATACGCCTCACGGTGTTCCTTTAGCGATCGAAAATGCCTATCGAGAAAGGGAAGATGATCACAATCATTCCCATCACCACGATCATACTCACGGACACCATCATCATCACCACGAGTCAGAATCCTTACCTGAAAATATGCTCACTCCCATAGCTGTTTTTAAACTTAAAAAAGGGAAATTGGATTAAAACGATTTGTAATTAGTCACTGCAATAAAGAGGGAAATTATTGAGAATGAGAAGCAAATAAAAAAAGTAAAGAATAATGAAGAAAGGAAAGGCGGTTAAAAAGACAGGTTAGAATAGGGAGACTATGAAAAAACTAGACCCAATTCCAGACTTAAACCAAGAAGAAGTGAAAATGCCATGGCAAAAAGAAGTGGCAAAAGATTGGTATGAAGATTATCAGAAAGAAAAAGAAGAGAACGAAAAGCTGAGAAAAGAATTGGTAGAGTTAAAGAAAGAGATAGAAAAGTTGAAAGAAAAGCTGAAAAAGCTTAACCAAAGAACGAGTGAAAATAGCTCTCAGCCCCCAAGCAGTGACGGTTACAAAAAGAAAGTCGCCAAAACCTTCGGTCAAAAAGGAAAAAAAAGAGGTCCAAAGTACGACCATGTGGGTAAAACCAGAAACGGGTTTGGTCGGGTAGATGAAATAGTAGATTTAAGGATGGAAAAATGCCCAAAATGTGGTGCGTCAGTGGAAAAGCAAAAGGAGACTATCATCAAAAAAAATCTACCTGTAAATAATTCGTTGATAGCTTTTCCTGTCAAAAGGGATGATAAGACTTCCGTGATAACATCAGACATAATCAACGAAAAATTTACAGCAAGTTATATTTTGGTCTATGATTTATAATTCTAGCTTTATGACACAAGAATTTAAATCAAAACGTCTCTCTTGTCCAAACTGTTCTTCAACTCAGATTCTGAAAAAGGATTATAACGAGCTATTAGGGTTGACAGACTATGTCTTCACTACTTAGCTAACACTAACGACAAATTGACTGGCAATCAAATTCCCTATTTATCCCATGCAATGGTTTTTCTCTAAAGTTAGCACGCTTCTGGTTGTTTACTATGCCCAAATGCTCGAATATCGGGCAGAAATTCTTTTCTGGATATTATCCGGCTCTTTACCGATTATTTTAATGGGAGTATGGATACAGGCAGCCAATAGCGGTAACTTTAATTTAAGTAGTACTGAGTTTGCTCGCTATTTTTTTGCTGTTTTTATCGTCAGACAATTTACTAATATTTGGGTGATTTGGGAATTTGAAAAAGAAGTACTTCAAGGTATTTTATCTTTTAAACTCCTACAACCCCTTGATCCAGTTTGGCATTATGTGGGCCGTCACCTAGCGGAAAAAGTAACCCGCTTCCCCTTAATTATTATTTTAACCGTCCTTTTCTTCAATCTCTATCCCCAAGCTTTTTGGATTCCCAGCCTCGGACAAATGTTCTTAGGGATTTTGGGAATTATGCTGTCCTTTAGTTTATATTTCCTGATTCAATATACCTTTGCCATGTTTGCTTTTTGGACAGAACGGGCCAGTGCGATTCAAGATCTTTGGTTTTTGTTTTATATTTTTTTGTCAGGTATGATTGCTCCCCTAGAAACCTTTCCACCTGCGGTTAAAGAATGGGTACTATTAACGCCTTTTCCCTATGGTGTTTACTTCCCCGCCGCAGTGCTCGTCGGTTTACCCATTAATCTTGGTAAGAGTCTATTGGTGGTAGGAGGATGGCTCTTGATTGTGTTTGTGATTAATCGTTGGCTATGGCATAAAGGCTTAAAACAATATTCTGGGATGGGAGCCTGAAAGATGATTTTTAGTCAAATACTTCAGCTTCCTTAAAAAAACAACCGGCTTGATCCTTTGCCGATAAAATAGGCTCTTCTCGTAATTGCCAATCAATCCCTAAATCAGGATCGTTCCAACGAATAGTGCGATCATATTGGGGTGCATAGTAATTAGTGGTTTTATAGAGAAATTCAGCCTGATCGGATAAAACGACAAAACCATGAGCAAAACCTTCGGGAACCCAAAACTGTCGTTTATTTTCCCCACTTAATAGGCAACTTTCCCATTGGCCAAAGGTGGGAGAACTGCGGCGAATATCCACTGCAATATCTAGCACTTCTCCAGCAATAACCCGAACCAGCTTCCCTTGAGGCTTTTGGATCTGATAATGTAAGCCACGCAAAACATTTTTTAAGGACAACGAATGATTGTCTTGAACAAAGTGGGGAGAGATACCTGTTTTTTCAGCAAAAACTCTTTCACTGTAACTCTCAAAAAAGAGACCACGCTCATCGCCAAAAATACGAGGTTCAATAATAAAAACATCAGGAATTTTTGTAGAAATAATATTCATGATTGATTGAGCATTAACTAAAAACCAAAAGATTATCAAGTTCTTCTGCACCTAATCCTTTACGAACCAGTTGTGGTTCATCGTTGGTTAGATCTAAAATGCTGGAAACCTGATAGCCCGTATCCTGATCATCATCAATAATAATATCAACTAACTTCTCAAAAATATCAAATAACTCCGCTTTCTCTAATTTACTTAGTTCGTCTTGTTCCGGCAGATGGGCTGAGGTTGAAATGATCGGATTACCCAAATTCTCTAAAATGGCCTGACAAATGGGATTATCTGGTACACGGATGCCGGTGGTTTTCCGTTTAGGACTCATCACCAGCTTGGGAACCAATTTGGTAGCTGGCAGTAAAAAAGTATAGGGGCCGGGAATTAACCGTCGCATAAGACGATAGGCTTGATCCTGGACGATCGCGTATTCAGAAATATTGGAGAGGGAAGAACAAAGGAAGGTCAAGGGTTTATCATTAGATAACTGCTTCAATTGTCGTACCTTGGCGATCGCGGTCTTGTTATTCAAGTCACAGCCAATGGCATAGACCGTATCAGTGGGATAAAGCATGACAGCCCCGCGCTGTAGGGCCTCACAAATGCTGCTGACACTACGGGATTGGGGGGTTTGATGATGGAGAGAATAAAAAGTCACCATAATATGACTAGCATAGCTTATTTTGATTGCCCCACTGGCATTTCTGGGGATATGTGCCTCGGTGCCTTAGTTCATGCCGGTGTACCATTATCCTATCTGAAAGAACAATTGCAGAAATTAGGACTGGGGGATGAATATCATCTTTGGTCTGAAACAGTACAACGTCAAGGGCAAGCGGCAACCCAGGTTCATGTTGATTTGCGGCAGGAGCCTGAGAAATCTGAACACCACCACCATCACCACCATGCCGAACATCGTCACTTACCTGACATTATCCATTTAATTCAAGCGGCTCATATTCCCCAACGGGCCAAGCAGTGGAGTTTGCAGATTTTTGAACAGTTGGCGATCGCTGAGGGCAAAGTGCATGGTATTGCGCCAGAAAAAGTACATTTTCATGAAGTGGGAGCCGTAGATGCGATCGTTGATATTGTGGGAACTTGTTTGGGTTTGGATTATTTAAACCTCGACAAAATTTATAGCTCGGCTTTACCCACCGGAGGGGGAACGGTTTGGGCGGCTCATGGTCGTTTACCGGTTCCGGTTCCAGCCGTTTTAAAACTGTGGGAAACCCGGCCCGTTCCAATCTATAGCAATGGTATTGAGCAAGAGCTAGTCACACCAACCGGAGCAGCCATTTTAGTGACGTTGGCCGAATCTTTTGGCCCAGTTCCTCCTATGCAGTTAAAAACCATGGGATTGGGAGCCGGTAGCAAAGATTTTTCAACGGCTAATATTTTACGACTTTGGTTAGGGGAATCGGAGACAATTTTTCCAGAGAATCTAGAAGCATCCTTAGGCAAACAGGAAACGATTGCGGTGTTGGAAACTCAATGTGATGATCTCAATCCCCAGGCGATCGGTTATTTGTTTAGCAGATTATTTGAATTGGGGGCCTTGGATGTTTTTACAACAGCGATCGCGATGAAAAAATCTCGTCCTGGCGTTTTATTAACGGTCATTTGCCATCCCGACAAAGTAATTCCCTGCCAAAATCTAATTTTTCGAGAAACTACAACATTAGGCATTCGTCTCTCTCAACAAACGCGCTCGATTCTAAACCGACAATTTCACTCTATTCAGACTCCCTACGGTGTCGTTTCCCTCAAAGTCGCCTACGATCAGGTTGGCAATCTTCTCAATATTCAACCCGAATTTGAAGATTGTGCTCAATTAGCCCGTCAACATCATCAGCCCTGGCAAACGATCCATCAGGCGGCGATCGCGGTTTGGTATAATCAAAATTAGCAATGCTATTTTAAACTTTGGATAGCAATCAGGGCAATTTTGAAATCAGTTTTGAACAACTTTGGACAGAAAAGTATGGCAAACAGGCTTTTGGCAGTAGGTCTATTTGGCAATCTAACAGTGCTTCGGCAAGAATTGTGTGGGGATGAAGGTTTTTAAAATCAGGTCAAGGAATACAGTAAAAACCCCACCAGTGCGCCGCTTTTAACGGGTTTAATTGTGGCGGTTGTAAGTTCTGCTGGCCTGCCGACTGATCCCGCGATCGCGACTGTGATTGTGTTGTATATTCTCAAAGTTGGCATCAATATTTTTTGTGAATATATTAAACCTGATTCTGTGTAATGGTCAGGAATTATCCGTGTCACGCTCAGGACATAACAGTGTTATGTCCCTACAATAAAAATTGCTGACTTTGGTTTACTGATCGGGTCTATCTTCGGTAAATTGATCCAAGGCTTCTACCATTCCTTCTGAATAGGGTTCCAAAATTGTAGAGCAAACATGAAGATCGGCGATCGCCTGGGAAAATTCTTCTGAATCAGGATCGGTATTTTTAATAATTTTGATAGCATCGAGAGCTTTTTCTAACTGGGGTTGATATTCATCCAGAAAGATTTCTAATCGGTCAAAGGGTTTTTTGTAGATTGTAGTCATTGACTTAATCTCCTTTCTAACTTTGCAATATTTTGGCGACAATTTGCCACCGTTTTTTCCCAATGGGCAATTAAACCTTGATCCTGGCTTTCAATTGGCTTCAATTTTTCTTTTGCCAGTTTCTCTAGATGTTCTTCTAAAGCTTGATGCTGTCCTGCCAGTTTTTTGCGACTTTCTTTATTTTTACCCATTCTCACTAATCCGACAAAACGTTAGAATAACTGAAATGTTGGCGATTTCAATATTGATAACACAAAACCATGCCGATCATCACTATCCGCGAAGAACAGCCCACTGAAGCGGGGTTTACTGCGACTCTGAGTTTTGACCATCGGGTAAATTTTCCGATCGCCATTCATGATCCTCTAGCGGCGGTGGATGAACAACGTTGGGAATGGTACTTTGAGGAGTGGTTACGGTTTCCGATGTTGGATACGGTCAAGGCCAATCAGGTTTCTGAAAGTATTAAAAATTACGGTGAAGCCTTATTTGAGCAGGTTTTTGGTAATCGCAAAGCTTATACAGAATATGAGAAATTACGGGGAAATTTAGGGACGTTACGCATTGAGATCGAAAGCCTTAATCCAGCCTTTCAGGCCCTTCATTGGGAAGCCTTACGCGATCCAGATTTGCCGAAACCCTTGGCAGTGGAAGCGGTGATGATTCGCAAAAGTTCTCAACCGACAGCGATCGCGGCAGAAGTGGCAGTTTCTCCGACGATTAATTTATTGTTGGTAACGGCGCGGCCTTCCCGTAATGATGTGGCCTATCGCACCATTTCTCGTCCTTTGTTAGAGGCTTTGGAACAGGGAAACTTACGGGTCAAGGTGGATTTGTTGCGGCCTGCGACCTTTGAAGCGTTATCGAAACATTTAGAGGCAAAAGGAGCGGGTTATTATCACCTCATTCATTTTGACGCGCATGGGGCTTTGTTGAGCTATGAGCAGTTTAATCGGTCAGAGTCAGGGGCAGAAAATCGGCTGGTTTTTAAGCAACGCTACGGACGCAAGGCCATTTCTCCCTATGCAGGGGTTAAAGCGTTTTTAGCGATGGAAGGGGAGGAAGAAGATCAGGCGGATTTAGTGGAAGCGACGGAATTGGCCAATTTGTTGACGGGTAAGCGCATTCCTGTTTGTATTCTCAATGCTTGTCAGTCGGGTAAGCAGTTGGGCAGTCAGGCAGAGCAAGCAGAGGATTATCGGGAAACGAGTTTGGGGAGTCGTTTGATGGCGGCGGGGATGCAGATGGTGGTGGCGATGGGCTACAGCGTCACGGTGACGGCGGCGGCGATGTTGATCCGTGATCTCTATCAGGCGTTGTTTGGTGGTGAAACCATAGAAAAAGCGATTCGCTTAGGACGATTGGAATTGTTTAATGTCAAGGAACGGCGGGCCTATTTTAATCAGTCTATTAAGTTAGAAGATTGGCTTTTGCCAGTAGTTTATAGCAATCAGCCAGTGAATTTTAATTTGCGAGACTTTAAGGATCAAAAAGAAGAAGAAGATTATTTTGAGTCGTTAGCAAGGGAATTTCGATTTAATCCGCCTGAATATAGTTTTGTGGGACGGGATTTGGATATTCTTCGCATTGAGAAGGGGTTATATCGTCACAATGTCTTGTTATTGCAGGGGATGGGCGGTACGGGTAAAACGACGTTGCTGAATTTTTTGCGGGAATGGTGGCAGAAAACCCATTTTGCGGATCATATTTTCTATTTTGGCTATGATGAGCGGGCTTGGACGTTGGATCAAATTTTGTTTGCGATTGGATCACAGGTTTATGACCGTTTTGAGATGGGTCGTTTTCAGGCGATGAATGGTTTGGCCCAGATGCAAAAGTTGGTGACCTGGTTGCGTTCTGCCAATGGTGTTTTGATTTTGGATAATTTGGAGTCGGTGACGGGGGAACCTCTGGCGATTCCCAATACGTTAAATGCTACGGAGCAGGAAAAGTTACGGGATTTTCTGTCGCGCTTGGTGGGCGGTAAGTCGCGGGTTTTGTTGGGGTCGCGCAGTGATGAGGGTTGGCTAGGTCTGGTGATTCGGGGTAATGTTTATGGTTTGCGGGGTTTAGATCCAGAGGCGCGGACGGATTTGGCGAAAGAGATTTTGGCGCGTCATGCGAGGAGTCGGGCGGAGGATTTGTTGAAAGATGCTGATTTTGGGCGTTTGTTAAAGGTGTTAGCGGGTTATCCCTTGGCGATGGAGGTGGTGTTGCCGAATTTGTCGCGTCAGTCGCCTGGGGAGGTGTTGACGGCATTGCAAGCGGCGGATGTGGATTTGGATACGGGCAGTGAGGATCGCACCAGGAGTATTTTGAAATGTGTGGAGTATTCCCACAGTAATTTGTCCCAGGAGGCGCAACGGTTGTTGTTGTGTTTGGCTCCTTTTAGTGGGTTTATTGTTCGGTTTGGAATTGCGGGTTATGCTGAAGAATTACGGAAATTAGAGCCGTTTCAGGCTTACGATTTTTCGTTGTTTGATGAGGCCATTCAAGAAGCGATTCATTGGGGTTTACTGGAACCAATGGACGAAGAACAGGAATTATTAACGATTCAACCTGTTTTTCCCTATTTTTTGAAGACAAAACTCAACGCATTAGATAAAGCAACTCGTGAGGCTCTGCAAGCGGGTTTTAAGAATTATTATCAAGGTTTAGCAGATATCTATAATCAGTTAATGGAATCGAAGGAGCCACAGGAACGACAGTTAGGAATTTTCTTTTGTCGGTTGGAGTATGAAAATCTTTATCAGGCGTTGCAAATTTGTTTGGCCAATCAAGAAAGTATTGATGTTTTCTTTTGTTTGTATAAATATTTTGAGTTGATTAATGATGTTCAAAGTAAAAATGTTTCTGCTCAATCAGTATGTAATAGTCTTGAAAACTATTCTCAAGAATTTAAACAAGGAGAATTAGGTTATCAAATTGGCTTTGCTTTACATCGTCTCGCTACAAGTTATCAAGACCTAACGCAATATGAACAGGCCAAGCACTATTTTGAGATAACTTTAGAATCCTATCAAGTTCTAAGCAAAACAGAAGAACGAGATAAGAAAATATGGAGTGCTAGTACCTATCACCAGTTGGGCATGGTTGCTGAGCATTTGAGAGAGTATGAAGAAGCGAGAAAAAACTATCAACAGGCTCTCGCTATCAAAGTTGAATTCGGCGGTCTGGGTTTACCCAGTAGCGAAGCGTTTCGCTATGAGCAAGCAGGAACCTATCACCAGTTGGGCAATGTTGAATATTTCTTGAGAGAGTATGAAGAAGCGAGAAAAAACTATCAACAGGCTCTCGCTATCAAAGTTGAATTCGGCGATCGCTATAACCAAGCAGGAACCTATGGCCAGTTGGGAACTGTAGCGTTGGAATTGAGAGAGTATGAAGAAGCAAGAAAAAACTATCAACAGGCTCTCGCTATCTTTGTTGAATTCGGCGATCGCCATTCCCAAGCAAGAACCTATCACAATTTGGGTGCTATTGCTCAGGAATTGAGAGAGTATGAAGAAGCGAGAAAAAACTATCAACAGGCTCTCGCTATCAAAGTTGAATTCGGCGATCGCTATAACCAAGCAGGAACCTATGGCCAGTTGGGAACTGTAGCGTTGGAATTGAGAGAGTATGAAGAAGCAA
Organism: Woronichinia naegeliana WA131; assembly: GCA_025370055.1. Lineage (NCBI taxonomy): Bacteria > Bacillati > Cyanobacteriota > Cyanophyceae > Synechococcales > Coelosphaeriaceae > Woronichinia > Woronichinia naegeliana. Next base: position 7,829,293 of record CP073041.1, on the reverse strand, counting down.
GAAAAAACTATCAACAGGCTCTCGCTATCTTTGTTGAATTCGGCGATCGCTATAACCAAGCAATGACCTATCACCAGTTGGGCAGGGTTGCCCAGGAATTGAGAGAGTATGCAGAAGCGAGAAAAAACTATCAACAGGCGATCGCTATCTTTGTTGAATTCGGCGATCGCTATAACCAAGCAATGACCTATCACCAGTTGGGCAGGGTTGCTGAAGAATTAGAGGAGTTTCCAGAAGCAAAAACAAACTTCCTGCAAGCCTTATCTATTTTGGCTGAATTTAACGATCAATATAACCTAGAAACCTTTTCTATTCCAGCCTTAATTCGCCTTTATCAAACTACCCAAGACCCCAGCATTTTAGAAGCTCTAGCCCAACTTTTCGGCATAACCGTTGACGAAGTTTTGGAGGCTTTGGGGACGGGGTGAGGGGGAGATTGGGGAGGATGGGGAGGATGGGGAGGATGGGGGTGATGAGGAGGATTGGGAGGATCATAACTTTTTAAGGAGAATTAAAATGAATTGGGAAACTTATATCCACTGGGTGCGACCTTTAGTTGATAAAAGCTGTTGTAATCAGGGTTCTACAGGGAACCCATATTGATCAAGTTTTGCCCAAAATTGACTCCATCGTTCCTTGGTCAATACCAAAGCTCGTAGGCTCAAAATAATTCCTGCTCCTTTTTCCTTCCATCGCATCCCTGAACAACATAATCGTTGTTTGACCAACGTCTTACAAGCTGCTTCCGTAACACCTGAACCAATCGGATACTTTTTCTCTAAGTATTCAGCATAATCCATTTGATGCTGATGATTCTCGTAATAAGTAATCGCCGCTTGTAGTTTCTCGGTAAGATTCTTAGAATGACTTTTTTCTTCTTTGACTTCTTTCATCAGATTTAGCAGTTCTCCTGCTTTTCCTTTTTCATGCTTGAGTTCTCGACAATTTTCAGTCAACCATTCTTTTTGTTTTGACACTGTATTCGGATGCAACGCTTCTGCCAAGGCACCTAAGTAACCAGAGGCATGATAGAAATCTAATATCTGTTCTTCCGTTTGCTTTTCTAAAAACTTCCAATTTGATTCTGCCCCGTCTGCTATCCCGACCAATGTTGCCTCTGGATAACGTTTTTTCGCTCGCTCAATTTCTCTTTCTAATCTTTCTAGAAAACTCTTTTTTCCATACTCTGGTGCCGCACCTAGATAGATTGTATGTTGACGTTCTCCCTCACTATCGTATAGGGAAACGGTTCCCACCATTGCTTCACGGTAGCCATCCTCACACATCAGCATACAGGTTCCATCTAATCCTATTCCCACTGTTGCAATTTGGCTATCCTCCTTGGGCGGGGCATAACTCCACGCTTCTTCTTTTGCCTGTACCACACTTCCTACTGCTTCACTCAATCTTTGGATATAGGATAGCGCTACTTTTCTACCATGATTTTCTAATAAATCATTTTTCACCTCTTTGCCTGCCATCCCTGACATTTTTGAGGATACCTGTTTTGCCAATAATGGCGTTGATGTTATGATTATCCTTGCTTCTCTTTCTAAGGGGCAATACGTTTTTCCTCAAAGGTGAACGCTGATATACATGACGATTCACTATAACCTCACCATAAGGTGTTTGATATTCTTTCGGTTGCTCTCCCTTACTCTTCCAGATTTCTTCACCGATTTTTAAGGGTGAACCATCTGTATCTAAATATTTCAAGGCTTCTTTGCTGGCGATGCAACCTACTTCGTTTAAGCCTTTTTGAATATTTATTTCTGTATCCAACATTGAACGACTTAGTTCTAATGTTAGTTCTATTTTTATCTTTGAACCCTCTACATTAATTAGTTTTGCTGTCATCATTGTTTCCTCTTTGTCACTTTTCATCTCATGTTAACACTTTTCTTTTCCTTCATCAACTAAAAGTCGCACCCTATCCACTCTGAACAGTAGCGAAAATACCTAATGCAATTACGAGGCTTTTTGATGCAATTTAGCAGAGTATAATAAAATCAGGTGTTTAGCCGTCCAAAACCATGACACAAAAAACCGTTCCAGAAACTAAAATCAACCTTGTCAAGCGATCGCCCGATCCCAACACAGCACTAAGCCAAAACTGGATCAAAGCAAATCGCAAACAATATCAAGGTCGCTGGGTCGCATTACAAGGCGATCGTCTCCTCGCCGATGCAAGCTCATCCGCAGAGCTACTAAAGCGCATCGATCTTAAAGATGGCAAAGTAAAATTTATAACCGCAATTTATTAATGGGATTACTGCAATTTAAAGACGGTTAAAATGAATTGGGAAAGTTATATTCACTCCGATCCAAATATATTAGTCGGCAAACCTATCATTAAAGGAACCCGACTTTCCGTTTTAATTTAAGGTAGAGGCTTGGTCTCCAAGTCTTACACTCTATGGATTTGGAAACCAAACCCCTACAAAATATTAATGATGTTTCACAGAACGGATTTGGTATTATATCGTTCCCCAAAAAGGGAAAATATAATTATGAAACTATTAGATGTTGTTGCCCTCTTAGAAAATATTCCCCATTGCCAACTTTATCGCGGTCAAGTTGGAACCATTGTCGAAGTTTATGAACCCGATGTTTTTGAAGTCGAATTTAGTGACCTCAATGGACGCGCCTATGCCCTAGAGACCTTAAATCAAAATCAGTTAATGGTTTTATATCACCATCCGATTGAGCAAAAAGAATTAGCCTTTTCCTGAACTTAAAAAACCAAACTATCGTCCCTAAGTCCCCTAAATAAGGAGCCATCAATAATGAATTGGGAAACTTATATTCACTCTGATCCAAACATATTAGTCGGTAAACCCGTCATTAAAGGAACCCGACTTTCCGTAGAATTTATCTTAGGATTATTCGCCGTCGGTTGGACAGAACAACAAATTTTAGAAAACTATCCTACCCTCACTCCTGATTCCCTAAAAGCTATTTTTGCATTTGCCAGCGAATCCATACGAGATCTGACTTTATATCCACTACCCATCTCTCGTGAGGCCAGTTAATGCAGTTTTTAGCAAATGAGAATTTTCCTTTATTAAGTGTTAGAAAATTGCGTCATATTGGTTTAGATATTACTTCTATTATGGAAGACTCTCCTGGAATACCAGATATTGAAGTCCTTGCCAGAGCCGTTCGAGAAAATAGAATTATTCTGACCTTTGATCGAGATTATGGAGAATTAATTTTTCGGCGATTATTACCAAAACCTATGGGAGTTATTTACTTCCGTTATCAACCGCTTACTCCCGAAGAACCCTATCAGCATCTCAAACGTTTACTTAACGAGCAAGATTTGACTTTGATAGGAATGTTCACCGTCTTAGACAGAAATAAATTACGACAGCGAACATTGCAGTAGCGAAAATTCCTATGCAATTACGAGGTGTTTTGATGCAATTTAGCAGAGTATAATAAATTCAGGTGTTTAGCCGTCCAAAAATATGACACAAAAAACCTTTCCAGAACCTAAAATCAACCTTGTCAAGCGATCGCCCCTTCGTTAGAATCTCTTAAGGTGAGGTTCTGAGCCACTTTAATATCTGAGGATTTTTGTCATAACGGTAATTAAAACCATCTTTGGCTGTAATCGGATTTCCTCGACTAGCTTTGCTACGAATGCTAGAGAGCGATAAGTCTGTTAACAGTTTCATTTCCTGATGAGAAAGTCCTTCAAGAGGATGGACTATTTCTTGATCTTCCGACTTATTATTGATAGTAATATCGGACTTGATCGAATTGCTATTAGGAGCATTAGTAAACATCTCTTGCGCTTTTTTAAGGCGATAGTCCTGAACGCTTAAGAGTTGCCAACTAGAATCGGCAGAGAGTTCTAAAACCCATTGATGGTAATTGAATAAACTTTCTCGGTGGCCCACACTAATAAAAGTTGTATTGCGAGTTTTTAATTGCTCATATAAAATACCCTCGTTGGTTAGATCTAAAGCACTGGTCGCCTCATCTAAAATGGTAAAACTGGGAGGATTAACTAATAGTCGGGCAAAGGCTAGGCGTTGTTGTTCACCTAGCGAAAGAATATTTTCCCAGGGTTTTTCAGAGTCAAAATCATCCACCCGATTGAGCACATTTTGTAAATTGACCTGTTGTAATACTTCTTGAAGTTCGGTATTGGTCATCTCACGATTGGTTAGAGGATACAGCAATTGTTCACGTAAGGTTCCCAAAATAATGTAGGGACGTTGGGGTAAAAAGAGAATTTCTTCCAAGGGAGGCCGCACTAAACGTCCAGTACCAGCATTCCATAAACCAGCGATCGCCCTTAATAAAGAACTTTTGCCCCGACCACTGGGACCAATAATTAGTAAGCCTTCACCCTTTTGAACCGTAAGAGATAAATCCTCAACAATGACCTGTTCATAGTTAGGGGTTTCTAAGGTAACGTGTTCAAAGGCAAAATGATCTTCTTCTATCGTTTTAATTGTGTTGGCATTATCGGCTTGTTTAGTGACAGTTTCTAGAGCATTTGAGAATTCATTTAAACGTTCTACATAACTCGAAAATCGTCCCGAAGTCCCAAATTCTGTGATCAGTTCTCCGAGGGCTGATGCAAACATAAAACTAGCTAACGAAGCTTGCTCGACTTGCCCATAATCAATTTCACCTTTGATATATAAAGGCCCGAGCACTAAGAAGGGAAAAAATTGAATGACGGAACGATAACCCCGACTAAAAATTTCGTTGCCCTTTTCCCAATTAATTTTGTTTTTCGTATCATTTACGACTTCTTTAAAGCGTCTCTGAATAATATTTAGTTCTTCTTTTTCTCCTCGAAAAAAAGCGATAGATTCTGCATGAGTCCGAACGTGAGTTAAGGCATAATTATAATCCGCTTTTGATTCCAGTTGCGCCTGATTGATCTTACTTAATTCTTGATTTAGATAGGCAGCAATAAAATTACCAATAATAGTATAAAAAAGTAAAGGAATGGCAATCTGTCGGGAAATTGACCAAACCACCGCTAAAAAAGTTAGCATTTCCAGGCTTTTTTCTAGGAAAGTAGCGGAGAGACTAATGGCGTTAGTGGCGATCGGTTCAATTTCCTGGGCTAGACGTTGATCGGGGTTATCAATGTCAGATTGAAAATTGATTTTATAATAGGCACGATTACTAAAATATTTCTCTAAAATCTGAGTGTTTAGCCATTGATACCAGTCTAGGGCAATTTTCTTACGAATGTCTTTTGTAAATCCTGCCAACAGTGTTACACAAATCAAGCCGATCGCATACACAATTAATGTACTAGCAAACTGAGACGCATCTTTCTCTTGAATAATGACATCAATTAAACGACGATTCACAAAACTATTAAAAGCTGTTACACCAACCAATCCCACAATTAAAAAGATGAGCAGTGATAGCATTCCCCAGGAACGAATAACCTCAGAAAAACTTCTTTTATTCGAGACAGTCGGATACCAATAGGGTTGGGCGATCGCCTTTACATCTCTTAAAAACTGGTTAAAAGAAGCAAGTGCATTAGGACTAGAAGCTGCTTGAGTTGTCATGTTTGTTCTGTTACAGGATTCTATGGATTATTTTAAAGGATAATCAGGTATTTTCAGAAAATTTTAAGTTACAGCAATTTGGGGTTAAATACCTTACGGGGTAAGGACATAATATATTATGTCCCTACGGAGATTTGTCGGTTATCACAGCGCAACTTGCTGTAAGTAGCTATTCAATTTTTCAGCAAGGATTGGATTTTTAATCAAACTGTAGTGATCTCCACTAATCCATTGAGATTCTAAGTCATTAATTACCTCATGCCAACCAGGATTTTTAAGAGAACTTTCCTCTGCACCGAAGAAAATGGTTTTGCCTGGGTAAGTTTTAGGGGAATAGTTGAACAGAGCTTGTCGGTTGGTCTGAAAAACTACAGACCAATTTTTAATTTGATCCTCTCCGAGTTCTGGCGGTAAAAAATTCGTCTGTTTACTCCAAGTTAGAAAATGAGCTAGTAATTCGTCGGGTGTAAGGTGAGAGAGTTCATCTTCAGAGAAAGGAATTGGCTGATTAAACATTCCCGTTAAATCCCTGACAAAAGAATAGACAATATTTAGATTTTCATTAATCTCTTCTAGCCGTGACTCAGAGTAATTTTCTTCAGTATTAACTGAATTAAGCAAAATAGGAGAATAGCTATCTATTAAGCTTAATAAAGCCACTGTTTGACCTTGTGACGATAATTGTTGTGCCATTTCAAAGGCTATCACGCCTCCCATTGACCATCCTCCTAGATAATAGGGGCCAGAGGCTTGAATAGTTTGTATTTCTTTAACATAAACCGTCGCCATTTCTTCAATCGAGCTTAGAGGTTTTTCGGTTTCCTGTAGTCCTAATGCTTGCAATCCATAGAAAGGCCGTTCCGTTCCTAAATAATGAGCTAAGTTTGCATAACAAAGCACATTACCGCCAATGGGATGAACGGCAAAAAATGGTGCTTTATTTCCTTGAGATTGAATAGGGATCAAGGGTGAATAGGTTAGCTGAGTCGTTTCCTGAGTTAGTAATTGGGCTAGACTGGCGATCGTTCCATTTTGAAAAAGACTGGTTAAAGGTAACTTTTTGCTTAACTTTTGTTCAATGCAACTGATTAGACGAACCGCTAATAAAGAATGACCTCCCAATTCAAAAAAGTTTTCCTCAACACTAAGATCATTAATGCCTAAAACCTCTGACCAGATTTGAGTTAATTGCAATTCCACTAAGTTACGGGGGGCAATTTTTTGAATATTTTTTCTGGCTTGATCATTCGGCGCAGGCAAGGAACGGCGATCGCATTTTCCATTAGGAGTTAACGGTAAACTATCTAAAATAACAAAGGTATTAGGAACGAGATAGGCAGGTAATTGATTAGCCAAGAATTGACGGAGTTCACCAATAGTTGCCTGGGAATTGGGAGCAAGAACTACATAGGCAACTAAGCGTTTGTCACCTGGAGTATCTTCCCGCACAATCACCGCAGTGGATTGAACCTCAGAACATTGACTAAGAACGGCTTCAATTTCCCCTAATTCAATGCGAAAACCCCGAAATTTTACTTGATTATCAATGCGTCCTAAATATTCAATATTGCCATCATTGAGAAAACGAGCTAAATCTCCCGTTTTATAGAGTTTTGATGATAGTTTTTCAGCCTTATCAAAGTTTTCTCCAAATTTATCTCCCCCATTATCAAGGGGGGTTAGGGGGGGATCAAACAGATTGGGAATAAACCTTTCAGCAGTTAACTCAGGTCTGTTTAAATAACCCCTCGCAACTCCTATTCCGCCAATGTATAACTCTCCTGGTACTCCGATAGGAACGGGCTGTAAATGGGAATCTAAAATATAAATCTGGACATTACTGATAGGCTTACCAATAGTCACCTTTAAATCATCTTGATAACATTGTCCAATCGAGGCACAAACACTCGCTTCCGTTGGCCCATAGGCATTAAAAAAGTTTCTACCAACTGACCATTGTTTAATCAAATCCAGAGAACAAGCCTCACCCGCCACAATTAACGTTTGTAAGTTTGGTAACGGTTCCTTCGGTAAAACCGCTAAGGCCGAAGGCGGTAAAGTAACATGGGTAATTTCATCCTTTTCTAACCGTTCAACTAAAGGTTGACCTGGTAACAAAGCATCTTTTGGAGCAAGATAAAGCGTCGCTCCAGAGCCAAAGGTCATCAAAATTTCTGAAATACAAGCATCAAAACTAAAGGAAGCAAATTGTAGGACACGACTGTTATTCTGGACTGCAAAAGATTGAATTTGAGCGATCGCTAAATTAACCAAGCCGCGATGTTCAACCATTACTCCTTTAGGCTTACCTGTAGAACCAGAGGTGTAAATAACATTAGCTAAATTAGAGACATGTAATCCGTTTTGAAGATTATCTTGAGAATATTGAGAAACCTGAGATTGAATGTCATCTAAACAAATAAGAGTAGCCTGAGAGGAAGGCAATTTTTCTAATAAAGAAGGTTGCGTAATCAAAAAACGAACTTGACTGTCTTCTAACATAAACTGAAGACGTTCAGTGGGATAGTCTGGATCAAGAGGAAGATAAGCTCCTCCCGCCTTGAGAATGGCTAATAAGCCGACGATCATTTCTAAAGAACGTTCTACCGAAATACCAACTAAAACTTCTGGCCCAACTCCTAAAGCTTGTAAATAATGGGCTAAATGATTGGCTCGACAATTTAACTCAGTGTATGTTAACTGTTGGTTTTCAAATACGACCGCCACAGCATCGGGAGTCCGTTCAACTTGCGCTTCAAATAATTGATGAATGCACTGAGCTTGAGGATAATCAATCTTAGTATTATGCCAAGATGCTAATAATTGATGAAGTTCTTTGTCCGTTAAGAAAGAAAATTCTTCAACTCTGGTTTTTGGATTAAGTATGATCGCTTGAAGTAGGTTTTGAAAATGTTCTCCCATTCTTACAATCGTCGAAGTATCAAATAAATCTCTACTATAAGCCCAGTCCATTGCCAAGCCTTCTGAAGTTTCCCAGCAGTTTACTTCTAGATCAAATTTGACGATTTCTTCTACTAATAATGGTAAGCTTTCAATACTTAAGCCAGACAGATTCCAGGTATCTTGGGGTGTATTTTGGAGAGCAAACATTATCTGTACCAGGGGATTTCTGCTTAAATCACGGTCTGGTTGCAACTTTTCTACCAACATCTCAAAGGGGAGGTCTTGGTGAACATAACCTGCTAAAGTAGTTTGTTTAACTTGCTCTAATAACTCTAAAAAATTAGGGTTTTCAGATAAATTAATTCTTAGGGCTAAAGTATTAGCAAAAAAACCAATTAAGGGTTCGATCGCCGCTTGATTACGATTAGCAATCGGTGAACCGATCAGTAGATCGGATTGATGACTGTAACGAGATAGCAAGACTCCAAAAGCAGCTAACAAAGTCATAAAGAGAGTCGCCCCACGTTCTTGACCTAACTGTTTGAGACCTTGAGTGGTATTTTGATCCAGTTGAAAATGTTCAACTCCCCCCCGAAAGCTTTGCATCGCAGGACGAGACCGATCCGTTGGCAAAGTGAGAATATGAGGGACTGTTGCTAACTGTTCTTGCCAATAATTAAGTTGTTTATCTAAGACCTCACCTGAGAGATATTGACGTTGCCAAACCGCAAAATCTGCATACTGAATAGACAACGCGGCCAGAGGATTTGCTAAGTTTTTTAGGAAGGCTTCGTATAGAGCCGATAACTCTCGAATTAAAATACCAAAAGACCAGCCGTCATAGATAATATGGTGCATTTTCAACAACAGTACCGACTTCTGGAGACTCAATTGTAATAACTTAAACTGTATGAGTGGCCCTACCGCTAAATCAAAAGTTTGTCCTGCTTCCCATTCTGCTACTTGTTGAATTTTGGCCGATTGTTCATTGGGGGATAAATCTTGATAATTCTCAATTATTAAACGAAAAGAACCAGGAGGACTAATCGCCTGAATAGGTTCTCCTGAAACAGTGGGAAATGTTGTCCTAAAAATTTCATGGCGGTTAATTAATTCTCCCAAACTCTGCTCTAACACCGTTAGATTGAGATGCTCCTGGATTTGCAATATTTCCAGGGTATTGTAGGAACGACTATCAGGGGAAAGATGGTGTAAAAACCATAGACGCTGTTGAGCAAAAGAGAGGGGTAAATGGCCGTCCCTAGCGACAGGTTGAATCGGTAACTGATAGGCTGTTTTGGACTGTTTAGCCTGTTGTAAAAATTGTAGTAATTCAGGCTTGCGATCGCCAATTTCTTGACGGAGGGTAGCAGTTAAAATACCTTCAGGAGCCTGACAGCGTAGGCGGTTTTCATTCTCTTCTAAAGTAATACCTAAACTGCTCAGATGACAGACAAATTCAACAATCGTTTTCGTCATAATTTAGAACTCCACTACCTCAGTATTTTCATTATTTAAGGAGCTATCGGTTCTATCCTGGGCGACCCAATCTACCGCTTGAATATAGCCTGCAATACCCGCGATCGTGGGCGATTCAAACATAATTTGTACGGAAAGATCAAGTTCAAAGGCTGAATTAATCCGCGATAACACCTGAGTAGCTAACAGAGAATGACCTCCCAATTCAAAAAAGTTGTCCTTAATGCCAATGCGTTCCAATCCTAAAACCTCACTCCAAATGTGAGTGAGTTGAGCTTCAATGGGATTTCGGGGTAAAACAAAACTGTTAGCCAGATTACGGGTCGCCGCATCAGGAGAAGGTAAAGCTTTACGATCCACCTTACCATTAGGAGTTAAGGGAAGGAAATCAAGCAAAACAAACGCCTGGGGAATCATGTAACTGGGTAGCTTTTGTTGCAGAAATTCCCGTACTTTAGGCACTAACTTTTGGACTAATTTACCGCGCAGAGGATTATTGGTGTAATCACTCCAGGGTTTTGTTTTAATAGGTTTGTCATCCCAGAAAGCAAGCTTTGAAACTGTCCAATCTTTTGAGACCTTCTCCGCTTCTGACTCTGAATCGCGCTGAAAAATGACATCAAAGGAACCGTCTTGACCACTTTCCCACCAACTCAGATGAGCAGTATAACCGAGAGATTCGGCTAATTGCCAAACCTGTTCAGGATTAATACCTGTATCTACTTGTTGGGCTAGGATTTTTTTGAGTTGCTCAACCGTTTCGACTTCAGGCGTATTTTCTACCCATTCCCAAATTTTTAGAGCCTGTTCGACTCGCTGATTAGGAATACCACGAATCCCCAATAATTCAGGTTTTTTGGTCAACAATTGATCTTGAATTTGAGCCAAAGAAAGCTGATCAAGTTGCCAATTAAACCAGGTAATTACTGTTGGTTCGCTGATTGGTAATGGTTGATTATTAATAGATTCTAGATGGAGAGTGACATCATAGCGAAATTGGGTTAACTCATTATTAGCCAAACCCCGTTTAGGTTGAATTTCTACCCAGGCAATTTGGGGAAAATGTTGTTTTAAAGCCAGGAAAAAAGTCGGATCAATAACCAGTTCTTCTTCGCCTGCCACACTTTGGCGCACCTGTTGTTGCCATTGTTCAACGGTTTTGGAGTCAGAGACTTGGGCTAACTGGACAGCAGCGTGATACGGCTCCAATAAAGGTAAACTACGCACATCCCCGACAAAAATCTGACCGCGATCGCCAATGACATTAATCGCTCCTTTCAGTACCTCCAATAGATAGTCCACACTGGGAAAATATTGAATAATCGAATTTAAGACGATGGTATCAAAGGTATGCTGGGCAATGCCCTCAAAATTATCTGCTGTTTGACAGCGTAACTTAACCTTTTCTAAACCTTCAACGGCACTGCACACCCGTTCAACATACTGAATCGCCATCTGGGAATAATCCGTTGCCCAATATTCCAAACAATGCTTGGCCACCCTGGAGAGCAATAAGCCCGTACCACAGCCAATTTCTAAGGCTTGCTCTGGTCGGAAAGCCAAAATACGGCTGACAGTGTTTTCTACCCACTCTCGCATTTCTGGAGCAGGAATCGGTTGGCGAGTATAACTGCTATTCCAACCCGTGATATTAAAAGTTAGGTCGGCTAGGCTGTCTTGCCCTTGACTATAGGTTCTTTCGTAGAGACTTTGCCAATCACTAATGTATTCACTTTGCCATTGAGCTAATTGCTCTGGTAGGGCCTCATTTTGCAGGGCGGGAACCAGGTAAGCCACAAGGCGTTTATCCCCCGCACTATCCTCCCTGGTAACGACAACATTGCCAGCTAATAGGAAATATTGACTTAAAACTGCTTCGATTTCCCCTGTTTCGATACGAAAACCGCGAATTTTTACCTGATTGTCAATGCGTCCCAAAAATTCCAGGCTGCCATCGGGCAGATAACGCGCTAAATCTCCCGTTTTATAGAGTTTTGATGGTTCTTCTCCCCCCTTATTAAGGGGGGCTAGGGGGGGATCAAAAGGATTGGCAATAAATTTTTCAGCCGTTAACTCAGGACGATTGAGATAGCCCCGTGCTAAACCCGCCCCGCCTAAGTGTAGTTCTCCTGGTACACCAATGGGGACAGGTTGTAAGTTTTGGTCTAATAAATAGATTTGGACATTGGCGATCGCCTTACCAATAGTCGGGGCCGAAAAGCGATCAAACGTTGGTGATTTGACCAGTCCAGAGGTGGCAACCACTGTATTTTCCGTTGGGCCATAGTTGTTAACCACCTGAAAGGGAAGGGACGCAGCAGGATAAAAATGAAGTTTGTCACCCCCCAGTAACAGGGTTTTTAGGCAAGAATGATTCGGCCAATCTAAGACTAGTAATTTTTCAGCGACAGGCGTTGGCACAAAACTAATGGTAATTTCTTGATTCAGCAACCAATCCCGTAAATTTGTCGGTGAGAGCAGAATATTTTGGGGAACCAGATTAATAGAGGCTCCTACGGTGAGATAGGGCCACAATTCCCAAACCGTTGCATCGAAAGCAATACCCGCCATTTGGGTGGCTTTATCTAAGGAACTAATCTTAAACGCTTGTTGATGCCAGAAAATCAAGTTAAGTAGAGCTTGATGGGAAATCAGTACCCCTTTGGGTTGCCCTGTGGAACCAGAGGTATAGATGCAATAGGCTAGATCGCTAGTTTGTACCTTGAGGTCTGGGTTGGTTTGTGGTTGGTAAGCAATTTGTGACCAGTCTCGGTCTAAGTAAATAACTTTCGCCTGATTTTTGGGAAATTTTTCTGCCAGTTCTGCTTGGGTTAATAGGATTGAAATTTGAGTATCTTCGAGAATGAATTGGGTGCGTACTGGGGGATATTCAGGATCAATGGGGAGATAGGCGGCTCCTGTTTTAAGAATAGCTAAAAATGCGATCGCCATCTCTAGGGAACGTTCAAGATAAACCCCGACGATTTGTTCCTTAATCACCCCTAACGATTGAAGATAATGAGCTAATTGATTAGCACGATGGTTTAATTCTCCGTAGGTTAAAACTTGATCTTCAAAAATGAGGGCGCACCGCGTAGCGGATCTCTCCGAGATCGCCTCTGGTTGACTTGCCGCTTGAACTTCAAATAACTGATGAACAAGCTTATCTTGGGGATAATCGGCCTGAGTTTGATTCCAATTCACTAAAAGTTGCTTTTGTTCCTGTTCCGACAACAAAGGTAATAAGCCCACCGATTGTTGAGGATTAGCAATAATCGCCTTGAGTATATTCTGAAAATGTTCTAATAGACGGGCGATCGTTGTCCCATCAAATAGGTCAATGTTGTAGCAGCAAAATCCAGCTATGCCGTCGTTAACCTCTGACAGATGAACCTCTAGGTCAAAACGAGCAGGATCAAGTTCCCAAGACATTTCTGCAATGGTCAAACCAGGTAAATTCCAGGCTTCATTAGTCGCATTTTGTAGGGCAAACATCACCTGTACAAGGGGATTACGGTCTAATTTGCGCTCTAGCTGCAATTCTTCCACTAACATTTCAAAGGGCAAATCTTGATGCTCATAGGCATCCTGAGTAACCGTCTGTACTTGTTTTAAGAAAGCCGCAAAGCTCGGTTTTTCTGATAAATCTAATCTCAACGCCAGGGTATTGACAAAAAAGCCTATTAATCCCTCAATTTCTCGACGATTACGGTTGGCGATCGCTGAACCAATCACGATATCAGTCTGGCCACTATAACGGGATAAAACTACCCCAAAAGCAGCCAACAAAGTCATAAACAAAGTGCAACCCGACTGTTGACTTAAGGCTTTTAATTGTTGCGTCAGCTTAATATCTAGCTGAAATCTTTCTGTTTTGCCTTGAAAGGTTTGGATGGCAGGACGAGGGCGATCTGTGGGCAGTTCTAATAGGGGAGGAGCATCCGCTAATTGTCGCTTCCAATATTCCAATTGAGCCGCTAAAACCTTACCCTGTAACCACTGTCGCTGCCAAACGGCAAAATCTGCATACTGAATTGGTAAATCAGGCAAAGTCGGTGCTTCTCCCATAGCAAAAGCCCTATAGAGATGGGAAAATTCACGAACAAAAACACCGATTGACCAGCCATCGGAAATAATATGGTGCATATTAATTAATAAAATATGCTTTTCAGGCTGTAACTTTAAGAGCGTTACCCTCAGTAAAGGACTCTTGGTTAAATCGAAAGGCGTTTGGGCTTCTGCCTGGGCTAATTTTTCTGCCTCGGCTTCCTTTCCTTCCAAATTAACGATCGATAATTCCCAAATCGGATTGGGATCAATCACCTGAACTGGAACACCGTCAATTGGTTGGAAACTGGTACGCAATGGCTCATGACGTTGGATTATCGCTCCTAGAGCTTGTTTGAGAGCTTCTACCTGGAGAGAACCGCTTAAACTCAAGGCCCCCGTCATGTTATAGGTTCCCGTTGCTCCTTCTAGTTGATACAGAAACCAAAGTCGCGCCTGGGCAAAGGATAGGGGTAATTTGGTATCACGGGCAATCGGAAGAATGGTTCTAGGGTTAATTTGCTCCTCTGAACCCAGTTGCTCAAGAAATTGAATGATTTCTGCTTTACGGTTTTTGAGTTCTGTCTGAATGTCTGGGGTCATTACGCCCTGGGGCGCATTACAACGCAAGCGATCGCCGTCCATCCAGAGTTTAATATCTTGATTGGCTAAATCTGACAAAAACGTTTCAATGGATTTCATAGTTCAATCTCCTCGCGATCGCCTGATAAATGATCAATAGGGGTTTGTAATTTTTGTAAAGTAGTCTGAATTTCTATTACAGCCGAAGCCAAATCCGCCACAGTCGGTTGTTCAAATAGGCGACGTAGGGGCAACTCTAGGGAAAAACTTTCTCGTAATCGTGAAATAACTTGAGTGGCTTGCAAAGAATTACCGCCGATCTCAAAAAAGTTATCATAAATTCCTACTTTTTCTAGTTTTAAAACTTGACCAAAAATAGTCGCGATCGCCTCTTGGGTAGGATTATCTGGAGCCACATAATCTACCGAACGATGTAACTCTGGATTGGGCAACGGTAAAGCACGGCGATCAATTTTGCCATTGCTGGTTAACGGTAAATTTTCGAGGATCAGCCAATGGTCTGGAACCATATAGTTGGGAACTTGCTGTTTAACAAATTCTCGTAATGATTGAGTCGTAAAAGCAGGATCAGTAACCACAACATAGGCTACCAAAGCCCGATTTTCAGGCTGATCATTGTCACTCACCAAAACCACCGCTTCTCGTACCTGGGGATGGGAAAGCAAAACCGCTTCGATTTCCCCCAATTCAATCCGAAAACCGCGAATTTTGACCTGATTATCTATGCGTCCTACATATTCAATGTTGCCATCGGGTAAATAACGAGCCAAATCTCCCGTTTTATAGAGTTTTGATAGTTGATCTCTCCATTTTTTAAGAGTTTCATCGCTCTCATCTCCCCCCTTTTTAAGAGTTTTATTGCTCTCATCTCCCCCCTTTTTAAGGGGGGTTAGGGGGGGATCAAACGGATTAGGAATAAATTTTTCAGCCGTTAACTCAGGTTTGTTTAAATAACCTCGTGCCAAGCCAACTCCACCAATATGTAATTCTCCTATCACCCCGATAGGCACTGGCTGAAGATAAGCATCTAAAATGTAAATTTGGGTATTGGCGATCGGCCGACCAATAGGTACTGTTTTCAAATTACTATCGGATTGACATTGCCAAAACGTGACATCAATCGCGGCTTCGGTTGGGCCATAGAGATTGTGTAATTCACAGGTTAAACGGGCAAAAAAACGTTCTTGAAGTTCTAAGGAGAGAGCTTCACCGCTACAAATTACTCGCTTGATGCTAGTACAATTTTCTACGTCTTTTTCTGTTAGAAAAACCTGTAGCATGGAAGGAACAAAGTGTAATGTTGTTACTTGTTGCTCTTGGATAAGCTTGACTAAGTAACTGGCATCTTTATGACCATTCGGCTTGGCAAAAACTAAACGCGCTCCGTTTAATAGGGGCCAGAACAATTCCCACACTGAAACATCAAAGCTAAAAGGAGTCTTTTGTAAAACACAATCTTCTGCGGTTAATTGATAAGCTTCTTGCATCCATAACAAGCGATTACTAATGCCCTGATGAGTATTCATCGCCCCTTTCGGTTTACCTGTCGAACCAGAAGTATAAATGATATAGGAAAGATTATTCGTTGTAACTGAATTTTCGGGATTGACATTCTTGGTCTGGGCAATAGTTTGGTCATCGCTATCCAAACAAATAATCTTGGCAGTAGCCGTCTCTGAAGACTGAGAAAAAGATGGCAGTAAATGCTGTTGTGTTAAGAGCAGAGAAACTTGACTATCCTCTAACATAAACTGAAGCCGTTCAGGGGGATAGTCTGGATCAATAGGGACATAAACTCCTCCCGCCTTAAGAATCCCCAATAATCCGACAATCATTTCTAAAGAACGTTCTACAGCAATGCCAACTAAAACCTCTGGCCCAACTCCTAAACTTTGTAAATAATGGGCTAACTGATTAGCTCGCTGATTTAATTCCCCGTATGTTAATTGTTGGGTTTCAAATATCACTGCCACAGCATCGGGAGTCCGTTCAACTTGCGCTTCAAACAATTGATGAATACAGAAATCCTGGGCATAATCGGTCTTGATCTGATTCCAATCCGCTTTGCTACATTGTCCAATAGATGCACAAACACTCGCTTCTGTCGGGCCATAAGCATTAAAAAAGTTTCTACCGACTGACCATTGTTTAACCAAATCAGGAGAACAAGCTTCACCCGCCACAATTAAAGTTTGCAAAGCGGGTAACGGTTCTTTCGGTAAAACCCCTAAGGCCGAAGGTGGTAAAGTAACATGGGTAATTCCATTCTTTTGTAAGCATTCAATTAACGGTTGACCTGGCAATAAAGAATCTTTGGAAGCAAGATAAAGAGTCGCTCCAGAACCAAAGGTCATTAAAATTTCTGAAATGCAAGCATCAAAACTAAAGGAAGCAAATTGCAACACACGGCTGTGATTATGAACTGCAAAAGTTTGAATTTGAGCGATCGCTAAATTAAGCAAGCCGCGATGTTCAACCATCACCCCTTTGGGTTTCCCCGTAGAGCCAGAAGTATAAATCACATTCGCTAACTTAGAACCAGTTAATCTGTTTTGAAGATTATCTTGAGAATATTGAGAAACCTCAGCTTGAATGTCATCTAAACAAATTAGAGTCGCTTGAGAGGGAGGTAATATTGCTAATAAAGATCGTTGGGTAATCAAAAAAGGAGCTTGAGCGTCTTCTAACATAAACTGAAGCCGTTCAGGGGGATAGTCTGGATCGAGAGGCACATAAGCTCCTCCCGCCTTAAGAATCCCCAATAATCCGACAATCATTTCTAAAGAACGTTCTACCGCAATGCCAACTAAAACTTCTGGCCCAACTCCTAACGTTTGTAAATACTGGGCTAACTGATTTGCTCGACCATGTAACTCAGTGTATGTTAACTGTTGGTTTTCAAATACCACCGCGATCGCATCAGGAGTCCGTTCAACTTGCGCTTCAAACAATTGATGAATGCACTGATCTTGAGGATAATCGGTCTTGGTATTATTCCAATCCACTAATAACTGTTGTCGTTGAGCAGGACTTAATAAGGACAATTGCCGCAGATTTTGTTGGGGATCATTAACCACTAACTCAAGTAAGGTTTGGAAATGACCTAACCAACGCTGAATTGTTTCATCCTTAAATAAATCCGTATTGTAGTCACAGTCAATCAGAGCTTCTCCGCCCATTTCTGTCACATTTAAATGCAAATCCCGATCCTTAAAACTAATCGGTTGAGGCAGTAAGCTAACCTCTAATCCCCTCATTTTGGGTAGGCTAATCGCTGGCTCTAAATTGAAACTGACATCAATTAAAGGAGAGCGACTGGTATTGTGGGGCAAATTAAGTTGACTCAGTAATAAGGCAAAAGGATAGTCCTGATGTTCGTAGGCCGATAACAAAACCCCGCGCATTTGTTTGAGATAATCGGCAAAACTGGGATTACCTGCTAATTGACTGCGAATGGGTAAAAAATGGGTGCAGTAACCCACCATGCCTTCACTGTCTAAAAGGGCGCGTCCAGAAGCAGGCAAACCCACTAAAATGTCATCCTGTCCCGTCAAACGATGAATAAGAAGGTTATAAACCGATAACAGGGTCATCAGTAAGGTACAGCCATTTTTTCGACTAAATTGCTTTAATTTTTCCGTAAATTGACTATCTAGGATCAGACTTTGACGATTAGCTTGGTAACTGGGTAAAGCTGGACGCGGTTGGTCAGTGGGTAAATTCAAAACTGGGGGATTAGTGAGAGTCGCTAACCAATAAGCTTCCTGTTTTTTCAGTTCTTGCCGTTGGCTAGGCTGGGTTTGCCAGGCGATTAATTCCCGAAACTGTTTAGGGGTTTTAAGAGCGGCACTAACACCCTGACATTTAGCCGAATATAACTCTCCCAATTCTCGAAGGATTACCCCCATTGACCAACCGTCGGCAATAATGTGATGGGTTGTTAATACTAATAAATGTAATTCTGGTTCTAGTTTGAGTAGATGCCAACGCACGAGAGAACCTTGGCTCAAATCAAAGGGTTTTTGGCTTTCTGCTTTTAACCATTGCTGTTGTTGGTCGGTGCCGAGGTCTAATATGGGACAGTTAATCTCTACCTGGGGCAGAATTTCTTGGCTATCTCCCTGGGCATTAATCTTGGTTCTTAATGCTTCGTGGCGATCGCTGATTTGTTGAATCGCCTGGGTCATAGCGACTGGATTTAAAGGGCCGCGTAATTGCAAAGTCACCGATTGGTTATAGGCAACAGAGCCGTTTTCTCCTAATTGGGCCAAAATCCAAAGTTGTCGTTGGGCTTCAGTGAGAGGGATGTGATCCCCCCCTAACCCCCCTTGATAAGGGGGGAGATTTTGATCACCTTCTAATTTCCCTTGATAAGGGGGGAGATTTTGATCACCTTCTAATTTCCCTTGATAAGGGGGGAGATTTTGATCACCCTCTAATTTCCCTTGATAAGGGGGGAGATTTTGATCACCCTCTAATTTTCCTGGATAAGGGCGGATATGAGGTTGATATAATTCCTTCAGGGTCTGGAGATGGGGTAAATTAGCCAAAACCGTCTGTTCATCTACTCCAAAGTCAATAAAACAAGCCACTTCATCCACACCGACGGACTGCAAATGATCAATGATCTGACAACAAGATTCAGGTGTGCCGATTAAAGCACTGGTTTCTACATAGCGTTTATAGGCAGAAGCCAGGAGAAATTCCCGATCTTCTTCTTTTAAGCGTTCAAAATCCACTTCCATGCCCTGGCTCTTGACCATATTTTGTAAGAGTCCGACGGAAGAGGTGAGGTAATGGCCAAAGGGTTGACGCGCCTGTTCTCGAACTTGTTCTAAATCATTCCCAACAAAGGTATGCAATAAGACTGTCACCGTTCCCGATGCGGGATCATAACCATGCTCTGTCAAAGATTGACGATAAAGGGCAATATTGCGGGCTAAATCTTCAACGCTTTGTCCCATGAGATTCGTTAAAATACCTGCTCCGATCGCCCCTGCTCTGACATAGGTATCGGGATTATTAACAATGGTGATCCAAGTCGGTAATTGGGACTGCATCGGTTGGGGATAGGTTTTTACCTCTACCATTTGACCCTTACCGTCTAGCACGGCGATCGCTTCTCCCCGCCAAAGTTTCTGGACGGTTTCAATTTCTTGGAACATCAGTTCTCGATGCTGACCAAAGGACTGGGGAGCCAACACAAAATCCTGGGAATGCCAACCCGATGCAAAGGCAATACCGACGCGACCCTGGGAAAGATTATCCACTACGGCCCATTCTTCAGCCACTCGGATCGAATGGTGTAGGGGTAAAACCACACTGCCCGATCGCAGTTGAATCTGTTTAGTTTCCCTAGCTAAAGCGGCAGCCAAAACTGAAGGATTGGGAGAAAATCCGCCAAAAGCATGGAAATGACGTTCAGGAATCCAAATAGCCGTAAAACCAGCGCGATCGCCAAATTTAGCCCCTTCAAACAGCAAGTTGTATTTATTTGGGTTAAATTCTGCTTCATAGCTACCGAAATAGTACAGACTGAGCTGCATGGTTTTTCGGGCTTGAGAACCACTTTTTTGCCCTAACTTACTGTCAACAGAACAATACTCTCCTACCTTATCAAGGGGGGTTAGGGGGGGATCAACCAATCCTTGCCTGGTCGTTGCCCGAATAGCATTAGTAGAAACAGGGTTAGAGACAAGGCTATTATTAATGGCAATTGGTTCAACGAGGTTGGTGCTTAATTGAGGCGTTTGAACTGACCAGGAAGGCTTTTTTGCGGGGAGAAAACCTCCTTGACGCAATTCCGCGACGCTATCCTTAACCGTTTGGACAAATTGAGCAAGATCCGCTGAACTATGGGCTGTCGAAAGGAAATGTTTACGCCATTCCCAGACATAAATGCCTTTTTCTACCATGTGATAGAAAAGTAAATCTAAATTGCCTGCCAGGGCAAAACGGAAGAAGGAACTAAACTGTTCAATTTTAATGGGAACTTCTTCTGCTTGAAAATACTGGTTGAGAGTATCAGCTAAGGACTTGGTGCGTTCATTTAATTGTTGTTGCAGACCTGGCCCCTGCTCCTTCAAATGGGTAAGGACAGCCCTAGCCGCCACCATTGCTAAAGGATGCTGATTAAAGGTTCCCCCAAAAAAGGTTCTGTCCACCCCAGGATAGGATTTATCGCCATAATTCCACATTCCCCCGTCAATACTGTCTAGATAACGGGCCTTACCCGCGACGACTCCAATGGGCATTCCTCCCGCAATCACCTTGCCATAGGTGGCAATATCCGCCTGTACTCCAAATAAAGCTTGCGCTCCTCCTGGGTGCGATCGAAAACCCGTAATCATTTCATCAAAAATCAGGGCTATTCCCGTTTGACTGGTAATTTGTCGCAGA
This sequence comes from Woronichinia naegeliana WA131, assembly GCA_025370055.1. Taxonomy (NCBI): domain Bacteria; kingdom Bacillati; phylum Cyanobacteriota; class Cyanophyceae; order Synechococcales; family Coelosphaeriaceae; genus Woronichinia; species Woronichinia naegeliana. The sequence goes on along the minus strand of CP073041.1, from coordinate 7,808,309 downwards.
CTTTGGAGAAATTGTGTTGGTTGTAACAGGGGATTATTACTTTGGATTGGTTCTACCAATACGGCGGCTAAATCCTGTCCATAGTTTTGTAAATAATCCAGAGCCTCGGTGCTGCCATAGTCCAATACCACTACATCTGAGCAAATACTTTGGGGAACGCCTAAAGCCAGGGGAAAGAAACGGGATTCGTTGTCAATTATTTGCTTTCTGACTAGAGTTCCGTCCGCATGACCGTGATAGGAGCCTTCAAAGAGGGCAATTTTACTGCGACCGGTTGTGGCCCTGGCGATACGGATAGCGGCCATCACTGCTTCGGTTCCAGAGTTGCAAAAACAAGCTCGTTCGGCTCCCGTGAGTTCACAAATTAGGGCGGCCACTTCTCCTACGATCGGCGATCGCGGACTAAGGTGAATCCCTTCGCTGAGTTGGCTTTGTATGGCCGACATAATGAAATCGGGTTGATGGCCAAACAACGTTACCCCTTGCCCCATCGTCATATCAATATATTCATTGCCATCTACATCCCAAATTCTTGATCCTTGAGAACGTTGGGCCACAATGGGATAGAGCATTTCTTTAATGGACATACGGAACCCAACAGAAGCTCGACTATCCGCCACAACAGAGCGATCGCGTTGCACAATTTGCTTAGAAGTTTTTGTACGCTCAGTAAAGCGGGTAATTAATTCGTCCAGATGTTGCTGTTGTTGGCTTGTTAATCCTCCCGTCGGTGGTTTTTTCGGCCCCCAGGGAGTGGCGGTAATTTTAGGTTGGGGAGAGGGGGAGAGGGGGAGAGGGGGAGGTGTTGGGGGAGTAGGAGGAGTGAGAAGTGTGTTGACTTTAACTGGAGTGATGGGAGATGGGCTATTTTCTGGGCTTGCGGCGATCGCAGGAGTAAAATTGGCTGTTTGCAAAACTTCTAGCTGTTTGGCCATCAATTGCAACTGTTGACTCATAATGCTTTCCAAAGCAGAACTAGCCATCTGTGATGTCGTTGCGGGTACATTATTTGGCTGTGGTACGAAAACTTGAGGAACTTCAACTCCTCCCATTCCTCCCATGCCCCCTACTCCTCCCACACTCTCACGCGGGGCCACTGCTGAAAAGACGGTCGAAGCCGTCTGGCTGTGAAAGCCGTTGCTGTTAGGACTCACCAACCCATTGGGCGATCGGTTATTGGAGCAGGCAGAAGCTATCTCGGTATTAGCTGGAGCAGTCTGAACATCAGTAGCCAGATTCTGAGCCAAATAAATTGCTAAAGCCTCTAAGGTTGATAACTCCTCAAATAACTGACGAATGGCAATTTTAACGCCGTAGGTATTTTCAATCCGTCTGACTGCCTCAACCATGACAATGGAATCTGCCCCAATCTCCAAAAAAGGCGTATGCACATTAACATCAGCAGGGGCCATTTGCAGTAAAGTCCCAACTAAGGTTTGTAACGTGACCAGAATTTCTTGTTGTCGTTGATCGGCGAGGACGGCTTGAGAGTCAAGGGCATTGAGGGTCATGTTTATTTCCTGCGAGGTCGGTTTTACAATTGCAAGCCAATAGCGTTGGCGTTGGAAAGGATAGGTCGGTAGAGTCAGTAAGTTTTGTGGATAATCTCGATTAAAGCCTTCCCAGTTAATTTTGGCTCCCTGGGAATCGTAGAGAATCGCCAAACTATTTAGCAAGCTTTGCCAGTTTTCCTGGGGAGGAGCTAGGGAAAATAGCCAGGTAGCTGATTTTTCTTGGCTAGATTGTTGACCTAATCGAGATAAAGTCGGTTTGGGACTGACTTCCAAAAAGAGATTAAATTTCTGCTCTATCAGGGTTTGAATGCCCGCTAGGAATTGTACAGGCTTTTCTGCTTGATTGCGCCAGTAACGAGCATCTAGTGTTTCTCCCTCTGCTAGTATCTCCCCCGTTAAATTGGTTACTAAGGGAATTTGTAAAGGTTGGTAGGAAACTTGATTGGCCGCCTGTTCTAAGGAATCCAAAATCGGTTCCATTAAAGGCGAGTGAAAGGCATGGGAAACTTTCAGAGGACGGACTTCTATGTCTTCTGCGGTTAAATGAACAATAATTTGGGCGATCGCCGTCGCTTTTCCTGAAATAACGATATTTTCTGGGCTATTGATAGCGGCAATACTCACGTCCGTCTTATATGACTGAATGGCGGCTTTAACCCGATCTTCCGAGGCAAAGACTGCGGCCATTGCACCTTCCTTGGGGAGAGACTGCATCAGTTTTCCCCGCTTGGCAATTAGCGTTAGTCCGTCTTCCAGGCTTAAGGCTCCTCCCACAGTAGCCGCGACATATTCCCCCACACTGTGACCCATTACCACTGCTGGTTCAATTCCCCAGGAACGCCATAACTCTGCTAGGGCATACTCCAGAGCGAATAAAGCAGGTTGGGTATAGGCAGTCTGCTCTAAATAAAAACTCGCTTTTTCAGGGTCTAGGTCAGAGGGATAAAAAATGTCTAAGAGGGGTTTATCTAAATGGGGTTGCAAAATTTCAGCACAGCGATCTAGGGTTTTCCGAAAAGTTGGTTGGGTTTCGTACAGTTGACGACCCATGCCCACATATTGGCAACCCTGACCTGCGAATAAAAAGACAATTTTAGGGCTTTTTCTTTTTTTAGAATTCTTAGTTTCTGTTTTCTTTTCTAGACTGCAAAAATTCTCTAACTTCTGTCCCATTTCTAGGGTATTTTTAGCCACTAAAGCTAAACGATGATTAAAATGCGATCGCCGACTATTAGCGGTAAAACAAATATCAGCCAGGGGAATATCAGGATGATTCGCTAAATACTGTTGATAGCGGTCGGCTGACGCTTTTAAGGCTTCTTCATTCTTGGCGGATAAAGTTAATAAATGCCAGGGACGTTCAAGGGGTTTCTGCTCAATTTCTTGATCTTTCTGAGCAATAACAGGAGCTTCACTGACAATAACATGGGAATTTGTCCCCCCAAAACCAAAGGAACTAATCCCTGCTAAACGTCGTTCGACACCGTTCTCACCCGAAGAATTGGGTTTGATCTGCCAGGGTTGGGACTGAGTGGGAATGGCAAAGGCTGTTTCAGCTAGGGAAATATAGGGATTAAGGGTTTTAAAGTGGAGATTAGGAGGGATTTCTTGGTGCTGTAAGGAGAGAACGACCTTAATCAGACCTGCAATTCCTGCCGCCGCTTCTAAATGACCGATGTTGGTTTTAACGGAACCCAGCCAACAGGTTTGATCGAGCGATCGCCCTTCTCCGAGAACTGCTTTGAGGGATTTAACTTCGATCGGATCGCCTAATTCTGTCCCCGTGCCATGAGCTTCGATATAGCTAATTTTGGAGGGTTCTACCTGGGCATTTTCCAAAGCCTGACGAATGACCGCCTGTTGAGCAGGCCCATTGGGTGCAGTCAGTCCATTACTCAGACCATCCTGATTCACTGCCGAACCTTTAATCACCGCTAAAACGCGATCGCCATCCTTAATGGCATCCTCTAGGCGTTTAAGGATCACCACCCCACAGCCTTCAGAGCGCACATAACCATCGGCACTAGCATCAAAGGTTTTGCAGCGACTATCGGGAGCCATCATTCTGGCTTGAGAAAAAACAACGGTTGTCTCTGGCGACAAAATGAGGTTAACTCCTCCCACTAAGCAGAGGTTGGATTCTTGATTTTGTAAACTCTGACAGGCCAGATGAACGGCGACGAGGGAAGAAGAGCAAGCCGTATCTAGGGACAAACTGGGGCCACGCAGATCAAATACATAGGACAAACGGTTAGCCGCAATACTGGTGCTGTTGCCTGTACCCACATAGGCCGTTAAATTAGCAGAGTTTTGGTAAGCCAGGCGATGATAATCCACATCACTAATACCAATAAAAACCCCTGATTTACTACCCGCTAGGGTTTCAGGTACAATCGCCGCATTTTCTAAGGCTTCCCAAGCGACTTCTAGTAGTAGTCTTTGCTGAGGGTCTAGATAGTTGGCCTCTAGGGGAGAAATTCGGAAAAATTGCGGATCAAATTGATCTACGTTTTTCAAAAAACCACCCTGGCGACTATACATTTTTTTCGCGGTAGCGGGTGTAGAATCATAAAAATTGTCAATATCCCAACGTTCACGGGGAATATCGGCGATCGCATCCACCCCATCTCGCATGAGTCGCCAGAAAGCCTCTGGATTGTCAGCCCCTGGAAAACGACAACCAATACCAATAATTGCGATGGGTTCCATAGAAAAGAGTCCTTACTGCGATTGTCCTAATTTAAGCATTTACCGTTTCTTTGAATTGACGAAAAGCCTTAACATTATTGGCGATCGCTCGGTCAATGGAACCCCCCGCTTTCATTATTTGCATTTCACGGTTAACGGGCCATAGGTAATCCAAATTATCGGTTAAACGTAGCATATTCTTAAGCATTTTTTGATGATACTTAACTTGCACATCAAAGCCGTCATGCTCTTGGCACAAACATTTCTCTAGCCAATAGAGGGACTCTTCTTCTGACATTCCAAATAAAGGCGATCGCAGAATTTTATCGTAATAGGACAGGAAAGAAGCATCTTCTCGAAAAATAGAAACCATTCCCATTGATAAATTTCCTAAAAATCCTCTTTGCATCCTATAGAAAACCAAATTTCCAATAAACTGCTCATAGGCTGTCGGCTTAGAAAACTCCTTATACAAATCACGACCGATCAATTGGGAAGTCGTGGTATGAAACGCCTCATCTAAAAGATGATAATGAGAAACTGCCGTAGGAACGGGAATAAATGCTTCCTTTCTTTCCAATTCTCTGAAATAACGAGAATATTTATGTTCGTGACTTTTTAAGCTCATATTACCCGTTAAACGATAGGTATAGTGTTGACAGGCTAAAAAGGGAGAACTACCCCAATGGAAGGCAAAAAACTGGAGCAAAAACTGAGGATTTGCCACCCCAAAATAACCTTTATTAGAAGCATTTAGAAATATACCTTTTTCTTCTAATTCTAGTAAATGGGAAGAATAATACTCTGATGAGTTTTTGATCAGAGTTTTACTTAAAGAACGTAAACTCTTATATTGTAATTCCGAGTAGGAGGAAACCGAACTAAGGTTTAAAATTTGTTCTCCCACTTTCGAGGTTATTTTTTTACTTTTACCAGCCTTGCCAGCAGCATTTTTATTAGGTTTCAGTTTTAAAGCTTGTTTTCCTAACAGAGCAATTTTTGTTTTACTACCAATATTTTGAAAGGCATGAATATGGTACTTTTCTTGATCGCTTTCATGCTCTAAGGTTGAGCAAAGGGAATCATAGCCACCGACTTTCGCAAAGACACCAGCCGTCACCTGATTGTAGTTAATTGTACTTGCTTCACTAGCAGCAGTGTAATCATACTGCGCCCCCCAATATAAATGATTGAGAGCTAACTTTTGAGAATCGGAAGCTTGCTCATAAAGAGGCGTTCCGTACAAAATTGACAGTTCGGGATCTCCCCATAGATGCTCACTATTACTGGCATAATCAAAGCTTTTTTCAAGGGCTTCAATTTTTTCGGTATAGTCAGATTCGAGATTGTGACGATAATTAGTATTATTCAGTTTGAGAGGTCTTGGAGTTGACTGATTTAAGATGGGAGAATTTTCCTGCATGGTCTTGGAGTCTTGAATGGTATTCATAGCTTTTATTGTTCCAGAGAATAATTAACTTTGACCTTTCTGTGAGTGCAGAATTTCTGCTCAAATAAACACACTCTAAATTTAAACTATTTATTTCAGAAAATCAAAATTTTCTAGCATAAATCGGCAAAAATGTTAGGATTGACTGACTTGTTTAGCTAACTTTTCTAGGGTTGGATAATCGTAGATCAAAGTACGATCTAAATCTCGTCCTAACCAATCCTCTAGATCGGCGATCAAGGCAACTACCATAGAAGAATCCAGACCATACTCATCAAAAGGAACGCTCAGATCAATCTCATCTTCGTCCACTTCCATCATTTCTGTCATGTAAGCCACTAACCAGTTTTGAATTTCAGTTAGGGTCGGTTGTTCTTTCTCGTTTGGGGTGTCTTTGGACATTAAACTCGATTTACTTTATTTGAAATGAAACTAACTTTCCAGGTGTTCTAAAACCAAAGAACTTTAGATTTAAGTGAATACAAAAAAATCGTCGGGGATTTAACTAACATAAAAACTTAACACATTAAGTTCCCGTTGAGGAATTTTCTTGGCCCACAATCTCCAGACTTCCCTCTAAAAATTTGGCCCGACAGCTACGACGCTGAATTTTACCGCTAGAGGTTTTCGGTAAACTGCCAGTCCTGATCAGCGCGATCGCATAAACCTGTAAATCATATTCCTGGACGACGGCTTTACGAATGGCTCTTTTTACCTCATCTGTATCTATCTTGCGTAGCCAGGTGCGCTCAACTTCCTGAACCACCACGAGCCGTTCTTCCTCCTTGACTTCAACGGTAAAGGCAGCTCCACAACTGGGACGCAGGGCAGGATGACTATTTTGTACGGTTAATTCAATATCCTGGGGATAATTATTGCGGCCTCGAATGAGAATAACTTCCTTAAGCCGACCTGTGACAAACAATTCACCGTCTTTGATAAAACCCAGGTCTCCTGTCCGTAGAAAAGGGCCTGCTCCTGTATCGGCTAAGTAGGCTTGAAAGGTCTCCTGGGTCTCCTGGGGTTTTCCCCAATAACCCTGGGCGATCGTTGCCCCTGACACCCAAATTTCGCCGACAATTTCAGGTAAAGAAGGCTTTAAGGTTTCGGGATCAACAATAACAATTTTGGTATCAATCGTTGTCCAGCCGCAGCCCACTAGGGTTTGCACATTGGTATCTGTTTCAGTGGCCGCAATAATTTGATTTTTTTCTAGGGCATTGGCCTGAACTCGATAAAAGTAAGGGGGACTATTATACGCAACGGCGGTAACTTTGAGGGTAGCTTCTGCTAAACCGTAGCCAGGACAAAGGGCCGTTGCCTTGAAACCAGAAACTTGAAAAGCCTCCGCAAATTTTTCCAGTACCTCCGCTCTGACGGGTTCAGCCCCATTTAAAGCCATCCGCCAACGGCTCAGGTCTAACGTGGCCCGTTTTTCAGGGGGAATTTTCCGTACACAAAGATCATAGGCAAAGTTAGGGGCGGCACTGTGGGTGGCTTTTTTATCGGAAATGGCTTGTAACCAACGTAAGGGGCGTTCCATAAAGCTGGCAGGCGAGATCATGTAACAGAGAAATCCTTTATACAAAGGCTGAATAACCCCATAAATCAGACCCATATCATGGAACGTCGGTAGCCAAGTCACGATCGCACTGTCTTGATCATGGCCCCAACCGCGATCTAGATCGGCTGAATTAATCAATAAGTTATAGTGACTGACCATCACTCCTTTCGGTGTTCCCGTTGAACCAGAGGTGTACTGTAGAAAAGCTAGACTGTTTTTTTCTAGGGTCGGTTCTTGCCAATCTTCACTGAGGCGATGGTCAATTTCATCGGTAACGACCCATTTCATCGCTGCTAATTCAGGGTCTTTAGTCAATTGGTTTTCCAAACTGGAAAAGAGGGCAGCATTGGTAAAAGTAAATCGAGCTTGAGAATCAGCAATAATCGCCTGTAAACGTAATAGGTTTTGATTGCGTCGGGGTGGATAGGCGGGAATGGCGACGACTCCTGCATACAAACAACCAAAAAAGGCTGAAATAAATTCCAGTCCTGGGGGATAGAGCAATAAACCCCTTTCTCCTTGTGCTTCAAAGGATTGTAAATGAGCAGCGATCGCCCTAGCCTTTTGATCCAGTTCCCCATAGGTTAAACAAGCTTCTTCGGTCTCTCCGTCGCGCAGGAAAATATAGGCGATGCGTTCAGGTTGAGTGCTTGCCCGATAACGGAGTAATTCAACTAGGGTTGAGAACTTATTAAAGGGTTCTTGCAGATCATCATAGTTAATAGTCATAAGAAAAGGATGGGAGTTTGGAAACTCAGCGTCTTTAGACCTGAGAGGAAAAACGACTCAGGGGAATAAATTCCCCTTGCGCTATAATTTAGGTGTGAGTAGGAACAACTATCGGGTGTGACCTTTAGTTGATGAAGGAAAAGAAAAGTGTTAACATGAGATGAAAAGTGACAAAGAGGAAACAATGATGACAGCAAAACTAATTAATGTAGAGGGTTCAAAGATAAAAATAGAACTAACATTAGAACTAAGTCGTTCAATGTTGGATACAGAAATAAATATTCAAAAAGGCTTAAACGAAGTAGGTTGCATCGCCAGCAAAGAAGCCTTGAAATATTTAGATACAGATGGTTCACCCTTAAAAATCGGTGAAGAAATCTGGAAGAGTAAGGGAGAGCAACCGAAAGAATATCAAACACCTTATGGTGAGGTTATAGTGAATCGTCATGTATATCAGCGTTCACCTTTGAGGAAAAACGTATTGCCCCTTAGAAAGAGAAGCAAGGATAATCATAACATCAACGCCATTATTGGCAAAACAGGTATCCTCAAAAATGTCAGGGATGGCAGGCAAAGAGGCGAAAAATGATTTATTAGAAAATCATGGTAGAAAAGTAGCGCTATCCTATATCCAAAGATTGAGTGAAGCAGTAGGAAGTGTGGTACAGGCAAAAGAAGAAGCGTGGAGTTATGCCCCGCCCAAGGAGGATAGCCAAATTGCAACAGTGGGAATAGGATTAGATGGAACCTGTATGCTGATGTGTGAGGATGGCTACCGTGAAGCAATGGTGGGAAACGTTTCCCTATACGATAGTGAAGGCGAACGTCAACCTACAATCTATCTAGGTGCGGCACCAGAGTATGGAAAAAAGAGTTTTCTAGAAAGATTAGAAAGAGAAATTGAGCGAGCGAAAAACCGTTATCCAGAGGCAACATTGGTCGGGATAGCAGACGGGGCAGAATCAAATTGGAAGTTTTTAGAAAAGCAAACGGAAGAACAGATATTAGATTTCTATCATGCCTCTGGTTACTTAGGTGCCTTGGCAGAAGCGTTGCATCCGAATACCGTGTCAAAACAAAAAGAATGGTTGACTGAAAATTGTCGAGAACTCAAGCATGAAAAAGGAAAAGCAGGAGAACTGCTAAATCTGATGAAAGAAGTCAAAGAAGAAAAAAGTCATTCTAAGAATCTTACCGAGAAACTACAAGCGGCGATTACTTATTACGAGAATCATCAGCATCAAATGGATTATGCTGAATACATAGAGAAAAAGTATCCGATTGGTTCAGGTGTTACGGAAGCAGCTTGTAAGACGTTGGTCAAACAACGATTATGTTGTTCAGGGATGCGATGGAAGGAAAAAGGAGCAGGAATTATTTTGAGCCTACGAGCTTTGGTATTGACCAAGGAACGATGGAGTCAATTTTGGGCAAAACTTGATCAATATGGGTTCCCTGTAGAACCCTGATTACAACAGCTTTTATCAACTAAAGGTCGCACCCCAACTATCTACGCATTGAACCCTCCTAGTGTGGTGAAATCCCAGCTAATCGAGTAAGCCTATTGAGAGGTGACACAGACAATGGCAAGCAATGGCAGGTGGGGGAGCGTACCAAACTGGCTGAGTGATGGACTCTGAAAACAAGCAAAAAAAGAAAGGTAAACACAATGGCAGCACCGCGAGGTAGTTGTTTTGAGTGATAGAGGTGCTTTGACTACACCTTTGAGGCTCAAACTTTGGGCTATTCAAGAATCTCAGTGTCTTCAGACCTGAGAGTGTCAAAGGTAGATGGTTCTTAAAATCAATAAGCTCCCCCCGTCCTACGGACACCCACTTTATCAAGGCTACTGTGTACACACATCTTGAAAAAAGACACGCTTTGAGGTTTGAGCCCCCTTGTATCTTAAAGGAAGAGTGGTAGACCGATTCCCCCTTGGTTATAAAAGCCGAGATTTAGTCTAGGTCGCCACTCATCAATCCTTCAAAAACTCGAAAAATCGAGAGGGTCTCGAACCCGTAGTGAACAAGGTCGAGTAATGAAGATAAAAACTCAAAGTAAAGGGGTAAAAGCATGGAAACTCAAGTAGCAAGCCAATGGGTTGGTATAGATGTCAGCAAAGCCAAGTTGGACATAGCTTTACGTCCAGCGAATAAGGTTTTGCAAGTAACCAATCAAGAGTCAGGCTGGCAGGAATTAAGCGAACAACTCAAAAAATACAAAATTGAGTTAATCATCATCGAATCAACAGGAGGAATGGAAAGAGGAGTGGCTCACAAGCTGCAAAAAGAGGAATTCAAGGTAGCAGTGATTAATCCCAAAAGAGCCAGAGATTTTGCCAAGGCATCAGGTCGTCTAGCGAAAACGGACAAAATAGATGCCGAGGTATTAGCCCATTTTGGAGAAGCCTTGCAACCAAGCCCAAAACCGTTAGCATCAGAATCTCAAGTAGCTTTATCCGATTTGGTCAATCGTCGTAGTCAGTTAGTGGAAATGCTAAACAGTGAACAAAAACGAGCGCACAGTGTTCGTAGTAGCACGGCGAAAGCTGACATTGAGACTAATATTCAATGGCTCAAACAAAGGATAAAAGGAATGGATGAGCAGATAGACCAACTGCGGCAAGACAACGAAGAGAGTAAAAAGCAGTATGAGCTATTAACCAGTGTACCTGGAGTGGGCAGAGTAACGGCCGTGACCTTGCTATCAATGTTGCCAGAATTAGGAGAGCTACCATTGAAGAAACTGTCGAGTCTAGTGGGAATTGCTCCCATGAACTGTGACAGTGGGTAAATGCGAGGAAAACGACGTATTATCGGTGGACGAGCAAGGGTGCGTGCCGTGCTGTATATGTCAGCCCTAGTGGCAATACAACACAATCCGGTAATTAGGGCTTGCTGAAAAAGTCAAAAAACGAAAGAAATGTGGGTTAGGGAAGTATGGACTGAAAAAGCATAGATAACTTATCCTTATGGAAACAAATCAAAATACAGATTTTGTTTAATCTATTGTTCCTTTCTGTCTAAAAAGGTCAACACAAATCACTCCTCACAAAAGAGAGGAAAATTAACACCATTTTTCACAAGAAAAACGACTCTACAACTTTTTACTTTTTGTCTTCTGAAGTAGAGTAGAAAGATTCATTACCAAAAAGTTCATCGCAATTACCGTTTCCGAGGTCTCAGGTAGTTTGGCCATCACTCGACCAAGACTAAATTTCCTCTTTCCCTGTCCGAATTTACCCTCAATGGCATTACGCACTCTTTCATCTGAGCGTGCCTCTTTCTTTTTTTCTTTGCTCACCTCTTTCGGCGGTCTTCCCAATCGGGGACCACTCATTCTTATATCCCTTTCTTTACAATAAGCTCGATTCGCTTTTGTTCGATAGATTTTATCCACATGAACCGATTCCGGATAACATCCTGTTTCCCTTTTATATTCTTCTATTCGCGCTTGTAAATCTCCCGATTCGTTGTAATTATCCCAACTTAATTTGTCTAAGAAGACAAAGCCATTCACATTACTTGCCGATATTTTAGCTCCAAACTCTACTGCTTTTCCCGCTTTTCCACGCACTATTGGACGCACGTGAGGTTGGCTTACACTCACAATTCTGTTTTCTACTTTATTTGTCTTTTTTTCATACATTTCTAACTGTTGCTCATACACTTTTCCTATCGTTACAAGCTCTTCTTGCTCTTTTTTCGTTAGTTTTTCTAACTTTGCTCCCTCTTCTATCATTTTTTCTATATGAGACAAGTTTCTTTTTATATATCCTAGTTGTTTTTTTGTTCCTTTTCTTCTTTCTTTTTTTGACACACGACGTTTTTTTGCTATGGCTAAGTACTCTTTTCTTGCCACTTCCCTATAAGTCCTCGGCTTTTCTTTCCTTTTCTCTTTTATTTCTTCATACAGCTTATCTATTATTTTTTCTGTTTTTTCTCTTGCATCATTCAATATTCCTATATCCGTTGGATATTTTATATCTGCTGGTGTACAAGTCGCATCTAACAATAACTTTCCTTCATTTTCTTTTTTTTCTGACGCTACACCCGTCGCTTTTTTTTCTATTTCTTTATTAATTTTATTTATTAATTCCATTCCTATTTTTTTACGAAAATGAACCATCATTGACGCATTAAATGCTTCTTTGCTACTATAGCTTTCCATTCCTATAAAGTACTGTAAATAAGGGTTCTCTTTTATTTGTTCTACTGTTTCTCTGTCACTTTTTCCTGAAATTTCTTTGATAATTAATGCTCCTAATGCCATTCTAAATGATTTGGCTGGGGCTCCTTTTTTTTCTGTGAAGTTTTTTGCATATTCTTCCTCATATTCTTCCCAGGGAATCATTTTTGACATTTCTATCCAACGATTTTCTTCGTCTAACTGCCCGCCGAACAGATTTTTCAAGTTTTCTGGTGTTTCAATTGAGTACTGTTGCTTTCGGTACATCTGCTTTCTCTCTTCTTAATGCAATGGTTTTGAGGCATTCTACCCTATTTTCGTGCATTCTAGCGGTTCTTAATTCGCCTACTATTTTTCTCCGTAAAGGTTTCAGCTTTTTTCAGCAAGCCCTAAGTAATCGCCGCTTGTAGTTTCTCGGTAAGATTCTTAGAATGACTTTTTTCTTCTTTGACTTCTTTCATCAGATTTAGCAGTTCTCCTGCTTTTCCTTTTTCATGCTTGAGTTCTCGACAATTTTCAGTCAACCATTCTTTTTGTTTTGACACGGTATTCGGATGCAACGCTTCTGCCAAGGCACCTAAGTAACCAGAGGCATGATAGAAATCTAATATCTGTTCTTCCGTTTGCTTTTCTAAAAACTTCCAATTTGATTCTGCCCCGTCTGCTATCCCGACCAATGTTGCCTCTGGATAACGGTTTTTCGCTCGCTCAATTTCTCTTTCTAATCTTTCTAGAAAACTCTTTTTTCCATACTCTGGTGCCGCACCTAGATAGATTGTATGTTGACGTTCGCCTTCACTATCGTATAGGGAAACGGTTCCCACCATTGCTTCACGGTCGCCATCCTCACACATCAGCATACAGGTTCCATCTAATCCTATTCCCACTGTTGCAATTTGGCTATCCTCCTTGGGCGGGGCATAACTCCACGCTTCTTCTTTTGCCTGTACCACACTTCCTACTGCTTCACTCAATCTTTGGATATAGGATAGCGCTACTTTTCTACCATGATTTTCTAATAAATCATTTTTCACCTCTTTGCCTGCCATCCCTGACATTTTTGAGGATACCTGTTTTGCCAATAATGGCGTTGATGTTATGATTATCCTTGCTTCTCTTTCTAAGGGGCAATACGTTTTTCCTCAAAGGTGAACGCTGATATACATGACGATTCACTATAACCTCACCATAAGGTGTTTGATATTCTTTCGGTTGCTCTCCCTTACTCTTCCAGATTTCTTCACCGATTTTTAAGGGTGAACCATCTGTATCTAAATATTTCAAGGCTTCTTTGCTGGCGATGCAACCTACTTCGTTTAAGCCTTTTTGAATATTTATTTCTGTATCCAACATTGAACGACTGAGTTCTAATGTTAGTTCTATTTTTATCTTTGAACCCTCTACATTAATTAGTTTTGCTGTCATCATTGTTTCCTCTTTGTCACTTTTCATCTCATGTTAACACTTTTCTTTTCCTTCATCAACTAAAGGTCACACCCCGTCAAAGCTAGATATACAATTGGCTTATTATCCGCCGTATCACAGCAAGTATAATCCGATAGAGCGTTGTTTTGGTTGGTTAGAAAAACATTGGAATGGAAGTTTACTGGATACGGTTGAAACCGTGCTTAATTTTGCTAAAACGCTAACATTCAGGGGTCAAAATCCTGTAGTGAAACTGATAGAAAAAGTTTATGAGACAGGAGTGAAGCTGAGCAAGGCTGGGATGGAAAAGGTTGAAGCACGGATTAATCGCCTTCCTAGCCTCAAAAAATGGTTTGTGGAAATCTTTGCCAAACCGCTATAATCATTGGATCATCTTTTTTCTGGTGTTCTCTAATGCACATAATACCCATAAGTAGACTTGTCACACTTGGAATGTCTTATTTTAAAGAAAAGCTCTTTTTGTTTCTTTTCGTATAGATATTTTCTTTCTTTTGGCCATTTAGAGGGTATATCATAATCATATCTCCATTCTCTATATTCGCCATCATCAGGAGTTAAGGGTGGAAAATTAGGATATTCAACATAAGACTCGATCATATCCTTAAGCGGTGTTTCCATAATCGGTTTACCCAACTCAGAAACTAACAATAACTGCTCAAAATTAATAGAGAATACTTTTTCTGGAATTGCTGACAATTTATATTTCAAAATTCGAGCATACTTGACCAAATTTTTATCGTCCTGATTAACCGCTATATTCCATTTACTATCATTAAATGAAACTTCAACATTTCGACTCTCATCATTCTCAATAAACAGAGCAATCTCCAATACCCTTGTTCCATCTATCGTACTCACAATAGCCTGAATAGAAGAAGAATTATCTACACTATCAACCGTAGACTGAAACTTCAAAGAATTAGCCAATTGAATTAGATTTTCAGGAATCCCAGACTGAATAACTGCATCGAAAATCTTATTTTCATAATCAGATAACTGAACAGCATCAGTCATAACATTAATGACTTCTCCATCATTAATAACCTTTATTTCCTGAATCCCTAATTGGTTGTCCGTGAGAATTTCCAGTTTTTTACCCTCAATTATTATCTCTGTAATTGTCTCCAAAGTTTTAGACTTAATCTTCTGTGAAACGTAAGTTACTGACATAGTTAGCCTCCTTAAAATTGATGTACAAGAGTGGCGATCGCACTAATTCAAGACTTCAATGGTAACACACCCGCTTTCAATTGCCTCAATCTGAAGCTTAAAACCATACAACAAACCCATCCCCACTAACGGTTCTGCATCAGAAGCCACCACGTCAATAATTTGCTCCTGACCATCCCAAATCACAGAAGCTTTGTATATTTCAAAAACAACTTCGCTCCCGTCGCCTAATGTACCAATATCTCGATAATGCCAAGGTAAGGCAAGAGCGGCGATGACAGAATGCGGTAAAGACAAAAAGCTGGTAAATCCTGTATCAATGACAGCATCAACTGCTATTTTAGATGAGCCGATACGACCGACTACAACCTTGATAACTGCTTCACAATTATTATTGACGATACCGAACATCATAAGGGTTTCTTCAGTGTACGACTGCCAAAACGGAAGACGGCTCTATGTCCAATGCGAATCACCCAAGGTTGAGCATCAGGTTTACGTTCATAAAGTTGATCAACAGCTAACATCGGCGAATTTGCTACCTCAAAATCTCCAGTCTCAATATCAATAGCAACTATTTTGCCATGATTTCCTGCTTCGACCTGCGATCGCACTTGGGCTTCATAAATTGCGTTACCTCGTTGGGCAAATTCTTCTTTGCTATAGCGGGGCTGTCGAATTGTCATAGGCTTGATTTCAATGTTGCTCCTCCATTTTATCCTTTACAAAGACAACCTAAACTATGAGGCGGCGATCTCGTTTGAGACAGAGACATACTGATTGGCGATCGCCGTTCAAGTCCTTCAACTCAAAAATCAACCCTTGGGTAAGAATCCAAACACCTTTGCTGCCCCCGCAATTAAAGCCGCTAAAACTGCCACCACTACCCCACGATTCAAAAACTCTTGATTATCCAAGCGTTTACCAAGTCCATCCACTTTTCCCTCTAAGGCTTTAATTTTCCCCGACAACTCAGCCTGTCCCACTTCCAGTTTCGTTAACCGTTGATTCATCTCCGTTAATTGACGATCAACTTTCTCGAAACGTGCATCCATCTTCTCGAAACGTGCTTCTATCTTGTCCTCAATACGTTCGAGGATGTCTTCGAGGCTATAGGTGATAGTGGTTTTCGGTGTCGTCGTCATAGCAGATTAACAGGACAATAATTTTTATTGTAGGTTCATTGTAGGTGATCGCCGCTTCGTCGGTTGGATTGACAATAGGCAAAACAACATTTTAAAGATAAAAATGATCGCTCTTGAGAACAGAATTAAAATTAGTGATGTGATCGCGTTTGAGACGGAGACATACTGATCGGCGATCGGAGAGATAATTTCTTGCTGTAAATTTTTCGTTGATTTATGTCTAATTCGATTGTGGAAGTCTTATCGTGCCGTTTCACGGAATAAACTATCAACGAATTATTTACAGGTAGAAAAATAATGACAAAAATTTGGCCAGTAGGAAGTCTGGCTTTAAGATCGTAATGGGAATCACCGCCATCTCCAGCGATCGCCCTTTCCCCCACTCCTCACCCTGCCGCTCTTCTTTGGTTAATGCCTCCAATCCCCTATGAAGAAAAGACCTTCGTTAATTATTTTGATCAGTACATTAACGCTCCTGAACGGAGGGTGTGGATCTCCTAGTGAAAATCAAGCTCCTCCTTCGCTCAGTCCGAGTATGAGTCCCAATACCACCGCTCCCCCCCCTATTCCTTCGCCTCCCAGTCCTCAAGCGGCCGCTTCACCATCGCCCAAAGCCTCACCTTCCAATCCGAAAGTGATAGGTCTTATTCCCTCTACCAATCCCACTAGACGCCGTCAAGAAATTCTGTCAGGACGCACTAACCCCTTTGCTCTCATAGGGATCAACGTCTTAGTCAAGCCCGACACATTGCCATCCACTTCACCGTCAGGAGAATCTGGTAAAGCAGAAACTTCTGCAAATCTTGGCTCTGTGGATAGAAGAGGAATTAAAGAGGGGGCGGGAAATCAACTCTCTAACTCAACAATACAAAAAGGCTCAAATTTCTCCAAAACTGGTGTTTTAGTAGCTTCTAAACCTCAAGTTAAACCTAAAGAACAGAGAGTTGGAACTTTTTGTAGTGGTCAATCGCCAGATCAACAGATTGTTCAAAAAATCTCTGGGTTTAATAACATTCAGCCTGAGGATGCTCAGGGGGTTGTAGTGTCTGGGATTATTAAATTTCGGAATACTCCTGCTGCGATCCTTTTACCTCACGGAGAATCTCTAGAAATTACAGTTCAGCCAGGGGCAATGCTATCTCAAGGAAAAGTTAAAGTCGTCGCTATTGATACCTTAAATGAGTCAGTTGTCCTTCAACAATATGGAAAAATAGTATCTCGAAAAATTGGAGATAAACCTGTTGTTATTAAGTCAGAAAGTGCTTCTGATCGAGAAATTGTTACTCGTCCTCAAGGCCCCGACGGTTTTGGTCTAGTTCGAGGGTTAATGCTGGATAAAGTTAGTCTTGACAAGGTAAAAGTTGGAGAAAAAGATGACAGTACTTCAAGGCGACTATTTGGAACCCTCTGCAATGATAGTAAAAAGGCAATTAGCTTCAATGAAGTTAAAGTTCAAATTCAAGACGCTAAAACTAACAATATTTTAGACGTAAACTGGAATAAAATTAATGAATCTGACGCTACCCTGGAGCCAGGTCAAAGAATTGAATTTGATTTTGAAGTACCCAAACTTCGCGGAAGAGAGGCGAAAGATATCTATGTTAAGTTTATGAATTGGAGGTAACATTAATGAAGTGGAATCTATTTTTGATGACTCTAATCCTTGGTAGTTTGCCAGTGTCACTAAGTTCAGCACAAAATGCTTCCTTTTTTAATAGAAATTTTCCATTAATTACGGAAACAGGAAACTATTTAGGTTCACCTGCTTGCATTATTCAGACCTATTGGTTAAAATCCTATAGTCTGGACAAACTTTGTCAGCCTGCAATTAATCAAGATAATATTCCACCCGTTCAAGTACTCCTACCGATAACGACTCAAAACCCACCTGCAAAATCTTCTAATCTACCCACGCAGAATAATCTACCGTCTAATTCTTCCCTACCCCCCCTGGGACTAACCCTATTACTTCAAGTCCTCCTAATAATTCACCTTCATCGCCCGAAGTTATTGACCAGCCAACAACCCAACCATCCACTTATCAACGTTTTAGAGAGCTTCAACCCAGCCCTTAAATCATAATATTATTTCAATGATGTCTGTTAATCTAAATGCCTTAGTAATATGTAAAAAAAAGGTAAGTTTTAACAATTTACCCCTAGCCGTTTATCGAGAAATTACAGCCCATCTCCAACAGGTATCAGCAGTCGAAGTTCAGCTAATGAGTCAATCTTCGCCCCATTTTGACTATAGCCAAAGTCAGGTGGAGGCATTAGAAATTCACTATCCTCAAAATTTACCTGCTCAGGAAAAGATTTATTTAGAGGAAATTTTATCTTATTATACTCAACTTTATGGGGATTTTAAATGAGTTACCCTTTCGGTAATGTTCCTAGAGCGTGTCATCAATTAGGGCGAACGCATCTTATTTTTGAAAGGTAGGCTGAATAAGGCAGGGCGAACGCATCTAAAAATGATACAGATACAAGAACATTATAGAGGGATGGATAAGGGAAAATAAGGAAAAGTGCATAGAAAACAAAAGCGATGAAACTCCGACCCAAATATAGACTGGTAGAACACTTTGCCGAAATAGATGACCCTCGCATCGAACGAACAAAACGGCATAAACTCATTGATATTCTAACGATTGCCATCTTAGCCGTCATTTGTGGAGCAGAAGGTTGGGTAGCCATGGAAAGTTTCGGCAAGGCTAAACATCAATGGCTAAAAAAAATTTTGGAATTGTCGAATGGCATCCCCTCCGACGATACGTTTGCGCGTGTATTTGCTAGTCTGAACCCAGAGCAATTTCAAGACTGTTTTCTCGATTGGGTCAAAAGTATAGCGGAGGTAAGTGAAGGGGAGGAACTGGTATCGTCTGATCAAAGTTGGAAAAATTTATGGTGTAAGGCTTTGAGAAAATAGAAAAATAGTTTAAGACTAGACATCGGCCCGTTTTTATTATACTATTATTATTGTCATTATATCAAAGAAGAAGGAAACAGAAAACGATGTCAATATTAAAGAAAAGCTCTATGGAAATCCTGAATGATGTTGGCTTGTGCCAAGATAAAGAGGATGCCTTATTCAAGAAAAACTGTCCTCATTGCTATAGTGAAAAAGTAAAAATACATTCTTATTATCAAACGAAAGGTAACGGGGAACGTAAAATGTTCATTTGTCAAGAATGTAGTTCTTGTTTTGCTGAGACTTATGGTAGCGTAATCGCTGGCTTAGAAACCCCATTAAGTGAAATTGTAAAAGTATTAAAAGCCAGAATGGAAGGAATAGGATTAAATGCAGCAGCCCGAGTATTTGGCTACGCGAAAATAACAATATTGAATTGGGAAAAGAAATTATCAGGATTACAAGAGACATTATTTTTATACGCCTTAGTGAATGAATTTGTTAAATTAGTAATAGAAGGGGATGAACTATACACAAAAGTTGGAAAAAATGAAGAAGCAAGTGCCTCTGAGGGGTGGACAATCGTGCTCATGGACAGGGCTAGCCGCTTTATTTGGCATTTAAAATGTGGTCGAAAAGAGCAGAAATTATTGGTTCTTCTGGCTTTGCGGTAAAAGATGTATAATAAGATACAGTATATGAGGATGACATCAATGTTATTTTTTCTGGAAAATCTCCTGAATTTGCCAAAGGTAAGCATAAGAAATGTTATTCAAGAAGGGAAACAGGCATTTTTAATACTGAGTTGTCAAGAGGAAGAAGTCAAATGTAATTATTGTGGTAGCTTAACAGATGAATTACATCAGACGAACAATGTACTGGTAAGGGATTTGTCTATATCTGGTCAAATGGTATACCTGAAAGTGCCTCGTCGTAAATTTTACTGTAAAAATTGTCAAAGGTTTTTTACAGAAAATCTGGAATTCATGGAAGCCCGTAGGAAATATACGGTGCGGTATGAAGAATATATTTATGGACGAGTAAATGTGAGCAGTGTGGAACAAGTAAGCAGAGAGGAATCTCTATCATGGGATCAAGTAAATGGAATTTATCAACGTCAATGTGAAGTAAAAAAAGGATTGGCAAGGGGTAAAATACGTGGGGATGGATGAAATAGCGAAACGAAAAGGTCATCAGAATTTTGTAACAGTGGTAGGAGACCTAGAAAAAGGAGAATTAATAGAAGTAATTGATAGTCATCAACAAGATAAAATAATAGAAGTGCTGATGGAGAAACCGTTAGAGGTGAGGGAAGGAGTAGAACAAGTGAGTGTAGATATGTGGGTAGGATTTCCGAAGGTGATAGAAAAAGTATTTCCGAATGCAGTAATTGTAACGGATAGATTTCATGTAATGAAGGCGGTGAATGAAGAATTAAATAAAATCCGTAAACAGACAAGGTTGAATGTAAAAATTAAGGGAGAAAAATGGCTATTATTAAAAAATAAAGAAGACCTAAAAGAGGAGGAGTTAGAAAAATTAGAATTGGTGTTAAAGCAATCTGCTCGTCTGCGTAAGGCGTATGAGTATAAAGAGTCATTTAGAGAAATATATGAAAAAGTAAATGAGAAGGAAGAAGGGCGATTAAAATTTACAGAATGGTTAGAGAATGCTAAGAGCATTTATACAGATGTAATTAGCACAATTCGTAGGAATTTAGACTCTATTTGTAACTACTTTTTGAGTCGAACGACGAATGGGGCAATGGAAGGAATTAATAATCGTCTTAAACTAATCAAGCGTCAAGCTTATGGATTTATGAACTTTGATAATATGCGAAACCGTTTTTTAGCTTGCTTTTCATGATAAGTTCTAATTATCACTCTTTGTTCAGGAGAACCAAATTATTTCTAGAAGCAATGATGACGGTAGCGGAATTATTTGAAAGGAGTGCAGAATCTCTCCAGTTATTTACAGATGGAGAAAAGCGATATAGTCAACTGCTATTTAATATTTGTCACGAAGTATTAAGGACTGGAAAGCGAGGTCGTCCCACCAAAGTATTACCGAAGGGTATGGTGGTAAGACTAAAAAATAAGAGTAGTAAACGTCGAGATTCTGAGGGTAAACTAAAGAAAGTAGAAACTCCGAAACCAGAACATCCAGAGACAACAGAAAAACCAGAAGAAAAGGACGTCCATGCCAACCACGTTGAGGCATTTAATAGTCATCCGTGTCAACTTAAAGGAATGGGTTCCCAAATTTGTTGATTGAGAGCGGCCTTTTCTCGATGTCGCTTTCTCTCAGCTTTGACCAAACCAAATAACTTAGCACGTTCAGCCAGATAGGTTACTGTATCAGGCTTTTCTCCTCAGGGCGAACGCATCTTATTTTTGAAAGGTAGGCTGGATAAGGGTTTTCGAGATCATGATTGATTTTTTATGAAACGCTGAAAGGCTTATCAGATAAGGAGTCTAGAATTTAGATGCGTTTGCCCTGCTTTTCTCCTCTAGCAATAGCCTTCGCTACATAGTATAGACTCCGAAACACCATCTCTACTGAGATTTTTTCTTTCGGTTGATTTAGAGCAATCGCCACTTCCCCTACCAATTGATTTAAGACCGTATAGAAAATCAAAGTGCAAATAATCTGGATTTGGACACCATTCTTATTCCCTACCCATAAATAGGCTAGTCCTAAAAGTCTTTTCGTTAATAAAAAGGCTTCTTCGATTGTCCATCGTCTTCGATATAAATCACAGACCTCTTCGGCGGACAGTTGTTCGGGAGACAACACATTTGTTAAATACTGATACCAGATTGTTCCCCATAATACTGAGACTAATCTCACCGGATGCTTGCAAGGATTAGAACGGTAATTTCCCATAATGATAATCTCATCTCTGTAATGACTACCTTGAGACAATACTTGTTTGGTTTTGTAAGATGTACCCGCTCTAAATCTGGTTAGAAAAAACTTTTTAGCTTCTGTTAACAAATCAAACCACACAAAGCTAAAAAATCCCATATCTACGAGAATTAAACCATTTTCTGGTAATTTAGCTGCCAATTCTTCACACCATATTTTATCATTTGATTTATCATTTTCTGTGTACCATAAAGTAACGGGTCTTTGGGTAAAGGCTTCCACTACCATCATTATTTTACCCCCCAATTTACTCTTTTCTTCTTTACTTATTTTCATATTTTTCCTTATCTGCTCTAGCGTTTAGCCATCTGCTATCCACACTGCACTAAACTTTTCTCTTATTTTTTCCCATTTTTCTCCTACTTGGAGCTTCTTCCCTTTTTCGGCTGCTTTTTCTAACACTTCTTTTAGTAATATTGCAAATATTTCGGCTGGCACATTCATCATTCTTTTTGATACTGCCTGTTTGCTTACTTTTAATGATGCTACCCATAGCAATCCCTCTTCCTCTAACAGTCTTACCGCTTCACTTATACCCGCTATTTGACGATACACTATACTTAACACTAATGCCACCATTACTGGTAAATTTAATACCCTATCTCTCATCATTTTCTCATGAGTTCCCTGTAAATATTTTAATGGTGTAAACATTGTGGGTTCTAGTAATTCAAACAACTCTTTTGTTATTTCAGGGATTTCTACCCCTGGCTGATTTGTCTTACGACGTAAGTCTGGGTTTCCTTTTCTCCGAGGATGTTGTCTTGCCATTTGTTTTTTGCTCACTTTTTTATATACTAACCTTTTTTTCAGCCTACTCTTACTTCCGCCTGCTTTTAGGCTAATCTTTTGTGAGTAGGCATTTTGGCTTAAGTTGACACCAATGGAGACGGATACGAGCCTCAGCCGTCGTGAATTGCCAATCTACCGACTTTTGGGTAATGATTGCGCTGAGTGTACCAAGCCGTTGTTTCTTGCTCTAAAGTTTCCCGATCTGGAATTCGACGAGCTAGGCATTGCCGAGTCATTGCGGACAGCTCGTTTTCAGCAATATTAAGCCAACTGCCATGTTTTGGGGTATGGTGAATTTCCAACCGTTCGACTAGACGACGAGCCGTGGAAGGCTCAAATGCTTCATATAGTGAGGCAAGTTTGTGAGTATTTAGCTGATCACATACTAAAATGACTTTGTCGTTATCAGCATAGTCGTTATCGAGTAAATTCTTAATTTCTGTTGCCCAGTCAACCGATGTTCTACGTTCACTGACAACTGTCTTTCGCCACCCAGACAAGGGTTCTGTAAACATAAAGATATTGGCTGTTCCATTGCGTTCATATTCGTAATCATGCGCCTCTGGCTGTCCAGGTTTGGCTGGTAGAGGAAGGCGGGTTTCTTTGACCAATTGTATAGGTTGCTCATCCATGCAAATCACTGGACAATTGGGGTCATAGGGTCGGTGATAAATTTCTAGAACATCTTCCATGTTAGACACAAATTCG
Source organism: Woronichinia naegeliana WA131 (assembly GCA_025370055.1). NCBI lineage: Bacteria > Bacillati > Cyanobacteriota > Cyanophyceae > Synechococcales > Coelosphaeriaceae > Woronichinia > Woronichinia naegeliana. The sequence goes on along the minus strand of CP073041.1, from coordinate 7,785,077 downwards.
GCACTCTTTTCTGGTGGAATCACGTACATCTGTCGCAGATGAGGTTTTAGTTCGTTTTTTTTAACACTTGACGCACGGTTTCGTGACTAATTGCTGGCACAATTTCTAACTCGACCGCCTTGTCGGCTAGTAACCTCAATGTCCAACGGGCTTGACCAGCAGGCGGTTCTCCACAACGTAAGGCGATTAGTTTTGCTTCTACCTCTCCATCAATAATCTGACTTTTCCCGTTAAGTGCGGATTGCAAGCTGCCAGCCTTGGCAAAGGTCATGCAACTTCAACCAACCGCGCCAGGGTGTGACCTTTAGTTGATGAAGGAAAAGAAAAGTGTTAACATGAGATGAAAAGTGACAAAGAGGAAACAATGATGACAGCAAAACTAATTAATGTAGAGGGTTCAAAGATAAAAATAGAACTAACATTAGAACTAAGTCGTTCAATATTGGATACAGAAATAAATATTCAAAAAGGCTTAAACGAAGTAGGTTGCATCGCCAGCAAAGAAGCCTTGAAATATTTAGATACAGATGGTTCACCCTTAAAAATCGGTGAAGAAATCTGGAAGAGTAAGGGAGAGCAACCGAAAGAATATCAAACACCTTATGGTGAGGTTATAGTGAATCGTCATGTATATCAGCGTTCACCTTTGAGGAAAAACGTATTGCCCCTTAGAAAGAGAAGCAAGGATAATCATAACATCAACGCCATTATTGGCAAAACAGGTATCCTCAAAAATGTCAGGGATGGCAGGCAAAGAGGTGAAAAATGATTTATTAGAAAATCATGGTAGAAAAGTAGCGCTATCCTATATCCAAAGATTGAGTGAAGCAGTAGGAAGTGTGGTACAGGCAAAAGAAGAAGCGTGGAGTTATGCCCCGCCCAAGGAGGATAGCCAAATTGCAACAGTGGGAATAGGATTAGATGGAACCTGTATGCTGATGTGTGAGGATGGCTACCGTGAAGCAATGGTGGGAACCGTTTCCCTATACGATAGTGAAGGCGAACGTCAACCTACAATCTATCTAGGTGCGGCACCAGAGTATGGAAAAAAGAGTTTTCTAGAAAGATTAGAAAGAGAAATTGAGCGAGCGAAAAACCGTTATCCAGAGGCAACATTGGTCGGGATAGCAGACGGGGCAGAATCAAATTGGAAGTTTTTAGAAAAGCAAACGGAAGAACAGATATTAGATTTCTATCATGCCTCTGGTTACTTAGGTGCCTTGGCAGAAGCGTTGCATCCGAATACCGTGTCAAAACAAAAAGAATGGTTGACTGAAAATTGTCGAGAACTCAAGCATGAAAAAGGAAAAGCAGGAGAACTGCTAAATCTGATGAAAGAAGTCAAAGAAGAAAAAAGTCATTCTAAGAATCTTACCGAGAAACTACAAGCGGCGATTACTTATTACGAGAATCATCAGCATCAAATGGATTATGCTGAATACATAGAGAAAAAGTATCCGATTGGTTCAGGTGTTACGGAAGCAGCTTGTAAGACGTTGGTCAAACAACGATTATGTTGTTCAGGGATGCGATGGAAGGAAAAAGGAGCAGGAATTATTTTGAGCCTACGAGCTTTGGTATTGACCAAGGAACGATGGAGTCAATTTTGGGCAAAACTTGATCAATATGGGTTCCCTGTAGAACCCTGATTACAACAGCTTTTATCAACTAAAGGTCGCACCCCCGCGCCAAAGGACTTGGATACCGAGAGGAGTTTTACGACGATGTTCAAGATAACCACCAAGAAAAGCAACAGACTCGACAGCCCAAGCAACAGTCAAAATAGGGGGAAGTTTTTGAGAGGCGGCTGCTTTTAACACCTGAAGTTGAAGAGGATTAAGAATTTCAATCGCGAGAGCATCGGGCTGGGTACGATGAAGATAAGTAGGGTCTGCTGAAAAAGTCCACAAAACGAACCTAGATGCCACAGGAGGCGAAAAATGGTGACTTCAGAGAGTAGTTTCCAATTTCAACCCCCAGTTTTCCAACGACGTGCATGGGCTTTGAGCCTCCAAAGGCCATAACCTTGCACCTGATCGTTTTTAAAATGCTTGAAAGCATTATCTGGCAAGGGTTCTATACTTATTCAGCAAGCCCTAAGTAACGTGTAAAAGTTCAACAGCAATGACACTTAAAAAACCCAAAAGAGTTTTCATTCCATCAGAGGCAAGTCGATAACGCTCACTCTGACAACCAGACTTAAGGACTTTATGAAATTCTTCAACCCGCCATCGGTAGGTGTACCAACGAAGAATAGTGACAGCCATCTCAATAGTCTCAACAACTTCTGTAGTCAGAAGCATCCAAGATAAAGGAGTTTCGCCTTCGGGACAATCGATTTCTGTCGCATAAACAGCATAGACATTCAACGGGTCACGATTATCAAAACGATAGGGAGTTCGTAGATTAACTGAGCAAAATCGGACGGCAAGCTTAACCTTCCGTGCTTTTCTTTTTCCTGTACTCGGAATCTCGATTTCTTGATGAAAACGAATCGGTTCTGATTCCAAATGTTGCCAAAGTCGTTCACTATTTTTGTCTAAACTACGATTATGAGACGCTCTGACCAGCACTCCTGTATGCTTGAGTTGACGCACTGAGTCAAAGACTTCTGAAACATCTCCTTCTCTGTCAAATACATGAATTACCCTCGTTGAACTTTCTACCTGTTTCTCACAGGTGTTTAGAGCCTCTACCCATTTGTAGGATTCTTTTTCCTCAAATGGTCTTTGACGAGCTGCTTTTCTTTGTTCTTTCTGTCTTTCTTTTTTCTGCTTCGCCGTTTCATCTGTTGGGGGCTTTTCTTTTACCTCCCTATTCCACAGTTTTTGCCATAATAAACCTAATACTTGTCCTTTTTCTGGCTCAATTGCTAAAGCACTATGCAGTATTAATCCATTCCCTCCTTTTCCAGTCGGCCCATACCCTTCCCTTTTTTCCTTGATATTGCGATAATCTAAGAAGGTCGTATCTCCGACTGATAGCATTATCTTATATTCTTCTACGGCGGCAGTTGTCATTTCACAGTGCGGCTCTATTATCTTGACAAAGTCTGTTTTCGGATTCCCAAAAATTCATAGGCCCTCTTTAACTCGTTTCCTCCCTTAAACACTTCTGATAAGGCTTTTCCAAACCCCTCACTTAACTTTTTCCCAATCGAGAAGGCACGATTGTTTAGCCTCTCGTCTCCCAATTCACAACTGGCAAAGTTTTTTGTCCACCATTCCAACATTTTTTGACCTGCCCTTTAAGATTTTCTCCATTTTACAGTCTCATACTCCCTTCATCCTTTGTTTTTGAAATTTGAACGATAAGCGGGATGATGGCTTCAGAATATTTTTTTCCTGTCAAGAGAATCATTACTCAAACCCTTGCCAGATAAAGCCTCTAGAAGTTTGCATTGCTGGATTTTGGACTTAACGGGAAAAGTCAGCATCAATAATCGGTTGACGAGGCGGCGTTTTGCGGGGCTTGCGGCTTAATGCTGACTCCACACCTTCATTGACCAATCGCTCCCTGAGATTGGCGACTGTGTTACGGTGACAACTAAAGGCGGCGGCAGCTTCCTCATCCGTCCATCCTTGTCCATTCACATCAATGTTTAACAGAATATTGGCGTGCTTAATTTTGTAAGCCGCTCCTTTCCCGATGGATACCAAATCTTTTAGGGTCTGACGTTCTTCTTGACTTAATCGGACAATATAGGTCTTGAGCATGGTTACTTATTACGATATCTGTTGAGGTAATGAATAGCCTCTCCATTTTCCTTCAAATTCACAATCTTTAGCTTGACAGACCACTAGCCTCAAAAAATGGTTTGTGGAAATCTTTGCCAAACCGCTATAATCATTGGATCATCTTTTTTCTGGTGTTCTCTTGGTTGTTATACTTTCCAATTCTTTTCTTTCTTCTTGCTCCAGAGCAACTATGTATTTTTTTAGCCATGATTTCTCTTGAATGTTTAGGTCTTCCCCATTCTCACACTTTTTACCCATCAAATCAAGGATGACTGACTACTAGTAGGCTTGGGCGGGAATAGAGCGACCGTTTATCATTGCTTTAATGCCTTGCCTTGATAAGTCCATTTGAAGGGTTTAGCCATAGTGCGATTAAAGTAATCAATGAAGTCAAGGATGCGAGTTTTGAGCTGTTCTCTGCTCATGAAATTGCCTCGTCTGAGTAACTTACTCATCAGCATACTGAACCACATCTCAATTTGATTGAGCCAAGAGCAATGCTTGGGGGTGAAGTGGAAGACAATTTTATGACTGGGCTCTCGCAAAGGCACTGGTATCGTCTAGCTAGAAGCTACAAACGTTGCAATACGAGAGGTTCAAGAAATCAGGCGAATTTGGAGTAAGTCCTCCCAAGTTAACCCTTTTTCAATTATACCGAGAGCTACAGCAGGAACTTCTCTAGTCGTAAAATGGCTGCGAACAAAGTTATGAACCATCCAGAAAATATCTAGGACTCGCTGTAACCCATATCCCGTACTAATTTTGAAAAAATAAAAATAGATTCAAAAATAGCAACAGAATAGTTAAAATAAAAAAGCTAACAAACCGAGGAGAAAATGACCCAATTAAACGTTAAAAATCTCGACCATTTAGGAATAATCGCGGCCGTAGTTGATGAACTAGGTCTAGTGGATTATATCAATGAACAGTTACAAGAAAATGACCGTGCGAAAATCAGTGCGGGTCTGGTGGTTAAAGCCATGATTCTCAATGGCTTAGGATTTATTAATTCTCCCTTGTATTTATTCAGGGAGCATCTCACCTCTGCAATAAGTAGAAATACTTAACGAGGTAAATGAAAGAGTCAAAAAAGGTAATCATTTAAATAGGAACAGCGATGACGAAGGACTTGTGGTACATTGTCAGAATTCCAACTCGCACCAGTAATTTTAAGACGATGACCAATTTGTTTAACTTGAGATTCGACAGAGCCAGAGCCAATGGAAATGCCCTCTGCCTGCAAATAACCATAATTGACAATCCGATGTTTATGCTTGTTTAAATAAATGATAAAATTCTCAGCTTGAGGCTCTGACCATCCCTCAAAACAGGAGATAGCGGCATCCACTTCACCCGTCCAAAGAAAAGACTTGACCTCCTCAATTCGCTGGAATGACCCCCCAACTTTATAGAGGTTTTCAATTAAGTGATACCAGTCCAAAATTTCAATTCGCTCATGTTTCTGTCCTATCTCACGAAATAAGTTCCAGATACCATCATGTCCATCTCCCAAACAAATTAAAGGCTTAGCCAAAATTTGAGAATTAACCAAATCTAATAAAGCCGAGTTATCTTGAAAAAAGGCAGCTACCCCCAATTGATGAAAACTGACTCCTTTATAATCACGCCAAATTAAGGGTTCTCCCTTGGGAGTTCTGAGTCGTACCTTCCCACCATCTATGCTAATTTCTTCGACTTCTGTGTTAGAGCCCGTATTCCGTACTAGTCTTGAAAAAATAAAAATAGATTCAAAAATGGCTACAGAATAGTTAAAATAAAAAAGCTAATAAACCCAAGAGAAAATGACCCAATTAAACGTTAAAAATCTCGACCATTTAGGAATAATCGCGGCGATAGTTGATGAACTAGGTCTAGTGGATTAGGGTGCGACCTTTAGTTGATAAAAGCTGTTGTAATCAGGGTTCTACAGGGAACCCATATTGATCAAGTTTTGCCCAAAATTGACTCCATCGTTCCTTGGTCAATACCAAAGCTCGTAGGCTCAAAATAATTCCTGCTCCTTTTTCCTTCCATCGCATCCCTGAACAACATAATCGTTGTTTGACCAACGTCTTACAAGCTGCTTCCGTAACACCTGAACCAATCGGATACTTTTTCTCTAAGTATTCAGCATAATCCATTTGATGCTGATGATTCTCGTAATAAGTAATCGCCGCTTGTAGTTTCTCGGTAAGATTCTTAGAATGACTTTTTTCTTCTTTGACTTCTTTCATCAGATTTAGCAGTTCTCCTGCTTTTCCTTTTTCATGCTTGAGTTCTCGACAATTTTCAGTCAACCATTCTTTTTGTTTTGACACGGTATTCGGATGCAACGCTTCTGCCAAGGCACCTAAGTAACCAGAGGCATGATAGAAATCTAATATCTGTTCTTCCGTTTGCTTTTCTAAAAACTTCCAATTTGATTCTGCCCCGTCTGCTATCCCGACCAATGTTGCCTCTGGATAACGGTTTTTCGCTCGCTCAATTTCTCTTTCTAATCTTTCTAGAAAACTCTTTTTTCCATACTCTGGTGCCGCACCTAGATAGATTGTAGGTTGACGTTCGCCTTCACTATCGTATAGGGAAACGGTTCCCACCATTGCTTCACGGTAGCCATCCTCACACATCAGCATACAGGTTCCATCTAATCCTATTCCCACTGTTGCAATTTGGCTATCCTCCTTGGGCGGGGCATAACTCCACGCTTCTTCTTTTGCCTGTACCACACTTCCTACTGCTTCACTCAATCTTTGGATATAGGATAGCGCTACTTTTCTACCATGATTTTCTAATAAATCATTTTTCACCTCTTTGCCTGCCATCCCTGACATTTTTGAGGATACCTGTTTTGCCAATAATGGCGTTGATGTTATGATTATCCTTGCTTCTCTTTCTAAGGGGCAATACGTTTTTCCTCAAAGGTGAACGCTGATATACATGACGATTCACTATAACCTCACCATAAGGTGTTTGATATTCTTTCGGTTGCTCTCCCTTACTCTTCCAGATTTCTTCACCGATTTTTAAGGGTGAACCATCTGTATCTAAATATTTCAAGGCTTCTTTGCTGGCGATGCAACCTACTTCGTTTAAGCCTTTTTGAATATTTATTTCTGTATCCAACATTGAACGACTGAGTTCTAATGTTAGTTCTATTTTTATCTTTGAACCCTCTACATTAATTAGTTTTGCTGTCATCATTGTTTCCTCTTTGTCACTTTTCATCTCATGTTAACACTTTTCTTTTCCTTCATCAACTAAAGGTCGCACCCGTGGATTATATCAATGAACAACTAGGAGAAAATGACCGTGCTAAAATCAGTGCGGGTCTGGTAGTGAAAGCGATGATTCTCAATGGCTTAGGCTTTATCAACTCTCCTTTATATTTGTTCAGTCGTTTTTTTGAAGATAAACCAGTAGAACATCTTTTAGGAAAAGGAATAAAAGCCAGCGACCTGAATGATGACCGTTTAGGGAGAGTCTTAGATTTAATCTTTATGGCCGGCATCAGCCGTTTGTTTCTCGGAATTTGTCTAAAAGCCGTAGAAATCTTCAAAATAGTGATGAAAAGTTCCCATTTAGACTCCAGTTCATTATCGGTACAAGGGGAATATAAATTATCGGTGGAGAGAGAAGACAAAGAAAGCCAAATAATCCATATCACTCATGGCTATTCAAAGGATAAGCGACCAGACTTGAAACAATTTGTCTTGAATCTAGTCTGTTGGGGGGATGGCGACATTCCCGCTTTTCTCGAATTAGGAGATGGCAATCAAAGTGATAAAAAAGAGTTTGCTAAACTCTTGAAAAAGTTCAATGAGCAGTGGCAATTCGATGGTTTGTATATAGCAGATTCAGCCTTATACAGTGCCGATAACTTGCAAAAGTTAACCGGCATATACTGGTTATGTTCTGTGCCGAAAACGATTAGAGAAGTGCAGGATGCGGTCAGTCAATTAGCCTCGGAGCAATTCATCACAACTGATTTAGAGGGCTATCGTCTTACCTCCTTAGAAAGTGAATATGGGGGAGTCAAACAACGTTGGATAGTGGTAGATAGCGAGCAAAAAAAAGCTTTAGACCTCAAACAACTGACGAAGAAGACAGAGAAAGCAACGGCTCAAGCTCAAAGACAATTAGAACAATTACAGCGTCAGGAATTTGCTTGTCGGGAGGATGCTTTAACCGCCCTGAGCCGATGGGAGAAGAGTTTAGAATGGCATCTTCTTCAAGACCTAACTGTCGTCGAAAAATGTCATTACGGTCATCGAGGTAAACCCCGTCCCCATGAACAGCCCATTCGTCGTAGCTATCATGCCCAAGCCACTTTCAGCCTCAATAGTGCGAAAGTTCAAGCTTCAGAGCGGGCAGCAGGACGTTTTGTCTTGGCGACGAATCAGCTAGATGGAGACTCTTTGAGCGATGAGCAACTGCTTGTCCACTACAAGCAACAGCAAGGGGTAGAGCGAGGTTTTCGCTTCCTTAAAGACCCTCTGTTTTTGGCGTCCAGTGTTTTTCTCAAAACCCCTGAGCGGATTATGGCATTGAGTTTCATCATGGTGTTGTGTTTACTGGTGTACAGCTTGGGACAACGTAAACTGAGACTGGCTCTGGCAGAGCAGGAGGAGACTGTGCCTAATCAGTTGGGAAAGCCGACTCAGCGTCCGACACTGCGTTGGATTTTTCAGATGTTGAGAGGAGTTCATTGGGTTGTACTGGATAATTGTCCCCAAATAATCAATCTAACGCTTGAGCGAGAGAGGATTTTGCGCTTTTTTGGGGCTACTACTTGTCAGTATTATCTTTTGTCATAATGACTTTTCTTATTTTCTTTGTTCTTTTTTTATGTACGGAATGTGGGCTGTAATCCCACAACAGATTTAGCGTAAGTATTTGTACGACGACGAAAGGCGGCTAAATAGCGTCGGATAGCACTATTAAATGCCTCAACGTGGTTGGCATGGACGTCCTTTTCTTCTGGTTTTTCTGTTGTCTCAGGATGTTCTGGTTTCGGAGTTTCTACTTTCTTTAGTTTACCCTCAGAATCTCGACGTTTACTACTTTTATTTTTTAGTCTTACTACAAGACCCTTCGGTAATACTTTGGTGGGACGACCTCGCTTTCCAGTCCTTAATACTTCGTGACAAATATTAAATAGCAGTTGACTATATCGCTTTTCTCCATCTGTAAATAACTGGAGAGATTCTGCACTCCTTTCAAATAATTCCGCTACCGTCATCATTGCCTCTAGAAATAATTTCTGCTCTTTTCGACCACATTTTAAATGCCAAATAAAGCGGCTAGCCCTTTCTATGAGAACGATTGTCCACCCCTCAGAGGCACTTGCTTCTTCATTTTTTCTAACTTTTGTGTATAGTTCATCCCCTTCTATTACTAATTTAACAAATTCATTCACTAAGGCGTATAAAAATAATGTCTCTTGTAATCCTGATAATTTCTTTTCCCAATTCAATATTGTTGTTTTCGCGTAGCCGAATACTCGGGCTGCTGCATTTAATCCTATTCCTTCCATTCTGGCTTTTAATACTTTTACAATTTCACTTAATGGGGTTTCTAAGCCAGCGATTACGCTACCATAAGTCTCAGCAAAACAAGAACTACATTCTTGACAAATGAACATTTTACGTTCCCCGTTACCTTTCGTTTGATAATGAGAATGTATTTTTACTTTTTCACTATAGCAATGAGGACAGTTTTTCTTGAATAAGGCATCCTCTTTCTCTTGGCACAAGCAGCAATTCCAAATTCAAACGGTAACATAGGATACAGACACGATCTTGTTTTTATGGATACAAGAGATATTGACCTAATCTCTGAGTTTTTTTGCATTCCCTCCTCGAATCTCGGTCTCTTAGAGAGTCAGTAACCTGCAAACAAACTTGATCAATCACTAAATAGAGCATTACATTGATTCTAAATATTGGCATTAAACCCCTTGACCGTAAGCACTTCAGGGATTTTGTATTTTTAGCTACATTCTGAATTTGGAATTGCTGTGGCACAAGCCAATATCATTCAGGATTTCCATAGAGCTTTTCTTTAATATTATTGACATTGTTTTCTGTTTCCTTCTTCTTTGATATAATGACAATAATAATAGTATAATAAAAACGGGCCGATGTCTAGTCTTAAACTATTTTTCTATTTTCTCAAAGCCTTACACCATAAATTTTTCCAACTTTGATCAGACGATACCAGTTCCGAGTATGAGACCCGCTACTATATCAGTAGCCTGCCGAGTAATGCTCAAAAATTATCCCAATCTGTTCGTAGTCATTGGTTGATAGAAAACTCTTTACATTGGGTTCTAGACTTGGCCTTCAACGAGGATGCTTGTCGCATTCGTAAGGATTTTGCTCCTGAGAATTTAGCCGTCTTACGCCATATCGCTCTTAACTTGCTCACAAAGGAAAATACTCTGAAACTTGGTATCAAGAATAAACGGCTACGCGCTGGTTGGGACGAGGACTATCTCCTTAAGGTTTTACTTGGATAAGATGCGTTTGCCCTGCCGTCGTATTCCTGACAAGGAAACTCTCAACTCTCAACTCTCAACTCTCAACTCTCAACTCTCAACTCTCAACTCTCAACTCTCAACTCTCAACTCTCAACTCTCAACTCTCAACTCTCAACTCTCAACTCTCAACTCTCAACTCTCAACTCTCAACTCTCAACTCTCAACTCTCAACTCTCAACTCTCAACTCTCAACTCTCAACTCTCAACTCTCAACTCTCAACTCTCAACTCTCAACTCTCAACTCTCAACTCTCAACTCTCAACTCTCAACTCTCAACTCTCAACTCTCAACTCTCAACTCTCAACTCTCAACTCTCAACTCTCAACTCTCAACTCTCAACTCTCAACTCTCAACTCTCAACTCTCAACTCTCAACTCTCAACTCTCAACTCTCAACTCTCAACTCTCAACTCTCAACTCTCAACTCTCAACTCTCAACTCTCAACTCTCAACTCTCAACTCTCAACTCTCAACTCTCAACTCTCAACTCTCAACTCTCAACTCTCAACTCTCAACTCTCAACTCTCAACTCTCAACTCTCAACTCTCAACTCTCAACTCTCAACTCTCAACTCTCAACTCTCAACTCTCAACTCTCAACTCTCAACTCTCAACTCTCAACTCTCAACTCTCAACTCTCAACTCTCAACTCTCAACTCTCAACTCTCAACTCTCAACTCTCAACTCTCAACTCTCAACTCTCAACTCTCAACTCTCAACTCTCAACTCTCAACTCTCAACTCTCAACTCTCAACTCTCAACTCTCAACTCTCAACTCTCAACTCTCAACTCTCAACTCTCAACTCTCAACTCTCAACTCTCAACTCTCAACTCTCAACTCTCAACTCTCAACTCTCAACTCTCAACTCTCAACTCTCAACTCTCAACTCTCAACTCTCAACTCTCAACTCTCAACTCTCAACTCTCAACTCTCAACTCTCAACTCTCAACTCTCAACTCTCAACTCTCAACTCTCAACTCTCAACTCTCAACTCTCAACTCTCAACTCTCAACTCTCAACTCTCAACTCTCAACTCTCAACTCTCAACTCTCAACTCTCAACTCTCAACTCTCAACTCTCAACTCTCAACTCTCAACTCTCAACTCTCAACTCTCAACTCTCAACTCTCAACTCTCAACTCTCAACTCTCAACTCTCAACTCTCAACTCTCAACTCTCAACTCTCAACTCTCAACTCTCAACTCTCAACTCTCAACTCTCAACTCTCAACTCTCAACTCTCAACTCTCAACTCTCAACTCTCAACTCTCAACTCTCAACTCTCAACTCTCAACTCTCAACTCTCAACTCTCAACTCTCAACTCTCAACTCTCAACTCTCAACTCTCAACTCTCAACTCTCAACTCTCAACTCTCAACTCTCAACTCTCAACTCTCAACTCTCAACTCTCAACAATGAAATTGCTGCTTGGGAAAAACACCGAAATGAACAATTGCGTACCATTGATTGGCAATTTACCACTGATGATGCTCGCATCAAACTCAAGCGGCTTTATCCATCAGTTCTACCTTGACTGACTACTAGCCCTCCAACATCAAGCCCAAATGATTTTTCTCCAAAGTCCACCCAGTCTGCTTTTGCCTAAATTCCTTGCCGCTAAACTTGCCTCTTCCCCAAGCCCTGATATGCTTACTTTGTCCTCATAGTCATTACCTTATCTGGCATCCATAAACTTCGCACTGTCCAGTTCCTAATCCATTTTACTAAAATGCACACCCATACCTTATTAGCTCCGGCCAAAATTAATCTTTATCTAGAAATTCTTGGCGATCGCCCTGATGGTTATCATGAATTGGTCATGATTTTACAAAGTATTGACCTCAATGATCAATTACAAATTCGCTCCAATGGGACGGATAATATTCGCCTTTCCTGTCAACATCCTGAGGTTCCCCTGGATCAAGAAAATTTAGCCTATCGAGCCGCTAACCTGATGATAAAAAGTTTTCCCAAGGTTTTTGCGAACTATGGCGGGGTGGATATTTATCTCGATAAGCATATTCCGATTGCTGCCGGATTAGCTGGAGGATCAACCGATGGAGCCGCCGTGTTAGTGGGGATCAATTTGCTCTGGGAATTGGGACTGACCTTGCCTGAATTGCAATCTTTGGCCGCTCAACTTGGCTCAGATTTACCCTTCTGTATTGCGGGGGGAACGGCGATCGCCACAGGTCGGGGTGAACAATTAGATCCTCTGCCGGATCTTGATAATTTGTGGGTGGTATTAGCCAAATCCAAAAGCATTAGCGTTTCGACCCCCTGGGCCTACCAAACCTATCGTCAACAATATGGCCAACATTATCTCCCTCAAAACGAAGTCCGTCAGTCTCGTACCCATCAAATCCATTCAGGGGATTTAGTACAAGCTATCCTCCACAAAAATGGCCCTAAAATTGCCCAACTCATGCACAATGACCTGGAGAAAGTGGTGTTGCCCCATTATGAACCCGTTGCCCAATTGCGAAAAACCCTCGCCGCCGCCGGAGGATTGGGAACCATGATGTCCGGTTCAGGGCCAACGGTTTTTACCCTCTGTTCTTCTCTCGTGGAAGCACAACAGGTACGAGATATTGCCCAGACCAACCTAGCTGACCCCGACCTAGACTTTTGGATCGCCCGCTTAACCAGTACCGGCATCCAAGTAACCCCCTAATCTCCCAAGTCTTCCCCATCTTCCCAGTCCCCCCATCTCTCTCCCACCATGACCGAACCCGCCCCTCCAACCACCGATCCCAAAAAAGATGTCACCCCCTTGCGTTGTTTACTGGGATCCAGCATCTCGGCTGCCCTGGCTTGGGGACTTTATTCCCTGACCAGTGCGATCGCCATTACCTTTGCCACGAAACCCATTCTTTCCCAAAATCAAATCGTACAACGCATCGGTTCAGCCGTCAGAACTTTAGTTTTAGGTGTTGCCTCCATGGCCACCTTTATTTTTGGCTTTGTGGCGATCGGTCTAATCCTCTTAGCCATTCAACTCGTCATTCAAAGCCTAGTTCCAAAAAAAGCCAACGACTAAACTGCCTGTTTCCTCCCCATCTCCTCTTCTCCCCATCCCCCCCTCCTCTTCTCCCCATCCCCTTCTCCCCATCCCCTCTCTCCCGTCTTCCCATTTGGTCAAAAATTTGTTTTGATGAATTAATTAATTCAGATCAGTTTTTTTACAACCAGAGACCTATAAAATCGCGTGAATAAGATCCCCCCTGTCGATCTAGCCCGTCAGTATCAGTCCATTGAAGCCGAAGCTAACCTGGCCGCACTGGCAGTACTTCGCTCTGGATACTATATCGGTGGCACTGTCGTTAGTGACTTTGAGCAACAATTTGCTGATTATGTGGGGACAGAGCATGGGATCGGTTGTAATTCTGGCACTGACGCGCTCTATTTGTCGCTCTTAGCCCTCAATCTTGGGCCAAATGATGAGGTTATTACCGCTTCCTTTACCTTCTTTGCAACGGCGGAAGTCATTACCTTGACGGGGGCGAAACCTGTTTTTGTTGATATTGACCCTGCCACATTTAATCTAGATCCCCAATTAATCGAAGCAGCTATTACACCCCAAACGAAAGCAATTATTCCTGTTCATCTCTTTGGACAGCCGGTGAATATGACCGAGGTCATGGCGATCGCCGAAAAATATAATCTTGCCGTTGTTGAAGACTGTGCCCAGGCAACGGGGGCCGAATGGCAAGGAAAAAGGGTCGGTAGCTGGGGAAAAACTGGGGCCTTTAGCTTTTTTCCCACCAAAAATCTAGGTGGCTGTGGCGATGGTGGGGCCGTAACCTGTCAAGATCCCGATCTGGCCGCCAACATTCGGATGCTCAAAGAACATGGCAGTCGTCAACGCTATTACCATGAGGCGATCGGCATTAATAGTCGATTGGATGCCCTACAAGCTGCCATTTTAAAAATTAAACTTAAACACTTAGAAGACTGGAACCAACAACGCCGCGACTTAGCTCAACACTATACCGAGCTACTTCAGCCCCTCCCCAATCTCATTTTGCCGGGGGAAATTAGCGGCGGTAAGCACGTTTGGAATCAATATACGATTCGCGTTGTAGATGATGGCACGGAGACACGCTCAAAACGAGACAGGCTGAGGGAGAAGCTGCAAGCAGACGGGGTGATCTCAATGGTTTATTATCCCATTCCCCTTCATCTCCAACCCATTTATCTGCCTTTAGGTTATCAAGTCGGATCTTTACCCCATACGGAACAGGTCGCTAAAGAAGTTTTATCCTTACCCCTCTTTCCAGATATGACAGTCGCAGAACAAATCCAAGTCGTATATGCTCTCAAAGAACACTTTTAACAGTTCTGACACAAACAATCAAGGGTTTATCTATTCGGTGTAAATTCATAAAATAGGTGTGTTTATTGTGCCCTTATTGACATCCTCCTTGGCCCGAACGCACGAGGATTTTCAGGACTCGCTCAAAAATCACAGAAATATAGATTTTACAAGGCTTTCAGGATTTTAGATTCTGAGAGTTTTTTATTTTAGGCTAATTTTAGGCCACTTTTGGAGTGGGATAGGGCATGATCTGAGCAGAGGACGTTTAGACAAAGTGCCATGAAGGAAATTAAGCCATTCAACAATAATGGAAGCATTCGTATTAGGTTTCGGGTGAGTGGTTCGACTTTTAATTTCACTCCTATCCCTGGGGGGAAATTCGATAACCCTGATGACCTTAAGGCTGCCCAGGCGATCGCCGCTCAAATTGAAGGGGATCTGCGAACGGGAAATTTTGACCCGACTTTAGCGAAGTATGGCCCCACTGCTTCTATTCAGAAGGGCATTGATGCGGCTAACCAGGCTTTGAAGGAATTGCGAGACAAGCAATCAGGCCATGACCTTAAGGATTTATGGGAAAAGTACAAAACTTTTAAAACTCCCATGATTGCCCCTACTACCCTAAAAATCGATTTTGGGCGGCGGATGAAATTTCTGGAAAATTTACCGACTACCCAATTAAGCGAGGCTGCCAGTATCAGGGACTGGATTAATGCAAGGAAACCACAGCCACAAGCTCATAAAATTTTGACCCAAATTAATGCTTGCTGTGAGTGGGCTTTAATTTCTGGGCTGATTGAGGTCAATCCCTTTGCCAAAATGCCCCAACAGGTCAAGGTAAAGACTGATGAGGATAGCGAGATTAACCCGTTTACAGTCACGGAGAGAGACTTGATTATTGAGGCGTTTGAGCGGGATTTTCCGTTTTATGCGCCGTTGGTTAAATTTTGTTTTTTTACGGGCTGTCGTCCATCGGAAGCGATCGCGGTGGAGTGGAAAGATTTAAGGGGAAAGCGTTTAACCTTTCATTCCACTTTTTCGGATGGTGAATTTGGGAGCAAGCTCAAAACCCAGAAAAAGAGAACGATCACCCTTAATGATCGGGCGATCGCGGCTTTACCAGAAAAATCTAATAATTTAATTTTCCCGTCTCCAAAAGGAAAATTTTTAGACTGGCATAATTTTGCTAATCGGGTATGGCGAAAGGTCTTAAATAGCTTGCCAGAGATTGAATATCGCAACCCTAAGCAGATGAGACACACTTTCATCACTGAGAGGATTCTAGCGAAGGATTCGCCGGTAAATGTGGCTAAATATGTCGGCAATTCGACTACTACGATCTTCAGACGATATTTGGGCAGTGATCGCGCCTATGTCCCTGATTGAGTTAACCAAGATTCAGCAATCTCCCTTGATTCCCGCATGGTCATACATAATTTTACTTTGTCCCCTTGAGATGCCTCAATTAAAGTCACAAAATAACAGCCCAGATCATCAGAGAAATTGACAAAGACTAGACGTTGAGAGGCCGAATTGTATCCTTGGCTGGATATAATTTTTGTTTTTTTGAGCATTGTTATCTCCTAAGTGAATAAATTAAATAAATGGGCGATTAATCCGTTTCATTTTCTGTGTAAGTGTAAGTCCCAAATACAGCCGAATAGCTATCAACTAATTTGCGGTTGTTTCGATAATCAAAATCAACAAAATCATTCAGAAGGAGGGTGAGTTGTCCAATGATTACACAGACTTTTTCCGCCTCGGACTCCTCATCATCATTGCTCTCATTCGTGATTTTGTCGGTATCAATTTGAATGGTGATTAAAGGCATTGTTTTACTCCAAGGATAATTTGATCGCGCTTATGTTCCTGATTGAACATCCCCTGATATGGCTAAGGTACGAATAATTTCTTTCATTGTCTGGAATTGTTCACGGTCTAAGTCAATATCTTTTTGTTGTGAGAGGTGAACGACCCATTTTTTCAGTATTTCGGCAATATCAAGCTCTAGTCCTGGGGTCATTGTTACGGTTATTTTGTCGCCGTATTTTAATTGATTAGACATTTTCGTATCTCCTAAGTGAATAAATTAAATAAATGGGCGATTTAGCAAGGAGAAACTAAAACTTTTACGCCCTTAACGCTGACAACTTGCCAGATCCGAGGGCTAAACTCATCAAACATCTCCTCTCCCATTTGCAAGGGCTTAGAGAAAGAGCGGGGGAGAAACCCTATCCAATCGCCTGCTTCATCAAAAACCTGATACATCGTTATCGTAGGTTTTACTAGTGACATAGATTTACTCTCCTAAGTGAATAAATTAAATAGGGCTTGCTGAAAAAGTCAAAAAACGAAAGAAATGTGGGTTAGGGAAGTATGGACTGAAAAAGCATAGATAACTTATCCTTATGGAAACAAATCAAAATACAGATTTTGTTTAATCTATTGTTCCTTTCTGTCTAAAAAGGTCAACACAAATCACTCCTCACAAAAGAGAGGAAAATTAACACCATTTTTCACAAGAAAAACGACTCTACAACTTTTTACTTTTTGTCTTCTGAAGTAGAGTAGAAAGATTCATTACCAAAAAGTTCATCGCAATTACCGTTTCCGAGGTCTCAGGTAGTTTGGCCATCACTCGACCAAGACTAAATTTCCTCTTTCCCTGTCCGAATTTACCCTCAATGGCATTACGCACTCTTTCATCTGAGCGTGCCTCTTTCTTTTTTTCTTTGCTCACCTCTTTCGGCGGTCTTCCCAATCGGGGACCACTCATTCTTATATCCCTTTCTTTACAATAAGCTCGATTCGCTTTTGTTCGATAGATTTTATCCACATGAACCGATTCCGGATAACATCCTGTTTCCCTTTTATATTCTTCTATTCGCGCTTGTAAATCTCCCGATTCGTTGTAATTATCCCAACTTAATTTGTCTAAGAAGACAAAGCCATTCACATTACTTGCCGATATTTTAGCTCCAAACTCTACTGCTTTTCCCGCTTTTCCACGCACTATTGGACGCACGTGAGGTTGGCTTACACTCACGATTCTGTTTTCTACTTTATTTGTCTTTTTTTCATACATTTCTAACTGTTGCTCATACACTTTTCCTATCGTTACAAGCTCTTCTTGCTCTTTTTTCGTTAGTTTTTCTAACTTTGCTCCCTCTTCTATCATTTTTTCTATATGAGACAAGTTTCTTTTTATATATCCTAGTTGTTTTTTTGTTCCTTTTCTTCTTTCTTTTTTTGACACACGACGTTTTTTTGCTATGGCTAAGTACTCTTTTCTTGCCACTTCCCTATAAGTCCTCGGCTTTTCTTTCCTTTTCTCTTTTATTTCTTCATACAGCTTATCTATTATTTTTTCTGTTTTTTCTCTGGCATCATTCAATATTCCTATATCCGTTGGATATTTTATATCTGCTGGTGTACAAGTCGCATCTAACAATAACTTTCCTTCATTTTCTTTTTTTTCTGACGCTACACCCGTCGCTTTTTTTTCTATTTCTTTATTAATTTTATTTATTAATTCCATTCCTATTTTTTTACGAAAATGAACCATCATTGACGCACTAAATGCTTCTTTGCTACTATAGCTTTCCATTCCTATAAAGTACTGTAAATAAGGGTTCTCTTTTATTTGTTCTACTGTTTCTCTGTCACTTTTTCCTGAAATTTCTTTGATAATTAATGCTCCTAATGCCATTCTAAATGATTTGGCTGGGGCTCCTTTTTTTTCTGTGAAGTTTTTTGCATATTCTTCCTCATATTCTTCCCAGGGAATCATTTTTGACATTTCTATCCAACGATTTTCTTCGTCTAACTGCCCGCCGAACAGATTTTTCAAGTTTTCTGGTGTTTCAATTGAGTACTGTTGCTTTCGGTACATCTGCTTTCTCTCTTCTTAATGCAATGGTTTTGAGGCATTCTACCCTATTTTCGTGCATTCTAGCGGTTCTTAATTCGCCTACTATTTTTCTCCGTAAAGGTTTCAGCTTTTTTCAGCAAGCCCTAATTACAACGAATCGGGAGATTTACAAGCGCGAATAGAAGAATATAAAAGGGAAACAGGATGTTATCCGGAATCGGTTCATGTGGATAAAATCTATCGAACAAAAGCGAATCGAGCTTATTGTAAAGAAAGGGATATAAGAATGAGTGGTCCCCGATTGGGAAGACCGCCGAAAGAGGTGAGCAAAGAAAAAAAGAAAGAGGCACGCTCAGATGAAAGAGTGCGTAATGCCATTGAGGGTAAATTCGGACAGGGAAAGAGGAAATTTAGTCTTGGTCGAGTGATGGCCAAACTACCTGAGACCTCGGAAACGGTAATTGCGATGAACTTTTTGGTAATGAATCTTTCTACTCTACTTCAGAAGACAAAAAGTAAAAAGTTGTAGAGTCGTTTTTCTTGTGAAAAATGGTGTTAATTTTCCTCTCTTTTGTGAGGAGTGATTTGTGTTGACCTTTTTAGACAGAAAGGAACAATAGATTAAACAAAATCTGTATTTTGATTTGTTTCCATAAGGATAAGTTATCTATGCTTTTTCAGTCCATACTTCCCTAACCCACATTTCTTTCGTTTTTTGACTTTTTCAGCAAGCCCTATTTATACCATTTGAATTTGGAATTGCTGCTTGAGATTGGCGCAGATTTCCCCCTTGCCTTATGGAGTGGAGTTCGATTAACCAGGGCGATTACCGATTGTCTTTTGGAAAGCTGGGCGTTCTGCTAGACGTTTGACATAATCAGCGACAGCCGGATAGTCTTCAAACCCAATTTTGAGCATGATCGGTACATAGGCCAAAATAGAACCGACGGCCACATCTGCCACCGTAAAGCGATCGCCGAGCAAAAAGGGTTGCTTTTCCCAGAGACTATTGAGTGCGGTTAACAAACGGGGCATTTCCTTGGCGCGGTTCTGTTCTAAAAAGAGACCATTGCCCAGGGTTGAATTGGCAAATAAGACCCACTGCTCAATGATCGCCTTTTCTGTTAGGGTTGGGGCCGCGGGACTGTACTTTTCCCAGAGATAAAGTAAAATTGCCCCAGATTCCCAAAGGGTGACTTCTTCATCGACAATCGCTGGAACCTTACCAAAAGGATTGATCTGAAGATAGGCTGGCTGTAAATGTTCTCCATTTTTGAGATCGATCAGGACATACTCATAGGCAATCTCGCATTCTTCCAGATACCATTGCACAATTGCGGCTCGACTAAAGGGAGCACCGTAAAGCTTTAGCATATTAACCTCCTAGAGCGTTTGATGGGTATGGGGATGCTGTTTAACATTATCTTCGGTACGGACAACATGGGTTGCATTTAAAACCCGCTTCCTTTCCAGGGAATAGTTGAAATCCTCGCGTTGGCTACCGATGGGAATATGGCTCTGGGCCTGGGGACGGGTTTTATAGGTACGAACCGTTGCCAAAACTCTAGGAACAAAATCATCGCAAAATTGAGCCGTTTCAGGAAATTCAGCCAATTTCTGGGGGGTATCTACCGCGATCGCCGCTTTGACAGGTATCGCCCTGGCCCAACGAAAGGACGTAGGAACCCCTTTTAAAATTGCTTCTAGGGCTGCGGAAGGAATAGGTTCAATGACATCAACGGCATGAAACTCACCATCTTCTTTCAGGTAACAGGTTGCTAATCCAAGTACGCAATAATCATCGGGCTGGATCTCAGGCGCATTAGAAAAAATTGTCGTAGTTGCCATAGAATATTTGTTTTAACGAGGATAAAAACGTGACATACTCCCAGCACTAACCGCTTAGGCGGTACATTGGGGGCTTCTCCCACCAGAAAGTCGTTCTACGATGGAACTGGACTGGAGCGTTTTATAGTGAGACGATGCCCAACCCCACTTTTTGAAATTTCTTTTTCATCCTATTTGAACCATGCAAAGGAGTCGCTTGTTATTGATCGAATCTTCTTCATTGAAGAAGTGCCAACAATCAGAGGCTTATCAGACATCTTACGGGAAGGAAATCAACCCTTATGGCAATCAGGTTCTTTATTGCCTTGTCCAAATAATAACACTTCTTGTTAATCTTCGCGGCATTGAGCCACTCGATTAACTCGACTTTCATCCCATCGCTCACCTGTCGGTAGAGCGTGGGGCTTCCCATCGAACTAGCTAACCGGCTTTCTTGCGCTACTCAGGCGGAAATGCTCGTGACAATTTTTGAAGGCGATCGCCTACCAATCCAAAAACAGTACATTACAATGATTTCGATCGCATATTGCCACCTATTGAGAGCGTTGCCAAGCTTGCCAAAAAGTGTAAATTGCTAAGATAATTAGCAAGCCATTAAAACTAAAAGCAATCAACTGATTGGGTAATTTCGGTAAATAACGAGTGCTAATTTGGGCCCCGATTAAGCCACCAATTCCCAACAAAAAGCCTGGATAATATAAAACATTGCCCTGAACGGTGTGGCCTAAAACGGCGGCGATCGCGGTAATAATAATCACCCCTAAACTGGTTTGAATAGCTACCTTAATCAGTTCACCCAAAAGTAACATTTGCAACGGAACCATAATAACTCCACCGCCAACCCCAAATAAACCGGCTAATAGTCCTGCTATACCACCTGTTCCGATACGAGCTAGGGTTAGAAATTGGGGAGATGCGGAGACTGGGGGAGATGCGGAGGTTGGAGGAGATGGGGAATTAGCTTGTTTTTCTAATCCTTGACGCAGACGAATCAGAAATAGATTGACCATTAATAGCAAACCAAAACCATAAAGCAATAGAGCCGCAGAAAAACGACCAGCTAAATAAACCCCTAGTTGGGAAGTCACTAATGCTGGTAAGCCTAATCCTAAAACACGATTTCGATCAAAATAGCCCATACGCCAATTTTGCAGACTACCGGACAGCGACGTTATTAACACCGATAAACTACTGGTGGCGACAGCATGTAACGGCGAATAATGAAGGGCAACTAAAAGAGGAACTAGCATGGTTCCTCCCCCAATGCCCAACAAACCTGCTAATAAGCCTGAAATCAAACCCCCGAAAAGTAAAATCCAATTACTATCGATCATCTTTCATGGTTTCCAAAATGCTCTGCTCAGGAAGGGTTGCTGTGTTTATCGAAGGTGCGATCTGATCAACACTGCCCCTTGTCGAATGGCTCAATAAATGTTAACACTAATGATGTTCTATGTAGCTGTGGAGCCAAGGGAAAGCCCTCATGGGAGAATTTTTAGACAACATTGCCCGTTATCCCCGTTATTTGATTAGTTTTAGCCTAGGAATTTTCTTTTCTTTTTTTGGTTGGTTAAAACCGCTACTCAAAAATCCTATTTCAGCGATCGCCCTGGTCGGCATTTTAGTCGGTGTCTTCCTCTTTCTCTTTTTTACCCTGAAAGCCATGTTAGGATTAACAACAGTGTAGGGTCAAAAATTATCAAACTAGCCCTCAGAATTTACCTAAAATTTACCTAAAATTTACATAAACAGTAGGGAGCAAAATACTATGGCTACAGGTCGTCGCGTTTCCCGTGTCTCTTCACTGATTAAGCGGGAAGTCAGTCAAATGTTGCTCTACGATATCAAAGATGATCGGGTTGGAGCCGGTATGGTAAGCGTGACTGAGGTGGAGGTTTCTGGTGATCTGCAACACGCCAAAATCTTTGTCAGTATTTACGGCACGCCCGAAGCTAAAACCGAAACCATGGAGGGTTTGCGTTCCTCAGCCCCCTTTGTTCGTCGAGAATTGGGACAAAGAATGCGACTACGCAGAACCCCAGAAATTGCCTTTTTAGAAGATACTTCCCTCGAACGGGGCGATCGCATTTTGCATTTATTAAATGATCTACATTTGCCAGAGGAAGTTCAGGCATCAGAAATTCAAGAAGCGGAAACCGCGTCCTCTTAGGGATAACGGGAAATCTCTTAATCAGAATGACGAGTTGTCTTTGCGTTGAAAACCTAAACTATACCTATCCTGATGGCACTCAAGCTCTCATGGATATCAATATCCGCATTAACGAGGGTGAAAAGGTTGCTTTGATCGGAGCGAATGGTTCCGGCAAATCGACCCTACAATTTCATCTCAATGGTTTATTGCAAGCCCAGAGTGGCAAGGTTTGGGTGAACCAATCTGCGGTGATTCCAGCCAATTTTACCCGTATTCGTGCTTGGATTGGCTTAGTCTTTCAAAATCCCGATGATCAGTTGTTTATGCCAACGGTCGAGGAGGATATTGCCTTTGGCCCCAAAAATTTAGGGGTAAAGGGGGCCATCCTCAATCGCCTTGTTCGAGACTCTCTAGAAGCCGTTAATCTCGATCCGGATCACTATCTTCACCGTAATCCTGAACACCTCTCCGGTGGTGAAAAAAAGCGGGTGGCGATCGCGGGTGTATTGGCCATGCAGCCCCAAATTTTGGTTTTAGACGAACCCTCTGCCCAACTCGATCCCCGTTCCCGACGGCAGTTAATTGAACTTTTAGCTCAGTTGCCTGTTACCCAATTGATTGCTACCCATGATTTAGATCTGGCCCTTGAACTCTGCGATCGCAGTTTGGTACTGAGTCGAGGCCATCTCGTCTATGACGGTTCCATCTGGCCATTGATGGCTGATCACGCTTTTTTAGCACGCCATGCCCTAGAATCGCCTCTAAGCTTTGCCCGTCCCTATTGCAACCTCAAGGATCACCCCCTTAGCTCCGTTTAGAAAAATTTTCAAGCTAAGACTTGCCAGGGATAAATTTTTTTGCTACGCTAATAAAGCAGTGAAAATAAGCCGGGATAGCTCAGTTGGTAGAGCAGAGGACTGAAAATCCTCGTGTCGGCGGTTCAATTCCGCCTCCTGGCATTACTAAGACCTATATGTAGTGAGGGGTTCAGCCCCAAAACGCTACCGATAGAAGTTGTCTAAATTGGCCTACGGCCTAAAGTGGCCTAAATCTGGCCTAAAATTAAAAACTTTAAGAATACTGAACGAACAAGGGAACCTCTTTAATTCCCTGAGCAACCAATTTTTTGACCGCCGCCTCAAAAGCAGAGAAGCGATCGCCGGAAAGCACAATACAGCCGAGAGAACCTGGGGCATTGGCATCACGATGAATCCCAAAATCACCCCTTACACCACCCTTGTCTGTTGTCACGGTATGGGGTGAAATAACGTAAAAAGCCCCTTCTACTCCCTTGACTGCATTCATGGCTATAGGAATCAAATTAACCTTCCAGAATGGAAGCCCACAACGATATTGAGGGGGAAGCAAGCCCCCTTTCTTGTGAAAGCTTTCTGGCTGTTGAGAATTTTCCTGAGAGCTTGTGGCAACAAAGATTTGCACTGTTCCTTTAGACAAAGAATTAATAGATAATCGTCCCTGATCTAATCCTTTGTCACGGTCAAAATGAAGCGAAAAAATGAAGAAATAATCCATAAAACCTCTTATTATTTTACTTGATGACGGGTTTGATTGTAAGTTGAAAAATCGATAGTCATTACAGTCCATAAGCGGGTACCGACTATCGCTAGTATGGACAGCGTTAGTCCAGTTATAATAAGTCGCGCTATCCCAAACTGGGTTTCTAATCGAGTATAATCCGTTAAAATTTGAGCAAATTTTTTTTTGGTCTCCTCTTCATCAACTTTAGTCGATGCTTTTAAAGAATCAATATCACCGGCAAGGCTTTTTAGTTGGTGCGAGATTAATTGAACGTCCGATCTTATGGCATAAACGATGGCGGTAATTGATTCATTTTCTTGCATAAGAATTAATCCTCAAGCCGTTGCGACTCGAACTTCAAACGTTTGAGCAATGGGATCGTTAATATACTCATAGGTGATAGAAAAACTATCCTGGATAATCCTGTAATGGGGAATATCCCCTGCTAAAAGACCAGTTAACGGGCTATTTGCATCATACCAACTAGCCGGAAATTGCAAGCCGTTCACCTTGGTTGTTAGGGCGTTGGTTTTGTTCGTAATTGCACTAGCTATACTGGTAGTTCTTAGGGTTGCATTTGCGATCAGCAAACCAAATAATCCTGCTATCCAATCTCTAGCATCAACGCTAATTGTTGAGGGGTGAGAGCCGCCATAGAGGGCAATGTCAGAGGCAAGTAATAGAATGCCAGCCCCAGGAATAGCCCCTTCATTAGCGATTTTTAAGCAATCAGGAAAAATCTGTTCAAGTGAGCAACCCCCAAGCCCTGCATTAGTGCCAATAGTCGGCAAAGGAGGGGCATAAGTCGTTTTATTTGATAAGTCCTGAATCCATTGAAAGGTAAGACTAATAGATTCAGTTGACTGGTTGACTCCTGTGCCTTGCGGATTGCTTTTTACTATAGATGCAAACCCCAAGGGGGGCGTAGTTGCTGTATTTTTATACACTGCATTGAGTAAAGCATAGATAGCTTTTCCTTCTTTCGTGATTTCAGAAGTATCCGTAAATTCACTACCATTAAACCCTGGAAGATCGGACGGGGGAATAAAAATTCCTTGGGGAACTCCATTGCCTGATCCGGCTGTTACAGCTGAGTCATAAAAGTTGCAAATTGCTATTTAACCTCCTGATGAAAGTTCAAAAACTTTTGTGGCGATCGCGTCAATAGTGGCTGGGGTGAGTTCAAGCTGCTGTCCTGCTTCAAGGCTAAGAGTGGCATCAATAGGAGTAAAGGGAGTCCAAACGGTGACATGCCATTCTGTGTTGGTTTCCCATTTAGGGCTTGCTGAAAAAAGCTGAAACCTTTACGGAGAAAAATAGTAGGCGAATTAAGAACCGCTAGAATGCACGAAAATAGGGTAGAATGCCTCAAAACCATTGCATTAAGAAGAGAGAAAGCAGATGTACCGAAAGCAACAGTACTCAATTGAAACACCAGAAAACTTGAAAAATCTGTTCGGCGGGCAGTTAGACGAAGAAAATCGTTGGATAGAAATGTCAAAAATGATTCTTTGGGAAGAATATGAGGAAGAATATGCAAAAAACTTCACAGAAAAAAAAGGAGCCCCAGCCAAATCATTTAGAATGGCATTAGGAGCATTAATTATCAAAGAAATTTCAGGAAAAAGTGACAGAGAAACAGTAGAACAAATAAAAGAGAACCCTTATTTACAGTACTTTATAGGAATGGAAAGCTATAGTAGCAAAGAAGCATTTAATGCGTCAATGATGGTTCATTTTCGTAAAAAAATAGGAATGGAATTAATAAATAAAATTAATAAAGAAATAGAAAAAAAGCGACGGGTGTAGCGTCAGAAAAAAAAGAAAATGAAGGAAAGTTATTGTTAGATGCGACTTGTACACCAGCAGATATAAAATATCCAACGGATATAGGAATATTGAATGATGCCAGAGAAAAAACAGAAAAAATAATAGATAAGCTGTATGAAGAAATAAAAGAGAAAAGGAAAGAAAAGCCGAGGACTTATAGGGAAGTGGCAAGAAAAGAGTACTTAGCCATAGCAAAAAAACGTCGTGTGTCAAAAAAAGAAAGAAGAAAAGGAACAAAAAAACAACTAGGATATATAAAAAGAAACTTGTCTGATATAGAAAAAATGATAGAAGAGGGAGCAAAGTTAGAAAAACTAACGAAAAAAGAGCAAGAAGAGCTTGTAACGATAGGAAAAGTGTATGAGCAACAGTTAGAAATGTATGAAAAAAAGACAAATAAAGTAGAAAACAGAATCGTGAGTGTAAGCCAACCTCACGTGCGTCCAATAGTGCGTGGAAAAGCGGGAAAAGCAGTAGAGTTTGGAGCTAAAATATCGGCAAGTAATGTGAATGGCTTTGTCTTCTTAGACAAATTAAGTTGGGATAATTACAACGAATCGGGAGATTTACAAGCGCGAATAGAAGAATATAAAAGGGAAACAGGATGTTATCCGGAATCGGTTCATGTGGATAAAATCTATCGAACAAAAGCGAATCGAGCTTATTGTAAAGAAAGGGATATAAGAATGAGTGGTCCCCGATTGGGAAGACCGCCGAAAGAGGTGAGCAAAGAAAAAAAGAAAGAGGCACGCTCAGATGAAAGAGTGCGTAATGCCATTGAGGGTAAATTCGGACAGGGAAAGAGGAAATTTAGTCTTGGTCGAGTGATGGCCAAACTACCTGAGACCTCGGAAACGGTAATTGCGATGAACTTTTTGGTAATGAATCTTTCTACTCTACTTCAGAAGACAAAAAGTAAAAAGTTGTAGAGTCGTTTTTCTTGTGAAAAATGGTGTTAATTTTCCTCTCTTTTGTGAGGAGTGATTTGTGTTGACCTTTTTAGACAGAAAGGAACAATAGATTAAACAAAATCTGTATTTTGATTTGTTTCCATAAGGATAAGTTATCTATGCTTTTTCAGTCCATACTTCCCTAACCCACATTTCTTTCGTTTTTTGACTTTTTCAGCAAGCCCCATTTAGTCTGTCCTTTGATTGCAATTCTTCTGTCATTAATTGCTATACTTGGCACGGTCATAGATTATAGATTTTCGCCCCCTGAATCCCCCAATACTGGGGGACTTTGAAACCCATAAATAGAGAATGTTTCCCCCCAAAGTTGGGGGCTAGGGGGGCTAAACTAAAAAACGCAAATTATCGCCGTGCGAGGTATAAGTTAGACGGGAAAAAGAATAGGGTGCATCCCACTTAAGATAATACATTGACACTCAAAAGAGGAGAGTGATTGAGATGGGTGCGACCTTTAGTTGATAAAAGCTGTTGTAATCAGGGTTCTACAGGGAACCCATATTGATCAAGTTTTGCCCAAAATTGACTCCATCGTTCCTTGGTCAATACCAAAGCTCGTAGGCTCAAAATAATTCCTGCTCCTTTTTCCTTCCATCGCATCCCTGAACAACATAATCGTTGTTTGACCAACGTCTTACAAGCTGCTTCCGTAACACCTGAACCAATCGGATACTTTTTCTCTATGTATTCAGCATAATCCATTTGATGCTGATGATTCTCGTAATAAGTAATCGCCGCTTGTAGTTTCTCGGTAAGATTCTTAGAATGACTTTTTTCTTCTTTGACTTCTTTCATCAGATTTAGCAGTTCTCCTGCTTTTCCTTTTTCATGCTTGAGTTCTCGACAATTTTCAGTCAACCATTCTTTTTGTTTTGACACGGTATTCGGATGCAACGCTTCTGCCAAGGCACCTAAGTAACCAGAGGCATGATAGAAATCTAATATCTGTTCTTCCGTTTGCTTTTCTAAAAACTTCCAATTTGATTCTGCCCCGTCTGCTATCCCGACCAATGTTGCCTCTGGATAACGGTTTTTCGCTCGCTCAATTTCTCTTTCTAATCTTTCTAGAAAACTCTTTTTTCCATACTCTGGTGCCGCACCTAGATAGATTGTAGGTTGACGTTCGCCTTCACTATCGTATAGGGAAACGGTTCCCACCATTGCTTCACGGTAGCCATCCTCACACATCAGCATACAGGTTCCATCTAATCCTATTCCCACTGTTGCAATTTGGCTATCCTCCTTGGGCGGGGCATAACTCCACGCTTCTTCTTTTGCCTGTACCACACTTCCTACTGCTTCACTCAATCTTTGGATATAGGATAGCGCTACTTTTCTACCATGATTTTCTAATAAATCATTTTTCACCTCTTTGCCTGCCATCCCTGACATTTTTGAGGATACCTGTTTTGCCAATAATGGCGTTGATGTTATGATTATCCTTGCTTCTCTTTCTAAGGGGCAATACGTTTTTCCTCAAAGGTGAACGCTGATATACATGACGATTCACTATAACCTCACCATAAGGTGTTTGATATTCTTTCGGTTGCTCTCCCTTACTCTTCCAGATTTCTTCACCGATTTTTAAGGGTGAACCATCTGTATCTAAATATTTCAAGGCTTCTTTGCTGGCGATGCAACCTACTTCGTTTAAGCCTTTTTGAATATTTATTTCTGTATCCAACATTGAACGACTTAGTTCTAATGTTAGTTCTATTTTTATCTTTGAACCCTCTACATTAATTAGTTTTGCTGTCATCATTGTTTCCTCTTTGTCACTTTTCATCCCATGTTAACACTTTTCTTTTCCTTCATCAACTAAAGGTCACACCCATTGAGATAAGCACATCGTAGCCGAAGAATACGAGAAACATTATGAAGATGCCAACGTGCTCCCGACAATTTAACCCTAGCTCCCACCTGTTTAATCTTAGACTCCACATCACCAGAACCAATCACAATACCAAGCTGTTGATAGTATTGGTAATCAGGGATACGCTGATAATGCTTCGTCAAATAGGCTTGAAAATTCTTTGCCCTCTTGCTTTTGACTCCATCAAACGCATCTATTGCCTTGTTCACAAAACCCCGCCACAGTAAATGCTCCACTGCTTCTAGCCGTTTGAGAGAGCCACCCACTTTGAACAGATTCTCCTTGAGATGATACCAATCCAACACCTCTCGTCGTATCAGCCACGATTGAGTGGCGAAACTCTCTACCGCATTCCAGATTGCGGGATGACCATCTCCCAAAAAGGTCACTATTGGAGACAAAGGTTGAACATTGCTCCAATTCTTTAAGCCCTCTGGGTCTTGGAAAAAGGCTTCACAGACATTGCCATGAAGACTCACCAGTTTATAATCTCGCCACTGTCCCCCTTCCTTCTCCTCGCCCCGCAGACAAATCTTTCCCCCATCTATACTGACCCCCGCACTCTCTGACTGAGCTTGAGCTAAGGGCAGTTCTGTCCGTTCTACCAAGCGATGTAAACTGCTATGTCCTACTTTTATCCCCATCAACTCCTCTATATCTTCTTCTGCTTGTTGGTAGGATGTTTTCGCACTGGCTCTTAGACAGCATTTCTCTAAACCTGGACTTAAGACGATTTTTGGCGACACCTTTAGTTTTCTGGCTTGTTTTTGGCTTATTTCCACTTCTCCGACTAGGGTTTTGATTTTTCGCTTGTTTCCAGACCGTTTTTTTCCCCCTTCTGAAAAAAAAACTCCCCCATTGTTGGCCCCACAATTTCTAACATCTGGGTTCTGACTTCTACTTCGATGCTTCCAAAGTCCTTCTGTTTCTCTGGTTCCGTATATTTGCGCAGGATACGGGCTGATTCGGTGAGATGCTGTTTTAACAGTGCTTTTTCTTCTGGGGGAATCGGTAACATACTTTTTTCGCTCATCAGTTTTTTTCCATTTTACCCCAGATTCTATGTAGGGCTTGCTGAAAAAGTCAAAAAACGAAAGAAATGTGGGTTAGGGAAGTATGGACTGAAAAAGCATAGATAACTTATCCTTATGGAAACAAATCAAAATACAGATTTTGTTTAATCTATTGTTCCTTTCTGTCTAAAAAGGTCAACACAAATCACTCCTCACAAAAGAGAGGAAAATTAACACCATTTTTCACAAGAAAAACGACTCTACAACTTTTTACTTTTTGTTTTCTTTTTTGTCTTCTGAAGTAGAGTAGAAAGATTCATTACCAAAAAGTTCATCGCAATTACCGTTTCCGAGGTCTCAGGTAGTTTGGCCATCACTCGACCAAGACTAAATTTCCTCTTTCCCTGTCCGAATTTACCCTCAATGGCATTACGCACTCTTTCATCTGAGCGTGCCTCTTTCTTTTTTTCTTTGCTCACCTCTTTCGGCGGTCTTCCCAATCGGGGACCACTCATTCTTATATCCCTTTCTTTACAATAAGCTCGATTCGCTTTTGTTCGATAGATTTTATCCACATGAACCGATTCCGGATAACATCCTGTTTCCCTTTTATATTCTTCTATTCGCGCTTGTAAATCTCCCGATTCGTTGTAATTATCCCAACTTAATTTGTCTAAGAAGACAAAGCCATTCACATTACTTGCCGATATTTTAGCTCCAAACTCTACTGCTTTTCCCGCTTTTCCACGCACTATTGGACGCACGTGAGGTTGGCTTACACTCACAATTCTGTTTTCTACTTTATTTGTCTTTTTTTCATACATTTCTAACTGTTGCTCATACACTTTTCCTATCGTTACAAGCTCTTCTTGCTCTTTTTTCGTTAGTTTTTCTAACTTTGCTCCCTCTTCTATCATTTTTTCTATATCAGACAAGTTTCTTTTTATATATCCTAGTTGTTTTTTTGTTCCTTTTCTTCTTTCTTTTTTTGACACACGACGTTTTTTTGCTATGGCTAAGTACTCTTTTCTTGCCACTTCCCTATAAGTCCTCGGCTTTTCTTTCCTTTTCTCTTTTATTTCTTCATACAGCTTATCTATTATTTTTTCTGTTTTTTCTCTGGCATCATTCAATATTCCTATATCCGTTGGATATTTTATATCTGCTGGTGTACAAGTCGCATCTAACAATAACTTTCCTTCATTTTCTTTTTTTTCTGACGCTACACCCGTCGCTTTTTTTCTATTTCTTTATTAATTTTATTTATTAATTCCATTCCTATTTTTTTACGAAAATGAACCATCATTGACGCATTAAATGCTTCTTTGCTACTATAGCTTTCCATTCCCATAAAGTACTGTAAATAAGGGTTCTCTTTTATTTGTTCTACTGTTTCTCTGTCACTTTTTCCTGAAATTTCTTTGATAATTAATGCTCCTAATGCCATTCTAAATGATTTGGCTGGGGCTCCTTTTTTTTCTGTGAAGTTTTTTGCATATTCTTCCTCATATTCTTCCCAAAGAATCATTTTTGACATTTCTATCCAACGATTTTCTTCGTCTAACTGCCCGCCGAACAGATTTTTCAAGTTTTCTGGTGTTTCAATTGAGTACTGTTGTTTTCGGTACATCTGCTTTCTCTCTTCTTAATGCAATGGTTTTGAGGCATTCTACCCTATTTTCGTGCATTCTAGCGGTTCTTAATTCGCCTACTATTTTTCTCCGTAAAGGTCTCAGCTTTTTTCAGCAAGCCCTATGTACTACTTTATCCGGGATGTACCCAAAAGAATATTTGACCACCGCGATTAAAACTAGGGTAAAGACGACGAACCCCCATTAACGTAAAGGGATTGTATTCAGCCTGGGCAATCAAACCATACCAAGGATAAGGAAGCCAAGTTGGATCGGAAGGATCGGGGGGATTATAAATTTCATGAGTGATGCGAACATAATCCCCTTGAATTGTTTGGGAGAATTGCCAATCTTTAGAGGCTATAATCAGGCTATTTTCAACCCATTGAGGCATGATTAGTCATCCCATAAAATACCTGGAAGAACTAAAAGCAAATCTTGTTCTTCCCTAATAATTTCAGCTTGACGTGCTTCATACTCTTGATCACCAAAATACTCATCTAAAATTTTATCAGTGACAGGAATAGCCAGCCCGTTATTATTGGCAGGAACGATGAAATTATATCGTTCACCATCAGATTTTCCCTTATTTAAGATGTCATAATAAACAGGGAAAAAATCTGGATGATTTGCATCTGGAAGAATAAGATTGCTCATGTTAAGTTTTAAGGTGCTGTATCATCAATTGTTTCCCAAGCCCCAAGCATTACACTCCAACCGGCATTTTGTGCTTTTTCAATAATGGAGAGTTTAGGACTAATAAAGGTTGCACGAACCCTTCCATTAATTCGTTTGCTTGCCCTGGGAGGTTTAGGGTCGTTGGCCCCCCAAATTAACTCAGGAATGTCATTTGCTGAAACAGCCTTGATGCCTAAATTTGTAGTAACGGCAGCCGTTGTGTCATTAAATAAGTCTTTTTGCATATTCCACGCATATTTAATGGTTGTACCACCAACCCCAGGGAGTTCAACGTAAACAGTTTTAAAGTTCGCTGAACTGCTAATCCCCCTTGTTGCAATTTGGGGTGGACGTACCATATAATCGTCATTGGCTCGTAGTGCTTTGGCCTGCGCGTCGCTTGCCCAGCTTGACATTGTGGAATAACCGCCAGCCGTATTAATTTTAGTTACCTTGTGGGGTTTGGGAGAGTTAATACCGTAAATAACCCCTACAGTTGTTTTTGACTCAGTAATTCCAAGCTCTACTTTTAACGTAGTAAAAATTTTGTGACGAGTACGATAGCCATAAAGTAGCGATCCCGGCCCATGTTGTAGGGTAACGTAGCATTTAACGCTATTAGGAACAGTAGTTTTAGCCATTATTTTATCCCTTGAGGATTGAATTAGTTATTAGATTTGATGTCAAAAAAAGACGAAGGTGGGTTATTGACCTTGAAGATTTGTTGGATCAGCTTCGATTTGAGCACGAAGGGAGCGAGATAATGGGAGTTGATAGGTCGCAGGGTCAAAAGTCCCCATTCCTTGTGCACTAAAGGCTGCTAATTCGTCGCCATCAGCAGCCGTTAAATTAACGGTGGTTTGAGCTTTTTCCCCAAGTTCCATTAAATTCCAAACGGCTTTAACAACCTTGGGGTCAGTTAATCCGGTATAGGTTTCTCCTGTTAATGCGGTTAAGCTGACAGTTACATTACCAGAGGCGTAAGCAAAGACGGGGGTTGCTGATTCATCATTAAGCTGTTCAAAGGTTAAATTCGTAATTTTAGCCATGATAAAAATCTCCTTAAGAAGAACTTGATTAGTCTGTGATTCTTCTAAAAATCATGACACTTGCAACCCCCAAAAAGCAACCACTAGAACACTATTAGGGGTATAATGGGCGTCATCCGTGTCAACTTAAAGGAATGGGTTCCCAAATTTGTTGATTGAGAGCGGCCTTTTCTCGATGTCGCTTTCTCTCAGCTTTGACCAAACCAAATAACTTAGCACGTTCAGCCAGATAGGTTACTGTATCAGGCTTTTCTCCTCTAGCAATAGCCTTCGCTACATAGTATAGACTCCGAAACACCATCTCTACTGAGATTTTTTCTTTCGGTTGATTTAGAGCAATCGCCACTTCCCCTACCAATTGATTTAAGACCGTATAGAAAATCAAAGTGCAAATAATCTGGATTTGGACACCATTCTTATTACCTACCCATAAATAGGCTAGTCCTAAAAGTCTTTTCGTTAATAAAAAGGCTTCTTCGATTGTCCATCGTCTTCGATATAAATCACAGACCTCTTCGGCGGACAGTTGTTCGGGAGACAACACATTTGTTAAATACTGATACCAGATTGTTCCCCATAATACTGAGACTAATCTCACCGGATGCTTGCAAGGATTAGAACGGTAATTTCCCATAATGATAATCTCATCTCTGTAATGACTACCTTGAGACAATACTTGTTTGGTTTTGTAAGATGTACCCGCTCTAAATCTGGTTAGAAAAAACTTTTTAGCTTCTGTTAACAAATCAAACCACACAAAGCTAAAAAATCCCATATCTACGAGAATTAAACCATTTTCTGGTAATTTAGCTGCCAATTCTTCACACCATATTTTATCATTTGATTTATCATTTTCTGTGTACCATAAAGTAACGGGTCTTTGGGTAAAGGCTTCCACTACCATCATTATTTTACCCCCCAATTTACTCTTTTCTTCTTTACTTATTTTCATATTTTTCCTTATCTGCTCTAGCGTTGAGCCATCTGCTATCCACACTGCACTAAACTTTTCTCTTATTTTTTCCCATTTTTCTCCTACTTGGAGCTTCTTCCCTTTTTCGGCTGCTTTTTCTAACACTCCTTTTAGTAATATTGCAAATATTTCGGCTGGCACATTCATCATTCTTTTTGATACTGCCTGTTTGCTTACTTTTAATGATGCTACCCATAGCAATCCCTCTTCCTCTAACAGTCTTACCGCTTCACTTATACCCGCTATTTGACGATACACTATACTTAACACTAATGCCACCATTACTGGTAAATTTAATACCCTATCTCTCATCATTTTCTCATGAGTTCCCTGTAAATATTTTAATGGTGTAAACATTGTGGGTTCTAGTAATTCAAACAACTCTTTTGTTATTTCAGGGATTTCTACCCCTGGCTGATTTATCTTACGACGTAAGTCTGGGTTTCCTTTTCTCCGAGGATGTTGTCTTGCCATTTGTTTTTTGCTCACTTTTTTATATACTAACCTTTTTTTCAGCCTACTCTTACTTCCGCCTGCTTTTAGGCTAATCTTTTGTGAGTAGGCATTTTGGCTTAAGTTGACACCAATGAATGGGCGTACGCCCAGAAATTAAGTGCGTACTGAAATGAATCAAAAGCAGTCCACTCTCTACAACCTACTGCAAGGAAAAACACGCAAGCGACTGGCTAGAAAAAAGTGGCGATTAGGTAAAACCTTCCAGTACGCGCCTAACGCTAATCTAGTGCGACGATTATCTAAACAGTTAAATATTTCTAAAGACGATGTTCTGGATCAACTCAACGACTTGAGGGAGTATCTATTAAAATATCCCCAGTATTATTAGCCGTTTGGCCCTGGGGTTGTAAATAGTTCCTGTATGGTCTTCTCAAAGTTATCTGGTTTTGTTTCACGGTAAAGGGGAATCTTAGCTTCATTGCTTGTATAAATCCCTGATCGAGTTGCAATGCCGTTCTCTTCATTTAAGATCGCCATTTGGTTGACAATCACAACTTCCCAAGGAAAAGCTTGTCTAGGGGTTTTGTAGCTTTTTTTATCATATTTTTTTCGACTTCCTTTTTTAATTTCGTGTTTAGAGTTCCAAATATTTTTCTCATAATCCTGTTCAGCCTTGGAAAATTGCAGTAAGCCTTCAATTAAATCTATGCCTTCATCCTCAGTTCGGGCATAACATCTTATAGGATTATTGTCTGGTAAAATTGCCTCTACCAAATAAGGCCCCCAATAATAGCCATTTTCGCCCCCGACTGCCATTTTAAGCGTGTTCCAATTATCTACTTTTGTGCGGTCAATGTTATAGATATTGATATATGTTGGGTCTTTCTTTTTATTCTTGTCACTTGAGAAGATAAACTTCATGTAGGGCAAACCAGGAGTCGTAATGGTGTTAGCAATGGGTTCACCGCCCACTAGTAAACCCAAGTCTTTTTCTTTTAGCATTTGATAATTATTTTTCTGTGTAATCAGACTTTGCTTAATAAATTCCTCTGGACCCGCGACAATAATTTTAGAGCTTGGATCGTTTCTATTTAACAAAACTTCTACTACCCTTTCTTGTCCTAATTGCTGCCTTTTTGCTAGTTTTTGTTCCATTATAAAGTTATCAACACCGCCAGCGACTACATAACCAGCATTAATACAAGATTCTCCTAAAGCATCTACAAATTCTTCTACAAATTCCTTTAAATTCCCCTCAGGTAACGATTCTATACTATCTTGAATAGCTCCGGCAATTGTCCAAGGCTTATTCCCCTTATTCCCCCAAGTCTTGGCTGCTTCTCTCACATTGGGAAAAGCCTTAAAAACTAAATCAATAGCCCCTCCCTAACAAGGTGTCAGCATCGCCATTAGCAGCCCTTTTAATTAAAGCTCTTATTCCCATAAATAAATGAGCCGCCGCTTTGTTCATTTGTTGCCTGGCTCCCATCTGCAATAGTGCGCTTAATTCTCCTGTGATCTCGTCAAAAGCTTCCTCACTTAGGGCTTGCTGAAAAAGTCAAAAAACGAAAGAAATGTGGGTTAGGGAAGTATGGACTGAAAAAGCATAGATAACTTATCCTTATAGAAACAAATCAAAATATAGATTTTGTTTAATCTATTGTTCCTTTCTGTCTAAAAAGGTCAACACAAATCACTCCTCACAAAAGAGAGGAAAATTAACACCATTTTTCACAAGAAAAACGACTCTACAACTTTTTACTTTTTGTCTTCTGAAGTAGAGTAGAAAGATTCATTACCAAAAAGTTCATCGCAATTACCGTTTCCGAGGTCTCAGGTAGTTTGGCCATCACTCGACCAAGACTAAATTTCCTCTTTCCCTGTCCGAATTTACCCTCAATGGCATTACGCACTCTTTCATCTGAGCGTGCCTCTTTCTTTTTTTCTTTGCTCACCTCTTTCGGCGGTCTTCCCAATCGGGGACCACTCATTCTTATATCTGACTTTTCCCGTTAAGTGCGGATTGCAAGCTGCCAGCCTTGGCAAAGGTCATGCAACTTCAACCAACCGCGCCAAAGGACTTGGATACCGAGAGGAGTTTTACGACGATGTTCAAGATAACCACCAAGAAAAGCAACAGACTCGACAGCCCAAGCAACAGTCAAAATAGGGGGAAGTTTTTGAGAGGCGGCTGCTTTTAACACCTGAAGTTGAAGAGGATTAAGAATTTCAATCGCGAGAGCATCGGGCTGGGTACGATGAAGATAAGTAACGTGTAAAAGTTCAACAGCAATGACACTTAAAAAACCCAAAAGAGTTTTCATTCCATCAGAGGCAAGTCGATAACGCTCACTCTGACAACCAGACTTAAGGACTTTATGAAATTCTTCAACCCGCCATCGGTAGGTGTACCAACGAAGAATAGTGACAGCCATCTCAATAGTCTCAACAACTTCTGTAGTCAGAAGCATCCAAGATAAAGGAGTTTCGCCTTCGGGACAATCGATTTCTGTCGCATAAACAGCATAGACATTCAACGGGTCACGATTATCAAAACGATAGGGAGTTCGTAGATTAACTGAGCAAAATCGGACGGCAAGCTTAACCTTCCGTGCTTTTCTTTTTCCTGTACTCGGAATCTCGATTTCTTGATGAAAACGAATCGGTTCTGATTCCAAATGTTGCCAAAGTCGTTCACTATTTTTGTCTAAACTACGATTATGAGACGCTCTGACCAGCACTCCTGTATGCTTGAGTTGACGCACTGAGTCAAAGACTTCTGAAACATCTCCTTCTCTGTCAAATACATGAATTACCCTCGTTGAACTTTCTACCTGTTTCTCACAGGTGTTTAGAGCCTCTACCCATTTGTAGGATTCTTTTTCCTCAAATGGTCTTTGACGAGCTGCTTTTCTTTGTTCTTTCTGTCTTTCTTTTTTCTGCTTCGCCGTTTCATCTGTTGGGGGCTTTTCTTTTACCTCCCTATTCCACAGTTTTTGCCATAATAAACCTAATACTTGTCCTTTTTCTGGCTCAATTGCTAAAGCACTATGCAGTATTAATCCATTCCCTCCTTTTCCAGTCGGCCCATACCCTTCCCTTTTTTCCTTGATATTGCGATAATCTAAGAAGGTCGTATCTCCGACTGATAGCATTATCTTATATTCTTCTACGGCGGCAGTTGTCATTTCACAGTGCGGCTCTATTATCTTGACAAAGTCTGTTTTCGGATTCCCAAAAATTCATAGGCCCTCTTTAACTCGTTTCCTCCCTTAAACACTTCTGATAAGGCTTTTCCAAACCCCTCACTTAACTTTTTCCCAATCGAGAAGGCACGATTGTTTAGCCTCTCGTCTCCCAATTCACAACTGGCAAAGTTTTTTGTCCACCATTCCAACATTTTTTGACCTGCCCTTTAAGATTTTCTCCATTTTACAGTCTCATACTCCCTTCATCCTTTGTTTTTGAAATTTGAACGATAAGCGGGATGATGGCTTCAGAATATTTTTTTCCTGTCAAGAGAATCATTACTCAAACCCTTGCCAGATAAAGCCTCTAGAAGTTTGCATTGCTGGATTTTGGACTTAACGGGAAAAGTCAGATTCTTATATCCCTTTCTTTACAATAAGCTCGATTCGCTTTTGTTCGATAGATTTTATCCACATGAACCGATTCCGGATAACATCCTGTTTCCCTTTTATATTCTTCTATTCGCGCTTGTAAATCTCCCGATTCGTTGTAATTATCCCAACTTAATTTGTCTAAGAAGACAAAGCCATTCACATTACTTGCCGATATTTTAGCTCCAAACTCTACTGCTTTTCCCGCTTTTCCACGCACTATTGGACGCACGTGAGGTTGGCTTACACTCACAATTCTGTTTTCTACTTTATTTGTCTTTTTTTCATACATTTCTAACTGTTGCTCATACACTTTTCCTATCGTTACAAGCTCTTCTTGCTCTTTTTTCGTTAGTTTTTCTAACTTTGCTCCCTCTTCTATCATTTTTTCTATATCAGACAAGTTTCTTTTTATATATCCTAGTTGTTTTTTTGTTCCTTTTCTTCTTTCTTTTTTTGACACACGACGTTTTTTTTCTATGGCTAAGTACTCTTTTCTTGCCACTTCCCTATAAGTCCTCGGCTTTTCTTTCCTTTTCTCTTTTATTTCTTCATACAGCTTATCTATTATTTTTTCTGTTTTTTCTCTGGCATCATTCAATATTCCTATATCCGTTGGATATTTTATATCTGCTGGTGTACAAGTCGCATCTAACAATAACTTTCCTTCATTTTCTTTTTTTTCTGACGCTACACCCGTCGCTTTTTTTCTATTTCTTTATTAATTTTATTTATTAATTCCATTCCTATTTTTTTACGAAAATGAACCATCATTGACGCATTAAATGCTTCTTTGCTACTATAGCTTTCCATTCCTATAAAGTACTGTAAATAAGGGTTCTCTTTTATTTGTTCTACTGTTTCTCTGTCACTTTTTCCTGAAATTTCTTTGATAATTAATGCTCCTAATGCCATTCTAAATGATTTGGCTGGGGCTCCTTTTTTTTCTGTGAAGTTTTTTGCATATTCTTCCTCATATTCTTCCCAAAGAATCATTTTTGACATTTCTATCCAACGATTTTCTTCGTCTAACTGCCCGCCGAACAGATTTTTCAAGTTTTCTGGTGTTTCAATTGAGTACTGTTGTTTTCGGTACATCTGCTTTCTCTCTTCTTAATGCAATGGTTTTGAGGCATTCTACCCTATTTTCGTGCATTCTAGCGGTTCTTAATTCGCCTACTATTTTTCTCCGTAAAGGTTTCAGCTTTTTTCAGCAAGCCCCACTTACATCTTGTAAGACATGGAGCATCATCGCCTCATTGACCGTCCCAATGAGCAAGCTAGGCACTACTCCGCAAAGAAACCACCCCGCCGCAACTCCTAATGTTTCACCTAGTTGTCCATACCAGGAAAGCTCCGCCGCCGCGATCGCCTGCTCAAATTCCTCATCAGACGTTTGCCAGTTAAACGTGAACAGGAATTGCACTCCCCCCACAAACCAGCCAAAGATAGCCTGCCAATTTATACTATTTAACCAACTAAGCACCGGACGAACAATGGAGTTTTTGTAGTCTCCTAACGCAAACGAAACTGGATCCCAAAGATCTTCCTTATTAGAGGGCCCAATAATGCGAATACCCTTAGCTGCTTCAAGGGGGATATCAAGCCCGCCCTCTTTAAAGTATTTAGTTGTGATTATGCTACGAATAGCTTGAGCTTTTGGGGAGCATCTCACCTTTGCAATAAGTAGAAATACTTAACGAGGTAAATGAAAGAGTCAAAAAAGGTAATCATTTAAATAGGAACAGCGATGACGAAGGACTTGTGGTACATTGTCAGAATTCCAACTCGCACCAGTAATTTTAAGACGATGACCAATTTGTTTAACTTGAGATTCGACAGAGCCAGAGCCAATAGAAATGCCCTCTGCCTGCAAATAACCATAATTGACAATCCGATGTTTATGCTTGTTTAAATAAATGATAAAATTCTCAGCTTGAGGCTCTGACCATCCCTCAAAACAGGAGATAGCGGCATCCACTTCACCCGTCCAAAGAAAAGACTTGACCTCCTCAATTCGCTGGAATGACCCCCCAACTTTATAGAGGTTTTCAATTAAGTGATACCAGTCCAAAATTTCAATTCGCTCATGTTTCTGTCCTATCTCACGAAATAAGTTCCAGATACCATCATGTCCATCTCCCAAACAAATTAAAGGCTTAGCCAAAATTTGAGAATTAACCAAATCTAATAAAGCCGAGTTATCTTGAAAAAAGGCAGCTACCCCCAATTGATGAAAACTGACTCCTTTATAATCACGCCAAATTAAGGGTTCTCCCTTGGGAGTTCTGAGTCGTACCTTCCCACCATCTATGCTAATTTCTTCGACTTCTGTGTTAGAGGGTAATTCTTCAAAATGATAGCGATGTACAAGCAGGGCGAACGCATCTAAAAATGATACAGATACAAGAACATTATAGAGGGATGGATAAGGGAAAATAAGGGAAAGTGCATAGAAAACAAAAGCGATGAAACTCCGACCCAAATATAGACTGGTAGAACACTTTGCCGAAATAGATGACCCTCGCATCGAACGAACAAAACGGCATAAACTCATTAGACATCTCCATAATACTATAAAATCGACAAATATGCTATAATCATAGAAATTTAGACAGGAGTAACTATGCCTGAATACATCTATATGTGGGCTTATATTCAAAAACAGCCTCAAGAAACAAAGAGGTTGTTAGGAATAGAGTACCCAAAATTATTAGAGCTTATAACCTATGGCAAATTACTTAAAAAAGAATTTGAAGAAAGCAAAACCACACTGATTAAAGCAGGTGGTGGAAATAAACCGAAATTATCAGAGGAGGAGCAAATAGTTTTAATGCTAGTTTACTTAAGGCATTATCCGACCTTTCAGCTACTAGGAATAATGTTTGAAATAAGTGAATCGTCTGCCCATAATATATTCAATTATTGGCAGTCACTATTCGGAGAAAATTTACCAGCAAGTCTATTTGAACAACTAAAAAAGTTGCCAGAAGAAATAGAAAAAGTTAAAGAGGAGCTAATCCAACATGAACTAATAGTGGATGCGACAGAACAACCAGTAGAAAGACCTTTAGGGCAGGAGGCACAAAAACCATACTACTCAGGTAAACAAAAAAGGCATACCTCAAAAAGCCAAATAATCATTTGCCCAAAAATCAAGGAGATTGTGGATGTTGTGATAGGAGAAATAGGTTCAAAGAGCGATGTACAAATATTACGTCAAAGATTGGCTAAATTCCATCAAGAACAAGGCTTTCTAGGTGATAAAGCCTACGAGGGAGAATTCCAATTAACAACACCAAAAAAGAAACCAAAGGGGCGAGAATTAAGCAAAGAAGAAAAAGAAAGAAATAGTTGGTTATCGTCTCGACGAGTAGTGGTTGAACATATGATTCGATTGCTCAAAGTATTCAAAGTGATGCAAGAAAAATTTAGACTAAGAAAGGGAAGATATAAGTCATTAATCTCAACAGTATGTGGATTGGTGAGACTAAGGATAAATGCGCTGATATTAAGCATTATAAAATGTAGCGAATCAGGGCAGGTAATTGAGGTAAAGATGAGTCATTGTTTTTTGCCAGAATTGAATTTGGAGGTCTGAAAGCCCTGTAAACTCGTCTATGTACCAAGAAGTCTACTGAGTCTAGATTTAGCTACACTGCTTGCTAGACTAGGCTTTCCAGTTTTTGGAGATGTCTATTGATATTCTAACGATTGCCATCTTAGCCGTCATTTGTGGAGCAGAAGGTTGGGTAGCCATGGAAAGTTTCGGCAAGGCTAAACATCAATGGCTAAAAAAAATTTTGGAATTGCCGAATGGCATCCCCTCCGACGATACGTTTGCGCGTGTATTTGCTAGTCTGAATCCAGAGCAATTTCAAGACTGTTTTCTGCATTGGGTCAAAAGTATAGCGGAGGTAAGTGAAGGAGAAGTGATAGCGATTGACGGCAAAACCCTTCGCCACTCCT
Source organism: Woronichinia naegeliana WA131 (assembly GCA_025370055.1). Lineage (NCBI taxonomy): Bacteria > Bacillati > Cyanobacteriota > Cyanophyceae > Synechococcales > Coelosphaeriaceae > Woronichinia > Woronichinia naegeliana. Next base: position 7,743,017 of record CP073041.1, on the reverse strand, counting down.
ATGACAATGCCAACGGAAAGGGCGCAATTCAGATGGTAAGTGCATGGGCAACAGCAAATCGTCTAGTACTAGGACAGTGCAAGGTGGAAAGCAAATCGAATGAAATCACGGCGATTCCTAAACTCCTGAAAATGCTAGAGGTCAAAGGTTGTATCGTAACGATTGATGCCATGGGAACTCAGACAAAGATTGCCCAACAGATAGTAGGGCGAGGGGGAGATTATGTTTTGGCATTGAAAGGCAATCAAGGTAATTTATGTGAGGATGTTGAACAATTATTTGCTCATGCTCAATCGGTTAATTTTGTGGGAATTAAGCATGATTTTCATCAAACAATAGACAAGGGACATGGACGGATTGAAATTCGCCGTTGCTGGACGATGGAACAAACAGAATTTTTGCTGGGTGCGGAGAAATGGGCAAAGTTGACGAGCATCTGTATGATTAAAGCGGAGAGACGATTGAAAGACAAAACAGAGTATGAGACTCGCTACTATATCAGTAGCCTGCCGAGTAATGCTCAAAAATTATCCCAATCTGTTCGTAGTCATTGGTTGATAGAAAACTCTTTACATTGGGTTCTAGACTTGGCCTTCAACGAGGATGCTTGTCGCATTCGTAAGGATTTTGCTCCTGAGAATTTAGCCGTCTTACGCCATATCGCTCTTAACTTGCTCACAAAGGAAAATACTCTGAAACTTGGTATCAAGAATAAACGGCTACGCGCTGGTTGGGACGAGGACTATCTCCTTAAGGTTTTACTCGGATAAGATGCGTTTGCCCTGGATGTACAAGGCGTTGTTGCGTACTGTGAGAAACAGCAATTCCCGTCAATGATTGGATTTTCTTAGCTGCTTTTTTATAAGACTCATCGCCACTCAGTAGCAAACAGTTCTTCTCTAACATTGGACTCATCTGAGTTCGAGGCTTTAGTTCTAATTTCTTCGCTTGTTTTTCTGTAATGGGCAATTCCCCCAAAATACTTTTTACTGTTCGTATCCGACCGGTGGTTTCCTCGGTACTTGTTTTGACAAAAAAATACCTATTTCTGGGTTGACATACTGAATCATTAAGTCTCTGACAGTCTCCTCTATTTCGCCCAAATTATTAAATGTTTTAACTTGAGATTGTTGATAGAGACATTCTCCCAACTCTTGACATAACTCTTGAATCCTTTTTTCATTTTCTGATAACACTGATAACATGAGATTGTTCCTCAATTGGGATAGATTTTGGAAAGTGGGTCTCGACTATTATACTCTCATTTCTTTTTTTGATAAAGTTCGATAAAGTTCAAAGTCTTATTTTTCTGCCCCATAAGTATTAATACTTATGGCATAAGTGAGATGCTCCCAATCAGACTGAAAAGCTTGTATAACATCAAAGTCATGTGTAAATAATTTCGTCTCATTACTTATGAGAATCCACCAATGCCCGACCTTCAAAACCCAGGGCCAATTCTTTAAGGTTAACCGTTTTCACTTTGAGGAGGGCGAGTAAGAACACGGCTAGGAAGGAGAGTCTGGCACCATGCCATCCCAAATAGGTTTTTAGAGCTTGTTTCAAGGCGTTATAAGTGCTTAGACAAAATTATTTATATGTAGCGATCCTTGTGTAGCAAGGCTTTCAGCTTTATCTAAAGGGTAATTCATTTTGCATAGCTACTTACTGGTTCATGTTTTTTTTGCATTACGTTCATCTTCCATGAAACCCCTTTCTCGTATACTTTTCAAGCTTTTTATCCTGTACTTAGATATTCAGTCAACAGAACCTTAATTTAATACCATAGCTCCGAAATTAAATCATAATGACCAGCTTGTTCTGGGGGGAAATCTCCTACTTCAATTCTGGCAATAATTTGAGGCAATGCCTGAATAAACTCGATACTACGATCTTTTGGATGCAATGTCCATGCCTTGGGATTGCTTAATGCTCCTCGAAAATAATGGGATTGCTCTAACTTTCTAGAAACCATAATTTCCCACGAATCAAAAGCTCCCTTGCCAGTTAAATTACTATAGAAAGCTTTCAGACTTATCGGTAACTGATTGAGCAACTGATTGCGATAAGGGCGCAAAACTATGGGTAAGGGTAATAATTCATCAAATCGTTTACGGTTAATGAGATAGGTACGACTACCAAAAAATTTGAATTTACAAAATCCCTCCCCATCTTTTATATAGGGAACACTTTGATAGATAGTGCCATCCTCCTTCGATGAACCCGGCAAAGGTTGAATTGACATCAATTCAGGATGATTTGCCATGAGTTTCATCCCTTCCTCAATCCAGGAGTAACCCGCTTGTTGATATAGCAGCATATCACTGTCAAAATGTAACATATAATCACTTTTGCAGTCTTCTATGGTAAAAATTGACCCTAGAATCGGATAGCCTTTATAATTATGAGTAAAAGGCAGGAAAGTACCAAAATGTTTGCGATAAACTCGCTGATGATAAACCGAGTCGTAATTAATATCAACAACTCGATTTACTACCCCTGCCTGTAAAAGTTCTGCTGTACGTTGGCGTAAATCCTCCATACTGCCAATCCCTGGGCGGTTGATTTTTTCTCCCGTCAAGGGGGCAGTGTCTACGGCTAAAACTCGCTCCTCAAAAGGAAAATTGCTCATCCTCACCAGATGAGGAATCGTGTGCATCAGAAAAGGAATATCTGTTCGTGCCACCAAAATCCAGAGGGAGCAACGGGGAATTTCTGTCAAAGTTACCTCTCGTTTGATAAATTTTGCTTCTAATTGTAATCCATTATACTCGTTTGTATAAAATACGGCTGATGTGAGATCAGCAATTCTAAATTTGAAAAATCAGGAGGAATTAGTGGCGGGCAGAGAGTCAAATGGCTCAAGCATAAAATCAAGAAGGTGTTGCCAGCTATCAAAGACAAAATAGGTAGTAAGAGTGCGTAAATGGGAAAAAAAGCATCTTCGAGTCCCTAAAAGTAGTCGGATACGTTGGTAGGACTCATCTAAAAGCTGTAAAACGGTGTGAAACAAGAAAGCCAGTAAATTTAAGGTGAGCAAAAAGGTAGCAAGATGGTGGTCACCATGTCCAAAATTGTGTTCTAGATGGTAGCCCTGAGTCTTAAGAGTATTATGGTTCTCATTTTCGGTTTTCCAACGAGAGCGAGCGACACTGACTAACTCAACAATGTTATCGGCTTGGGGAAAAAGGTCGGTAATCCAATCGTTGTGAAAGAGAACCTGACCGTCAGAACGGCGAGTAACAGTGACCTCAAACCAATGAGTATTGAGGGCGGCGGAACCATCTCTTAGGGGCAAGTGATAAGTCCAACGATAATGATAGTCATGCCAATCGCGACCATGACGACGACGCTCATGGAAAGAGTAAACTTCCCCAATCTTCTCGGCATAGTCCAAAAACTCATAGAGAGTAGGGTGAGATTCAGGCAAACAGACAAAAAGATAGTGAAAGTGGTTTTGAAGAGCCTCTTCGCACATCGGTTGACGACTATAGAGGTCATCCCCCAATCATAGTAACGCTAAACGGGTCAAAGAATTCTCGATGTCTGTGGAGCCAACGTTTTGCCGCCGCTACCTCACAGTCCTGTTTCTCGTGACCATCTTGAGGAGTAATAAATTCAGGGTCAAGACTAATCACTGCTTTTTGCTGAGGTGAGACAATTACCGGTAAGATTGCCGAATGAAAGTAAGTCACTGTCCCGTTTTTATGGGTTCGATGGGAACATTGCTCACAGTGAATATTTTGGGAGGAGAAATAGGCACTGGTATCGTCTAGCTAGAAGCTATAAACGTTGCAATACAAGAGGTTCAACAAATCAGGCGAATTTGGAGTAAGTCCTCCCAAGTTAACCCTTTTTGAATTATACCGAGAGCTACCGCAGGAACTTTTTTCGTCGTAAAATGGCTGCGAACAAAGTTATGAACCATCCAGAAAATATCTAGCACTCGCTGTAATCCCACAACAGATTTAGCATAAGTATTTGTTCGACGACGAAAGGCGGCTAAATAGCGTCGTAGAGAACTATTAAATGCCTCAACGTGGTTGGCATGAACATCCTTGTCTTCTGGTTTTTCTGTTGTCTCAGGATGTTCAGTTTTCGGAGTTTCTACTTTCTCTAGTTTACCCTCAGAATCTCGACGTTTACTACTCTTATTTTTTAATCTTACCACCATACCCTTCGGTAATACTTTGGTGGGACGACCTCGCTTCCCAGTCCTTAATACTTCGTGACAAATATTAAATAGCAGTTGACTATATCGCTTTTCTCCATCTGTAAATAACTGGAGAGATTCTGCACTCCTTTCAAATAATTCCGCTACCGTCATCATTGCTTCTAGAAATAATTTCTGCTCTTTTTTACCACATTTTAAATGCCAAATAAAGCGGCTAGCCCTGTCCATGAGCACGATTGTCCACCCCTCAGAGGCACTTGCTTCTTTATTTTTTCCAACTTTTGTGTATAGTTCATCCCCTTCTATTACTAATTTAACAAATTCATTCACTAAGGCGTATAAAAATAATGTCTCTTGTAATCCTGATAATTTCTTTTCCCAATTCAATATTGTTGTTTTTGCGTAGCCGAATACTCGGGCTGCTGCATTTAATCCTATTCCTTCCATTCTGGCTTTTAATACTTTTACAATTTCACTTAATGGGGTTTCTAAGCCAGCGATTACGCTACCATAAGTCTCAGCAAAACAAGAACCACATTCTTGACAGATGAACATTTTACGTTCCCCGTTACCTTTCGTTTGGTAATGAGAATGTATTTTTACTTTTTCACTATAGCAATGAGGGCAGTTTTTCTGAAATAAGGCTTCCTCTTTCTCTTGAGGTAAGCCAATATCACTTAGGAGGTCAATTGAGCTTTTATTCAATGTTGACATTGCTTTCCGTTTTCCCTTTCTTTAATATAATGACAATAATAATAGTATAACAAAAACGGGAATATGTCCAGTCGTAAGTTATTTTCTATTTTCTCAAACTCTTACACCATAACTTTTTCTAGCTTTGATCACACGATACCAGTACCGAGAAATACTCTGTGCCATCTAGCGGAATTAGTAATTGCTTGTCTAACACCTCATACCGAGTCAATATTCCTCTGGTCTTTAGTAGTTGATAAATGTCACTAAACACCACAAATAACGAATTGGCTTTGATTTTATCCAGGATATTGCGGATTTGATTGTCACTAGGTATTTTGATGGCACCGAATAGAGTTTGAAGATTATCCCTACCGTTGCGACTATGCAGTTGTCTTTGATGTTCTAGGAATGATTCACATTGCATTAGAAACAGGCTGAAACCACCTAGTACCGCATCTTTTAGGCTGTAGGTTGTATTTGGACTGGGTTGGCGAGGGTCTTTCATTTTCTCTATACTTGCTACCAAGTACGCTATCAGACCAGTCATACTGATTATTCCTTGCATCTTTTCTTCCTCTCTGGCTACCTTGTTGTCCTTTCCCATTATCCTTTTTTTCTACAACCCTTACCTCGCCTTAAATTTAGAATTGCTGGTCGAGGAGATAAGCTGTCATCACTCTAAGTGGATATAAGGTAGAATATATAGACGGGTGTGACCTTTAGTTGATGAAGGAAAAGAAAAGTGTTAACATGAGATGAAAAGTGACAAAGAGGAAACAATGATGACAGCAAAACTAATTAATGTAGAGGGTTCAAAGATAAAATAGAACTAACATTAGAACTCAGTCGTTCAATGTTGGATACAGAAATAAATATTCAAAAAGGCTTAAACGAAGTAGGTTGCATCGCCAGCAAAGAAGCCTTGAAATATTTAGATACAGATGGTTCACCCTTAAAAATCGGTGAAGAAATCTGGAAGAGTAAGGGAGAGCAACCGAAAGAATATCAAACACCTTATGGTGAGGTTATAGTGAATCGTCATGTATATCAGCGTTCAGTAGGAGGAAAAACGTATTGCCCCTTAGAAAGAGAAGCAAGGATAATCATAACATCAACGCCATTATTGGCAAAACAGGTATCCTCAAAAATGTCAGGGATGGCAGGCAAAGAGGTGAAAAATGATTTATTAGAAAATCATGGTAGAAAAGTAGCGCTATCCTATATCCAAAGATTGAGTGAAGCAGTAGGAAGTGTGGTACAGGCAAAAGAAGAAGCGTGGAGTTATGCCCCGCCCAAGGAGGATAGCCAAATTGCAACAGTGGGAATAGGATTAGATGGAACCTGTATGCTGATGTGTGAGGATGGCTACCGTGAAGCAATGGTGGGAACCGTTTCCCTATACGATAGTGAAGGCGAACGTCAACCTACAATCTATCTAGGTGCGGCACCAGAGTATGGAAAAAAGAGTTTTCTAGAAAGATTAGAAAGAGAAATTGAGCGAGCGAAAAACCGTTATCCAGAGGCAACATTGGTCGGGATAGCAGACGGGGCAGAATCAAATTGGAAGTTTTTAGAAAAGCAAACGGAAGAACAGATATTAGATTTCTATCATGCCTCTGGTTACTTAGGTGCCTTGGCAGAAGCGTTGCATCCGAATACCGTGTCAAAACAAAAAGAATGGTTGACTGAAAATTGTCGAGAACTCAAGCATGAAAAAGGAAAAGCAGGAGAACTGCTAAATCTGATGAAAGAAGTCAAAGAAGAAAAAAGTCATTCTAAGAATCTTACCGAGAAACTACAAGCGGCGATTACTTATTACGAGAATCATCAGCATCAAATGGATTATGCTGAATACATAGAGAAAAAGTATCCGATTGGTTCAGGTGTTACGGAAGCAGCTTGTAAGACGTTGGTCAAACAACGATTATGTTGTTCAGGGATGCGATGGAAGGAAAAAGGAGCAGGAATTATTTTGAGCCTACGAGCTTTGGTATTGACCAAGGAACGATGGAGTCAATTTTGGGCAAAACTTGATCAATATGGGTTCCCTGTAGAACCCTGATTACAACAGCTTTTATCAACTAAAGGTCGCACCCACTCAAACGGGCTTAAAGCAACACGGATAAACTCTTCTAGAATAACTGAATGATTTGCCTGTACAAACAATTTTGAATTAGGATGCACAACCCAATTCTTACGGAGCAAAAACTTAGCAAAAGTAGAATCATCCTCCACAGTTGAGGACATTTCAAACATCAAGCTAGCTCCTTGATTCCAATGAGGTTCTGCTTGACCAAAAAGAACTCTTGGATTAGCTATATTTTGATCTGTTACAAAGCATGATATTACAACTACACCCAAAGACTTCAATGATTCTATAACGGGTAATGGATTACCGTCTGTTGGTTCTCCATCCGAAAGAATAAATAAAATTGGAGTAGTATTTTTATCTCGAATTGCCAACTCCCGTTCAAAGCGTTTAGAAACTTCAGTCAAACCTTCTTTCATGGGAGTGCTGCCAAAAATTAGCTCCTCGGCATTCTCAAAAGCATTTTCGCTATCTTTCCAAAGGTGAGTAACCTCTTCAATAGATAAAGTCGTATCACCTACATTGTCAATTTCTTTTTCGAGACGAGACTTGACTTCAAGCAAAATTTTTCTTCGTATTTCAGTCTCGGCACTGGCTTGAACAGTACTAGAAACTTGATTGACTAAGCCACCAAAACCATACTGTCTAGCCAAATCACCTAATCCCTCATAGCCACTATATTTTTCCTGTGAAGAACGAATATATCTCTGTTTAATTTCTTCTATCTCTTCTTTCGTAATTACATTTTGTCCTGCTTTTATAAGCGAGAACAAATCACAAACGCTTATCGTACGAAGCCCAAAACCGTATGAGAATAAATCAATAGATGTCTGTATTTCTTTTGCACGGCTTCCATCAACACGATTTTTGGCTTCAGCCAACAAATTGTCAAGTGATTGCCTGAAACTCTCTAATCTGCTTAGTTGACCACCAGTATTATTCCTTATACTACCAGCCATTGAACCCGATAGATCAATAGCTAGTCCAACAAGTGCCTTAGCTTCACTAAAATGTACAGACCCACTGGGAGGAAGTGATACAATTTCAGAATCCCTAGGGTCATTGGCACTATAAGTTCTGCCTTTTTTTAGGATTTTAGAAACAAACTGTGTGTTTTTGGCGGCTAAGTTGACAGTCCGACAACCTTCATTATAGGCAAAATCTATCCCACGCTTTGCACCAATTGCGTCATAGAATCCTCTAGAAAACTCTATAGCAGCCTCATCACTAATTGAACGGGTGTGACCTTTAGTTGATGAAGGAAAAGAAAAGTGTTAACATGGGATGAAAAGTGACAAAGAGGAAACAATGATGACAGCAAAACTAATTAATGTAGAGGGTTCAAAGATAAAAATAGAACTAACATTAGAACTCAGTCGTTCAATGTTGGATACAGAAATAAATATTCAAAAAGGCTTAAACGAAGTAGGTTGCATCGCCAGCAAAGAAGCCTTGAAATATTTAGATACAGATGGTTCACCCTTAAAAATCGGTGAAGAAATCTGGAAGAGTAAGGGAGAGCAACCGAAAGAATATCAAACACCTTATGGTGAGGTTATAGTGAATCGTCATGTATATCAGCGTTCACCTTTGAGGAAAAACGTATTGCCCCTTAGAAAGAGAAGCAAGGATAATCATAACATCAACGCCATTATTGGCAAAACAGGTATCCTCAAAAATGTCAGGGATGGCAGGCAAAGAGGTGAAAAATGATTTATTAGAAAATCATGGTAGAAAAGTAGCGCTATCCTATATCCAAAGATTGAGTGAAGCAGTAGGAAGTGTGGTACAGGCAAAAGAAGAAGCGTGGAGTTATGCCCCGCCCAAGGAGGATAGCCAAATTGCAACAGTGGGAATAGGATTAGATGGAACCTGTATGCTGATGTGTGAGGATGGCTACCGTGAAGCAATGGTGGGAACCGTTTCCCTATACGATAGTGAAGGCGAACGTCAACCTACAATCTATCTAGGTGCGGCACCAGAGTATGGAAAAAAGAGTTTTCTAGAAAGATTAGAAAGAGAAATTGAGCGAGCGAAAAACCGTTATCCAGAGGCAACATTGGTCGGGATAGCAGACGGGGCAGAATCAAATTGGAAGTTTTTAGAAAAGCAAACGGAAGAACAGATATTAGATTTCTATCATGCCTCTGGTTACTTAGGTGCCTTGGCAGAAGCGTTGCATCCGAATACCGTGTCAAAACAAAAAGAATGGTTGACTGAAAATTGTCGAGAACTCAAGCATGAAAAAGGAAAAGCAGGAGAACTGCTAAATCTGATGAAAGAAGTCAAAGAAGAAAAAAGTCATTCTAAGAATCTTACCGAGAAACTACAAGCGGCGATTACTTATTACGAGAATCATCAGCATCAAATGGATTATGCTGAATACTTAGAGAAAAAGTATCCGATTGGTTCAGGTGTTACGGAAGCAGCTTGTAAGACGTTGGTCAAACAACGATTATGTTGTTCAGGGATGCGATGGAAGGAAAAAGGAGCAGGAATTATTTTGAGCCTACGAGCTTTGGTATTGACCAAGGAACGATGGAGTCAATTTTGGGCAAAACTTGATCAATATGGGTTCCCTGTAGAACCCTGATTACAACAGCTTTTATCAACTAAAGGTCGCACCCAATTGAACCCTCCATTCCGATTGTGAAGGGTATCCCAAGAGACATAAGCTCGCCTTGAGAAATTGAATAACAGGCATTTAAAATTACACATTGAATAGATTTATATGCTTGAAATAAATCTGCAAGAGCTTGCTGTGGAGGTACATATATTCCACCAGCGTCATCCTCTAACACCAGTCCAGAGCCAGTTCCATGCCCAGATATGTGGACGATCTGAAAATCTTCATCTAGCAAAGATCGACGTAGATCATGAACTGTCGTAGCGTGCCTAATAGTTAAAGATATATCGTTACGATATCGACTAAGGCGAATAGATTCACGAATTACCCTATCTTCTGTACTAAGTCTTAGGGGGCTTGTACCACGAGGATTAGCAAAGACGACTAAGACATTGATCTGTGATGTATTCATTATTGACCTCGTGGTGTAGGCTCTAAAATTTCTTGATCTTGATTTAACGGGCTGAGGATGATTTGAATAAATTCCTCTAGAACCCTGGAGTGGTTCAACTGAACAAACATTTTGGCTTGTGAGTTAATAACCCACCCTTTTTTTAACAGAAATCTAGAAAAATGTGATTTTTCTTCAATCTCGGATGCCATCTCAAACATCAAGCAAGCATTATTATTCCAACTTGGATTTGGTTGATTGAATAGTATTTGTGGATCAATAATATCTTTGTTGTCAATTAGACAGCAGATAATACTCACACCCATTGCCTTAATCTCCCTAGCAATCAAGAGAGGATTTCCATCTGTCGGTTCGCCATCAGATAGTAGAAATAAAACCAAATCTCGTTTATCCTTATGTCCTAACAACTCTTTCCTAAATCGCTCTTTCACGACCTTGAGTGCTTGACACATTGGTGTGCCACCATAAATCATGTCCTCAAAATTTTGGAGGAAAATATCGCTTTGGCTCCAAGTATCTGCAACTTCACCGATTGAGAGTGTTGTATTTCCAATAGAATCAAGTTTTTGTCTTATGCGTTGACTAACCCTCTGACGAATTTCTTCTTGTGTAGAAATCTTAGCTTTTACACCACGCTGCCTTATTAGTTCTACTGCAAAACCTTCAGCTTTTTTTAACTGTGCTGTTATACCTGATGATATACCTGACTTTTCCCGTTAAGTCCAAAATCCAGCAATGCAAACTTCTAGAGGCTTTATCTGGCAAGGGTTTGAGTAATGATTCTCTTGACAGGAAAAAAATATTCTGAAGCCATCATCCCGCTTATCGTTCAAATTTCAAAAACAAAGGATGAAGGGAGTATGAGACTGTAAAATGGAGAAAATCTTAAAGGGCAGGTCAAAAAATGTTGGAATGGTGGACAAAAAACTTTGCCAGTTGTGAATTGGGAGACGAGAGGCTAAACAATCGTGCCTTCTCGATTGGGAAAAAGTTAAGTGAGGGGTTTGGAAAAGCCTTATCAGAAGTGTTTAAGGGAGGAAACGAGTTAAAGAGGGCCTATGAATTTTTGGGAATCCGAAAACAGACTTTGTCAAGATAATAGAGCCGCACTGTGAAATGACAACTGCCGCCGTAGAAGAATATAAGATAATGCTATCAGTCGGAGATACGACCTTCTTAGATTATCGCAATATCAAGGAAAAAAGGGAAGGGTATGGGCCGACTGGAAAAGGAGGGAATGGATTAATACTGCATAGTGCTTTAGCAATTGAGCCAGAAAAAGGACAAGTATTAGGTTTATTATGGCAAAAACTGTGGAATAGGGAGGTAAAAGAAAAGCCCCCAACAGATGAAACGGCGAAGCAGAAAAAAGAAAGACAGAAAGAACAAAGAAAAGCAGCTCGTCAAAGACCATTTGAGGAAAAAGAATCCTACAAATGGGTAGAGGCTCTAAACACCTGTGAGAAACAGGTAGAAAGTTCAACGAGGGTAATTCATGTATTTGACAGAGAAGGAGATGTTTCAGAAGTCTTTGACTCAGTGCGTCAACTCAAGCATACAGGAGTGCTGGTCAGAGCGTCTCATAATCGTAGTTTAGACAAAAATAGTGAACGACTTTGGCAACATTTGGAATCAGAACCGATTCGTTTTCATCAAGAAATCGAGATTCCGAGTACAGGAAAAAGAAAAGCACGGAAGGTTAAGCTTGCCGTCCGATTTTGCTCAGTTAATCTACGAACTCCCTATCGTTTTGATAATCGTGACCCGTTGAATGTCTATGCTGTTTATGCGACAGAAATCGATTGTCCCGAAGGCGAAACTCCTTTATCTTGGATGCTTCTGACTACAGAAGTTGTTGAGACTATTGAGATGGCTGTCACTATTCTTCGTTGGTACACCTACCGATGGCGGGTTGAAGAATTTCATAAAGTCCTTAAGTCTGGTTGTCAGAGTGAGCGTTATCGACTTGCCTCTGATGGAATGAAAACTCTTTTGGGTTTTTTAAGTGTCATTGCTGTTGAACTTTTACACGTTACTTATCTTCATCGTACCCAGCCCGATGCTCTCGCGATTGAAATTCTTAATCCTCTTCAACTTCAGGTGTTAAAAGCAGCCGCCTCTCAAAAACTTCCCCCTATTTTGACTGTTGCTTGGGCTGTCGAGTCTGTTGCTTTTCTTGGTGGTTATCTTGAACATCGTCGTAAAACTCCTCTCGGTATCCAAGTCCTTTGGCGCGGTTGGTTGAAGTTGCATGACCTTTGCCAAGGCTGGCAGCTTGCAATCCGCACTTAACGGGAAAAGTCAGGATGATATACCAGTTACCTCACCAACGAACGCAGGTGTATTACTAATAAAACTAGCTGCTCCTCCTAAACCTATATTATTCAAAACCTTTGAAACTCCTTGTGCAGCATTTGAAGCTCCTTGTGCTAATTGAGCAGCTAAACCTCCAGGAAGATAACTTGCCATTTTTGACGCATTGTCAGAATTACGCAACTGATCTACCAAGGCTTGAGCCTGTTCATAGGTAAAGATATCTCTAGCCCATTCACCCCATCCGTCCCTGCCATAACCTCTTGCAATAAGTTCTAGATCTCGAAATGGATCTTGAGAAAGACTGCGACGTGATTCAGAAGCTCGATTTTGCTCCTCTTGATGCTCTTGATGTTTAGATTCTTGTATACCTGTATCTCCCATCTTCATTAGAGCAAGTAGATCGGCAACCTCTATAACTTTGTCCTTAAGCCCAAAGCAATAAACAAACAGATCAATTAATGCACTATTTTTTTCTCTGTCTGGTCTAGATCTTAGGACACTACGAGCCTCATCAAGAAGACGATTCAGCGCCCTTTGAAAGCTCTCAAACCTAGAAAGCTCTCCATCTGCTTCGTTACGAATACTGGTTTCCATTGATCCAGATACATCTACAACCAATCCAACCAAAGTTTTAGTCTCTTGCATAATACTCAATTAATAACAAGCTACAAACAACCGACATCATCGTTAACCTGAGCGATATAACTATGTATTATACGCAAAGTTTCCATATATCATGATCGCCAGAAAGTTTCCACACAACGCTCCAAATGAGAGCGATCGCCGGACTAATCCATTCAAGGAAAAGCCTAATCTCCAAAAATCATATCACTAAATACTTGGTATTAAGGTACAAGCATATACAATTCTTTACAAAACTCTCAACAGTCAACCCCCTGTCAACCATGATAGAGCTACAGTTGAGTCATGATTGTGGTAAATAACTTTTGTATTGATTTTCCAGTTGAGATGGATTCAGCGATCGCGTCCAGTATTCGACTAAAGCATGACCAAAAGCGTAGGCATTGCGATCAGGCGTAGCAACATTATCGAGAAGTAATGGCCAAAGAGAAAGCAGATTAAAGCTTAAAGAAGTTGTCGTCTGATCATTAAGTAAATTGAAAAGATCATAGGCCATCTGAAGTTTGCCAATCACTAAAGGCAGTTGCTCAATCGGAATTTTTTCAGCCAGTAAATAGGCTAAAGTAGGGGAACCAGTAGTTAGACTAGAGATAAACTGTAGAACCGGACTTTTTAACAAGGCGGTTAATCCCTGGGTTGTCGTCATCTGAAAACTATAATGATCAATAATCTGGGCGGCGGCGATGGTTCGGGCTTCTAAATTGTCTAAAAAGCGGGCTAATCGAATCTGTTTAGCAGGAGCGATCGCGGCCAAAAGAGCAAGAGAAAGATCATCAATGCCCCATTCCTGTCGTCCTAAATCAGGATCACGAGTAACAATCGGTAAAACTCGTTCACAAACATTCCCTAACTGTTCAACACGATACTGAACAGCTTCTCGAATCGATTGTTCCTTAGTCTTCATGCCCCATTGCCAATCGTAGGGAGGTTGCCACTCTCGAAATGGCCGTAGTTTATCCACTTGACTAACAAGAACAAAAACAGGTAAATCGGGTATTTGTTGATAGATATCATTGAGAAAATCCGCATCCATTTGTAAAGCAGGGTCAAGAGCAGGATTTAATAACAATAATAGATCGGCAGTTTGAGCATAATCTAAAAGGCGTTGTCGCAGATCAGAACGCTGAGTTTGTTCATAACCAGGACTATCCCAAATAGTGAGACTTTCTCCTGTTGCTATTTGCCACTGATATTTCTGTAAATCTTCTGTATTCGGTAAAAGATCGGTTTGAATAAATTGGGATTGAAAAAGCGTATTAATTAAACTACTTTTGCCGGCTCCCGTTCGTCCGACTAAAAGCAAATTGACCGGTTTAATCTCTAGGGTTTCAGGCGATTCAGCCTCTAATAGTAGTTCCCGTAAAGTTTGGGTCGAAGCTTTGGCAATAGTCGGAGTGGAAGATTGAAAAGGAGAAGATTGAAAAATAGCGGCGGGTAGTTGATTCCCACTATAGAGCGCGATCGCTTGCCGACTAAGATTTTTGAGGGCTGCTTCTCGCAGTAATTGGCTCAAATTACCGACTAATTGTTGGGTTGCCTGATCACTAGAATTCTGACTTAATTGACGAGCCAAGGCAACAGCAGGATTTAATAACCATTGGGCCCAATTCCACAATTGCCAAGCTTTGCGAAGAGAGGGTTCAACTTTTTGATAAATTTCGTAGGATTGATAGGCTTGAGCGAGGGTAACTTGGTTCAGGACAGGAGCTAATTTTTGCAACCAAAGATCAAGAGCATCCACTGTTCCTCGAATCAGTCCGTAGGCTTGGGGAATATAAATATTGAGCAGAGGATATTTAACTTCTGGATGATAGCAATGGGCCACGGCTATTACAACTTCCTGACAACGTTGGCCAAAGGTAGGCCAATCTTCCCAAAAAGGTTTATCCTGTTGACTGTTTTTGAGAATCGTTTGTAAGTTATTTTCTAAGACTAATAAGCGTTGATCTTCCTTCTGATTATCCGTTAAGGGAACTAGCGTTGTTTGCTCTAATTCTGTAACCGCCTCGGCGAGGGAATCAGGAAGCGATCGCGTCCATTTTACCAATAACCAACGCCAGCCAACCAGAATGATAGTAAAAATTGCCCAGAGCCAACTTAAACCCCATTGATGAATTTGCCAACTGGCTGCAAAGAGGATGAAAAGGACTAAAACGGCGATCGGTAAACTGAGAATGAACCACTGTAAGCGGGTTAAAAGAGGAGTTTGTAAGAGCTTTGTATTCATTTAGTTAAATTAGATGGTCAAGAATCATTGAATAGCAGAATTTCCCTTGCTTTCCTATCCAAATTACTACAAAAATCTAGAAGACAGCCGCGATCGCCGCTTGATGACATGGTTGGTTAAATAGTGATCCTAGACAAGCTAGAATCAAGCTAGAATCTAGACAATTTAAAAGAGTTCAGAGAAAGACTCAGAATATACAGTCCCTTGGGGAAATCGCTTTTGGTCGGACTGTACCCTCACCCAAATATTGCTCCAAATCCAGCAATTCTAAATTTGAAAAATCAGGAGGAATTAGTGGCGGGTAGAGGGTCAAATGGCTCAAGCATAAAATCAAGAAGGTGTTGCCAGCTATCAAAGACAAAATAGGTAGTAAGAGTGCGTAAATGGGAAAAAAAGCATCTTCGAGCCCCTAAAAGTAGTCGGATACGTTGGTAGGACTCATCTAAAAGCTGTAAAACGGTGTGAAACAAGAAAGCCAGTAAATTTAAGGTGAGCAAAAAGGTAGCAAGATGGTGGTCACCATGTCCAAAATTGTGTTCTAGATGGTAGCCCTGAGTCTTAAGAGTATTATGGTTCTCATTTTCGGTTTTCCAACGAGAGCGAGCGACACTGACTAACTCAACAATGTTATCGGCTTGGGGAAAAAGGTCGGTAATCCAATCGTTGTGAAAGAGAACCTGACCATCAGAACGGCGAGTAACAGTAACCTCGAACCAATGAGTATTGAGGGCGGCGGAACCATCTCTTAGGGGCAAGTGATAAGTCCAACGATAATGATAATCATGCCAATCGCGACCATGACGACGACGCTCATGGAAAGAGTAAACCTCTCCAATCTTCTCGGCATAGTCCAAAAACTCATAAAGAGTGGGGTGAGATTCAGGCAAACAGACAAAGAGATAGTGAAAGTGGTTTTGAAGAGCCTCTTCGCACATCGGTTGACGACTATAGAGGTCATCCCCCAATCATAGTAACGCTGAACGGGTCAAAAAATTCTCGATGTCTGTGGAGCCAACGTTTTGCCGCTGCTACCTCACAGTCTTGTTTCTCGTGACCATCTTGAGGGGTAATAAATTCAGGGTCAAGACTAATTACCGCTTTTTGCTGAGGTGAGACAATTACCGGTAAGATTGCCGAATGAAAGTAAGTCACTGTCCCGTTTTTATGGGTTCGATGGGAACATTGCTCACAGTGAATATTTTGAGAGGAGAAATACTCTGTGCCATCTAGCGGAATTAGTAATTGCTTGTCTAACACCTCATACCGAGTCAATATTCCTCTGGTCTTTAGTATACTGAACACGGTCACAAGTTGCGAATTTTAAAAATAAGAGATAATATAGTAAAAATAGAAAAAGTAGTCAAGAGGCTGAGAAATGATTAAGTTAGAATTTACGGAAGAAGACAAAAGACTGTTGTCTTACGGTCGGTTTAATCACCCGCATCCTAGAGTACAGCTAAAGATGGAAGTTTTATGGTTAAAAAGTCAGGGATTATCTCATCAAAAAATTGCTCAATTCGCAGGAGTTTCAGTAAATACGGTGACAAGCTATATCCGTGATTATCAAGAGGGCGGGATAGAAAAACTAAAAGAAATAAAATTTAATCGCCCGAAAAGCGAGTTAACAGAGCATCAAGGGACAATTGAGGCATATTTTGAGTCAAATCCACCAGCAACAATAAATGAAGCAGTAAAAAGAATAGAAGAATTAACGGGAATAAAAAGAAGTCCAACGCAAGTCAGAAAATTTTTAAAGTCAATAGGAATGAGGTGTCTAAAGGTGGGAACAATTCCATCAAAAGCAGATGTAGAAGCTCAGGATAGCTATAGAGAAAAAGAGCTAGAACCAAGGCTAGAAGAGGCAAAAGCAGGAAAAAGGGCAGTTTTCTTTGTAGATGCCTCTGATTTTGTAATGGGAGCATTTGTAAATTTTATATGGTGCTTCAAGAGGATTTTTATTAAGTCACCATCAGGGAGAAAACGTTTTAATGTGTTAGGAGCATTAAATGCAATTACCCATGAAGTAATTATGGTAACGAACAGTTCTTATATTACGGGAACTCAGGTTTGTGAACTCCTAGAAAAGATAGCAGAATTAGGACTATTAATACCGATTACATTGGTATTAGACAATGCTCGTTATCAAAAATGCCGAATTGTGCAGGAGTTGGCAGAATCATTAGGAATAGAGTTACTGTACTTACCTCCTTATTCTCCTAACTTGAATTTAATTGAAAGACTGTGGAAGTTTGTGAAAAAGAAGTGTTTATACGCAAAATATTATGAAGATTTTACGCAGTTTTCTGCAGCAATTTCAGGATGTCTTGAAGATGCTAACGTAAAATATAAGGAGGAGCTTGATTCTTTGCTCACCTTACGATTTCAACGCTTTGATAAATCTCAGATTATGAACGTTTGAAGTATAGTTGATAAATGTCACTAAACACCACAAATAACGAATTGGCTTTGATTTTATCCAGGATATTGCGGATTTGATTGTCACTAGGTATTTTGATGGCACCGAATAGAGTTTGAAGATTATCCCTACCGTTGCGACTATGCAGTTGTCTCTGATGTTCTAGGAATGATTCACATTGCATTAGAAACAGGCTGAAACCACCTAGTACCGCATCTTTTAGGCTGTAGGTTGTATTTGGACTGGGTTGGCGAGGGTCTTTCATTTTCTCTATACTTGCTACCAAGTACGCTATCAGACCAGTCATACTGATTGTTCCTTGCATCTTTTCTTCCTCTCTGGCTACCTTGTTGTCCTTTCCCATTATCCTTTTTTTCTACAACCCTTACCCATCCTTAAATTTAGAATTGCTGGTTCTGAGAGCAGCAATTCTAAATTCAAACGGTAACATAGGATACAGACACGATCTTGTTTTTATGGATACAAGAGATATTGACCTAATCTCTGAGTTTTTTTGCATTCCCTCCTCGAATCTCGGTCTCTTAGAGAGTCAATAACCTGCAAACAAACTTGATCAATCACTAAATAGAGCATTACATTGATTCTAAATATTGGCATTAAACCCCTTGACCGTAAGCACTTCAGGGATTTTGTATCTTTAGCTACATTCTGAATTTGGAATTGCTGTTCTGATTGCTTCATACAATTCCGCCCCCTTTTTACTAAGCGTGGGTCTCCAAATGCTTTTCCTTTTGCCTGTTCAGCGTGAATGAGTATCGGGTTGGTCATTTTTCAGTCCTCTTTTTAGTGGTTTTTCCCTTTTTCTAGTTTACACTCGACTTGTGTGTACACAGTAGATGCTTGACGGAGGACATTACCCAATCTGTTCTCATCGCTGACGTTTCTAAGCCGATGGGATGATAATAATAGAGAGAGCTACATGATTTTGATTAGGGCAAACTTATTCTCTGATTCAATAATGCAATGCCCGAAAAATAAAACGAAAAATACGATGACCAAAATTCTTATTATCGAAGACCAACCTGATGTTCGGGAAAATATTCAGGCAATTCTCGATCTGGAAGACTACGAAACTTTGACTGCGGCTGATGGCCTCATTGGTGTGGAGTTAGCCCAACAGTTTTTGCCGGATCTCATTCTTTGTGATGTGATGATGCCACGATTAGATGGTTTTGGAGTTTTAAAAGAACTGCGTCAATTACCTGCTACGGGCAGCATTCCCTTTATTTTTTTGACAGCCAAGGCCGATCGCACCGATCTCCGTCACGGCATGGAATCAGGAGCCGATGATTACTTGACAAAACCTTTCACTCTGGAAGAATTGCTCAATGCGATCGCGGTTCGTCTAGCTAGACAGGTTACGGTTAATCAGGCTGCCCACCAAGAGATGGATCAACTCCGCCAAAATATTACACGGGCTTTACCTCACGAACTCCTAACCCCTCTCAACGGCATTCTGGGCACAACAGAAATTTTGAGAGATTTTTACGATTCGATGAACAAGGCGGAAATCCTATCTTCAATCAAGGATATTCAGGATTCGGGCAAAAGACTCTATCGCCTTGTCCAAAATTTCCTCCTTTTTGCAGAATTACAACTATTAGAGGAGAATCCTGAACGGATTCAGGTTTGGAAATACCGCCTTGCTCAAAAAACCGAAACCAGCGAAATTATCCAAGAGCTTGCCCAAGAGCTTGCAGAACAAGGAAATCGCCTAATCGATTTGCCTCTAGACATTGAAAATACCACCATTGATATGGCAGATCAGGACTTCCGTAAAGTCGTAGAGGAGATGATTGATAACGCCTTTAAATTTTCTTCAGATGGCACACCTGTCAAGATTCGGAGCTATTGTCAGGGCGATCGCTTTTGCCTAGAGATTCAGGATCAAGGACGCGGGATGACTTCTCAACAGATTGATGAGATTGGAGCCTATATGCAATTTGACCGTAAACTCTACGAACAACAGGGAGCGGGGTTGGGTCTGATACTGGCAAAACGGATTACCCAACTCTATAGCGGCAATTTCGCGATCACCAGTACGCCACACAAAGGTACAACTATTCACTTAAGTTGGACTTGCACCCCAGTCTAATTCCTTAAAGCCAAACATAACTGCCGAAAATCATCTCCCCGATGTTCAAAACTTTGATACTGATCGAAACTGGCACAGGCTGGGGATAAAAGAACGACTTTAGCCGCTTTTTGAGGAGCTAATTCCAACCCTCGCTTAACGGCCCGTGCCATCGTTTCAACGATCTCGTAATCTGAATAACCATGAAATTGCAAACGTTCAGCAAACAAAGGAGCCGCTTCTCCAATTAATAAAACCGTCGCTGCTTTCTTACGAATTTGGGCAATCCACTGATGATCATCTCCCTCTTTGGCTTCCCCTCCCGCAATTAAGATAGCCGGAGCTTTAACGGATGCTAAACCCACTTCTGCGGCATCGTAATTAGTCGCTTTGCTATCATTAATAAACTCAATTCCATTAATTGTACAGACCGGCTCTAAACGGTGGGGAACACCAGTAAAATTGAGGAGCGCGTTAGTAATCGCTTTTTTCTCAATACCGGCCAATCGAGCCGCTGCCACTGCCACCAATAAGTTTTGTTGGTTATGGCTGCCTGGCATTTTAAATAAATTAATAGGGAGAATTAATTCCCCCAGAGCCGATACCCAATTATCTTCTAGATAAACGCCTTTTCTCGGTTCACAGAGCAGACCTTCTTTGCCTTTGACACTTGTCCAATGGGCTTCGGGCCAATGATTTCGTCCGACCTGAAATAAATGGGGATCGTCACCATTAAAAACCTGAAGCTCGGAACGTTTCAGTAAAGAAGCCTTGATATTGTAGTAATTTTCTAAGGTTTTATGCCGATTGAGATGATCGGGAGTAAAGGTTGTCCAGAGTCCGATTTTGGGAGCTAACTGATAGGAAGATTCAATTTGATAACTGCTAATTTCTGCAATAATCCAGTCAAAGCGTTGATTTTGCAGCACAAGTTCGCAGGCCGCGTAGCCAATATTACCGCAGGCCGGAGCATTGTATCCTGCGGCTTGAAAAATCGCATTTATGAGGGCTGTTGTGGTTGTTTTACCATTGGTTCCGGTAATGCCGATCCAGGGGGTTCCCTGCAAATATCGCCAGGCCAATTCTAATTCGCCAATTACTTCAACCCCTTGTGCTCTCGCTTGAACTAGGATCGGTAAATCCCAGGGAACACCAGGGCTAACCACAATCAGCTTAGGCAAATCATCAGTTTCGAGGGTAAAGGCATGGCCTAAGTTGAGTGTAATCCCTTCGGCCGCTAGGGGTTGACCTAAGGTTTGTAAGTTTTCATGATTAGCGCGATCGCTGAGACTAACATCCCATCCATCCCGTTTTAAGACTCTGGCCGCCGCCATTCCTGAACGCCCCAAACCGATAATACAAGCTTTAGCCATCCTAATTTTTTGCTGCTCTTAATTTTTAGTTTCTCTAGACAGAATACCCTATCTGAGTTCGAGATTGACTAACAGAAAGTGATTGCGATCTTTAAAAATAAAAGGCCAGGTAAAGAGAGAACTTTTAATCTTCTCTACTACCAGACCTTAAATAATGCTTCTTACGCCGAGTAATAACTCAAACGCCAATAAAGCTTGATTCTTTAAAATGTTACAATCAACTACTACTAAGACTTAGTAACGATTGTTCCGACGGCCACCGCCACCGCCGCCGCCGCCACCGCGATCTTCACGTTCTTTAGCTTTGTTAACTTTTAAGGAACGACCCATCCATTCAGCCCCATCTAAGGCTGAGATAGCAGAATCTTCTTCAGTGAGAGAGTTCATTTCGACAAATGCAAAACCCCGCAAGCGGCCAGTTTCACGATCCGTGGGTAGGTGAACCCGTTTAACGGAACCGTAATCAGTGAATACGGATTTGAGGTCATCTTCAGTGACCTCGTAGGAAAGGTTGCCTATATAAATCGACATAGATTGTCTCCGTTGAGAGTAGGGAATGTAGAGAGCGAACGTTCGGAGAGAATCTTGCCAAGGCTGACCGGGAAAGACCTGTCAATGCGTGGAACCAAATTTGCTACCGATACAGAATTGTCTCGGCTTTCACTATAGCATACAAATCTCTGGGAATGGTTGAAATAGTTTGAATAAGATACGTTAAGCAATTAAGTCCAGATTTTTGCAAGCTGATGGGTAATACGAGCGGCGGCCCCTGGTTTACCTAGCCGGTGAAAGCCATTTTCCTGAATTTGTTTTAGCTGAGTAGAATTGCTTAGGATTTTGGGCAGTATGGCAGCAATTTGTTGGGGGGTTTCTAACAGAATGACTGAGGGGCCTAAAAGATAGCTTTGTTGACGAGCAAAGTGGGGGGTAAATTGGGGCCCAATGCCAGGAAAACTAAAAACAGGCTTGCCTAAACCGACGAATTGTTCAGTTGCCGTTCCAGCCATGGCGATCGCCGTTTGGGATTGATGCAAACAATCGGCGTAGGCCCCTTGGCAAAGAACAAGTTTATTAACTCCCCGTTGAAAACCTAAAGCCTGGGGATCATGCACGGGCAATTCAGGCTGGGATAAACACTGCCAACCCTGGGAATATAAACGATCTTGAAAGGGATCAAGGGATAAATGGGGGGCGATCGCAGCTAAAAAACACCATGCTTGATTCTGGTGGGACACGATAAGCTCTTGAACGGCCTGGAGAATCAGTTCCCAATTGTGAAAAGCTTCCGGGGGACGGGAACCGGGCAAGAGAAGAATCTTCTGAGGTTGAGGGGGTTCGGTGACAGAGGGGAGCCATGTCGGTAGATCCAAACCATCCATCATGGGATTGCCCAGGGCCAAAGCAGGAATAGAAAAGGATTGCAAAATTTGACTAGTTAACTCATCCCTCGGAAAAACGGCCCGACAATGGGGACGATTCATTAACCACCGTTCCCAGGGAAAATAAACCGAGCCAAACTGTCGTGTTAACCAGGAGCTTGGGGCTAACCAACCCTTTTCGTCCCGTACATAGTATTCCGATTTGGCTGTGCCCACAAATGTGTATTCTGCACCGCTTAACCAGGCGAAAAATAAAGGCACAATATCTCCCACTGCCAAAATCTTCCCGCCCGACTTGGCCCAATCGCGAATCAGATTATATTGTTTGCCGGTTAATGAGATTAAGCCCCCTTGCAGATCGCGCCAGAGTTGACGACTATCCATATAAATGAAGCCTCCTGAGGGCATGACTTGAGTTGCTCCCAGAATTGATACCGGCAAATGAGCGTAGGCATGACCTTCTCCCACTAAGGGCAAAACGGCTAATTCCCAGCTTGCTGGTGATGACTGATTGGCGGCCAGCAACTGTTCGACAATCCGAGCGGCGATCGCATCTTCTCCGTGGCCATTACTAAGGATCAGAAGTTTTATCATAATTGAGACGGATTTAACCAGACCTTGAGGGCTGTTGACGGGGATAGCGCACTTGACAGGGATGGCCCCAGGCAACTTGAGCAGAATCAATACTCTTTAAAACCGTACTTCTCACCCCAATGACCGTATTGGCCCCAATCTCAACTCCTGGCCCAATAAAACAGTCCGCAGCAATCCAAACCCCATTACCAATGGTGATTGCGGCCAGTTTAAGACCAAAAGCGGGGTCAGAAAAATCGTGACTAGCGGAACAGAGGTAGGATTTCTGTGAAATCACACACTGACGACCAATGCGAATCCAGTCCAGGCTATAAATAACGACATCATCGCCAATCCAACTATCGTCACCAATTTCGACCTTCCAAGGATAGGTGAAACGAGCCGTAGGACGAATTTTAACCCTTTTACCAATCTTGGCTCCAAATAAGCGCAACAAGCCATTTCTGACCCCATGACCAAAATGCAGGCTCAGGGGAAAAGCGATCGCCTGCACAAACCACCAGAGGAGAATCAACCCATTAGGCCGCCCCCGCTCGAACCAGGACTGATCATATTGACGCAGATCAATCCAGGGTTCTTGATCCAAAATAATGGGGGAAGGTGAATTCAAGGTCATGGTTAATGATGATTAATTTCTGCGCATTAGGAGCAATTGCAGCAGTTGTAAAACGGCATAAAAAGTCGTTGCCACATAGGTTAGGGCCGCCGCACTGAGAACTTGACGAGCACCCCGATTTTCTTCTCCCTGTAAAATACCGAAATCATTAATCAAGCGTAATGCCCGTTGAGAGGCATCAAACTCAACCGGCAGGGTGACAAGGTGAAATAGAATCACTGCCAGAAAAACGACAATACCAATATTACTTAAAATGATGCCGCCACTGCCCAGAAATAGTCCCACAACCACTAGCAACGGGCCAATATTAGAACCCAAATTGGCTGCCGGAACCAGGGCCGCCCGCAGGTTCATCGGTGTATAGCCCTGGACATCCTGCAACACATGGCCGCATTCATGGGCCGCGATCGCGGCTGCTGCTAAAGATGTGGAACCATAAACTCCAGACGATAGCCGAACGGCCTTGGCACTGGGATCATAATGGTCTGTGAGTTCTCCCTCAATGGGTTCTACTCGCACATCCTGAACTCCCATGCGCTGTAAAATGGTGTCGGCTACCTGCGCTCCTGTCATGCCTAAACTAGAGGAAATTGCGGCATATTTTTGGTAAGTATTGCGAATATGGAATTGAGCCCACATCATCAAGGCCATACCAGGAAGTAATATAAGGTAGGAAGCATGGAAGAACATTGTTATTCTCCTGATTTTTTGCAAAGGGTTAAGTACCTAGTTTTTGAAAACCAATACTCAATGCCTAATCTAACATTATTGCTCAACTCATCGAAGATGTGGATCAAAACCCTTTCCTTCTAGGGCGTTGAAGATGTCAAGGGGATGAATTAGAGCATTATTCGCGCACCCAACTGGGAAAAAACACTTTGGGATTATTAGCCCAATACTGTTTTGTATGCTAATCAAGGTGAGAACTTTCCCAAACCCTAGAACGTCAATTCCAGGCAACCTACGTCAAATTTTGTCCATCTCGACTAGAATGAGGACTATTCATTTGGCATCGTGTCAAAATTTTGTGGTGATGAGTCGGAAAGGTTCTGCCTTTCTCCGTTTTTTGTGAGGAGTTAAAATGTCTGAGTGGATTCAAACGCGGCTACAATGCCTAGAAAATGCTTTCAACCCCTTTTACTGTCATGCGATCACCGAAGTAACGGAGATCATTACCCAACAATTTAAGAAGGGCAAAAAATTATTGATCTGTGGAAATGGTGGTTCGGCAGCCGATGCTCAACACGTTGCGGCGGAATTTGTGGGTCGTTTCCAATTCAACCGTCAGGCATTACCCGCGATCGCCCTTTCAACCAATGCCTCTATCTTAACGGCAGTGAGCAATGACTATAGTTTTGATATTGTCTTTTCTCGACAGGTAGAAGCCCTCGGTCAACCTGGGGATATTCTCTGGGGTCTATCCACCTCTGGCAAATCCTCTAATGTTCTTCACGCACTCAAACGAGCTAAAGATATGGACTTAATTACCATTGGCATGGCAGGCCATAACGGTGGTTTATTCCAGGAATTTGTCGATTATCCTCTCTTTGTCGCTGAAAAAAATACTCCCTATATTCAAGAAATTCATCTCATTACCTATCATCAGATCTGTGAACAGGTAGAAGCCCAACTCTTTGCCAAATCCCAGACCAGGGAAGCCCAATTAGTGGTTTAATAAACGGTTGTTTTTCCCCACTGTCCCTTGCTATGGTTGCCAACGTCTCGTCTCACAAAGCCCTCTTTTTAGATCGGGATGGTGTGGTCATTGATTATGTCCCCTATTTAAGTCGGCCTGAGCAGGTCAAGATTCCCCCTAGGAGCGGTCAAGCTCTGAAACAATGGCAAGATCACGGTTATTACTTAATTTTAATTACCAATCAATCGGGAGTAGGTCGCGGTTATTTTAACCTAGAGGACGTGGAAGCTGTTCACCATCGTATTCGAGAAGTTTATGAACCGTTTGGTGTCACCTTTGCTGATATTTTTCTCTGTCCTCACCATCCTGAAGCGGGTTGTGATTGTCGTAAACCGTCCCCCCAAATGTTAATTGAGGCGGCCAAAAAATATGACATTTCCCTCCCCAATTCCTATTTTTTAGGTGATGCACCCAGCGATCTAGAAGCAGCATTGCAAGCAGGTTGTCAACCCTTATTAGTGTTAACAGGACGAGGGAAAAAGACCTTAGCAAGTCTAAATCAATATCCCAGCCCCATTCCTGTATTTGATCAGATTAGTGATACTGTTAGCCTCCTCAACCATGACTCAACAAGATAATGGGCAACCTCGATTTGTCTCTCTGATTCCTAATCTTATGGGAGGTGAAGGTCATATTATTCCTTACCATGAAGCGGTTTGTCAGGCTGTGCAAACTTTAGGCTGGGAACACCAAGCTTTGATTCCTGCAATCTCTCCGCAAACGCCCAAAATCGATCATTTACCCTGTCATTGGCAGCCCTGTTTATTGCCAACGGATTTAGAAGCAGAAGGAAGCGCGATCGCTAAATTAGGGAGACTTACAGAAGCGATTAAATTAGGAATCAGTATTGCCCAATATTTTCAACAACCAGGGTTAGACCGCGATCGCCCGACGATTATTTTTTTAGAACGATTTATTCATTTACAACTTTTCTCCCTGGCGATCGCCCTTTGGTTAATGCCCTGTCAGCATCTACAGGTTTGGCTACTCTATCGGCGTGATGTGCATCAAGATAAAACCCGCCCTTTCTACAAATTTCTCCATTTTTTCATCAAGCAACGTTTACCCTCTCAACATTTGCAATTTTTAACCGATAGTGAACCGTTACAAACGGCCTTATGCCAATATTTTCAAATTCCCATGACCGTCATGCCCATTCCCCACACAGATTGGCGAGAAGATGCTGTGGAAAAACAAGAAGAGGTAACAGATAAAATTCTCTGTTGGTGGCCCGGTTCTCCTCGTTCTGAAAAGGGATGGGAAATTATTAAACGGCTCAATCAAGCCTCTATTCATGACAGAGACAAAATCTGTAATAAAATTTGTTTAGTCGCCGCTGAAAGTGCAGAGTTACAAACGTCTAATCCTTCGCAATCCAGTATTCTCATAAAAACTATTCCTGATCGCCTCAGTCGAGAACAATATAATCATTGGTTGGCCCTAAGTCATATTATTTTACTTCCCTATGATGCCGAAGCCTATCGAGAAAGAACGTCTGGCATCTTCACCGAGGCCATTATTGCCGGTAAAATTCCCCTCGTGACCTCAGCAACCTGGATGGCTAAGGCTCTGCAAAAATATCACTTAGAAGCTTTAATTCTGACAGGGGAAAGTCTCCAGGAAATTGTTGACCAAATTTGGGAAGTGGCAAATAATTCAGGGATTCAGGCTAAAATCTTAACCATGCAAGCCGATTTTCAAGCTTTTCACAATCCCGAAAATTATGCCCAGACATTAAAAGCAATTTTTGATTCTACGAAAGTTTAACT
This sequence comes from Woronichinia naegeliana WA131, assembly GCA_025370055.1. Classification (NCBI taxonomy): domain Bacteria; kingdom Bacillati; phylum Cyanobacteriota; class Cyanophyceae; order Synechococcales; family Coelosphaeriaceae; genus Woronichinia; species Woronichinia naegeliana. The sequence goes on along the minus strand of CP073041.1, from coordinate 7,715,897 downwards.
GGGCGTGCAGCAATTCCAAATTCAGAATGTAGCTAAAGATACAAAATCCCTGAAGTGCTTACGGTCAAGGGGTTTAATGCCAATATTTAGAATCAATGTAATGCTCTATTTAGGGCTTGCTGAAAAAGTCAAAAAACGAAGGAAATGTGGGTTAGGGAAGTATGGACTGAAAAAGCACAGATAACTTATCCTTATAGAAAGAAGTCAAAATACAGGTTTTATTTAATCTATTGTACTTTTAGTTCTAAAAAGGTCAAAAAAAGTCACTCCCCGTCAAAAAGAGGAAAATTACCGCCATTTTTAGAAGAACAACGACTCTATAACTTCTTACTTTTTGTTTTCTTCTTTGTCTTCTGAAGTAGAGTAGAAAGATTCATTACCAAAAAGTTCATTGCAATCACAGTTTCCGAGGTCTCAGGAAGTTTAGCCATCACTCGACCAAGACTAAATCTCCTCTTTCCCTGTCCGAATTTACCCTCAATGGCATTACGCACTCTTTCATCTGAGCGTGCCTCTTGCTTTTTTTCTTTGCTCACCTCTTTCGGCGGTCTTCCCAATGGGGGACCACTCATTCTTATACCCCTTTCTTTACAATAAGCTCGATTCGCTTTTGTTCGATAGATTTTATCCACATGAACCGATTCCGGATAACATCCTGTTTCCCTTTTATATTCTTCTATTTGCTCTTTTAAATCTCCTGATTCGTTATAATTATCCCAACTTAATTTAGTTAAGTAAACATAGCCATTCACATTACTCGCTGATATTTTGGCTCCAAATTCTACTGCTTTTCCCGCTTTTCCACGCACTATTGGACGGATATGAGGTTGCGTTACACTCACAATTCTATTTTCTACTGTATTCGTCTTATTCTCATACATTTCTAGTTGTTGTTCATACACTTTTTTTATGGTTATAATCATTTCCTTCTCCTTTTTTGTTAGTTTTTCCAATTTTGCTCCCTCATCTAACATTTTTTTTACATACAATAAGTTTCTTTTAACCCACATTCCGTACTTGGCAACAAGAATTTTAATTAATACGAACAAGTCTAGATTAGCAGAAGTGCTTCCCCACAAAGGTTTCAGGAATCACAATCTGCTGATCAACAAAAGTACGCCTCTTTATGCAGCACAAAAGCACTGATAAACGCACTACTATAGTCTTTCCTTCTCCGTCTATATCTAGGGCTTGCTGAAAAAAGCTGAAACCTTTACGGAGAAAAATAGTAGGCGAATTAAGAACCGCTAGAATGCACGAAAATAGGGTAGAATGCCTCAAAACCATTGCATTAAGAAGAGAGAAAGCAGATGTACCGAAAGCAACAGTACTCAATTGAAACACCAGAAAACTTGAAAAATCTGTTCGGCGGGCAGTTAGACGAAGAAAATCGTTGGATAGAAATGTCAAAAATGATTCCCTGGGAAGAATATGAGGAAGAATATGCAAAAAACTTCACAGAAAAAAAAGGAGCCCCAGCCAAATCATTTAGAATGGCATTAGGAGCATTAATTATCAAAGAAATTTCAGGAAAAAGTGACAGAGAAACAGTAGAACAAATAAAAGAGAACCCTTATTTACAGTACTTTATAGGAATGGAAAGCTATAGTAGCAAAGAAGCATTTAATGCGTCAATGATGGTTCATTTTCGTAAAAAAATAGGAATGGAATTAATAAATAAAATTAATAAAGAAATAGAAAAAAAGCGACGGGTGTAGCGTCAGAAAAAAAAGAAAATGAAGGAAAGTTATTGTTAGATGCGACTTGTACACCAGCAGATATAAAATATCCAACGGATATAGGAATATTGAATGATGCCAGAGAAAAAACAGAAAAAATAATAGATAAGCTGTATGAAGAAATAAAAGAGAAAAGGAAAGAAAAGCCGAGGACTTATAGGGAAGTGGCAAGAAAAGAGTACTTAGCCATAGCAAAAAAACGTCGTGTGTCAAAAAAAGAAAGAAGAAAAGGAACAAAAAAACAACTAGGATATATAAAAAGAAACTTGTCTGATATAGAAAAAATGATAGAAGAGGGAGCAAAGTTAGAAAAACTAACGAAAAAAGAGCAAGAAGAGCTTGTAACGATAGGAAAAGTGTATGAGCAACAGTTAGAAATGTATGAAAAAAAGACAAATAAAGTAGAAAACAGAATTGTGAGTGTAAGCCAACCTCACGTGCGTCCAATAGTGCGTGGAAAAGCGGGAAAAGCAGTAGAGTTTGGAGCTAAAATATCGGCAAGTAATGTGAATGGCTTTGTCTTCTTAGACAAATTAAGTTGGGATAATTACAACGAATCGGGAGATTTACAAGCGCGAATAGAAGAATATAAAAGGGAAACAGGATGTTATCCGGAATCGGTTCATGTAGATAAAATCTATCGAACAAAAGCGAATCGAGCTTATTGTAAAGAAAGGGATATAAGAATGAGTGGTCCCCGATTGGGAAGACCGCCGAAAGAGGTGAGCAAAGAAAAAAAGAAAGAGGCACGCTCAGATGAAAGAGTGCGTAATGCCATTGAGGGTAAATTCGGACAGGGAAAGAGGAAATTTAGTCTTGGTCGAGTGATGGCCAAACTACCTGAGACCTCGGAAACGGTAATTGCGATGAACTTTTTGGTAATGAATCTTTCTACTCTACTTCAGAAGACAAAAAGTAAAAAGTTGTAGAGTCGTTTTTCTTGTGAAAAATGGTGTTAATTTTCCTCTCTTTTGTGAGGAGTGATTTGTGTTGACCTTTTTAGACAGAAAGGAACAATATATTAAACAAAATCTGTATTTTGATTTGTTTCCATAAGGATAAGTTATCTATGCTTTTTCAGTCCATACTTCCCTAACCCACATTTCTTTCGTTTTTTGACTTTTTCAGCAAGCCCTATCTAGTGTTGTGATGGCTAATGATGCCTGCATATAGCGTGTAAATTTTAAATTATTTAGGGCTTGCTGAAAAAGTCAAAAAACGAAAGAAATGTGGGTTAGGGAAGTATGGACTGAAAAAGCATAGATAACTTATCCTTATAGAAACAAGTCAAAATACAGATTTTGTTTAATCTATTGTTCCTTTCTGTCTAAAAAGGTCAACACAAATCACTCCGGGTGCATCCCACTTAAGATAATACATTGACACTCAAAAGAGGAGAGTGATTGAGATAAGCACATCGTAGCCGAAGAATACGAGAAACATTATGAAGATGCCAACGTGCTCCCGACAATTTAACCCTAGCTCCCACCTGTTTAATCTTAGACTCCACATCACCAGAACCAATCACAATACCAAGCTGTTGATAGTATTGGTAATCAGGGATACGCTGATAATGCTTCGTCAAATAGGCTTGAAAATTCTTTGCCCTCTTGCTTTTGACTCCATCAAACGCATCTATTGCCTTGTTCACAAAACCCCGCCACAGTAAATGCTCCACTGCTTCTAGCCGTTTGAGAGAGCCACCCACTTTGAACAGATTCTCCTTGAGATGATACCAATCCAACACCTCTCGTCGTATCAGCCACGATTGAGTGGCGAAACTCTCTACCGCATTCCAGATTCCGGGATGACCATCTCCCAAAAAGGTCACTATTGGGGACAAAGGTTGAACATTGCTCCAATTCTTTAAGCCCTCTGGGTCTTGGAAAAAGGCTTCACAGACATTGCCATGAAGACTCACCAGTTTATAATCTCGCCACTGTCCCCCTTCCTTCTCCTCGCCCCGCAGACAAATCTTTCCCCCATCTATACTGACCCCCGCACTCTCTGACTGAGCTTGAGCTAAGGGCAGTTCTGTCCGTTCTACCAAGCGATGTAAACTGCTATGTCCTACTTTTATCCCCATCAACTCCTCTATATCTTCTTCTGCTTGTTGGTAGGATGTTTTCGCACTGGCTCTTAGACAGCATTTCTCTAAACCTGGACTTAAGACGATTTTTGGCGACACCTTTAGTTTTCTGGCTTGTTTTTGGCTTATTTCCACTTCTCCGACTAGGGTTTTGATTTTTCGCTTGTTTCCAGACCGTTTTTTTCCCCCTTCTGAAAAAAAAACTCCCCCATTGTTGGCCCCACAATTTCTAACATCTGGGTTCTGACTTCTACTTCGATGCTTCCAAAGTCCTTCTGTTTCTCTGGTTCCGTATATTTGCGCAGGATACGGGCTGATTCGGTGAGATGCTGTTTTAACAGTGCTTTTTCTTCTGGGGGAATCGGTAACATACTTTTTTCGCTCATCAGTTTTTTTCCATTTTACCCCAGATTCTATGTACTACTTTATCCGGGATGTACCCAATCACTCCTCACAAAAGAGAGGAAAATTAACACCATTTTTCACAAGAAAAACGACTCTACAACTTTTTACTTTTTGTTTTCTTTTTTGTCTTCTGAAGTAGAGTAGAAAGATTCATTACCAAAAAGTTCATCGCAATTACCGTTTCCGAGGTCTCAGGTAGTTTGGCCATCACTCGACCAAGACTAAATTTCCTCTTTCCCTGTCCGAATTTACCCTCAATGGCATTACGCACTCTTTCATCTGAGCGTGCCTCTTTCTTTTTTTCTTTGCTCACCTCTTTCGGCGGTCTTCCCAATCGGGGACCACTCATTCTTATATCCCTTTCTTTACAATAAGCTCGATTCGCTTTTGTTCGATAGATTTTATCCACATGAACCGATTCCGGATAACATCCTGTTTCCCTTTTATATTCTTCTATTCGCGCTTGTAAATCTCCCGATTCGTTGTAATTATCCCAACTTAATTTGTCTAAGAAGACAAAGCCATTCACATTACTTGCCGATATTTTAGCTCCAAACTCTACTGCTTTTCCCGCTTTTCCACGCACTATTGGACGCACGTGAGGTTGGCTTACACTCACGATTCTGTTTTCTACTTTATTTGTCTTTTTTTCATACATTTCTAACTGTTGCTCATACACTTTTCCTATCGTTACAAGCTCTTCTTGCTCTTTTTTCGTTAGTTTTTCTAACTTTGCTCCCTCTTCTATCATTTTTTCTATATGAGACAAGTTTCTTTTTATATATCCTAGTTGTTTTTTTGTTCCTTTTCTTCTTTCTTTTTTTGACACACGACGTTTTTTTTCTATGGCTAAGTACTCTTTTCTTGCCACTTCCCTATAAGTCCTCGGCTTTTCTTTCCTTTTCTCTTTTATTTCTTCATATCGCTTATCTATTATTTTTTCTGTTTTTTCTCTGGCATCATTCAATATTCCTATATCCGTTGGATATTTTATATCTGCTGGTGTACAAGTCGCATCTAACAGTAACTTTCCTTCATTTTCTTTTTTTCCTGACGCTACACCCGTCGCTTTTTTTCTATTTCTTTATTAATTTTATTTATTAATTCCATTCCTATTTTTTTACGAAAATGAACCATCATTGACGCATTAAATGCTTCTTTGCTACTATAGCTTTCCATTCCTATAAAGTACTGTAAATAAGGGTTCTCTTTTATTTGTTCTACTGTTTCTCTGTCACTTTTTCCTGAAATTTCTTTGATAATTAATGCTCCTAATGCCATTCTAAATGATTTGGCTGGGGCTCCTTTTTTTTCTGTGAAGTTTTTTGCATATTCTTCCCAGGGAATCATTTTTGACATTTCTATCCAACGATTTTCTTCATCTAACTGCCCGCCGAACAGATTTTTCAAGTTTTCTGGTGTTTCAATTGAGTACTGTTGCTTTCGGTACATCTGCTTTCTCTCTTCTTAATGCAATGGTTTTGAGGCATTCTACCCTATTTTCGTGCATTCTAGCGGTTCTTAATTCGCCTACTATTTTTCTCCGTAAGGGTTTCAGCTTTTTTCAGCAAGCCCTATTTATTTTCTTCTAATTGGTACGGAATATGGGTATTAAGGACTGGAAAGCGAGGTCGTCCCACCAAAGTATTACCGAAGGGTCTTGTGGTAAGACTAAAAAATAAGAGTAGTAAACGTCGAGATTCTGCGGGTAAACTAGAGAAAGTAGAAACTCCGAAACCTGAGCATCCTGAGACAACAGAAAAACCAGAAGAAAAGGATGTTCATGCTAATCACGTTGAGGCATTGAATAGTGCTATCCGACGCTATTTATCCGCCTTTCGTCGTCGTACAAATACTTATGCTAAATCTGTTGTGGGATTACAGCGAGTCCTAGATATTTTCTGGATGGTTCATAACTTTGTTCGCAGCCATTTTACGACTAGAGAAGTTCCTGCTGTAGCTCTCGGTATAATTGAAAAAGGGTTAACTTGGGAGGACTTACTCCAAATTCGCCTGATTTCTTGAACCTCTCGTATTGCAACGTTTGTAGCTTCTAGCTAGACGATACCAGTGCCAATACTCGGGCTGCTGCATTTAATCCTATTCCTTCCATTCTGGCTTTTAATACTTTTACAATTTCACTTAATGGGGTTTCTAAGCCAGCGATTACGCTACCATAAGTCTCAGCAAAACAAGAACTACATTCTTGACAAATGAACATTTTACGTTCCCCGTTACTTTTCGTTTGATAATGAGAATGTATTTTTACTTTTTCACTATAGCAATGAGGACAGTTTTTCTTGAATACAGCAATTCCAAATTCAAACAGTAACATAAGATACAGACGTTATCTCGCTTTTATGAGTTAAAAGAGATTTCGCTGATTTCTGACGTTTTTCGTACTTCCTCCTCGAATCTTAGCCTCTTGGAGAGTCAGCAACCTGCAAACAAACTTGATCAATCACTAAATAGGGCTTGCTGAAAAAGTCAAAAAACGAAAGAAATGTGGGTTAGGGAAGTATGGACTGAAAAAGCATAGATAACTTATCCTTATGGAAACAAATCAAAATACAGATTTTGTTTAATCTATTGTTCCTTTCTGCCTAAAAAGGTCAACACAAATCACTCCTCACACAGGGCGAACGCATCTAAAAATGATACAGATACAAGAACATTATAGAGGGATGGATAAGGGAAAATAAGGGAAAGTGCATAGAAAACAAAAGCGATGAAACTCCGACCCAAATATAGACTGGTAGAACACTTTGCCGAAATAGATGACCCTCGCATCGAACGAACAAAACGGCATAAACTCATTGATATTCTAACGATTGCCATCTTAGCCGTCATTTGTGGAGCAGAAGGTTGGGTAGCCATGGAAAGTTTCGGCAAGGCTAAACATCAATGGCTAAAAAAAATTTTGGAATTGCCGAATGGCATCCCCTCCGACGATACGTTTGCGCGTGTATTTGCTAGTCTGAATCCAGAGCAATTTCAAGACTGTTTTCTGCATTGGGTCAAAAGTATAGCGGAGGTAAGTGAAGGGGAAGTGATAGCGATTGACGGCAAAACCCTTCGCCACTCCTATGATAATGCCAACGGAAAGGGCGCAATTCAGATGGTAAGTGCATGGGCAACAGCAAATCGTCTAGTACTAGGACAGTGCAAGGTGGAAAGCAAATCGAATGAAATCACGGCGATACCCAAACTCCTGAAAATGCTAGAGGTCAAAGGTTGTATCGTAACGATTGATGCCATGGGAACTCAGACAAAGATTGCCCAACAGATAGTAGGGCGAGGGGGAGATTATGTTTTGGCATTGAAAGGCAATCAAGGTAATCTATGTGAGGATGTTGAACAATTATTTGCTCATGCTCAATCGGTTAATTTTGCGGGAATTAAGCATGATTTTCATCAAACAATAGACAAGGGACATGGACGGATTGAAATTCGCCGTTGCTGGACGATGGAACAAACAGAATTTTTGCTGGGTGGGGAAAAATGGGCAAAGTTGACGAGCATCTGTATGATTAAAGCGGAGAGACGATTGAAAGACAAAACAGAGTATGAGACTCGCTACTATATCAGTAGCCTGCCGAGTAATGCTCAAAAATTATCCCAATCTGTTCGTAGTCATTGGTTGATAGAAAACTCTTTACATTGGGTTCTAGACTTGGCCTTCAACGAGGATGCTTGTCGCATTCGTAAGGATTTTGCTCCTGAGAATTTAGCCGTCTTACGCCATATCGCTCTTAACTTGCTCACAAAGGAAAATACTCTGAAACTTGGTATCAAGAATAAACGGCTACGCGCTGGTTGGGACGAGGACTATCTCCTTAAGGTTTTACTCGGATAAGATGCGTTTGCCCTGACTCCTCACAAAAGAGAGGAAAATTAACACCATTTTTCACAAGAAAAACGACTCTACAACTTTTTACTTTTTGTTTTCTTTTTTGTCTTCTGAAGTAGAGTAGAAAGATTCATTACCAAAAAGTTCATCGCAATTACCGTTTCCGAGGTCTCAGGTAGTTTGGCCATCACTCGACCAAGACTAAATTTCCTCTTTCCCTGTCCGAATTTACCCTCAATGGCATTACGCACTCTTTCATCTGAGCGTGCCTCTTTCTTTTTTTCTTTGCTCACCTCTTTCGGCGGTCTTCCCAATCGGGGACCACTCATTCTTATATCCCTTTCTTTACAATAAGCTCGATTCGCTTTTGTTCGATAGATTTTATCCACATGAACCGATTCCGGATAACATCCTGTTTCCCTTTTATATTCTTCTATTCGCGCTTGTAAATCTCCCGATTCGGGTTCTCCTGAACAAAGAGTGATAATTAAAGCTTATCATGAAAAGCAAGCTAAAAAACGATTTCGCATATTATCAAAGTTCATAAATCCATAAGCTTGACGCTTGATTAGTTTAAGACGATTATTGATGCCTTCCATTGCCCCATTCGTCGTTCGACTCAAAAAGTAGTTACAAATAGAGTCCAAATTCCTACGAATTGTGCTAATTACATCTGTATAAATGCTCTTTGCATTCTCTAACCATTCTGTAAATTTTAATCTTCCTTCTTCCTTATCATTTACTTTTTCATATATCTCTCTAAATGACTCTTTATATTCATACGCTTTACGCAAACGAGCAGATTGCTTTAACACCAATTCTAGTTTTTCTAACTCTTCCTCTTTTAGGTCTTCTTTATTTTTTAATAATAGCCACTTTTCTCCCTTGATTTTTACATTCAATTTTGTCTGTTTACGGATTTTATTCAATTCTTCATTCAACGCCTTCATTACATGAAATCTATCTGTTACAATTACTGCATTCGGAAATACTTTTTCTATTACTTTAGGAAATCCTCCCCACATATCTACACTCACTTGTTCTACTCCTTCCCTCACCTCTAATTCTTTCTCCATCAGCACTTCGATGATTTTATCTTGTTGATGACTATCTATCACTTCTATTAATTCTCCTTTCTCTATATCTCCTAACACTGTTACAAAATTCTGATGACCTTTTCGTTTCGCTATTTCATCCATCCCGAGGTGTTTTACTCCTTGCCAATCTTTTTTTTTAGCTTCACATTGACGTTGGTAAATTCCATTCACTTGATCCCATGATAGAGATTCCTCTCTACCTACTTGTTCCACACTGCTCACATTTACTCGTCCATAAATATATTCTTCATACCTCACTGTGTATTTCCTACGGGCTTCCATAAATTCTAGATTTTCTGTAAAAAACCTTTGACAATCTTTACAGTAAAATTTACGACGAGGGACTTTCAGATATACCATTTGACCAGAGATAGACAAGTCCCTTACTAATACACTGTTCGTCTGATGTAATTCATCCGTTAAGCTACCACAATAATTACATTTGACTTCTTCCTCTTGACAACTCAGTATTAAAAACGCTTGTTTTCCCTCTTGAATCACATTTCTTATGTTTACCTTTGGCAAATCTACCAGATTTTCTAGAAAAAATAACATTGATGCCATCCTCATATAGTGTATCTTATTATACATCTTCTACCGCAAAGCCAGAAGAACCCGATTCGTTGTAATTATCCCAACTTAATTTGTCTAAGAAGACAAAGCCATTCACATTACTTGCCGATATTTTAGCTCCAAACTCTACTGCTTTTCCCGCTTTTCCACGCACTATTGGACGCACGTGAGGTTGGCTTACACTCACAATTCTGTTTTCTACTTTATTTGTCTTTTTTTCATACATTTCTAACTGTTGCTCATACACTTTTCCTATCGTTACAAGCTCTTCTTGCTCTTTTTTCGTTAGTTTTTCTAACTTTGCTCCCTCTTCTATCATTTTTTCTATATCAGACAAGTTTCTTTTTATATATCCTAGTTGTTTTTTTGTTCCTTTTCTTCTTTCTTTTTTTGACACACGACGTTTTTTTGCTATGGCTAAGTACTCTTTTCTTGCCACTTCCCTATAAGTCCTCGGCTTTTCTTTCCTTTTCTCTTTTATTTCTTCATACAGCTTATCTGACTTTTCCCGTTAAGTCCAAAATCCAGCAATGCAAACTTCTAGAGGCTTTATCTGGCAAGGGTTTGAGTAATGATTCTCTTGACAGGAAAAAAATATTCTGAAGCCATCATCCCGCTTATCGTTCAAATTTCAAAAACAAAGGATGAAGGGAGTATGAGACTGTAAAATGGAGAAAATCTTAAAGGGCAGGTCAAAAAATGTTGGAATGGTGGACAAAAAACTTTGCCAGTTGTGAATTGGGAGACGAGAGGCTAAACAATCGTGCCTTCTCGATTGGGAAAAAGTTAAGTGAGGGGTTTGGAAAAGCCTTATCAGAAGTGTTTAAGGGAGGAAACGAGTTAAAGAGGGCCTATGAATTTTTGGGAATCCGAAAACAGACTTTGTCAAGATAATAGAGCCGCACTGTGAAATGACAACTGCCGCCGTAGAAGAATATAAGATAATGCTATCAGTCGGAGATACGACCTTCTTAGATTATCGCAATATCAAGGAAAAAAGGGAAGGGTATGGGCCGACTGGAAAAGGAGGGAATGGATTAATACTGCATAGTGCTTTAGCAATTGAGCCAGAAAAAGGACAAGTATTAGGTTTATTATGGCAAAAACTGTGGAATAGGGAGGTAAAAGAAAAGCCCCCAACAGATGAAACGGCGAAGCAGAAAAAAGAAAGACAGAAAGAACAAAGAAAAGCAGCTCGTCAAAGACCATTTGAGGAAAAAGAATCCTACAAATGGGTAGAGGCTCTAAACACCTGTGAGAAACAGGTAGAAAGTTCAACGAGGGTAATTCATGTATTTGACAGAGAAGGAGATGTTTCAGAAGTCTTTGACTCAGTGCGTCAACTCAAGCATACAGGAGTGCTGGTCAGAGCGTCTCATAATCGTAGTTTAGACAAAAATAGTGAACGACTTTGGCAACATTTGGAATCAGAACCGATTCGTTTTCATCAAGAAATCGAGATTCCGAGTACAGGAAAAAGAAAAGCACGGAAGGTTAAGCTTGCCGTCCGATTTTGCTCAGTTAATCTACGAACTCCCTATCGTTTTGATAATCGTGACCCGTTGAATGTCTATGCTGTTTATGCGACAGAAATCGATTGTCCCGAAGGCGAAACTCCTTTATCTTGGATGCTTCTGACTACAGAAGTTGTTGAGACTATTGAGATGGCTGTCACTATTCTTCGTTGGTACACCTACCGATGGCGGGTTGAAGAATTTCATAAAGTCCTTAAGTCTGGTTGTCAGAGTGAGCGTTATCGACTTGCCTCTGATGGAATGAAAACTCTTTTGGGTTTTTTAAGTGTCATTGCTGTTGAACTTTTACACGTTACTTATCTTCATCGTACCCAGCCCGATGCTCTCGCGATTGAAATTCTTAATCCTCTTCAACTTCAGGTGTTAAAAGCAGCCGCCTCTCAAAAACTTCCCCCTATTTTGACTGTTGCTTGGGCTGTCGAGTCTGTTGCTTTTCTTGGTGGTTATCTTGAACATCGTCGTAAAACTCCTCTCGGTATCCAAGTCCTTTGGCGCGGTTGGTTGAAGTTGCATGACCTTTGCCAAGGCTGGCAGCTTGCAATCCGCACTTAACGGGAAAAGTCAGTACAGCTTATCTATTATTTTTTCTGTTTTTTCTCTGGCATCATTCAATATTCCTATATCCGTTGGATATTTTATATCTGCTGGTGTACAAGTCGCATCTAACAGTAACTTTCCTTCATTTTCTTTTTTTTCCTGACGCTACACCCGTCGCTTTTTTTCTATTTCTTTATTAATTTTATTTATTAATTCCATTCCTATTTTTTTACGAAAATGAACCATCATTGACGCATTAAATGCTTCTTTGCTACTATAGCTTTCCATTCCTATAAAGTACTGTAAATAAGGGTTCTCTTTTATTTGTTCTACTGTTTCTCTGTCACTTTTTCCTGAAATTTCTTTGATAATTAATGCTCCTAATGCCATTCTAAATGATTTGGCTGGGGCTCCTTTTTTTTCTGTGAAGTTTTTTGCATATTCTTCCTCATATTCTTCCCAGGGAATCATTTTTGACATTTCTATCCAACGATTTTCTTCGTCTAACTGCCCGCCGAACAGATTTTTCAAGTTTTCTGGTGTTTCAATTGAGTACTGTTGCTTTCGGTACATCTGCTTTCTCTCTTCTTAATGCAATGGTTTTGAGGCATTCTACCCTATTTTCGTGCATTCTAGCGGTTCTTAATTCGCCTACTATTTTTCTCCGTAAAGGTTTCAGCTTTTTTCAGCAAGCCCTAAATAGAGCATTACGCTGATTCCACATATTGATACAAAACCCCTTGACCGTAAGCACTTCAAGGCTTTTGTATCTTGGACTACATTCTGAATTTGGAATTGCTGTCTTGAATAAGGCATCCTCTTTCTCTTGGCACAAGCCAACATCATTCAGGATTTCCATAGAGCTTTTCTTTAATCTCTATCGGGTAAATTCCCCGCTGCTCGCAGCGAAAAAATTAAAGTTGCAATGAAAACCGTCGGTTTGCGAGCAAAACATTTTCCATACCCCGTCCGCTTGCGGCGGGGAAATTTTGATTATTGACATTGTTTTCTGTTTCCTTCTTCTTTGATATAATGACAATAATAATAGTATAATAAAAACGGGCCGATGTCTAGTCTTAAACTATTTTTCTATTTTCTCAAAGCCTTACACCATAAGTGATCATGCAAAATTAATTACATAGTCAGTCCCGAAGCCTTCAAGCACTTTTGTGAGGTAATTGCGTAAACTCTTTTTGCTTTCATACGCACTTACTTCTACCCATTCATATTTTATGAATTTCCATAGTATTTCAATTAAATTTAACTTTGGTGAATAAGCTGGCAACCAAAATATTTCTAGATTTTTCTTTTTCCACTCTTCTATTTTTTCCATTATTTTGTCACTTGTGTGTATTGTTGCTTGATCCATCAACAATACTGTTTTCTTCTCTATCTTTTCACTAAAATCTATCAATAAAACTAATTATCATTTCACTGTTAATATTTTTTTCATGCTGCTCATAATATAACTCATTTCTTACGTTCATTACACCTATTACATCAATTCTTTTTCCTTCTACATCTTTTAATATTACTGACTCATCTTTTTCTTGCCACCCATAAGAAATACAAGCTCTCATTCCCCAGCCTGCTTCATCAAAGTATCTCAGATCAATTTCTCCTTTTTCATCTTGTTCTTTTAGCTCTTTTATTTTAGGTAATTTCACCTCTAACTCCTATGCCGCAGCACTTTTGCTCAGACCACTCTTCATTCTTTTCCATCTCATATCAAACTTTTTTATAGTTCTTTTAATTTTATCTTTACTGATTTTATAGTCCCATTCTTTCTCTGTTTTAATTTGGACATTCTTTAGATTTTTAGGATCCTCTTTTACCCACTCTTTTACTTGTTTTTCTTGTTCTTTTGTTAACTTTGGCTTTCTGCCTCGACCCGCACGCTCATACCGCCCTAACAATTTATTTTCTTCCCAAGAACTAAACCAATTGTAAATTGTCTTTCTTGTTACTTCAAATATTTTCATTAGCTCTTTTATTGGCGTTCCTTTTAAGCTCAATAGAAGGCACTTTGCACGTTGTCTTGTTTGATGATGCTTACTTTGCTTGTAAATGCGTTCTAGCATTTTCTTTGTGTCCCAACTTAAATCACAAATAAACTTCATAGTCATCTCCTTTTTGATTTTTTATATGGTATCATTACTTTTGATTTAGGCTATTATAGCACTTGTCTGTATAGGTAATTAATTTTGCATGACTACTTAACTTTTTCCAACTTTGATCAGACGATACCAGTTCCCAAGGCTGAGTTAATCGATTACTTTTACTCAGGTAAACACAAAAAGGTAGTCAAGGGTATAAACGCGGTTATCCTACAGCAATTCTCAGTTTTAGACACAGCAAGGCTTTTAGGGATTTAAAGAACATTTCAAAGGGGGTTTTGGGGGCAATTCTACACGTACTACTGTGCCTAAAAGCCGGAAGACTCGTAAAATGAACTTGTTAATCCCGTTGAACTTTACCCCATATTACGCGAACTAAAACCTGAAACCCTTGTTACAGCGCAAATTTAGAATTGCTGGTTACCCTATATTAGACCGACGGGCAGGGATTGTCAGTTCCTGTCAATTACAGGGCAAACGCATCTTATCCGAGTAAAACCTTAAGGAGATAGTCCTCGTCCCAACCAGCGCGTAGCCGTTTATTCTTGATACCAAGTTTCAGAGTATTTTCCTTTGTGAGCAAGTTAAGAGCGATATGGCGTAAGACGGCTAAATTCTCAGGAGCAAAATCCTTACGAATGCGACAAGCATCCTCGTTGAAGGCCAAGTCTAGAACCCAATGTAAAGAGTTTTCTATCAACCAATGACTACGAACAGATTGGGATAATTTTTGAGCATTACTCGGCAGGCTACTGATATAGTAGCGAGTCTCATACTCTGTTTTGTCTTTCAATCGTCTCTCCGCTTTAATCATACAGATGCTCGTCAACTTTGCCCATTTTTCCCCACCCAGCAAAAATTCTGTTTGTTCCATCGTCCAGCAACGGCGAATTTCAATCCGTCCATGTCCCTTGTCTATTGTTTGATGAAAATCATGCTTAATTCCCGCAAAATTAACCGATTGAGCATGAGCAAATAATTGTTCAACATCCTCACATAGATTACCTTGATTGCCTTTCAATGCCAAAACATAATCTCCCCCTCGCCCTACTATCTGTTGGGCAATCTTTGTCTGAGTTCCCATGGCATCAATCGTTACGATACAACCTTTGACCTCTAGCATTTTCAGGAGTTTGGGTATCGCCGTGATTTCATTCGATTTGCTTTCCACCTTGCACTGTCCTAGTACTAGACGATTTGCTGTTGCCCATGCACTTACCATCTGAATTGCGCCCTTTCCGTTGGCATTATCATAGGAGTGGCGAAGGGTTTTGCCGTCAATCGCTATCACTTCCCCTTCACTTACCTCCGCTATACTTTTGACCCAATGCAGAAAACAGTCTTGAAATTGCTCTGGATTCAGACTAGCAAATACACGCGCAAACGTATCGTCGGAGGGGATGCCATTCGGCAATTCCAAAATTTTTTTTAGCCATTGATGTTTAGCCTTGCCGAAACTTTCCATGGCTACCCAACCTTCTGCTCCACAAATGACGGCTAAGATGGCAATCGTTAGAATATCAATGAGTTTATGCCGTTTTGTTCGTTCGATGCGAGGGTCATCTATTTCGGCAAAGTGTTCTACCAGTCTATATTTGGGTCGGAGTTTCATCGCTTTTGTTTTCTATGCACTTTTCCTTATTTTCCCTTATCCATCCCTCTATAATGTTCTTGCATCTGTATCATTTTTAGATGCGTTCGCCCTGACCCCTCACATCTTTCTTGATGTCTGTCGTGCTGGACGGACTCGTTGGCGTACTGAGAACGAGAATCACAATATTCTCAAAAATCGAGGCTATCACTTAGAGCATAATTTTGGGCATGGTAAACAACACCTCGCCTCTGTTTTGCTTACCCTGAATTTGCTGGCTTTTCTCTTGCACACGGTTTTAGGTTTGGTTGATGAACGTTACCAGAGAATTCGCGTCCAACGCGGCACTCGTAAGGGATTCTTTCAAGATATTCTTTGACCAAATATCTGTTCTTTGAAAGCTGGCATCATCTTTTAGATTTTATTCTTGACGACTCAGTTTCTCTCGCTGTCTCGAATTCTTCCTAGTAGTCTAAGGCGTAAGTTAAGATACTATTATTAGGCAACCGATAAAAAGATAAATATAGGTATATAGGAGAAAAAGTCATGCCCCGATTAGCCCCCAAAGAGTTAAAGTTGGAAGCAAAAGAACGAGAACATCTAGAAAAACTGATAAATCGTCATACAACCCACATTCCGCAGGTTGTCGAAGAGGAGCACTAGTTCACGCGAGCTAGTATCGGTACTTGTGCATTGATTTCGGGCAAGGATAAAAAATGTCAATAAAGTTCTAAAATGGAGTCTTGTCTTAGATAGAATCAACAGTAAAAATGAATAACCTAAATAGGGTCTGCTGAAAAAGTCCACAAAACGAACCTAGATGCCACAGGAGGCGAAAAATGGTGACTTCAGAGAGTAGTTTCCAATTTCAACCCCCAGTTTTCCAACGACGTGCATGGGCTTTGAGCCTCCAAAGGCCATAACCTTGCACCTGATCGTTTTTAAAATGCTTGAAAGCATTATCTGGCAAGGGTTCTATACTTATTCAGCAAGCCCTACCCTAGTGAACGGATTGCTCAACTAGCCCTTCAACATCAAGCCCAAATGATTTTTCCTCAAAGTCCACCCAGTCTGCTTTTGCCTAAATTCCTTACCGCTAAACTTGCCTCTTCCCCAAGCCCTGATATGCTTACTTTCGTCGCATAGTCATTACCTTATCTGGCATCCATAAACTTCCCACTGTCCAGTTCAGAAGACAAAAAGTAAAAAGTTGTAGAGTCGTTTTTCTTGTGAAAAATGGTGTTAATTTTCCTCTCTTTTGTGAGGAGTGATTTGTGTTGACCTTTTTAGACAGAAAGGAACAATAGATTAAACAAAATCTGTATTTTGATTTGTTTCCATAAGGATAAGTTATCTATGCTTTTTCAGTCCATACTTCCCTAACCCACATTTCTTTCGTTTTTTGACTTTTTCAGCAAGCCCTATTTCGATAAAGTATTGTAAATACGGATTTTCTTTTATTTGCTCTACTGTTGGGTACATCCCGGATAAAGTAGTACATAGAATCTGGGGTAAAATGGAAAAAAACTGATGAGCGAAAAAAGTATGTTACCGATTCCCCCAGAAGAAAAAGCACTGTTAAAACAGCATCTCACCGAATCAGCCCGTATCCTGCGCAAATATACGGAACCAGAGAAACAGAAGGACTTTGGAAGCATCGAAGTAGAAGTCAGAACCCAGATGTTAGAAATTGTGGGGCCAACAATGGGGGAGTTTTTTTTTCAGAAGGGGGAAAAAAACGGTCTGGAAACAAGCGAAAAATCAAAACCCTAGTCGGAGAAGTGGAAATAAGCCAAAAACAAGCCAGAAAACTAAAGGTGTCGCCAAAAATCGTCTTAAGTCCAGGTTTAGAGAAATGCTGTCTAAGAGCCAGTGCGAAAACATCCTACCAACAAGCAGAAGAAGATATAGAGGAGTTGATGGGGATAAAAGTAGGACATAGCAGTTTACATCGCTTGGTAGAACGGACAGAACTGCCCTTAGCTCAAGCTCAGTCAGAGAGTGCGGGGGTCAGTATAGATGGGGGAAAGATTTGTCTGCGGGGCGAGGAGAAGGAAGGGGGACAGTGGCGAGATTATAAACTGGTGAGTCTTCATGGCAATGTCTGTGAAGCCTTTTTCCAAGACCCAGAGGGCTTAAAGAATTGGAGCAATGTTCAACCTTTGTCCCCAATAGTGACCTTTTTGGGAGATGGTCATCCCGCAATCTGGAATGCGGTAGAGAGTTTCGCCACTCAATCGTGGCTGATACGACGAGAGGTGTTGGATTGGTATCATCTCAAGGAGAATCTGTTCAAAGTGGGTGGCTCTCTCAAACGGCTAGAAGCAGTGGAGCATTTACTGTGGCGGGGTTTTGTGAACAAGGCAATAGATCTGACTTTTCCCGTTAAGTGCGGATTGCAAGCTGCCAGCCTTGGCAAAGGTCATGCAACTTCAACCAACCGCGCCAAAGGACTTGGATACCGAGAGGAGTTTTACGACGATGTTCAAGATAACCACCAAGAAAAGCAACAGACTCGACAGCCCAAGCAACAGTCAAAATAGGGGGAAGTTTTTGAGAGGCGGCTGCTTTTAACACCTGAAGTTGAAGAGGATTAAGAATTTCAATCGCGAGAGCATCGGGCTGGGTACGATGAAGATAAGTAACGTGTAAAAGTTCAACAGCAATGACACTTAAAAAACCCAAAAGAGTTTTCATTCCATCAGAGGCAAGTCGATAACGCTCACTCTGACAACCAGACTTAAGGACTTTATGAAATTCTTCAACCCGCCATCGGTAGGTGTACCAACGAAGAATAGTGACAGCCATCTCAATAGTCTCAACAACTTCTGTAGTCAGAAGCATCCAAGATAAAGGAGTTTCGCCTTCGGGACAATCGATTTCTGTCGCATAAACAGCATAGACATTCAACGGGTCACGATTATCAAAACGATAGGGAGTTCGTAGATTAACTGAGCAAAATCGGACGGCAAGCTTAACCTTCCGTGCTTTTCTTTTTCCTGTACTCGGAATCTCGATTTCTTGATGAAAACGAATCGGTTCTGATTCCAAATGTTGCCAAAGTCGTTCACTATTTTTGTCTAAACTACGATTATGAGACGCTCTGACCAGCACTCCTGTATGCTTGAGTTGACGCACTGAGTCAAAGACTTCTGAAACATCTCCTTCTCTGTCAAATACATGAATTACCCTCGTTGAACTTTCTACCTGTTTCTCACAGGTGTTTAGAGCCTCTACCCATTTGTAGGATTCTTTTTCCTCAAATGGTCTTTGACGAGCTGCTTTTCTTTGTTCTTTCTGTCTTTCTTTTTTCTGCTTCGCCGTTTCATCTGTTGGGGGCTTTTCTTTTACCTCCCTATTCCACAGTTTTTGCCATAATAAACCTAATACTTGTCCTTTTTCTGGCTCAATTGCTAAAGCACTATGCAGTATTAATCCATTCCCTCCTTTTCCAGTCGGCCCATACCCTTCCCTTTTTTCCTTGATATTGCGATAATCTAAGAAGGTCGTATCTCCGACTGATAGCATTATCTTATATTCTTCTACGGCGGCAGTTGTCATTTCACAGTGCGGCTCTATTATCTTGACAAAGTCTGTTTTCGGATTCCCAAAAATTCATAGGCCCTCTTTAACTCGTTTCCTCCCTTAAACACTTCTGATAAGGCTTTTCCAAACCCCTCACTTAACTTTTTCCCAATCGAGAAGGCACGATTGTTTAGCCTCTCGTCTCCCAATTCACAACTGGCAAAGTTTTTTGTCCACCATTCCAACATTTTTTGACCTGCCCTTTAAGATTTTCTCCATTTTACAGTCTCATACTCCCTTCATCCTTTGTTTTTGAAATTTGAACGATAAGCGGGATGATGGCTTCAGAATATTTTTTTCCTGTCAAGAGAATCATTACTCAAACCCTTGCCAGATAAAGCCTCTAGAAGTTTGCATTGCTGGATTTTGGACTTAACGGGAAAAGTCAGGGCAATAGATGCGTTTGATGGAGTCAAAAGCAAGAGGGCAAAGAATTTTCAAGCCTATTTGACGAAGCATTATCAGCGTATCCCTGATTACCAATACTATCAACAGCTTGGTATTGTGATTGGTTCTGGTGATGTGGAGTCTAAGATTAAACAGGTGGGAGCTAGGGTTAAATTGTCGGGAGCACGTTGGCATCTTCATAATGTTTCTCGTATTCTTCGGCTACGATGTGCTTATCTCAATCACTCTCCTCTTTTGAGTGTCAATGTATTATCTTAAGTGGGATGCACCCTACTGTTTCTCTATCACTTATTCCTAACATTTCTTTAATGATTAATGCCCCTAATGCTATTCTAAATGACTTTGCTGGTGCTCCTTTTTTTTCTTTGAAATTTTTAGCATATTCTCCTTCAAATTCCTCCCAGGGAATCATTTTTGACATTTTTATCCAACGATTTTCTTCGTCCAATTTCCCCTCAAACAGGTTTTTGAAGTTTTCCAGTGTTTTTTCTGTGTACTGTTCTTTGCGATACATACTGTTGAGGGGAGGGATGCAAGGTTTCCGACTCATTCTAGCTTATTTTCCTGCATCTTTGACGTTGTTTTTATGGCTACACTCTTTTCTCTATAAGGGTTTTAGCTTTTTTTCAGCAAGCCCTGTCTATTCCGTCGCTATTTCTGAGTTTATTTTTTACTTCCTCTTAATCAGTACGGAATATGGGCTGAAACCCTTGCTACAGCGCAAATTTAGAATTGCTGATTGATAACACGCTCTGGTTGAGGAGCCAGGAAAATATTTTGCACTTTACCTTGAAGAGTTTGTCCTAAATAAGGGGTATTACGTCCTAGGGTTTTGAGGTTTGTTCCATCCACTGTCCAAACGGCTTGGGGATCAAATAATACATATCTAGCGGTTGGTTCATCGCTGTTTAGTCCCCAACAATGGCAGGAATGAAGACTCAAGGCTTGCCACAGTTCCAAGGCTGTTAGCATTCCCGTCGTGACTAATCCTCGCCAAAGACAGGGTAAGGCCAATTCTAGCCCGATCGCCCCTGGAGGAGCTTCAGCAAAAGCGAGGGTTTTTTCTTCGTAGGTGTAGGCCCGATGGTCAACGGCGATCGCATCAATGATCCCAGATTTCAGGCCTTGAATTAAGGCCAAACGATCCGTTTCATTGCCAAGGGGAGGAGCCAGTCGTAAGTTGGGATCATAACTTTCAAGCTGATCAGTGTTCCATAATAGGTGCATCCAGTTAACGCTGGCGGTAATTGGTAATTGTTGGGCCTTGCCCTGGGCGACTAAATCGACCCCTCTGGCAGTTGATAGCCGCATAAAATGTACAGGGGTTCGGTATTCTCCTACCATTTCTAGGATGGTGGCGATCGCCGTGGTTTCGGCCATATCGGGTTCACTGGGCAACCCTAAGCGAATGGCCGCCGGGCCTTCTCTCATCACTCCGTTGTCTTGCAAACTGCTATTGATAGGAACCAGAGCCAAGGGTTTTCCCAAGGGCTGTAAATATTCCAAGGCACGACGTAACAGAGCCAAATTTTCTAACGGTTTATGGGTCATAAAACCCTGAACCCCCGCCTGGGCCAATTCCCCTAATTCACTCAGTTGTTCTCCTTTTTCCCCTAACGTTAAACTTCCCCAAAACTGAACTTGAGGCAAGGTCTTTTGATTTAACTGAGCCAATTTATCCTGTAATAAGGCCAGGATCGCGGGCTGATCAAGGACGGGTTGGGTATGGGGCAAAATGCCGATCTGGGTAAATCCTCCCGCCCAGGCTGCGGCCATTAAACTTGCTAAGGTTTCTCGATCTTCCAGACCAGGTTCGCCACTATAGCTGTAAAGATCGACCAGACCAGGGGCCAAAATTAAGTTAGAACCATCAATCCAAACTGTGTTGCTCGGTAATTGGTCTAAGGCAATAGTAGTTAAATCCAAGGACTGAATCCGACCATCCCTAATCCAAATATCACAGCGTTGATCCCTGTTGGTTTTGGGATCTAAGCATCTTATCTGTTGTAAAACTTGAGATTCACTCAACACAATTTAACTTTGGGTGACTCCGAACGCTACCCATTCCCCTACAAAATCCTAGCAAACAATGGTCTATTGCCTTTCTCTCGCGCCTTTACCCCTCTCCCACATTGGCATTCCCCGTTCCTTGAAACATCAGCCAGGACAGGAAAAAATTAACGATAAAGACGGCTAATAAAGAAGTAACAACGGCGGTGGTCGTTGATTGGCCGACCCCTTTTGCACCCCCCGTCGTGGTTAAGCCCCAACTACAACCGATCACGGCAATCACGGCTCCAAAAATGAGGGATTTAATCAGAGCACTAAATACATCCCACAGTTGAAGAAAATTTTGAACTGACTTTAAAAAGACGGTGGGATTAATATCATAGAGACTATAGGAAATAAACAAGCCTCCTGTCATCCCGATTAACAAGGCTAACAGGGTTAAAATCGGCAACATCAAGGCACAAGCTAAGACCCTGGGGACAACTAAATAATCAATTGGGTCAGTTTTTAGCATATAGAGTGCGTCAATTTGTTCCGTTACCCGCATCGTGCCGATTTCTGCGGCAAAAGCCGAGCCAACTCTTCCCGCCACTACCACTGCGGTTAAGACCGGGGCCAGTTCCCTTGCCAGAGCGATCGCTAATACTCCACCCACCGTTGTTGTCGCGCCAAAATGAATGAACTCCCTGGCAACCTGAATGGTAAAGACCATTCCTACAAAACCCGCCGTTACCAGAGCGATCGTGGTAGAAGCAGGGCCAACCATACTCATTTGTTCGAGGGTATTGCGACGATGAATTCTGCCCTGAAGGATATGCAGAAAAACCTGACCTCCCAGAAAAAATGCTGCCGCCAATCGTTCAAGCCAGATCTGTAAATTACCGTTAAAAGGCTGATAGTCGTTCATGGCATATCGCCTTATTTTGTTCCTTGATCTAAGCGGAAACGTTCTACGGAAGTCAGTAAATCCCTGGAAATGGAGACGAGAGATTGTAAGGAACCTGCTACCCGTTGGGATTCCTGGGATGTTTCCTGGGCCGTTAACTCAATAGACTGCATAACCTGAGCAACCGCACTAGAGTTTTCCTGTTGTCTAACCGTATCTGCCGTGATTGATCGCACTAGGGTGTTAATGCGATTAGACACTTCAATAATGTCTTCTAGGGCGCGTTTAGATTGTTCTGACTTATCGGTTACATCGATAACCTGTTGAATGCCCTCTTCCATCGCCGTCATTACTGACCCCGTTTCACTTTGGATTTGTAACACGATCTGTTCAATTTCTTTCAAAGACTTAGCCGAGCGATCGGCCAACTGTCGCACTTCATCCGCAACGATCGCAAAGCCTCGACCCGCATCCCCCGCCCTAGCGGCTTGAATCGACGCATTTAACGCCAATAAGTTAGTACGAGATGCAATTTGGGAAATCACCGCCACAATTTTAGAAATTTCCTGGGATGCTTCGGCTAACCGTTTTACCTTGCGAGCCGTTTCCGAAACGGTTTCTCTAATTTGCAAGATACCCGCCACCGTTCGTTCAACCGATTCTCCCCCTTTCAAGGCGGTGAGAGAGGAGGTATGGGCTACTTCCTCCGCTTCCCGTGCATTTTCTGCAACCCGTTGAATCGATTCTGTCATCAACTGGACGGAATTCAGGGTAACGGCTAACTCTTCCGCCATTCGTAGTGCGTCGCTGGAATTATTACGAGCAAAGGATTCACTATCGGTGGAATTGCGGTTAACCTGTTTTGCCGCTTGTTTTACCTGGGAAACAATTTCGCGTAAATTTTGGATAGTCAAGTTAAAAGCATCGGCCACGGCTCCCAACTCATCGGCCGTTACCTCCGCCTGAACCGTTAGATCGCCTCGTGAGGCCCCTTCTACATCATCTAGTAAACGAATAACCTGACGTTGTAATTTTTCCCGTGCTTTTTCCGTCGCAGAGGCCCGTTCCTGGGCTTCACTGGTAGCAGTCAGAATCACCTGGGAAATGTAGTTAAAACTTTGGGCTAACTGACCCAATTCATCCTCTGAATAGATTCGGGCGCGAACATTAAAATTCCCCTCGTAAATAGCGTCAAATTGATTTTGAAGATCATCAATGGTGCGTTTAATTTGACGAATCAGGAGATTGCTAATTAACCAAGTCACTCCGGCTGCCGCAACTCCTGTTAAGAGAGCAACCAGAAGCAGGGGAGCCTGGGAAGAGGAACCTGTTGAGGCTTTAGACTTATTTCCGCCTGTTTTTGCGTCTGTTTTTATCGCATTGGGGCTTTTCGGTGTATTTTTCCCTGAGGACGATTTTTCAGAACTGACAGGGGCCGGAGTGGCTGGATGAGGAGAAAGCATTCCTGAAACACCATTGACCACTAACACCGTTAAAGCAGAAGTTACGCCAGCCGCGATCGCAATATAAAGTTGTTTTCGTTTTAAAGGAGCATTGACAAACCAGCCTAAAAAGCCAGGATCCACTTCTACCGTCGGTTTGACGTAGCGACTAGAAGCGCCTGTCATCTCTCCTGCAAGACTATCATCGGGTTTTAACCAGGTGACCATCCCTGGAGGAGGGCTGCTAGCGGCCACCGTAGGAGATCCCTCAGCCGCAAAAGCTTCTTTTAATCTTGCTGATATCCCCATACCGAGATCTCCCGTTTGCATAAAAAGGGAAGAATCCGGTAGTTCGGGCGCGATATCGGTTAAGTCAAAATCAGCAAGATTATCTAAAGAGGCATCATTAAACTCATCTAGATTCGGCATCAGATCCTCTCCCCTTTCTCTCTGTTGGGAAGGAGAGATTTGTACTGTCGGAATTGCATCCCGATCCAAGAGCGAGTCTAAATGAGCGGGATCGGTTTCTCCTAACCAGGGTTGATAGGTAGGAATATTGGGATTGTTCTCTCCTCTAGTATCAGAAAAAGCGGGAAAGACTTCTCCGAATTGGAATTGTTGAGCTGCCACATCAGAAGAGACAACAAAGGTCGATTCCCCCATTCCTGGCAATAAGGTCTTTTCCTCTTCTCCTGTCCTAACGATGTTTTTTGACGATTCTACCGTTCTACTTTCTGTTTTAATGACGACCCCTGTAATGCTTTGAACTTGTTCTAGAGATTGCACCGCACAGTCTCTCAAGTCCTGACGTTCAGAGATTTGTAGAACTTTTTCATATTTTTGTTGAGCAATATCATAGCGTTCTAGGCCCAGATAAATATGACCTTGAAGGAGTAGAACATTGGGATCATCGGGGTAAGCTTCCCCCATTTCTTCGATATAGGACGCAGCTTCTTCATAATTGCCCTGGCCATAGGCCACATAAGCTTGTCCGTAGAGGTTGGAATAGTCTTTCCCTGATGCCATTTTGCCTGTCTCCTAATCAGTAGTCGGTTGTCAATGGTTGGATCGCGTCTGGTTTATCACATGGGAAGGGGGTATCGTGAGCCGAAGCGTCAAAGGAAGGATTAAGTAGCCCAGCGAGCCGAGCGCAGAATCGCCACATAGTCTAACAGTCGCAAAACTTGATGGGTTTCAGTGTTAAGTATCCATTCCCCTTGAACGTAGGGAGAAATATGATCAGGTACATTATTGGAGGCTTGTAACTTCTCAGTATCGAGCCATTCCATTTCGCCGAGGGATTCGATCGCCAGTCCTAGAATCGTGTCTTGATCTTCGACGGCAATCACAGGAATTTCAACTCGATCCGTATTTAAAAGGGTAGGATTCCCTAAAAATTGACCAAGATCTGCCACCCAAATGATCTGACCCCGTAGGTTAATTGTGCCCAATAATAACGGTGAAGCATTGGGAATAGGTGTAATTCGATCCGGTGCTTGCTGCATAACCTCGCGAATGGCGATCGCCGGTAAAGCAAATTCTTCCTGGGAGGGCACACAAAAGCGCAGATGTAATTCCCCCTCTAGGGCCTGCAATGTTTGAAATTCAGCCCCAATATCTGACTGATCTTTGATCAAAAAATCTGGCTCTTCTACCATTGTTTACCTCTGCCCTGATCGATAAAACACGTCCGATCAACCCCGAAGGAGTTGCTTAATAGTTCCAATCAGTTCAAGGGGTTGAAAAGGCTTGGCAATATAAGCATCCGCCCCCTGCCGCATTCCCCAATAACGATCAAACTCTTCACCTTTAGAAGAACACATCACCACTGGAACATTCTTGGTTTTAGGATCAGACTTAATACGCCGACACACTTCATAGCCATTCATCCGGGGCATCACAATGTCTAAAACCACTAGGTCGGGACTAAATTGTTGCAACTGCTCTAGGGCTTCAACGCCATCACAAGCAATGGTAACTTTCCATCCGTGATCTTTGAGGATGCCGGCGATCATCTCCCGTTGAACGGGACTATCTTCGACAAGCAAAACTTCGCTCATAAATTTCCTATTGCTCGGCTTGCGAGGGATCCAGGGGCGATGCCAAGGGATTGAAACTGTTTCTCTACCATAATAGTAGTTACATTGACATCCTAATTACTTAGTAAAAACTTTTCTTCGTCATCAAAAATTTGGGTCTGAAACTCCGTCGTTCTAGGACGGCTTTATCTGGTAGGATACTAGTGGTCACTGACCCACCCAGACGATGGAGACATAAAGCCTAACACCAAAGCTTGCTTTAAACGGCAATGGCGAAGAAAAATCGGCAGACTGGGATAAGAGGATAGGGCAATGGGCAGTCCACCCCTAGAATCAAAACCAAAGACAAGAATTCTCGGTTTGAGACTTCAATACATAGGAACCGCAGGGCTTGCGGGGATAGTCTGTGGAGCGAACATAAGACAATAAAACTCCTTGGGGGTGGAGGCAGTTGCTATGAAGCAGAAACCTAAATCGTGAGGTTTAGGAATCTTCGCCGTTCTAAGGCGGAGAGGATGTCAATTTACAAGTGTTGTACCGGAAGATAGGACTCTAGAAGTAGCAGTAATTCTCCCTCACTGAAGGGTTTAGTCAAATAATCTGTTGCTCCCACTAGGTGGGCCCTGACTCTGTCCATAAAAGCATCTTTGCCCGTTAGCATAATAATTGGGGTTTGGCGAAACACGATAGAGTGACGAAGCATGGCACAAATTTCATAGCCATCTAGCTTGGGCATAGAAATATCACACAGAATCAAATCTGGCTTAAGCTGGAAGAGTTGCTGTAAGGCTTCCAGGGGATCATTAAAATAACTAACGACATAGCCTTGACGACTGAGAATCAGCTCTGTTTGTTTGCCCACTGTCCGCTCATCGTCAATACAGACCACCTGGGGTAAGGTAATGCTGGGATAGGTGTCCCAGGGAGAAATGGGTTTGGGCTGACTAACGGGTCGAGGAGGATCAATCATAGAAAGTAAACCTCTTTCAATGTAAGGAGCTAAACTGCGAGCGACCATAGGTAGATCCCGATGGAGATAGCGAGATAATTGCCGCAGAGAGGATTTATTTTTAGCCCAGGTGATTAAGCGTTGATATAGTTTTTCCGAGAGGACGCTGGCCAATTTCGGTTGATCGGCGATCGCAATCATTTGGTCTGGCGATTGAACAAAGGGATGAAACTGTTTCCATTCCTGTACCTGCTTCGTCATTTGTAAAATAAATGGCGAGATTTCAAAGGCAGTGAGCGGGGGATCCAGGGCTGTTCCCATCTCAAAAATAAAGGTTCCCTGTCGTAAACTAAGGAGATCAAAAAGAACCTCTTGCACCATGCCCTGAATAATGTTTCGGGCCTGCACTGGTGTCAAAATATTTTTCTCTAGCAGTAACCACAGATAGCCATACTCTGGATCGTTTGTTGTCGAGATCACCCCATGATCCGAACTCACGAGTTGAATCTGATCAGCTAAATTGAAACGACGTAGATAATCTCGCAACCGTTTAAGCTGGCCATAACTTTTATCCACCGCATAGACGATTTGACCATTGACAAAAAACACAAACCAGCAAGCATTCTCCCCTGGCACTAAAGTTTGGGAGGGTGATTGATAGGCTTCAACAAACAATTCCCCTGTACGCTGACCCAGCTCAATCAGTTGCAGGATACTACGAATATCAATTTCCCCTAGGTTTCCCTGCATAATCAGTCTGATGCTTTTTCTATAGTTTAACTTGACAACTTCTTTAGATGACCGATAAAACCGTCCTAGGGATTCCGAAGCCAAGAGATCTACACTGACCGAAAATTGAGTTAATGTAAAGAGTGAGCGACTACTTCGATCTATCATCCCTCTAAATCCATTAACTAGGATCGCCTCTCGTGCTGTACTTAGCAGAAGTTAAAAAGCAAACACGGAATTTTTTAGGTGGTTTGAAGACGGAACTCAAACTTCTTGCCTGCCAACATAGTGATCAGACCTGGAGTGCCCTACCCAATGAAGAACTCTTGACCTCAGAAAGTCTGGAATCTGTCAATGAGGGAACTCTCTGGATGCTCCAATTAGTCAATCGTCAACTCCAGGGAACGCCAGAAACGGCCGCTCCCGAATTGGTGCGTCAACTTCAGAAATTGTCCCGCCTCTCTGAAAAGCTGAAAGATCAGCAGGAAGAAATCGATCAGTGGAAACAATCCTTGACCTATCAAAGTCAAGAATTGGCCCGTCGGGAAATGGAATTGGATACGCGAGAAGCCGAAGCCGAGGATAAGGAAGCTGAATTACAGCAACTGGGGCGACAAAAACAAGAAATTGATCTAGCTTGGAATCGGCTAGAGTACGAACGCCAGCAACTGCTCGATCTCCAAAATCGTTTTGGTTATTTGCTGAATCTTGCCCCCAGTCACAGTGAACAACTCCAAATTTTACTAAATCGTCTTGCCGGT
The DNA here is from genome assembly GCA_025370055.1 of Woronichinia naegeliana WA131. Taxonomy (NCBI): domain Bacteria; kingdom Bacillati; phylum Cyanobacteriota; class Cyanophyceae; order Synechococcales; family Coelosphaeriaceae; genus Woronichinia; species Woronichinia naegeliana. Next base: position 7,687,555 of record CP073041.1, on the reverse strand, counting down.
CAACCGGAAGCTGCCGCAAGCCTCAATGAATCGTTACAAACGGCCCTCAATGCCGCTCAAGCCCAGCAGGAAGTCTTTAACCGCTATTGGCAAGATTTGAGCAAATATCGACAACAAGCAGCCCAGCAGGGGCAATCTCTTGGACAAAAACGGGAAATTATTCTACTTTGTCGGCAAGAGTTAGAGCGTACTCAAATTGCGTTGGAAAAGGCCAAAATACAATTTGCTGTTGAGCAAAATGTTCTCAGCAATCATCAGACGACGCTCCGTCGTTTAAATATTCAACTCCAAATGACTGAAGATTTGCAGACTCGACTCTATCGATTAGCTAGTGGTGGTATGGATAGTAGCTCTGAACATAGAATCGATCTCGGCAGTCTCGAAAAAATGCCCCTAGGACAATTAGAAGAAAGCCTTCAACATCTTCAGTCTGATCTTGATAAGTTGGTTCATTTTGTTAATGATCAGGAAGAAGAATTAACTTTACAGTGCCAAGCTGTAGAGGAATTGCAGATCCAACTCACTCAGGTAAACGACTATGAGCGCATTGCCATTGAAGAGGAAATGAATGAGGAACAAGAGCGCAAACGCATGTTGGATGAAACCCTTGTAGGACAACGCCGTAATTTAAAAGAGCGTCAGGATGTTTTGGTGCAACATTTACGGGTTTTACGTCGCCGGCAAGGAATTGTCGGTTTTGATGCTAATTTGCCGACCATTAATTTAGATCCAGTGATTAATCATTTGGAAGGGGTCAAACGTAAGGCGAACGAAGAGCGCAATAAACTAGAAGCAGATATTCACAATCTTCAACAGAGCCTACAGCAAATCCAAGAAATGGTTCATCATCTGGATGTGGAACAGGCTGATAAAAAGAAAAACCTCGCCCAGGAAGAAGAGGATTGGCAAGGATTTCAACGAGAAGTTATTCAACTTCAGACCAAAGTCTCTCTATATGAAGCTGCTCTACAACCCTTACAAGATCAACTGGACTGCCTACGACCCCAAGTAGAGAGCCTGGCAGATTTATTGCTCACAACCTAAAAAAGTGTTTGACTTGTCATTTGTTTATGCTATAGTTATTAATCGTGACAGAAATGGGTCGATGCCCGAGTGGTTAATGGGGGCGGACTGTAAATCCGCTGGCTATGCCTACGCTGGTTCAAATCCAGCTCGGCCCACCACAATTAAATAGTCTATTTTGCCCGTGTGGCTCAGTGGTAGAGCACACCCTTGGTAAGGGTGAGGTCACGAGTTCAATCCTCGTCACGGGCTTGTGTTGTAAAATGACTAATCGTTTATCATCAATGACATATTAAGTAATGAGACGAAATTATTTACACATGACTTTGATGTTATACAAGCTTTTCAGTCTGATTTTTGTGTAATTAATTTTGTACAACTACTTATCGTTGTTATGATAATTAAGGGTTGTGAGTCGTGTTGTAAACCTGTAGAGGCTCTTTGCTTGCCTGATTATTCTTAACGGCTCGTCATTGGACAGCTTGATTTTTAAGCTCTTATTCAGGATTGTGACCTGCGTTTCTATAGTCTTTTTAGAACACCACTGCTACCAAATCACTACCTTGTTTCTCCAAGAGGCAAAGGATAGTCCCAATCTAATTGCCTCTGAAGTTGCTGAATTTGTTGTTACAGAATGATCAGCATTGGTTTTGAGAGCGTGATCGCATAATTAGCATAATAATCAGATTAAAATAAGGTTGTTTTTTGCCATTGTTGAGCGTAACTGGCGATTAATTCAGCGCGGTCAGTCCCATTAATAATACGTCGAGCATTGACAAAATCAACATGACTTCCAGAGATATAATCCCCCAATGTTTTACCAGTGAAAACACCATTTTTCATACCGTCAACAATGACAAATAAAGAGACATCAGGTTGCATCACTTCATTAGGATTACTCACATAATCTTGATGAAGCTTATCGCTATATTTAGCATAGTTATATTTCCAGGTTAGCTGTACATAACCCCGACCATAATAGGGCGCGTAGGGACGACTTGCTCCTCCATATTCGGCGATTGGTTTATAGGTTGCGGCGGTTTCATGTTGAATGGTGGCCATAATGTAACAAATCTGATTTCGGTCTGTGATTCCCTGGGCATGAGCTTCTTTTGCGATCGCCTGGGCGAGGGCATTTTCATTCCCATTTTGCCACCAGTTTGGGAGTCCGTAGGGGCCAGGATTATTAATATCCTTGGTATCTAATAAAGCTTTTGCAAAAGAAGCTCCAAAAATCCCTGTATCCATAGAATTGAGATAAACGGTTTGGCAAAATTGCTCAACTCCTTGTTCTGTCCCTGGCCCCCACAATCCATCAATATTGCTGGAGTAAAGTCCTAAAGCTTTTAAACGGGTTTGAATTTCTTCAAGTAGTTCCGTATCTTTTTTGAGATCAGCGAGGGAAATCACCAGATTTTGGGATTCCATTTGCTCTAAAGATGTGGGAATAGCTGTAGCAGTAGTCATAGTAATTACTCCCTAAGATAATATCAATTAAGATTTCTTTTCAATAATAGATGATTCTGTCTTTTTGAGCAAGTCAGAAGCAAATCTTTCGCTAAAACCAACTAAAAAGGCACAGGAAAATATAAACAAATTATGACGAATGTTGTTTTCGATCGAAGTTGAAGAATCATCATTCAAGGTTGAAGAATTATTATCTTGAGTGATTAAAAAATCAATTTTAATAACCGTATTTGAGCTAATTAAACTAAAGCTGAAAATTCCCAGGATTAGGCCGATTAAAGGCTTGCATAGACCGATAAAAAAAGGAATAAAGGGATCATCATATTGTTGGTCTCGAAAGTCTATTATTCGTAAGAGAATACTAGCGACGCTACCTAATACTCCTGCTGTTGCTGCATACACTAAGGAATACAAAATACGCCGACTAGGGTTATTTCTTTTAATTGGACTAACTAAATTATCAGAACGCTTAGGGGATGGAAGTGGAGAGGCGGAGGGGGGGGCTGAAGTTACAATATTTGTCTGCTGTTCAAGATGATTTTCCAGAAGACCAACGTCCAATTTATAAATTTCTTGGGCGGACAAAACAAGGGCTATTATCGCAAACAAGGTTGTGACGGATAAGCCTATAAATATTTTGAATGGTATTGACTTAACGTAATAGATATGAATAAATAGATTTAAGATATTTCCCAAAAAAAGATAGCGATCGCAATTAATCTCTTTTTCTAGATTAATCCTAAATTCTCGAATGGACTCAACACTAACTTTATTTGTCTTGAGTACAATTAATATACTTCTAATGTCTTCTAGTAATAAAATAAACTTTGCTCGTTTATCATTGAATTTAAAGTGATTAATTACCCAGGAATGATTCTTTTCTTCAATCAAAGAATTAATGTGATAAATTTGTCGCAATAGAAGAGTTATTTCTAGTTGTAATTCTGGGGAAACTACGGGTAAAACTTCGATAAGAACTTCTCTAATATTTACATTTAAAATATTAATGTTATCTACGGTTTCTGAGAGATTAGAATTTGTCATAATTTTCAGGAGCTTTTAGATAAAGAAAGCGGGTTAATGACAATTGTTTATTTTAAAAACTGATCTGGAAACATCGAAACCAAAACAGCGATCGCATTTAGATTTTCGACTCTCTACTAATAAGACGATTTCGAGAAGGCAATCTGTGAATTTTTCTTTGAGTAGAATTATTAGGGTTGGATTTGAGAAGGCGATCGCCTGACTGACGGACACTTCTTTAAATACTTTTATCAGTACTTAACTTGCAACCTAGACACAGTAAGGGTTTCAGGATTAGAGAGGGGCATTTTTTCCACATCTATAAAACCCAGTCCTAGTAAGGGTTTGAGGCACTTGTGTACGTCACTGAGGGCGATCGCCGTTTTTAATTAAGCAGATTCATTACCAAACGAAGAGAAGATTATGAGGGGATGAAGGAGCATTACTCGGCGGCATAGCAAGTTCGGAGAAAACTAAACCAGGACGGCATAAAGCCCGTAGCATGAGATTCCTGTTCGATAATCTGACTGGAAAACTCCAGCCCTCTAAGGGGCGATTGACGCAAGAGTTGCAGTAACGCTGCCGTTCCCTGTCCGACTAATTGGTAGTAATAGGAGCGGTTCATCAACTCTGATTGACAAACGGTTAGATGAAGCCATCGGTTTGTATGATCAGTAACATTGTTCAGTTCAGCTTGATATAACTCAAAGATTTTAGATTTCTGGGGCGAGATTCCAGGACTGCCGACCCCAATCCGATGGAACAGAGGCGATCGCCGAAGAGCCACATAGGTAGCGAAAAGTCCGCCATAGGAGTAGCCAAATAATCCTGCGGTGTGGGTTTCGATTCGATAGGTTTCTACTAGACGCGGATGCAGTTCCTCACTCAGAAAAGCATAAAACTGATCGCCCGCTGGATGATGGAGATGGTGAAGGTAGAGTTTCACACCCACAGCGTCCAAAATACCGAGTTCCACCAGACGTTGCATGGAAGTCTCGCTGACTCCTCTGGGGATGGGTTCACCCGGTGGTAGCAAATCTCTTGCTCTGAGGGCTAGTTGGTAGGGCGCATCATCACCAACATAACCCACACCAACTTGAATAAAAGAGCGAATTGGATAAATAGGATCCAGGGTTAACAACTGGTAGGGAGCAGTTTGCGGAACAGCCGCGTTGCCATCAGTCAGGTAGATGACTGGATAGCGATGCTCTGGGTGACTGGCATAGTCAGGAGGAACCGTCAGGGCGAACGCATCTAAAAATGATACAGATACAAGAACATTATAGAGGGATGGATAAGGGAAAATAAGGGAAAGTGCATAGAAAACAAAAGCGATGAAACTCCGACCCAAATATAGACTGGTAGAACACTTTGCCGAAATAGATGACCCTCGCATCGAACGAACAAAACGGCATAAACTCATTGATATTCTAACGATTGCCATCTTAGCCGTCATTTGTGGAGCAGAAGGTTGGGTAGCCATGGAAAGTTTCGGCAAGGCTAAACATCAATGGCTAAAAAAAATTTTGGAATTGCCGAATGGCATCCCCTCCGACGATACGTTTGCGCGTGTATTTGCTAGTCTGAATCCAGAGCAATTTCAAGACTGTTTTCTGCATTGGGTCAAAAGTATAGCGGAGGTAAGTGAAGGAGAAGTGATAGCGATTGACGGCAAAACCCTTCGCCACTCCTATGACAATGCCAACGGAAAGGGCGCAATTCAGATGGTAAGTGCATGGGCAACAGCAAATCGTCTAGTACTAGGACAGTGCAAGGTGGAAAGCAAATCGAATGAAATCACGGCGATTCCTAAACTCCTGAAAATGCTAGAGGTCAAAGGTTGTATCGTAACGATTGATGCCATGGGAACTCAGACAAAGATTGCCCAACAGATAGTAGGGCGAGGGGGAGATTATGTTTTGGCATTGAAAGGCAATCAAGGTAATTTATGTGAGGATGTTGAACAATTATTTGCTCATGCTCAATCGGTTAATTTTGTGGGAATTAAGCATGATTTTCATCAAACAATAGACAAGGGACATGGACGGATTGAAATTCGCCGTTGCTGGACGATGGAACAAACAGAATTTTTGCTGGGTGGGGAGAAATGGGCAAAGTTGACGAGCATCTGTATGATTAAAGCGGAGAGACGATTGAAAGACAAAACAGAGTATGAGACTCGCTACTATATCAGTAGCCTGCCGAGTAATGCTCAAAAATTATCCCAATCTGTTCGTAGTCATTGGTTGATAGAAAACTCTTTACATTGGGTTCTAGACTTGGCCTTCAACGAGGATGCTTGTCGCATTCGTAAGGATTTTGCTCCTGAGAATTTAGCCGTCTTACGCCATATCGCTCTTAACTTGCTCACAAAGGAAAATACTCTGAAACTTGGTATCAAGAATAAACGGCTACGCGCTGGTTGGGACGAGGACTATCTCCTTAAGGTTTTACTCGGATAAGATGCGTTTGCCCTGCTACGTATATTGTTGCGCCAGCTTTTTGGCATCGATGTTCTCACCTTTGAGCAAACTCCTGTTCAACCCTTTGGACAACTCACATAAGGCGTAAAATTTATTTTTAATGACAATTTATTATACTAATATATAAAAATACTTCCAACCTAACTCAGAGGAACGAGGAAATGTCAGGACTCCATCAATTACTAAAAGACTTACAGACTAGAGCGACTTATAAGTATTATCAACTGCGGATTGATACCCAGAAAAACCCCTGTCGAATCCAATTCAGGGAATCTCCCTATCGAATTCTTTTTGTTTTGAGTCATATGCGTTCTGGCTCTTCCCTCCTGACTCATATTCTCAATTCTAATCCTGAAATTATCGGCTATGGAGAAACCCATCTCAATTATGAATCGGAAAAAGATTTCAAAGCGTTAATGTTCAGGGTTTATTGGCGACTCCGTGACTTGAATATGAACCATACCTATCTCTTAGATAAAGTCTTACATGATCATAAATTTCTCAATGAGGATTTTCTTTCCTCAGATAAATTATATAATATTTTTCTTTTGCGAGAACCAAAAAGGACTCTGGAAAGTATTCTAGATATTAAATCTCATCTAACTGAGGAGCAAGCAGCTAATTATTATATCAATCGTCTCTCCCATCTTGAACAATATGCCAAACTTATTAATAGTAAAGAGCGTAGCCTGTTAATTACTTATGAGCAACTGCTCAAGAAAAGTGATTTAGTTTTTGCAGAATTACAAAGTTTCTTAAAAACTCAGGCAGGTTTCTCTGAAAAATATCAAGTTCTTAAAACAACGGGAATACGGGGGATTGGCGATTCATCAGAGAATATTAAAGCTGGTAAAATTATTAGAAAAGAAAGACAATTAGATCGCCAAATTTCTCCTGAATTAACGGAAAAATCGATCCAAGCCTTTAATAAAAGTCAAAGTATTTTATCTCAATATTGTCGATTAATTGAATTTTAGGGGTATCAACTTAAGGCGGGACAGCTTACCCTGAAAGGGTTTTAGCTTTCCTCCTACAGAGTAAGCCTTACAGCCATTTTCACGAGGCAAGACCCTGAGCAAAGTGTCCCACTTTACGCTGCTACCCAATTTTAGCTATGCTGACAACAAAAATTAGAATCTATTAGCTTAGCTAATTCTTGACAATTTTATAGATTTTTCCCTGCACTGATTCCAAGTAAAAATTTTTATCTTGCTTGATAAAATTCAGAAAATCATCATTAGGAAAGTAAAGAAAGACATCACTAAAATCTTGAGTATCTTCAGATAAATTTAGTCTTTGTTGCCACTGCTGGATATCATTCTTTGGGAATAGCTGAAGGCAAACTTCAGGTTTGAGTAGATAACTTAATGCTAAAACAAAACTGTGAGTTGTATCACTAATAACCAAAGGTTTCTCTGCTTGATTAATCAAAGGAGCGATCTCTAAATTCTGACCACTGGCTGTTCCTTTCTGGTCGTCTAGACCTGCTGTTCTGGTTTGCATTATAATTGTTCCAGAGGTAATTCCCATTGTGAATATTATCAATAAGATGATAGACCAAAGACTGCGCTGCCATAATTGAAGCGACTTTGAACCTATTTTGGAAGCTAAGAGGTAAGCAACTGCTAATTGAATACCTAAAAAACAAGGGAGATAATATCTGGATTGTATATGCAGTGCTGAGGGAGTAATAAAGTTAGCTATAATGTGAGCTATTGGAACTAAGACGATAAGCATTGTGACAAATAGCCAGACATTTTTAGCAGTATAACGCACCAAGAAATACAGTGAATAAATAATTAACAAAAATAGGAAGAAATGGAGTAAATTTTCTAGCTTTCCTTGTCGATGAAAAAAGTCAATAAAAACCTTATTAATATTGTAGTAAAGAGCAATAATAAGCTGAATAAAACTAACTTTAAATTGCTTATAGTAGCTTGTGCCTTCATCGACTCTAGATAAATTATTAACAAAATTGATAATCCAAGGACTAAAAGATAATAAAGCAAGTACAGATGCGAATAGGAAATAAATAAAAGTTTTAGATAATTTAAAACCTTCTATGACAAAGACATAAATACCTTGCCCAAAAGCAACTATAAAAGAAAATAAATGACTATAAAATCCCAGAGCTAGAGCAAGAAAATAAATCAGCGAGCTACTTTTATGTTTTACTCTTAATGCTCTCAGCAACGCTGCACTAGATAATAAGGTGGTTACTGTCCACAAAGTATAGGCACTTACATTTTGAGAAACTAAGATATGGAATGGAGAAATTGCAGTCAAAGCAATTGCTATCCATCCTGTCAATGGAGAGCCAAATAACTCAATACACAACCAATACAGACAAGGAAAAGACAAAAAACTCACGCAGATTGAGACAATTCGTGCTGATGGATGCCCTCCCAATAATTGCATCCCAAACCTTGTTACTATATGATGTAAGGGAACGTGTTCAGTATTACTCTTTAGAACTTTCATTGAGTCAGCGAAAGTACGTTCTGAGTTAGGGTGCTGGTATTTTCTTAACTCTCCAGCAGTAACGATATCTCCTGTAAAAACTTCTTCAATAAAGTCTTGCTTACTATAGCCAGAAAGCCATAAAATCTTTCTGACTTCATCAGCACTATAAACTTTTTCATCGAGATGAGCAAACCGTAAAAATACCCCTATTGTTAACAATAGAATAATTAAAAATTTCCAGCCGTTCAGTTTCTCGAAAGTTCTGTCTCTTAGTTGATTAAGCATTTTTATTTCCTCATTGCACCTAATTACAATAAAATCAGAATAGCAACAAATACAATTATTGCCACTCCAACTTTAGCGATGGGTTTACTGATAGGTAATTTCTTCTCTAATTTTAGATAGCCAAACAAGAAATAAGCTAATAAACCTCCAACTATAGCTGCCACAATCTTGGTAACTTGGCGACGGTTAATCTTTAACCAAAGACTAAGATAGGTCAACCAATCATAACTATCATGATTTACTTGAGGGAGAGAAATCACCTCCCAAGTATTCCCCCTATCAGTTGATTTATAAACATCTGTTGTTGCTGAACCAAAGCCATAAAGGGTTTTATCAACAGCGTAGGCTGGAGAAAAATGAATGGGAATACCTGCAGAAGGAACAGCATTCATCTTACCTAATTCAATGGTATCATCGCCAATTTTCGTAAAGTTTTGACCCCCATCGACAGTTTTAAATAATCCCCTGCCTTGGGTACTAATAATAAAGGTTTGATCCTTTTTATAATCAGGGGAAATAGCAACTCCTTTGGCATAAACTTCTTTACCATAGGCAGAACTTTGTATTTCTGACCAGCTTTTTCCCTGATCTTTTGTAATAAAAAGACCTTGATTTGTCCCGGCAAGAAGAGTTTTGTCTGCCTGATAGTTTGGCGAGATAGCTAACTGAATACTTTTTTTCTGGCTTAGGGGAGTTCCTTCAGTTAAAGATTTCCAAGTTGCTCCTCCATCAAGACTTTGATAAACTCCGTTAGTACCAGCAGCATATAGGGTTTTATCGATGGAAAAATTAGGAGATATTACTAGAGAGAGAGGTTCATTGGTTCGTTGATTGCCAACGTTGCTAAGGAAGGCAAAAGTTTTTCCCCTGTCTGTCGAACGAAAAATACCGCCATATTGAGTGCCGGTATAAAGCGTCTTATCAGAGGCAAAACTCGGAGAAGCAACGATTGTTAATCCCCGCAATGCCTCACCCTTAGCATCAGGCAAGGCAATTATTTTCCAATTTTCTCCTTGATTAGTTGATTTTAAAACATTAGTCCAGAGAACCGTAGCAAATAGCGTTTTATCGGCTTCATAATTAGGAGAAAAAGCAACATCAAAGAAACGGCGAGGATCCTGACTGCGTTTCTTAAAACTGTTAGTGAAACGGGGAATTTCTAGTCCTTTATGGGGAGAAATCCAGGTTTTTCCTTGATCTCGACTGATATAGATATTTCCTACGTAGGTGACTAACGCCAAAGATAAGTCGTTTTGATAGTTGGGAGAAATGGCTAAGCTAGTAATTGTTCCTTTAGATAAGGTTTCTAATTCTTGCCAATTTTTACCACCATTTGTTGATTGAAAAAGTCCATTAAAGCCACCAATGAAAATGGTTTGATCTTGGTTGAAAGCAGGAGAAACTCTGATCTTACCAAAATGAGGACTATGGAGTTCATCCGCTTGAGATTCTTTAAGCAAACCTTTGTTATTTTGAACCCAAGTTTTACCTCTATCCGTTGAGCGAAATACCGCCTCATTCCAGGTAGAAACAAATAGATCTAAGTCTTTTTTCGGCGTTGAAACAATAACAATATCTCTAATGTTTTTATCAGTAATACCTTGATTTACAGGAACAAAGGAAACTCCTCGATCGCCACTTTTTAAAACTCCCCCCTTATCCGTACCAACCAACACAGTTTTATCTTTTGAGAAGTTAGGAGAAATGGCAATGGTTGTAATTGTTCCTTGATTTTTCAGCGTCGAAAGGTTTGACCAGGTTTTTCCTTCGTCCTCAGAAATGGATAATTTTCCTTGATTGTCTCCCGCTAAAACCTGTTCTTTCTTCTCAGGAGAAAAGGCGATCGCAGTAATTTTATTATCCTTGATAACCGAAACCCAATTGTTACCTTCATCCTCGGTTCGATAGAGTCCTTTTTTATATCCCGCCGCTAAAATAATCGCATCAGACTGAGGAGAAATTTCGATGAGATCGACTTTAGAATCAGTTAATCCATTGTTAACTTTTAACCAAGAACTCCCCCCATTTTCTGACTTATAAATTCCATTTCCCAAGGAAGAAATTAATAAAAAATTGGGATTTTGGGAAGAGATGGCTAAGGATTCCAAGTCAGAACTATTATCTAATCCCTTAATCAGCCGCGTCCACTTATCTCCACCATCGGTGGATTTAAATAAGTTATCGCGGACGACAATAAATATGGCTTTATCCTGATTATATGAAGGAGAAATTTCTAATTGTGTGACGACATCGTGGGGTCTATGTGCCCAGGCCGATTGTCCGTTAACCGTGAAAAATAAGATAATTAATAGAAAGCAGAGACTAATTCTCTTAATAAGAATAAGAAATTTATTGATCATTCCGTTAAACCCTCCTTGGCTTTCCTCGCTATGGTTCAGCAATATCATACCACATTCAGCACTTCTCAATATATCTTTTTATTTTTTAACCCACCCAAAAGCCTTTTCACGAAAAACCTTCATTTGAGAACTTCATATTGATAAAGATTTTCAATTATCAGTTTTTCCTGAGAATTTTAGTTACAATTTATTACAACTAAGAATTGGTCGGTATTCTGTCCTAATCTTTACAGTGTAAGGGTTACAAGAGATATATTACTAGAACTTATCGATCAAGTGTTAAAAAGTGCTGAATGTGGGTAGCATATCATAACGACGAATGATCGTGGGCTGTCAAGCATAAGCCATTAACAAGTAGGGCGACCGCATACAAAACTTAATGCTTTTCTCGTAAAGGGAAAAAGCTTACTCAGTAAAGGTTTCAGTAAATGTTATTTGTTAGAGAGTAGAGAAGTTTAATGTCATTAAGCAAAAACTTATTGAGAATAAGCTGTTAGTCATCTAAATAGCATATAATGAAAATAAAAAGGGAGAAAAGCTATGCCAGTAAAAAACGGGTAGCAACTTAAGAAGGGACAGTAGTTAGGGTAATGGTTGTGGACTTCCGAGGTTTTCGTGAGTGTCTGGGTCGAGGTAAGTCACCCATAGTTAAAAGAATCGAGGCAAACAAGTTTGGGAAGGGCTTACCAAAAAGACGTTGGGCAGCAGTAGTGCCATCGTGACGTTGAAGATCAAAATTAGGGATGATGGTGAGAACGGTTAAGGTCTGTTCAGTGAAGCCACGATTGGCATGGTGAAGGGCGGATAAATAGCCGTTACGCCCCTCGACGGCGGAAGAAGTGCGCTGAAACTTGGAACATATCCAAATATACTAAACACGGTCACAAGTTGCGAATTTTAAAAATAAGAGATAATATAATAAAAATAAAAAAATTAGTCAAGAGGCTGAGAAATGATTAAGTTAGAATTTACAGAAGAAGACAAAAGATTGTTGTCTTACGGTCGGTTTAATCACCCGCATCCTAGAGTGCAGCTAAAGATGGAAGTTTTATCTTGCTGTAAAATTTTCGTTGATTACATCTGACGTGAGCTCGAAAGCCCTATCGTACCGTTTAACAGGATAATCTATCAACGAATTATTTACAGGTAGAGTTTTATGGCTAAAAAGTCAGGGATTGTCTCATCAAAAAATTGCTAAATTAGCAGGAGTTCCAGTAAACAAGGTGACAAGCTATATCCGTGATTATCAAGAGGGGGGTAGGGCTGATTCATTCTAACAAATCTCAATCAATCAAATCCTTATCTGGCAAGGTTTTAAGGCGATTTCTCAGAATAAATATCTGAAAATTTTTAAAAATACCTTACTTTGCTTACCCCATAAGCGATTGAAGAGAGACAAAAAAGGAATCAAACCAGAGAATGAATCAGCCCTACTTCCCTTGGCTAACTCTTCCTAATTTTTCAAATTTAGAATTGCTGACTTCTTTTGCTATTTTATCATGGGGTTCTGGGAAGTTTACCGGTTTCAATCACCAGCCATTCAGAAAGTACTGCTCAGAAAGTACCGCTCAGAAAGTACGGCGATCGCGTCCCAAAATACTGCCACATTTTACACAGAAAGATGACTGCCCATCTGATAGTATCAACGAAAAAAGTTTTATTTTCAGGGAAGTTGAGGTATGTTAATCCCTAATATTACCTCGAAAAATCCTCTGATTAGACTATCTTAAAAAAGACAAGCCATCCCTATCTGTATATCAACAAAATGACAGCTAAGATCCTTGAGATTGAAGATTTAACCGTTAACTTTGATGGTTTTAAAGCCCTCAACCAGCTTAACTTTAGTATGGATGCTGGCGAACTACGGGTGATTATTGGCCCTAATGGAGCGGGAAAAACAACCTTTCTAGATGTTATTACCGGCAAAGTTCAGCCAACCCAAGGACGGGTACTTTTTAAAGGCAAAGATATCAGAAAAACACCCGAATATAAAATTGCCTGTCTAGGTATTGGCCGTAAGTTTCAGACACCGCGTGTCTATCTCAACTTAACCGTTAGTGAAAACTTAGATCTAGCTGTCAATCGAACCAAAAATGTTTGGTCAACCCTCTTTAATAAGGCTTCTGCTGCCGAGCATCGCAGTATTGTTGGTCTCTTAGAAACCATTGGATTAACACCAAAAGCAAAACTCCCCGCCGCCCTATTGTCTCACGGCGAAAAACAACGCTTAGAAATTGGCATGTTAGTGGCTCAATCCCCTGATCTGTTACTAGTAGATGAACCCGTAGCAGGATTAACTGATGAAGAAACCGAGAATGTGGGAGCCTTACTGCTAGAACTAGCGGAAAGTCATTCCATTGTGGTCATTGAACATGATATGGAATTTGTGCGACAGATTGCGCGAAAAGTTACTGTTTTACATCAAGGTTTGGTATTATGTGAAGGCACGATGGATGAAGTTCAAAATGATGCTCGTGTCATTGAAGTTTATCTAGGTCATGAATCCAGTTTATCTCCCCATCAACTTAAACTGCTTCGCGTTATTGCTGCGGTTGCCGATGCTGATGGCAAAATTTTGCCAATAGAAATGGAGATTATTCTCGATAAATTAAGTCAAGTTTTTGCAGACAATCCCCAAGAACAGACTAAACTACGGGAAGAACTGAAGGATTATCTTCTGCAAGGGGTTGACACCAATCTAGAAGTGATGATTGCTGAGATTACGGATCCAGAAGAACGTCAACTCATTTTAAGTCTAAGTCGCCAAATTTTGGGCAGTCATGATACTCAGGATCTAGAATGGACAGCCTATCAAACAATAGTGAAGGCTTTAAATGTCCCGCTAGAGGTACTGACAAAATTGGAGTCAGAGCTAGGAACAAGTTATTCTGCTTAAAAGTTGCGATGTAAGGCTTTTATTCGTTATTTCTCAACACTTGTCTGATTAAACATTAAATTCCTAAAGTTCATGTTACAAATTTCTGATTTGAATGTTTATTACGGTGAAAGTCATATTTTACGAAATGTGGATATGACCATTCCTGATCGCCAGATGGTTTGTTTAATTGGTCGCAATGGAGTTGGTAAAACAACACTACTGAAAACGATTATGGGTTTACTGAAGCCTCGTACTGGAAAAATCACCTATGAAGGGGCAAATATTAATCCGAAAACCACTGATAATCGCGCCAGATTAGGGATTGGCTATGTTCCCCAGGGTCGTGATGTCATTCCCCGTTTAACGGTTCGGGAAAATTTATTATTAGGCATGGAAGCTAGACCCTCTGGTCGTCCTAAAAATGCGGATATTCCTGATGAAATTTTTGATCTGTTTCCGGTGCTCAAAACGATGTTATCTCGTATGGGGGGAGATCTCAGTGGGGGTCAACAACAACAATTGGCGATCGCCCGTGCCTTAATGGGAAAACCCAAATTATTACTTTTAGATGAACCCACCGAAGGCATTCAACCTTCCATTATTTTAGAAATTGAGGCGGCTGTTCGTCGTATCATTGAAGCCACCGGCATTTCCGTTCTTTTAGTCGAACAACATTTGCACTTTGTCCGTCAAGCCGATCGCTACTATGCCATGCAAAAGGGTGGAATTGTGGCATCAGGCCCGACCAAAGAATTAAGCCAAGAGGTTATTCAACGCTTTTTAGCCGTTTGATCATGGGCGATCGAGACAAGATTATCAAAGATGTTTACAAGACTAACAGCCGCTTTGAATTTGGCTGTCTCAGATGTATTTCCACGGATTTGGAACACTAACAATGGTCTATTAAGACAGTCTTTTCCCAAAGGGATAAACTTTAAAATAGTTAAGACAGAAGAGGTAAAAAAAGCTGTAAATTTAGTTAATAATCGACCTCAAAAAATTTTGACTATCAAACTCCCGATGAGGTATTCTATAATATATAATCAGGTATTATGTACTTTAAAGCTGAATGGACATTAGTTCACTACTCCTACTGCCATTTATGACGACAATGCTAAGCTCAAAACTAATTACTGAACCCATTGATAAAGCGGCTCTGACGTTAATCGGTGCGTTAAGTGTCGTCATGGCAGGGTTAGTCTGGGGAAATTTAGCTTGTCGTGACCAAGATCATTGTTGGTTAGAAAATCGTCCTAAGGTGATCGACTTTAGCTGGCAAGATCGACAATTAGGGGCAGCCGATAAAGCTTTTATTCTGACCTTTGATCGGCCCATGGATCACCAAACGGTAGAAAAAAATTTGGTCATTCATCCTCCCCTAGCAGGAAAATTTAGTTGGGCTGGCCGTAAATTGGCCTATACCTTAGATGCTCCGATCGCCTACGGTGAAAAATATCAAGTACAATTGACTGATGCGAAAGAGCATTTTTATGGTAGTCCCACCGATGGGAAAACCATGCAATCTTTCATTGGAGAATTTCGGAGCCGAGATCGCGCCTTTGCCTATATTGGTACAGAAGGCATTGAGCAAGGTCGGCTAATTTATTATAATTTAACCCAACAAAAAAAGCTATTATTAACCCCTAGTCATTTAACTGTCGTCGATTTTAAATTCAATGGCAAGGGCGATCGAGTTATATTTTCTGCGGCTGATAAAACACTCGGATTTGAAGGTTTGCGCCAATTAAAACTCTACAGTTTAGAGCTTAATCCCGAACAACTTTCCCAGTCTATCCCTGAACCAACTTTGGTTTTAGACAATAAAGATTATCAAAATAATCAATTTGATATTGCGGCTGATGGCAAAACCATTGTTGTACAACGGCTTAATCGTCAGAATCCGGCAGATTTTGATCTTTGGATGCTCAAAGAAGATGAACAACCCACACCCTTAAAAGTGATGGGAGGTGATTTTAAAATTGCGCCGGATAGTCAAAGTTTAGCGGTTGCTAGGGGAGAAGGGATTGGTATTTTACCCCTGCAAGCTGATGCTAAACCGCTCGATTTTTTACCTAAGTTTGGTCAATTACTTAATTTTTCTCCCGATGGCACGGCGGCAGCTTTGATTAATTACAATACCGATAGTTCTCAGAAACGCTACCAGCGATCGCTATTTTATGTCAATAATCGTGGTGTCCAAAAAGAATTATTAAATACTAACGGCTCTATTATTAATTGTCAGTTTACAGGGAACAATCGTCAACTCTATTGCTTACTGACGGAATTATTGGCAGGGCCAAATTATCAAGAGCGACCCTATTTCGCTAAAATCGATCTTCAAAGCCAAAAAGTCACCCCCTTAGTGGCTTTACCAGAGTATCGAGACACTAAAGTTAGTTTATCCCCAGATAGTTTGGCTTTATTATTTGATCAGGTTTTAGTCAATCGAGGCAATCAAATTAACAGTAGTTTAAGTACGGACTCAGGAGAATCAGTGGTGAGTGGTAAATTATGGCTCTTAATTCCACCACCAGAAGGAAGTCAGAAACAACCCGATCTGAAAGAGTTGCCCTTACCTGGTATTCGTCCGCAATGGGCCCCATAATTAATGATAAAATCTAAGTCATGGCCGGGATAAAATAACTGAGATTCTTAAAATAATGATGATATAAATGATATTTTATCATTACCTTATGGCCTTGTTTTTTAACTAGTCCTAAACTCCATAACCGATAGGCGATCGCCTGATTGAGTAATATAGGGTGATCGGCTGCCAGAATTCTTTTAAAAGCCATCGACAGTTCAGGGTAGTCCTTGATTATCTGTATTTGTTGATCCAGATAATGATGATAAATCCCACCTGAAATAGAAATTTCTTGCAGAAAGTCTTCTAAACTCAGAGCGGTAGTTTTGAGTTGGTATAAAGCCATTCTAATGAGATAGGGATGCCCTCCTAGCATTGCCATTAAACTATTAATTTTTTCGTCAGAGAATGATAATTGATGAATCCTAACTAAATTCTCAATCTGTTGTTTGTGAAAATCCCCTAATTCTACTAATACTCCTTGGCTTAAGAGGGTAGGATCAATCTGCCAAAAGCGAATCGTTGCCGTTGAATAAGCAATGACTAAACGTAATTTCTGCCAAGAGCTTGATGATTTAGCTTCCTCATGCCAACTTCGTATCATCCTTAAAAAAAAATGAATCATTTCTTCTTTTAAGAAAATTTGATCTAAATCATCTAAGGCTAAAACTAACGGTTCTTCTAAACTGGGTAAAATATAATTTTCAAAGTAATTTTTGCAATGATCACTACTACTCCAAATACTGGTATCCCAATCAGAAAATAGAGGATCTTCTAAATGCAATTCTTTGGCTAAGGTGAAACAGAACCACTGCAAAAAATGATGCCAGTTAACTAAAATAGGCGGTTCAACACGCCACAAATCTAAATATAAGGTTTGATAGGATTCTAATTTAGCCTGATCAAGAATTTTTTTTAATAAAGAAGTTTTGCCCATCCGTTGCGGCGATCGCACTTGTAATAAGGCTCCAGGTTGACGAATAACCTGATAACAAAAGGATTCAATTCCACGTTCCTGATAAAAGGGAGAATTGGGCGGAACAGAACCTTCAGGAAAGGGAAAATCAGTTAATGGGATGGATGCGATTGAGAAAGAAGAACTTTCTATCTGAAATTGATTTTGATGAATTTGTTCTAAGACACTTTTAAAATTAGTCTTCGTAACGTCTTTTTTGAGTACTATTGACAATTTATGCCATAACTTTGGCCCAACATCTCCCCGCAAATAATTAACAGAAAGATGGTGTTTTTGAGAGATTTGCTGATAGTTTAAGCCATCCCAACTATCCTGTAATAGGTTTAATTGAATTTCCTTTAATGATTCACCAAAATGGGCAAAAATAGCTTCTTCTATCATTTGCTTTGCCTGTTCCCAAGTAAAGGTCAATCTTGAATTCATGAAAGGACTTAAATTAGACAATACTTGAGAAAAATAATTAGCAAAGTGATGAAAATACCCTTAATAATCGATCTATCGGAATATTATTAATGTTTGTTGACTTGAGAATAGGCTCTATAGTTTCCAGAGAATTTCGCTATCTGGTCTATCCCTGAAAGTTGCCCCAGGATCCTATAGCAGAAAAGTTTGCCTAGAACTGTTGAAAATAAAGACTTTAAGATTCATCTCACATAATTAGAGCGTTTGAACCCAGCTATCTAAGTATTTTTCCAGATCTTTCAAGTCATTACAAACCTGAGCCTCAAGCTAAATCAGCTTACTTTCAAATCATACATTTCTGAAATGAGATGATCGAATATCTGGATTCTATGCTGATATTTAAATGACTACGCCTAATTTCTGAAAAAATTTTATAATTGCTTGCCAACTCTTACCATAATTTATTTAAATATTGAATGCTCTAAAATTATCTTTAGAGAGTAAGTGAAGCTTAAAAAATCTTTATACGATAAGGGTTTATAAACCTGATCGGAGAAATTAGTGCATCAACTCAGAAGCACTTAAGTTAATAAGTTTCTAGACAATTCTAGAAATACAGATAAATATCCTGACTTTATTGATTTAATGAACATATTTTTTCGATGTTCAGCAGCTTTTAATCAGACAACAACGTAGATTTACTTAGAGACTATAGTGCATATAAAAATACAGATATTTGGGTATTGAATTATATGAATTTTAACGACAGAATGAAATTTAAAGAGACCTAGACTGTTTAGGTATTTCAGAACGAGATCTAGATTATGGAGGAATCCAATGTTTGTTAAGCAGAGAAATAATTTGGACGCTTTAGCCCTCTTTCATTCTTCTCCTATAACTTCCTTAAATCGTCCCTTTTCTTCATTTCATCAGGACAAAACAACCCTTGAGAAAACTCATACTTTATTTTGGCAAAATTGGTTACAGTTCCAACCCTACTTAGGGCTTGCTGAAAAAAGCTGAAACCTTTACGGAGAAAAATAGTAGGCGAATTAAGAACCGCTAGAATGCACGAAAATAGGGTAGAATGCCTCAAAACCATTGCATTAAGAAGAGAGAAAGCAGATGTACCGAAAGCAACAGTACTCAATTGAAACACCAGAAAACTTGAAAAATCTGTTCGGCGGGCAGTTAGACGAAGAAAATCGTTGGATAGAAATGTCAAAAATGATTCCCTGGGAAGAATATGAGGAAGAATATGCAAAAAACTTCACAGAAAAAAAAGGAGCCCCAGCCAAATCATTTAGAATGGCATTAGGAGCATTAATTATCAAAGAAATTTCAGGAAAAAGTGACAGAGAAACAGTAGAACAAATAAAAGAGAACCCTTATTTACAGTACTTTATAGGAATGGAAAGCTATAGTAGCAAAGAAGCATTTAATGCGTCAATGATGGTTCATTTTCGTAAAAAAATAGGAATGGAATTAATAAATAAAATTAATAAAGAAATAGAAAAAAAGCGACGGGTGTAGCGTCAGAAAAAAAAGAAAATGAAGGAAAGTTATTGTTAGATGCGACTTGTACACCAGCAGATATAAAATATCCAACGGATATAGGAATATTGAATGATGCCAGAGAAAAAACAGAAAAAATAATAGATAAGCTGTATGAAGAAATAAAAGAGAAAAGGAAAGAAAAGCCGAGGACTTATAGGGAAGTGGCAAGAAAAGAGTACTTAGCCATAGCAAAAAAACGTCGTGTGTCAAAAAAAGAAAGAAGAAAAGGAACAAAAAAACAACTAGGATATATAAAAAGAAACTTGTCTGATATAGAAAAAATGATAGAAGAGGGAGCAAAGTTAGAAAAACTAACGAAAAAAGAGCAAGAAGAGCTTGTAACGATAGGAAAAGTGTATGAGCAACAGTTAGAAATGTATGAAAAAAAGACAAATAAAGTAGAAAACAGAATTGTGAGTGTAAGCCAACCTCACGTGCGTCCAATAGTGCGTGGAAAAGCGGGAAAAGCAGTAGAGTTTGGAGCTAAAATATCGGCAAGTAATGTGAATGGCTTTGTCTTCTTAGACAAATTAAGTTGGGATAATTACAACGAATCGGGAGATTTACAAGCGCGAATAGAAGAATATAAAAGGGAAACAGGATGTTATCCGGAATCGGTTCATGTGGATAAAATCTATCGAACAAAAGCGAATCGAGCTTATTGTAAAGAAAGGGATATAAGAATGAGTGGTCCCCGATTGGGAAGACCGCCGAAAGAGGTGAGCAAAGAAAAAAAGAAAGAGGCACGCTCAGATGAAAGAGTGCGTAATGCCATTGAGGGTAAATTCGGACAGGGAAAGAGGAAATTTAGTCTTGGTCGAGTGATGGCCAAACTACCTGAGACCTCGGAAACGGTAATTGCGATGAACTTTTTGGTAATGAATCTTTCTACTCTACTTCAGAAGACAAAAAGTAAAAAGTTGTAGAGTCGTTTTTCTTGTGAAAAATGGTGTTAATTTTCCTCTCTTTTGTGAGGAGTGATTTGTGTTGACCTTTTTAGACAGAAAGGAACAATAGATTAAACAAAATCTGTATTTTGATTTGTTTCCATAAGGATAAGTTATCTATGCTTTTTCAGTCCATACTTCCCTAACCCACATTTCTTTCGTTTTTTGACTTTTTCAGCAAGCCCTACTTATATCGCTGTTGCTTAAAATGGCTCAACTATAACCCCGATCTAAGTCAGGACTTACTCCACCAGGGAATGTTGAAGGCTTACCAAACAGCAATTCCAAATTCAGAATGTAGTCCAAGATACAAAAGCCTTGAAGTGCTTACGGTCAAGGGGTTTTGTATCAATATGTGGAATCAGCGTAATGCTCTATTTAGTGATTGATCAAGTTTGTTTGCAGGTTGCTGACTCTCCAAGAGGCTAAGATTCGAGGAGGAAGTACGAAAAACGTCAGAAATCAGCGAAATCTCTTTTAACTGCATAAAAGCGAGATAACGTCTGTATCTTATGTTACTGTTTGAATTTGGAATTGCTGCTTACCAAAAGTTTTCTCGTCACTTTGAACGCATTTATTGTATTAAAGCCTGGTTGCGACAGTTACTATTTCATCTTTATTTAGACCAGTATCGCAAAACTCATTCTTCTCCACTTTTCACGGAATTACTGGAGGATAATGTGACGAATGACCGGTTTTTATCTCCCCTATCTGCTGTCCTTAAACAAGAGCTAGAAGAAAAATTTCAGCAATCTGTCCTTCATTTACCTCCAACGCTCTATCGATCTTTTTATTTACGTTTCTACGAAAAACAATCCTATACCGATATTGCGCGATCGCAGTCTATCTCGGTTTGTAATGCACGGAAACGGGTGCAGTTGGCGCGGACAAAACTGAAACAGGAGCTTAAAGCCTATCTATGTGACGAAATGTAACAATTTTTCACACCTTTTCTTCTCAAATCCAAATCTAGTAAATCTGCTCAAAATAAAATTCACAGTTGACCTTCTCAACTGTCTAGAGAATAGAGCAATCCCCTCTTAATTAGGAATTATTTTTTATGACCCAATTACCAGGAATCGTCCAGGGCGCACCCAACAAATCTCTCGGTTTCGATGCCGACAGTGTTATTTCCCAAGCAACGGCCCAGCAATTTGCCAGTCAAGGTTACAAGTTTTGTATTCGCTATCTCTCTCTCAGTGAAGGGGAAGCTCGAGGCGATTTGACTTATCAAGAAGCTTTAGGCATTTTGCAGGGAGGCTTGGCTCTCATGCCCGTCCAACACGTTTCCGCAGGGCGAACGCACCTAAAAATGATACAGATACAAGAACATTATAGAGGGATGGATAAGGGAAAATAAGGGAAAGTGCATAGAAAACAAAAGCGATGAAACTCCGACCCAAATATAGACTGGTAGAACACTTTGCCGAAATAGATGACCCTCGCATCGAACGAACAAAACGGCATAAACTCATTGATATACTGAACACGGTCACAAGTTGCGAATTTTAAAAATAAGGTAATCGTTCGGAGGGAGTGTAACAGCTACTGAGGTAACAAAGAAGGAGGAGTGGTTCCTTTGCGATTAGCTCTAACTGCGTCAGTCATAAATTCTAAAATATTGCGATTCTGAGAGGGTGCGACCTTTAGTTGATGAAGAAAAAGAAAAGTGTTAACATGAGATGAAAAGTGACAAAGAGGAAACAATGATGACAGCAAAACTAATTAATGTAGAGGGTTCAAAGATAAAAATAGAACTAACATTAGAACTCAGTCGTTCAATGTTGGATACAGAAATAAATATTCAAAAAGGCTTAAACGAAGTAGGTTGCATCGCCAGCAAAGAAGCCTTGAAATATTTAGATACAGATGGTTCACCCTTAAAAATCGGTGAAGAAATCTGGAAGAGTAAGGGAGAGCAACCGAAAGAATATCAAACACCTTATGGTGAGGTTATAGTGAATCGTCATGTATATCAGCGTTCACCTTTGAGGAAAAACGTATTGCCCCTTAGAAAGAGAAGCAAGGATAATCATAACATCAACGCCATTATTGGCAAAACAGGTATCCTCAAAAATGTCAGGGATGGCAGGCAAAGAGGTGAAAAATGATTTATTAGAAAATCATGGTAGAAAAGTAGCGCTATCCTATATCCAAAGATTGAGTGAAGCAGTAGGAAGTGTGGTACAGGCAAAAGAAGAAGCGTGGAGTTATGCCCCGCCCAAGGAGGATAGCCAAATTGCAACAGTGGGAATAGGATTAGATGGAACCTGTATGCTGATGTGTGAGGATGGCTACCGTGAAGCAATGGTGGAAACCGTTTCCCTATACGATAGTGAGGGAGAACGCCAACAGACAATCTATCTAGGTGCGGCACCAGAGTACGGAAAAAAGAGTTTTCTAGAAAGATTGGAAAGAGAAATTGAGCGAGCGAAAAACCGTTATCCAGAGGCAAAATTTGTCGGTATAGCAGATGGTGCAGAATCAAATTGGAAGTTTTTAGAAAAGCAGACGGAAGAACAGATATTAGATTTCTATCATGCCTCTGGTTACTTAGGAGCGTTGGCAGAAGCGTTGCATCCGAATACCGTGTCAAAACAAAAAGAATGGTTGACTGAAAATTGTCGAGAACTCAAGCATGAAAAAGGAAAAGCAGGAGAACTGCTAAATCTGATGAAAGAAGTCAAAGAAGAAAAAAGTCATTCTAAGAATCTTACCGAGAAACTACAAGCGGCGATTACTTATTACGAGAATCATCAGCATCAAATGGATTATGCTGAATACTTAGAGAAAAAGTATCCGATTGGTTCAGGTGTTACGGAAGCAGCTTGTAAGACGTTGGTCAAACAACGATTATGTTGTTCAGGAATGCGATGGAAGGAAAAAGGAGCAGGAATTATTTTGAGCCTACGAGCTTTGGTATTGACCAAGGAACGATGGAGTCAATTTTGGGCAAAACTTGATCAATATGGGTTCCCTGTAGAACCCTGATTACAACAGCTTTTATCAACTAAAGGTCGCACCCCCTTGATTCGATATAGATTTTCATGCTGACTTACCCACTTCGACCATCCCAAGGTCAGTCCTTTGACGTTAAATGCCTTGGATTCAAACCAATGTAGTGCCTGATGGTAGTAGCTCTCTGTTAACCCTAAGGCATTGACATAGCTTGTTATTGCGCTCGGTTGGCTGTTGAGCACTACTCCCCAGGCTAATAGGATAAACCATTGGTACGTTGCTTCTCGGCTAAAGGCGGGACGGAGATTCTCTAGGATTTGCTCTAGTCGCTGACATAGTTGCATAATTGATAGATAGCACTGGCTATCGATTTTCTATATCAGCCAGTTTCGGACATAACGGCACTCTTGGGTATCGCATGTCCGATTTTCTTTTCTCACTTACCCTGCTCGAGAACTTCCCACTGTCCAGATTTTTACTGTTGATTCTATCTAAGACAAGACTCCATTTTAGAACTTTATTGACATTTTTTATCCTTGCCCGAAATCAATGCACAAGTACCGATACCAGCTCGCGTGAACTAGTGCTCCTCTTCGACAACCTGCGGAATGTGGGTTACACCATAACTTTTTCCAACTTTGATCAGACGATACCAGTTCCACAAAACGCTCAAAGGCTTCTACCTTGTTTAAAATCTGAGTCTGAACAGCTTGAGGATAGTCACTGAGGATAAGATTGCTGGGCCAGGTAGGTAAAGTAGGAAGACCCTTAAGCCAAAAACGATAGGCAAAGCTGCCCAAAAGATGGACTAATTGACGAAAAGTGACTTCAATCTTAAATCGGAGACCGTAGGCAGCAATAATCTCAGGTCCAGTCAAACAGAGGTCAGTAGAAAGCAGAATCAGTCGTCGTCCGTTAGGCAATTGGGTCAGAACAAACTTGACGAGCTGATGGGGACTATCCCAGTAGAACTCAAAGCACTGATAAGAAACCGTGACTTGTTGACCATAGAGCCAGACTTTGGCCGTCGGAAAGTCCGCCACCAGAGCGAACAGACTTGCTAGTTTTATCGAACTCCCCCAAATCCGTGGTCGTCCTCTCCCCGTCAGTGTCGGCACGGAACAAAAGGGGGCATAGGCGACTGTAGAGCAACGCACTCTTGTGATTAGATGCAAGGCGTTCTGGCGAAAACTTTTGAGCACTGGTTTGCAAGCGAAATAAGCATCCAAAATTACATAGGGCTTGCTGAAAAAGTCAAAAAACGAAAGAAATGTGGGTTGGGTGTGACCTTTAGTTGATGAAGGAAAAGAAAAGTGTTAACATGGGATGAAAAGTGACAAAGAGGAAACAATGATGACAGCAAAACTAATTAATGTAGAGGGTTCAAAGATAAAAATAGAACTAACATTAGAACTCAGTCGTTCAATGTTGGATACAGAAATAAATATTCAAAAAGGCTTAAACGAAGTAGGTTGCATCGCCAGCAAAGAAGCCTTGAAATATTTAGATACAGATGGTTCACCCTTAAAAATCGGTGAAGAAATCTGGAAGAGTAAGGGAGAGCAACCGAAAGAATATCAAACACCTTATGGTGAGGTTATAGTGAATCGTCATGTATATCAGCGTTCACCTTTGAGGAAAAACGTATTGCCCCTTAGAAAGAGAAGCAAGGATAATCATAACATCAACGCCATTATTGGCAAAACAGGTATCCTCAAAAATGTCAGGGATGGCAGGCAAAGAGGTGAAAAATGATTTATTAGAAAATCATGGTAGAAAAGTAGCGCTATCCTATATCCAAAGATTGAGTGAAGCAGTAGGAAGTGTGGTACAGGCAAAAGAAGAAGCGTGGAGTTATGCCCCGCCCAAGGAGGATAGCCAAATTGCAACAGTGGGAATAGGATTAGATGGAACCTGTATGCTGATCTGACTTTTCCCGTTAAGTGCGGATTGCAAGCTGCCAGCCTTGGCAAAGGTCATGCAACTTCAACCAACCGCGCCAAAGGACTTGGATACCGAGAGGAGTTTTACGACGATGTTCAAGATAACCACCAAGAAAAGCAACAGACTCGACAGCCCAAGCAACAGTCAAAATAGGGGGAAGTTTTTGAGAGGCGGCTGCTTTTAACACCTGAAGTTGAAGAGGATTAAGAATTTCAATCGCGAGAGCATCGGGCTGGGTACGATGAAGATAAGTAACGTGTAAAAGTTCAACAGCAATGACACTTAAAAAACCCAAAAGAGTTTTCATTCCATCAGAGGCAAGTCGATAACGCTCACTCTGACAACCAGACTTAAGGACTTTATGAAATTCTTCAACCCGCCATCGGTAGGTGTACCAACGAAGAATAGTGACAGCCATCTCAATAGTCTCAACAACTTCTGTAGTCAGAAGCATCCAAGATAAAGGAGTTTCGCCTTCGGGACAATCGATTTCTGTCGCATAAACAGCATAGACATTCAACGGGTCACGATTATCAAAACGATAGGGAGTTCGTAGATTAACTGAGCAAAATCGGACGGCAAGCTTAACCTTCCGTGCTTTTCTTTTTCCTGTACTCGGAATCTCGATTTCTTGATGAAAACGAATCGGTTCTGATTCCAAATGTTGCCAAAGTCGTTCACTATTTTTGTCTAAACTACGATTATGAGACGCTCTGACCAGCACTCCTGTATGCTTGAGTTGACGCACTGAGTCAAAGACTTCTGAAACATCTCCTTCTCTGTCAAATACATGAATTACCCTCGTTGAACTTTCTACCTGTTTCTCACAGGTGTTTAGAGCCTCTACCCATTTGTAGGATTCTTTTTCCTCAAATGGTCTTTGACGAGCTGCTTTTCTTTGTTCTTTCTGTCTTTCTTTTTTCTGCTTCGCCGTTTCATCTGTTGGGGGCTTTTCTTTTACCTCCCTATTCCACAGTTTTTGCCATAATAAACCTAATACTTGTCCTTTTTCTGGCTCAATTGCTAAAGCACTATGCAGTATTAATCCATTCCCTCCTTTTCCAGTCGGCCCATACCCTTCCCTTTTTTCCTTGATATTGCGATAATCTAAGAAGGTCGTATCTCCGACTGATAGCATTATCTTATATTCTTCTACGGCGGCAGTTGTCATTTCACAGTGCGGCTCTATTATCTTGACAAAGTCTGTTTTCGGATTCCCAAAAATTCATAGGCCCTCTTTAACTCGTTTCCTCCCTTAAACACTTCTGATAAGGCTTTTCCAAACCCCTCACTTAACTTTTTCCCAATCGAGAAGGCACGATTGTTTAGCCTCTCGTCTCCCAATTCACAACTGGCAAAGTTTTTTGTCCACCATTCCAACATTTTTTGACCTGCCCTTTAAGATTTTCTCCATTTTACAGTCTCATACTCCCTTCATCCTTTGTTTTTGAAATTTGAACGATAAGCGGGATGATGGCTTCAGAATATTTTTTTCCTGTCAAGAGAATCATTACTCAAACCCTTGCCAGATAAAGCCTCTAGAAGTTTGCATTGCTGGATTTTGGACTTAACGGGAAAAGTCAGGTATGCTGATGTGTGAGGATGGCTACCGTGAAGCAATGGTGGGAACCGTTTCCCTATACGATAGTGAAGGCGAACGTCAACATACAATCTATCTAGGTGCGGCACCAGAGTATGGAAAAAAGAGTTTTCTAGAAAGATTAGAAAGAGAAATTGAGCGAGCGAAAAACCGTTATCCAGAGGCAACATTGGTCGGGATAGCAGACGGGGCAGAATCAAATTGGAAGTTTTTAGAAAAGCAAACGGAAGAACAGATATTAGATTTCTATCATGCCTCTGGTTACTTAGGTGCCTTGGCAGAAGCGTTGCATCCGAATACCGTGTCAAAACAAAAAGAATGGTTGACTGAAAATTGTCGAGAACTCAAGCATGAAAAAGGAAAAGCAGGAGAACTGCTAAATCTGATGAAAGAAGTCAAAGAAGAAAAAAGTCATTCTAAGAATCTTACCGAGAAACTACAAGCGGCGATTACTTATTACGAGAATCATCAGCATCAAATGGATTATGCTGAATACATAGAGAAAAAGTATCCGATTGGTTCAGGTGTTACGGAAGCAGCTTGTAAGACGTTGGTCAAACAACGATTATGTTGTTCAGGGATGCGATGGAAGGAAAAAGGAGCAGGAATTATTTTGAGCCTACGAGCTTTGGTATTGACCAAGGAACGATGGAGTCAATTTTGGGCAAAACTTGATCAATATGGGTTCCCTGTAGAACCCTGATTACAACAGCTTTTATCAACTAAAGGTCGCACCCTGTGGGTTGTGGGTTAGGGAAGTATGGACTGAAAAAGCATAGATAACTTATCCTTATGGAAACAAATCAAAATACAGATTTTATTTAATCTATTGTTCCTTTCTGTCTAAAAAGGTCAACACAAATCACTCCTCACAAAACTGGACAGTGGGAAGTTTATGGATGGCAGAGAAGGTAATGACTATGCGGCCAAAGTAAGTCTATCAGGACTTGGAAAAGGGTCAAGTTTAGCGGCAAGGAATTTAGGCAAAAGCAGACTAGGTGGACTTTGAGGAAAAATCATTGGGGCTTGATGTTGGATGGCTAGTTGAGCAATGCGTTCACTAGGATAGCCATGGGAGGGTAGAGTCCGAAACCAGCGAGGGAAATTAGCCCAAATCCCCTGGGGTAACTCTAAGGAAAGAATTTGAAGTAAGCCGAGAACAATGACATGAAGATTAACAAAACGCTCAAAGGCTTCTACTTTGTTTAAAATCTGAGTCTGAACAGTTTGGGGATAGTCAGGGAGGATAAGATTGCTAGGCCAGGTCGGTAAAGTAGGAAGAGCCTTAAGCCAAAAACGATAGGCAAAGCCGCCCAAAAGATGGATTAATTGACGAAAAGTGACTTCAATCTTAAATCGGAGACCGTAAGCGGCAATAATCTCAGGTCCAGTCAAACAGAGGTCAGTAGAAAGCAGAATCAGTCTTTGTCCGTTGGGCAATTGGGTGAGGACAAACTTAACGAGCTGATGGGGACTATCCCAGTGGAACTCAAAGCACTGATAAGAAACGGAGACTTGTTGACCATAGAGCCAGACTTTAGCGGTGGGAAAATCCTCCACAAGAGCAAACAGGCTTTCTAGTTTTATTGAACTCCCCCAAAGCCGTGGTCGTCCTTTCCCCCTCAAGGTCGGAACGGAAGAAAAGGGAGCATATGCCACTGTAGAGCAACGCACTCGGGTGATGAGATGCAAGGCATTTTGGCGAAAACTTTTGAGCACTGCTCCACAAGCGAAGTAAGCATCCAAAATCACATAGCTTCCCGCCTCTGCGTAGGTAGTGCAAAGCTCCCCCATTTTCGTGACTAGAGTAGTCTTCTCTTTTTTGCTGCCTTTTTTCCCTTCCTTTGCCGTTGCTTTGGACTTGATGCCATCGTCTAGCCGCAACACTAAGGGCAAGGCAAAGCAGGCTTTTCCTGCTCCCACCAAAACACTCAAGGCATTGAAGTAATGCCCCCTTATCCATTCTGGCTTCGCCACATTTCCGGATTCTTGGTGTAGTCGTTTTACCCCTGGCATCTTGCGCCCTTCTTTCCCCACTTTGATTCCATCCCCCACATACACTCGTTTTTCCTTGATTCGATATAGATTTTCATGCTGACTTACCCACTTCGACCATCCCAAGGTCAGTCCTTTGACGTTAAATGCCTTGGATTCAAACCAATGTAGTGCCTGATGGTAGTAGCTCTCTGTTAACCCTAAGGCATTGACATAGCTTGTTATTGCGCTCGGTTGGCTGTTGAGCACTACTCCCCAGGCTAATAGGATAAACCATTGGTACGTTGCTTCTCGGCTAAAGGCGGGACGGAGATTCTCTAGGATTTGCTCTAGTCGCTGACATAGTTGCATAATTGATAGATAGCACTGGCTATCGATTTTCTATATCAGCCAGTTTCGGACATAACGGCACTCTTGGGTATCGCATGTCCGATTTTCTTTTCTCACTTACCCTGCTCGAGAACTTCCCACTGTCCAGTCACAAAAGAGAGGAAAATTAACACCATTTTTCACAAGAAAAACGACTCTACAACTTTTTACTTTTTGTTTTCTGAAGTAGAGTAGAAAGATTCATTACCAAAAAGTTCATCGCAATTACCGTTTCCGAGGTCTCAAGTAGTTTGGCCATCACTCGACCAAGACTAAATTTCCTCTTTCCCTGTCCGAATTTACCCTCAATGGCATTACGCACTCTTTCATCTGAGCGTGCCTCTTTCTTTTTTTCTTTGCTCACCTCTTTCGGCGGTCTTCCCAATCGGGGACCACTCATTCTTATATCCCTTTCTTTACAATAAGCTCGATTCGCTTTTGTTCGATAGATTTTATCCACATGAACCGATTCCGGATAACATCCTGTTTCCTTTTTATATTCTTCTATTCGCGCTTGTAAATCCCGATTCGTTGTAATTATCCCAACTTAATTTGTCTAAGAAGACAAAGCCATTCACATTACTTGCCGATATTTTAGCTCCAAACTCTACTGCTTTTCCCGCTTTTCCACGCACTATTGGACGCACGTGAGGTTGGCTTACACTCACGATTCTGTTTTCTACTTTATTTGTCTTTTTTTCATACATTTCTAACTGTTGCTCATACACTTTTCCTATCGTTACAAGCTCTTCTTGCTCTTTTTTCGTTAGTTTTTCTAACTTTGCTCCCTCTTCTATCATTTTTTCTATATCAGACAAGTTTCTTTTTATATATCCTAGTTGTTTTTTTGTTCCTTTTCTTCTTTCTTTTTTTGACACACGACGTTTTTTTGCTATGGCTAAGTACTCTTTTCTTGCCACTTCCCTATAAGTCCTCGGCTTTTCTTTCCTTTTCTCTTTTATTTCTTCATATCGCTTATCTATTATTTTTTCTGTTTTTTCTCTTGCATCATTCAATATTCCTATATCCGTTGGATATTTTATATCTGCTGGTGTACAAGTCGCCTAAGTACAGGACAAAAGGCTTGAAAAGTATACGAGAAAGGGGTTTCATGGAAGATGAACGTAATGTAAGAAAACCCATGAACCAATATAACGCATTGAAACAAGCCCTAAAACCCCATTTGGGATGGCATGGTGCCAGACTCTCCTTCCTAGCCTTGTTCTTACTCGCCCTCCTCAAAGTGAAAACGGTTAACCTTAAAGAATTGGCCCTGGGTTTTGAAGGTCGGGCATTGGTGGATTCTCATTACAAACGCTTACAACGCTTTTTCTCAGGATTTGAGCTGGATTACCATCACATTGCCCGTATTGTAGTCAGTTGGCTGGATATCCCTCAACCTTGGGTATTAAGTATTGACCGCACAACCTGGGAGTTTGGCAGTCATGATTATAATATCCTCACTGTCGGCATTGTCCATGAAGGAGTAGCCATTCCCATCTTGTGGTGGATGCTTAGCAAGAAAAAGGGCAATTCTAACAGGGCGAACGCATCTAAAAATGATACAGATACAAGAACATTATAGAGGGATGGATAAGGGAAAATAAGGGAAAGTGCATAGAAAACAAAAGCGATGAAACTCCGACCCAAATATAGACTGGTAGAACACTTTGCCGAAATAGATGACCCTCGCATCGAACGAACAAAACGGCATAAACTCATTGATATTCTAACGATTGCCATCTTAGCCGTCATTTGTGGAGCAGAAGGTTGGGTAGCCATGGAAAGTTTCGGCAAGGCTAAACATCAATGGCTAAAAAAAATTTTGGAATTGCCGAATGGCATCCCCTCCGACGATACGTTTGCGCGTGTATTTGCTAGTCTGAATCCAGAGCAATTTCAAGACTGTTTTCTGCATTGGGTCAAAAGTATAGCGGAGGTAAGTGAAGGAGAAGTGATAGCGATTGACGGCAAAACCCTTCGCCACTCCTATGACAATGCCAACGGAAAGGGCGCAATTCAGATGGTAAGTGCATGGGCAACAGCAAATCGTCTAGTACTAGGACAGTGCAAGGTGGAAAGCAAATCGAATGAAATCACGGCGATTCCTAAACTCCTGAAAATGCTAGAGGTCAAAGGTTGTATCGTAACGATTGATGCCATGGGAACTCAGACAAAGATTGCCCAACAGATAGTAGGGCGAGGGGGAGATTATGTTTTGGCATTGAAAGGCAATCAAGGTAATTTATGTGAGGATGTTGAACAATTATTTGCTCATGCTCAATCGGTTAATTTTGTGGGAATTAAGCATGATTTTCATCAAACAATAGACAAGGGACATGGACGGATTGAAATTCGCCGTTGCTGGACGATGGAACAAACAGAATTTTTGCTGGGTGGGGAGAAATGGGCAAAGTTGACGAGCATCTGTATGATTAAAGCGGAGAGACGATTGAAAGACAAAACAGAGTATGAGACTCGCTACTATATCAGTAGCCTGCCGAGTAATGCTCAAAAATTATCCCAATCTGTTCGTAGTCATTGGTTGATAGAAAACTCTTTACATTGGGTTCTAGACTTGGCCTTCAACGAGGATGCTTGTCGCATTCGTAAGGATTTTGCTCCTGAGAATTTAGCCGTCTTACGCCATATCGCTCTTAACTTGCTCACAAAGGAAAATACTCTGAAACTTGGTATCAAGAATAAACGGCTACGCGCTGGTTGGGACGAGGACTATCTCCTTAAGGTTTTACTCGGATAAGATGCGTTTGCCCTGGCAATTCTAACAGTGATGAACGAATGCGTTTTATCGAGGAGATGCTCAAGATTTTTCCCACCGCCCTGATTCGTTGTTTATGAGGCGACCGTGAGTTTATTCAGCAATTCTAAATTTGAAAAATCAGGAGGAATTAGTGGCGGGCAGAGAGTCAAATGGCTGGACAGTGGGAAGTTCTCGAGCAGGGTAAGTGAGAAAAGAAAATCGGACATGCGATACCCAAGAGTGCCGTTATGTCCGAAACTGGCTGATATAGAAAATCGATAGCCAGTGCTATCTATCAATTATGCAACTATGTCAGCGACTAGAGCAAATCCTAGAGAATCTCCGTCCCGCCTTTAGCCGAGAAGCAACGTACCAATGGTTTATCCTATTAGCCTGGGGAGTAGTGCTCAACAGCCAACCGAGCGCAATAACAAGCTATGTCAATGCCTTAGGGTTAACAGAGAGCTACTACCATCAGGCACTACATTGGTTTGAATCCAAGGCATTTAACGTCAAAGGACTGACCTTGGGATGGTCGAAGTGGGTAAGTCAGCATGAAAATCTATATCGAATCAAGGAAAAACGAGTGTATGTGGGGGATGGAATCAAAGTGGGGAAAGAAGGGCGCAAGATGCCAGGGGTAAAACGACTACACCAAGAATCCGGAAATGTGGCGAAGCCAGAATGGATAAGGGGGCATTACTTCAATGCCTTGAGTGTTTTGGTGGAAGCAGGAAAAGCCTGCTTTGCCTTGCCCTTAGTGTTGCGGCTAGACGATGGCATCAAGTCCAAAGTAACGGCAAAGGAAGGGAAAAAAGGCAGCAAAAAAGAGAAGACTACTCTAGTCACGAAAATGGGGGAGCTTTGCACTACCTACGCAGAGGCGGGAAGCTATGTGATTTTGGATGCTTACTTCGCTTGTGGAGCAGTGCTCAAAAGTTTTCGCCAAAATGCCTTGCATCTCATCACCCGAGTGCGTTGCTCTACAGTGGCATATGCTCCCTTTTCTTCCGTTCCGACCTTGAGGGGGAAAGGACGACCACGGCTTTGGGGGAGTTCAATAAAACTAGAAAGCCTGTTTGCTCTTGTGGAGGATTTTCCCACCGCTAAAGTCTGGCTCTATGGTCAACAAGTCTCCGTTTCTTATCAGTGCTTTGAGTTCCACTGGGATAGTCCCCATCAGCTCGTTAAGTTTGTCCTCACCCAATTGCCCAACGGACAAAGACTGATTCTGCTTTCTACTGACCTCTGTTTGACTGGACCTGAGATTATTGCCGCTTACGGTCTCCGATTTAAGATTGAAGTCACTTTTCGTCAATTAATCCATCTTTTGGGCGGCTTTGCCTATCGTTTTTGGCTTAAGGCTCTTCCTACTTTACCGACCTGGCCTAGCAATCTTATCCTCCCTGACTATCCCCAAACTGTTCAGACTCAGATTTTAAACAAAGTAGAAGCCTTTGAGCGTTTTGTTAATCTTCATGTCATTGTTCTCGGCTTACTTCAAATTCTTTCCTTAGAGTTACCCCAGGGGATTTGGGCTAATTTCCCTCGCTGGTTTCGGACTCTACCCTCCCATGGCTATCCTAGTGAACGCATTGCTCAACTAGCCATCCAACATCAAGCCCCAATGATTTTTCCTCAAAGTCCACCTAGTCTGCTTTTGCCTAAATTCCTTGCCGCTAAACTTGACCCTTTTCCAAGTCCTGATAGACTTATCTTTGGCCGCATAGTCATTACCTTCTCTGCCATCCATAAACTTCCCACTGTCCAGTCAAATGGCTCAAGCATAAAATCAAGAAGGTGTTGCCAGCTATCAAAGACAAAATAGGTAGGGCTTGCTGAAAAAGTCAAAAAACGAAAGAAATGTGGGTTAGGGAAGTATGGACTGAAAAAGCATAGATAACTTATCCTTATGGAAACAAATCAAAATACAGATTTTGTTTAATCTATTGTTCCTTTCTGTCTAAAAAGGTCAACACAAATCACTCCTCACAAAAGAGAGGAAAATTAACACCATTTTTCACAAGAAAAACGACTCTACAACTTTTTACTTTTTGTCTTCTGAAGTAGAGTAGAAAGATTCATTACCAAAAAGTTCATCGCAATTACCGTTTCCGAGGTCTCAGGTAGTTTGGCCATCACTCGACCAAGACTAAATTTCCTCTTTCCCTGTCCGAATTTACCCTCAATGGCATTACGCACTCTTTCATCTGAGCGTGCCTCTTTCTTTTTTTCTTTGCTCACCTCTTTCGGCGGTCTTCCCAATCGGGGACCACTCATTCTTATATCCCTTTCTTTACAATAAGCTCGATTCGCTTTTGTTCGATAGATTTTATCCACATGAACCGATTCCGGATAACATCCTGTTTCCCTTTTATATTCTTCTATTCGCGCTTGTAAATCTCCCGATTCGTTGTAATTATCCCAACTTAATTTGTCTAAGAAGACAAAGCCATTCACATTACTTGCCGATATTTTAGCTCCAAACTCTACTGCTTTTCCCGCTTTTCCACGCACTATTGGACGCACGTGAGGTTGGCTTACACTCACAATTCTGTTTTCTACTTTATTTGTCTTTTTTTCATACATTTCTAACTGTTGCTCATACACTTTTCCTATCGTTACAAGCTCTTCTTGCTCTTTTTTCGTTAGTTTTTCTAACTTTGCTCCCTCTTCTATCATTTTTTCTATATCAGACAAGTTTCTTTTTATATATCCTAGTTGTTTTTTTGTTCCTTTTCTTCTTTCTTTTTTTGACACACGACGTTTTTTTGCTATGGCTAAGTACTCTTTTCTTGCCACTTCCCTATAAGTCCTCGGCTTTTCTTTCCTTTTCTCTTTTATTTCTTCATACAGCTTATCTATTATTTTTTCTGTTTTTTCTCTGGCATCATTCAATATTCCTATATCCGTTGGATATTTTATATCTGCTGGTGTACAAGTCGCATCTAACAATAACTTTCCTTCATTTTCTTTTTTTTCTGACGCTACACCCGTCGCTTTTTTTCTATTTCTTTATTAATTTTATTTATTAATTCCATTCCTATTTTTTTACGAAAATGAACCATCATTGACGCACTAAATGCTTCTTTGCTACTATAGCTTTCCATTCCTATAAAGTACTGTAAATAAGGGTTCTCTTTTATTTGTTCTACTGTTTCTCTGTCACTTTTTCCTGAAATTTCTTTGATAATTAATGCTCCTAATGCCATTCTAAATGATTTGGCTGGGGCTCCTTTTTTTTCTGTGAAGTTTTTTGCATATTCTTCCTCATATTCTTCCCAGGGAATCATTTTTGACATTTCTATCCAACGATTTTCTTCGTCTAACTGCCCGCCGAACAGATTTTTCAAGTTTTCTGGTGTTTCAATTGAGTACTGTTGCTTTCGGTACATCTGCTTTCTCTCTTCTTAATGCAATGGTTTTGAGGCATTCTACCCTATTTTCGTGCATTCTAGCGGTTCTTAATTCGCCTACTATTTTTCTCCGTAAAGGTTTCAGCTTTTTTCAGCAAGCCCTAGGTAGTAAGAGTGCGTAAATGGGAAAAAAAGCATCTTCGAGTCCCTAAAAGTAGTCGGATACGTTGGTAGGACTCATCTAAAAGCTGTAAAACGGTGTGAAACAAGAAAGCCAGTAAATTTAAGGTGAGCAAAAAGGTAGCAAGATGGTGGTCACCATGTCCAAAATTGTGTTCTAAGCTGTCATCAGTTTAACTTGCAATAATACTTGAGCCCTTGTTTTTGATTTTACGTCCCCAACATATTGTCAATCCACCTTCATTAAGAAGTTTATGGATGAGAGATTCTAATTCTTCAATTGATTTGAATAATTTATTTGCAATATATTCTTTTGCTGAATGCCATACCAATTCCATTAAATTATAATCGGGACTATAGGGGGGTAAAAACTCCAAAATAATGTTTGGCATTTCTTCCGTGCTCTCGTCTAGAATTTCTTGCTTTTTGTGGAAGCTCGCATTATCTAAAATAATCACAATCTTCGGACCATTCTTTTCAAAGTCTTCTTTTTTATTTCCTTGTTCTATCCATTCTCTTTGTATGTCTTTGTACAATTTTAATAATACACTCTTGAAGTTCTGAGAGTTACCAGTGGGAATCAAATCAACCCACCGTTTTTTGTCAGTATATCTAATACCACCCATTACATTGACTCTTCCTTTTCTTCTATCTCCCCTCACTTTTTTACGCTTTCCTTTTTTTGTCCAATGTTTTCTCCGTATTACTCTTAAGCTGAAGCCACTTTCATCCCAAAACCATATCTGGATTGATTCTGGCTTTTCTTTCAAAAGCTTCTTGTACTCTTCAACTTTCTTTCTAAATTCCTCTCTTTTTTGCTCATCTTTTTTATCTTCTAGACTATATTTTGCCCAGATGTAGACAAATCGCTTTTTTTTAAGCATATTTCTAAGTTGTGTATTTCCTAACAATATACCCGTTTCTTTTTCCATATGAGTTGATAGTCTTGCTACTGTCCAACTTCCAAATTCATATCCAAACTCTTCAGGCTCTTTGATTATTATCTCCGTCAATTTCTCTATGTATTCTTCTGTTACTTTCCTGTGATTTCCTTTTTTTCTTTTGTCTCTTAAGCTTTCTATCTCTTTCGGATTTCCATTATTGCACCAGTACCACACTTGTCGTTTGCAACATCCTAATAATCCTGATATTTCATCATACGTTTTTCCTTCATTTCTCAGTAACATAATCAATATTCTCTCTCTTGTAACTGCGTGCTCTTCCGTTTTAAGGGCTTTTTGTAGCTCTTTCTTGGTCTTTTGGTCTAAGAAGTTTAACGTCAGCATAGTCATACAAAAAAGTAAGTCTATAGGGTGCGACCTTTAGTTGATAAAAGCTGTTGTAATCAGGGTTCTACAGGGAACCCATATTGATCAAGTTTTGCCCAAAATTGACTCCATCGTTCCTTGGTCAATACCAAAGCTCGTAGGCTCAAAATAATTCCTGCTCCTTTTTCCTTCCATCGCATTCCTGAACAACATAATCGTTGTTTGACCAACGTCTTACAAGCTGCTTCCGTAACACCTGAACCAATCGGATACTTTTTCTCTAAGTATTCAGCATAATCCATTTGATGCTGATGATTCTCGTAATAAGTAATCGCCGCTTGTAGTTTCTCGGTAAGATTCTTAGAATGACTTTTTTCTTCTTTGACTTCTTTCATCAGATTTAGCAGTTCTCCTGCTTTTCCTTTTTCATGCTTGAGTTCTCGACAATTTTCAGTCAACCATTCTTTTTGTTTTGACACGGTATTCGGATGCAACGCTTCTGCCAAGGCACCTAAGTAACCAGAGGCATGATAGAAATCTAATATCTGTTCTTCCGTTTGCTTTTCTAAAAACTTCCAATTTGATTCTGCCCCGTCTGCTATCCCGACCAATGTTGCCTCTGGATAACGGTTTTTCGCTCGCTCAATTTCTCTTTCTAATCTTTCTAGAAAACTCTTTTTTCCATACTCTGGTGCCGCACCTAGATAGATTGTAGGTTGACGTTCGCCTTCACTATCGTATAGGGAAACGGTTCCCACCATTGCTTCACGGTAGCCATCCTCACACATCAGCATACAGGTTCCATCTAATCCTATTCCCACTGTTGCAATTTGGCTATCCTCCTTGGGCGGGGCATAACTCCACGCTTCTTCTTTTGCCTGTACCACACTTCCTACTGCTTCACTCAATCTTTGGATATAGGATAGCGCTACTTTTCTACCATGATTTTCTAATAAATCATTTTTCACCTCTTTGCCTGCCATCCCTGACATTTTTGAGGATACCTGTTTTGCCAATAATGGCGTTGATGTTATGATTATCCTTGCTTCTCTTTCTAAGGGGCAATACGTTTTTCCTCAAAGGTGAACGCTGATATACATGACGATTCACTATAACCTCACCATAAGGTGTTTGATATTCTTTCGGTTGCTCTCCCTTACTCTTCCAGATTTCTTCACCGATTTTTAAGGGTGAACCATCTGTATCTAAATATTTCAAGGCTTCTTTGCTGGCGATGCAACCTACTTCGTTTAAGCCTTTTTGAATATTTATTTCTGTATCCAACATTGAACGACTGAGTTCTAATGTTAGTTCTATTTTTATCTTTGAACCCTCTACATTAATTAGTTTTGCTGTCATCATTGTTTCCTCTTTGTCACTTTTCATCCCATGTTAACACTTTTCTTTTCCTTCATCAACTAAAGGTCACACCCGTTTGAGTCATCTAATGATATCGAGGTTTTACCCAGAGGTTTATAGTGCGATCGCCTGTAGATTAGTGCGATTACCGTCATCTTATTGATTAAAATTTAAAACCGCGATCGTTTTGGCTTTTGAAAGTGCGATCGCTGTTTATTTTCTCAAATGGGAAGAGGGCGATCGCTGAATCCATCTCAACTGGAAAATCAATACAAAAGTTATTTACCTCAATCATGACTCAACTGTAGCTCTATCATGGCTGACAGGGGGGTGACTGTTGAGGGTTTTGTGAAGAATTGTATTTTTGTACCTTTATGTCAGATAGTTGGTGCTACAATTTCGAGAAGTTAGGCTGTTCCTCAAAGCGTTCTTACTAAAGGGGCAGGTGCTGTGGCGGATTGAAGAATTTGCAACTCATTCGATTTGGGTTCGTACATATTAATTATTTATTAAATATCGATTTCTTGGATCAGAGGTATTACATGTTAAAGATTGCCACAATTCCAGCTCCAATTGTCACAAAATACAAAAGCTTGTTTGGACAGGTAGAACCAATAGTAAAAAACCCTATTTGGTTAAACTGCTTTGCTCGTGGTGTCGATGGTCGTGTTTATCGAAAGTGGTTCGACAACAACGCGGGTTGGAAACCATCAGACTATGATTGGCAACCGCTTGGAGGGGTAATTACGGATTACCCAGTTGCAGTTGCATGGTCTAGCAATCGATTGGATGTTTTTGCACGCGGTGTCGATGGTGCTTTATATCACAATTATGGAAATAACAACAATGAAACTTTAGCGGGCTGGGAATCACTAGGTGGTCAGATTCTGGGTTCTCCTGCGGTTGTTTCTTGGGGAAAGAATCGAATCGATATTTTTGCTCGTGGACTGGATAATGGCATTTACCACAAGTGGTGGGATGGGATGGGATGGAAACCATCACAATTGGATTGGCAACCATTGGGAGGTGGAACATCCGAATCCCCTACCGCAGTAACGTGGTCTGAAGGTCGTTTAGACGTTTTCGTACTTGGTTTAGACAGGAATTTACACCATATTTATGGAGATGGCAATCCTGACAACTGGAGCAGATGGGAAAAACTAAGTGACTCTGTTTTGCAAGGCTCGCCAACGGTTGTTTCTTGGGGGCCTGACAGGCTTGATATTTTTGTCCGAGATTCGTTTGGTAGCATTCTTCACAAGGCATGGGATGGAGTACTTCCCTGGAAGCCATCACAACTCGATTTCAATAGTACTAATCGTCAATTCGACGGATCTATAATTGAAAGTGTACAGACATCTGACTCTCCTGCTGCGGTTGCATGGTCTAAAGGTCGGTTAGATGT
The DNA here is from genome assembly GCA_025370055.1 of Woronichinia naegeliana WA131. NCBI lineage: Bacteria > Bacillati > Cyanobacteriota > Cyanophyceae > Synechococcales > Coelosphaeriaceae > Woronichinia > Woronichinia naegeliana. Next base: position 7,647,912 of record CP073041.1, on the reverse strand, counting down.
ATTTATACGCGGACAAGAAGATGGGGTAGTGTATCATAATTATGGGGATGGAAGTCCTGGCAATTGGAGTGGATGGGAATCATTGGGTGGCGTGATTCAAGGATCTCCGACGGTTGTATCTTGGGGGCCTGACAGACTCGATGTTTTTGCCCGTGGGATGGATGATGGAGTTTGGCACAAGTGGTGGGATGGGGTGTTTCCCTGGAAGGGTTGGGAGTCTTTGGACAAGCCAGTAAGCCCATCAATCGTTGTTTCTACTCAAAAGAATCAAACTGGTGGAGCCATAAGGGTTAGCGGTAAAGGTTTTACCCCTGGTGGAAGAGTCAAGTTCTATGTCGAGAATCTAGTAAATCAAGCGAATCCATTCAGTGTGACTAGTGATATTGCAGATTGCACAGGGACATTTCTCTGAAGAAACTAATTTCTTCCAGGCCGACTGTTGGCCTAATCAAGTTAATCCTGCTGTAATTCGCGTAGTTGATGAAGTGACTGGTGTATCAGCAACAGGGGAATCGAATGCTTATACTTGCTAAGTAGTGCGATCGCCTTTAGATTAGGTTGAGACATAAAATTAAAAAACCTTATTTTGATTCGGCTATAATCCCATTAAAGAGCAAAAAAAAGTTTAAAAAATGGTAACTCGTCAACCCCGCTATAGCAAAGAAGAATTTGCCCAGAGAGGCGATTATCTCTATGAAACCCAGATAAAATTTCAAATTGAGGCTGGGAATAACGGTAAAATTGTGGCAATTGATCTTGAAACCGAAGATTTTGAAGTTGATATAAGTGAAATTGATGCTTGCGATCGACTTGAATCCCGTCACCCAGATGCTCAAATTTGGATTGTTCGAGTTGGTTCTCGCTACGTTCGCCGATTTGGTGGACGTACAAAGAGAGTAGTATGATCGCAGGAATCGTTAATGCAGATTTTGAGGCGATTATCTCGCTTTCGATATGTGACTCTAAAGGAAAAATTTACAGACAAGATGCGATCATTGATACGGGTTTTAACGGTTGGCTTTCATTGCCGCCAGACCTTATTGGACAACTAAATCTAAAATGGAAAAGGCGAGGACGCGCTATTCTTGGTGATGGTAGCGAGTGTGTTTTTAATGTCTATGAAGCCGTTGTAATTTGGGATGGAGATTATTTAACTATCCCAATCGATGAAGCTGATTCGGAACCTCTAGTTGGAATGTCATTGATGGAAAACTATCAACTCATGGTTCAAGTCTTTGAGGGAGGCAGTGTAGAAATCCGCAAAGTAAGTGCCGTCTAACAATGCTTTGAAGCCAATTCCTCAAAAACGATCTACAAGAATTTCGTACATCAAGCCGTTGATCATTTTGGAGTACGGAATATGGGTTAAAACAAAGCTATGATGCAATACCGTGCCAATCAAAATATGGTTAAAAAATCACTGATCTTTAAACCAACTGACCTAGAAGAACTTCCCGCCTTAGTTGAACTCGATCGCCGTTGTCTAGGGGGAATGTGGACGTTAAGCGGCTATCAACAGGAATTTGATCATTCCCATAGTCATTTGTTTACCTTAATGCTGAAAAATAGAGAAAATGATCAGCAAATTATTATTGGTGCAGGTGCTTTTTGGCAGATCTTAGAAGAATCTCATCTTACCTTATTAATGGTGCATCCTGATTATCGAGGTAAAGGTCTAGGCAGTTTTAGTTTACAACAATTATTAGCGCAGGCCATTCAACAAAAATTAGAACGAGCCACCCTAGAAGTTAAAGCCTCCAATCAAGTGGCGATCGCTCTTTATCAAAAATATGGCTTTAAAGTAGCTGGAACTCGTAAAGGCTATTACCAAGAGACCGGCGAAGATGCTCTGATCTTGTGGAAAAATGGTTTAGATTCTGATGCTTTTCAGCAACAATTAGTCACCCATCAACTCTCTATCCAAGCTAAACTAGAGCAACAGGGATTTGAGTCTATAGGCTAAACTACATCTATTTTAAAAACTAAATTTTTTAGAGATATTTTAGAGCAAGTTCCCCTTTTTAAGGGAAATTTAGGGAGATCAATCATCAACCTGATTAAAATTGGTAAACAAAGCATCGGAATAATGAGTAGCAGTAATATCCAATTGATTAACTGTGAGAGCAGCACGGAGCGTCAATACCGTACTATCCACCTGATCCGCAATCAGAGCCGGAATATTACCGTGTAACACTGTTTTGAGTAAACCTTCTCGACTGGCTCCCAACAAAATTACACTGCAACGCCGCATTTCTGCCAGACTAACAATAGCATCGGAGACAGAACGGGAACAGAGAGGCACGGAGGTAATCGGCTGACTGATCCTTTCCTGAAGAGTCTGACTAACCTCATAAAGGGTACTGTAAGCCGGTTGGGAATCAGAGGGCAGAAAAACCTTAGAAAGAATGAGTTCGGGTGAGGTTTTATCAGGATAAAGAGACAGTAATCCAGGCAAATAATCCAAAGCTCGTTGCACATTGGGGCCACCGGCCATGGGAATTAACCAAGTTGCTGCTTGTTGCAAATCGTGGGGATAGACGATCGCCCTTTTGCCTAACTTAACTAACAGTAAATCACAGGGAGCCTTTTCAATTAAAGTGTCAATAGTTTGTCCAAAAATTGATCCTGGAATCCGGTCATGCTCATCCCAACCCATGACTAACAAATTAATTTGGCGATCGCGGATAGTATCAAGAATAGCCTCAGCGATATTATGAGCTAATAAAATTTGGGTATTGACCAGCAGATGATCATGACGACCTAACCTTTCTAGCCGTTGCAGTAACTTACGATTGGCTTGGGTCGGCAGACTAAATTCAGAAGGTTGACGGTATTTAGGAATTTTTAAAACTTGTAAACAATCCATTTCAGCCTGGTTGGTTTGGGCGATCGCCTTCGCAATTTGAAAGAGAGCCAGGGCATTGTTAGAATCCTGTAAAGGAAGAAGAATACGACCTTCTCCCAAGGCCGGGCCACGGGTCTGATAGGTACTATAGGAAGGGACAGATTTATGACTGAGTTCTCCTCCCAATTGGCTTACTTCTTCACGAATAATGTCGGTGCGGGTGATGATGCCCACCAATTTCTGCCCCTGAATGACGGGTAATCGGGACAGTTGATAACGATTTAATAAGTACAAGACATCGCTGAGGGGAGCATCTGGTAAAACTGTAATCGGACGAGGAGTCATTAACTCCCGTAGAGGGGTTTGGGGAGAACGGACTTGGGCATTTGCTAAATCGGTTTGGGTAAAAACGCCCACCAAACGACCCTCTTCCACCACCGGAAAACCGCGATGATGGGAACGGGACATCAGTGGTAATACCTTTTCTAGGGTTAAATGGGCATCTATACTCTCGACATTACTTTGCATCACCTGTCTGGCCGTCATCTGGGCCATAAAATCTCGGCTGGGTTTGTCTTCCGTTAAAAAAATGCCCTTCGCTTCTAATAAATGTTCATACAGCGATCGCGGAAAAATACTTTCTGCCACCATATAGGACACAGCACAGGCCACCATCAAGGGCAGCACAATATTAAAATTCCCCGTTAATTCAAAGACAATAACAATGGCAGTGACCGGAACCCGAACCACACTGGTAAAAAAAGCCCCCATTCCCGCCAAAGCATAGGTAGCCTCTGTCCCGGTTTTGATCCACAAATCCCCCACATCTCCCACTAAATAGCCCAGGGCGGCTCCCATCACAAGGGCTGGTGCAAATAAACCGCCAGGCGCGTCCGCACTATAGGCAATCATAGTCAGGAAAAAGTGGGCCACTAAGGCCATGACAATACTTTCCCAACTCAATTCCCCAGTAATCACAAATTCCCTTAAACCTGCATTGTCTCGAAAAAAAGGCGGCATCAGGGCAATGATTGAGCCAGAAAGTAGGCCCACTAGACCCAATCGCCAGGCTAAAGGTAGATTCATGCGGCGATGCAGTTGCTGACTGATTAAAATTCCTCGGTTGAAGAAGGCTCCTAAGGTGCCAGCGATCACTCCCAACAAGATGTAAAAGGGAATTTCTGGGGCAGAAAATTGAATCAGGACAGATTCCGTTAATTTATGGGGAAAATTCAGATCAGCTGATTGCAACAAGAGGGATGTTACCGCCCCAACAAAGGAAGCAACGATCGCCGTTTCCAGAGTCAAACTAGAGACATCTCGCATTAACTCTTCCACCACGAATAAAACCCCAGCGATCGGTGTGGTAAATCCGGCAGCTAATCCGGCAGCGGCTCCAGCCGCAATCATTTGGCGACGATGTTCAGGGGAAGTGGGCAACCAACGACTCAACTGGCCAGCCAGGGAAGCTCCAATATGAACCGTCGGCGCACGACGACCTAGGGTTATCCCCCCTCCCAAAATCAAAACCGTTCCGAGCAATTTAATAATCGCCACTCGCCAGGACAATTCAATCGGATAACGGGCTAAAGCCGCCTTGACCTGGGGAATCCCTCCCCCTGCCGCCGAAGGAGAAAATTGTTCTAGGAGCCAACCGGCCAACCAACAAAAACTAAAACCAGCCAGGGGTAAAACCCACATAGCCCCGTAAAGTTGGGCCGACTGCAATCGCCAAGTTCCCAGCCAATTAACACCTTCTTTAATCACTAAGGCTGCCAGGGCTGCGAAAAACCCGATAATACAGGCTTCCATCAGAGCGTAACGACTGTCAATGGAATTGCGCCCAAAATGCCGAGATCTAAACCATTGCCAAAGCTCAGAGGGAGATAACCAAAAACGCATGGACGGCAAAATGATGAAGAAACTTAGGGGATAGTATCGCTGAATCCGGCTCAGTTTGCTACAATAGCAAGCGGTCATTCAGCCGGTCGAGAAGTCTTTGACTCAAGTCATTAATATTCCTACCCTTGATACCTTAGCGCAAGAACTCGCTGCGATTCAGCAAACTGGTTCTAAGCGTATTGCTTTATTAGGTTCGCGTCATGTCCCGATCACGCATCAACAAATCATTGAAATGATGAGTTATGCCCTCGTTTTAGCTGGAAATCGTTTGGTTACGTCTGGAGCATCAGGAACCAATGCCGCCGCCATTAAAGGGGCCATGCGGGCCGATCCGAATTTGCTCACGGTCATTTTACCCCAGAGTTTAGACCGTCAACCCAGGGAATCCCAAGAGCAGTTAAGCCAAGTCGTGCATCTGGTCGAAAGTCCCGAAAACGATCATCTTTCCCTAGGGGAAGCCAGTGCTATTTGTAATCGAGAAATTATCAATCGTTGTCAACAGTTGATTTGTTTTGCTTTTCATGAAAGTCATACCCTGATGCAAACCTGCGAGGAAGCGGAAGAACAACGTAAACTCGTGACACTGTTTTATTTTGACTGATTTGGCTGATTTCCTAATTTTAAGGAAAATGGACGAACCACATGAAGTCGCGGTTTTCTTTGATGGATTGGCTAGAAAGCCGTTGGGCTACTCCTTCCTATAGCGGGTGGTTACTGTTCGCGCTCTCCTGTTGTTTTTTTGGAGCCGCAACCAATACGATGGCCGGTTGGCTCTATGTGCTCAGTGGCATGATTTTTTCCCTATTAGCTATAGGGGCTATTATGCCGGTGCGATCGCTGCGCCAGTTAAAATTAGAACGTTTTCCCCTTCATCCGGTGAGTGCGGGGGAAGATTTGACCATTGAAATTAGCATTAAAAACCCGACCAAGATTCCTAAAACCCTACTGCAAGTTTGGGATGTTTTACCGGAGAATTTGGGTCGTCCCCAGGGAACGGCGATCGAATTAATTCCGCCCCAGGGATCTCACGATTGGCATTATTATTTACAGGCCCAACAACGCGGGGTTTACCATTGGCAGGCTCTACAGTTGCGCACGGGAACACCCCTGGGTTTATTTTGGTGTCGTCGTACCAAGTCCTTACCGGCTAAGGCCATTGTCTATCCCCAGGTTTTACCCCTGATGCAATGCCCAATTGTGGATGCGATCGGCTCGGAAGATAGTCCTAAACTGCAAAGCGATCGCCGTTACCAAGCAGCAACGGAAGGGATCACCAAAACCTTAAGACCCTACCGCTATGGTGACTCAACTCGTTTAATTCATTGGCGAACCAGTGCCCGTTTTGATGATTTTAAAGTCAGAGAATTAGAAATTATTACTGGCGGCCAGGATATTGTGATTGCGGTGGATAGTGCCATCACTTGGCAAACCGAAAGTTTTGAACAGGCCGTGATTGCCGCAGCATCTCTCTATTTTTACGCAACGCGTTGTCAACTCAATGTCAAATTGTGGACGGCGGGATCGGGTTTACAACATGGAACTCGCACTGTGCTAGAAACCTTGGCCGCTATCCAATTAGGAGAAGCACAATGTCACGAAATCCCCGCTAAAATCCCGCTACTCTGGTTAACAAATTCTGTTAATAATCTAGACTTTTTAGCGACCTACAGCAGTTGGCTCTATTTTTCTCAAAATGATATGACTTATCCTCGTGCTTCAACCTTGGCATCGGGACTAGTGATTGATCTCACTCAGCCATTAGCTCAACAATTACAAAAACCGCTTCGTTAAATGGTGAGTCTTGTACTGGCTGACATTAAGAGCATCCTTAGACCTGTTTTACCTGACATGAAACAGCGATCGCCCTACAATCCTAATTCTAAAATGTGATCGCCTTTCATTCCCACATTTTCAACCGCGATCGCCCTCTCATTACCACATTTAAAACAGCGATCGCCCCTTGTCTCCCATTCAAAACAGTGATCGCCTTTCCAATCCCCACATTAAAAACAGCGATCGCCCTTCTCTAAAGCAGTTTAAAACAGCGATCGCCTTTCTTTATCCCAATTACAAACAGCGATCGCCCTTCTCAATCCCAATTTAAACAGCGATCGCCCCTTCATCCTAATTTTAAATAGCGATCGCACCTCATCCTCATATTAAAAACAGCGATCGCCCTTCTCTAACGCAGTTTAAAACAGCGATCGCCTTTCCATATCCCAGTTTAAAACCGAGATCGCCTTTAACTATATTTTACGATAGGGATTCAGGAGGAAGATAACGGTTCAAAATCTCAGTCATTTTGGCTTGACGTTCATCAATTTGGTCAAAGCGATGATAAAAGTCGGACTGGGTTGCATAAAAATCTGATTGGCCACGAGCTACTCGTCCCAGTAATTCATATACACCTTTTCTATCTTTTTCCCAGGCAAGTTCCTTTTTCTGGCGTTCTTCTCGCTCTTGAGTTAAAGCATTAGTTAGGGCCTCGATCGCCTTGGCGTTGGAAGCAATGAGTTGTTTTAATTCGTCGTCAGTCATGGTTTGTTTGACAAAAAGAAATTAATAAGTCGTCACTCCTATTATAATATTTGCTTTGACGCGATCGCCCCTTTAATCCTAATTCCAAACAGCGATCGCCTTTCATCCTCACGTTTAAAACTGCGATCGCCTTTCCAATCCCCACATTCAAAACAGCGATCGCCTCTCATGCTCACATCTAAAACAGCGATCGCCCTTCTCAAATCCAAGTTAAACAGCGATCGCCTCTCATTCTCACGTTTAAAATCGCGATCGCCCCTTATCATCATCTTCAAAACAGTGATCGCCCTTTCCATGCTAAATTTAAAACGGCGATCACCACTTGTCCCGTAACAGTTATTTAAAACTCTAAAATGTCTGACCCTAATCCTAAACTTGAAAGATTTAATGAGTGCCGAAACACTTTCCTGACATCCTTAAATAGCATTTCTATATTGTCATCTCTGGTTTTCTTGACTATTTTTGTGCCTTACACCACTTATGTAGGAAATTTATTGGCGAAGAGAGTCGAAATTAAAAAAGAAACTAAGATAATCAGTGGACACAAAGAAATTAAGATAGTCAATGGGCAAAAAGAAAAAATTCCTATCGAGCATCTATTGCCTAATTTTCAAGAAAAAGAAGAAGACTTTGAGCTTATACCATTACCACTTTTTCAAACCCCTGTCATAGATAAGCAGAGTAAAAGCCTTACGGTGAGCAGTTCGGATCTGTCCTCTATTTGGAAAGATGGTGGTATTAAACCATTATTAAAATTTGAGACTAAACCATTAAAATTTGAAATTCAAAAAGACACGAAGATAGTCAATGGGCAGAAAATAGAAATTCGTATTTATCCTCAAGAACTTGATTATCAAGAACTAAACGGAAACTTTGATCTTAAGCGATTGGAAGCAGAATGGCTCAAAGCTCATGGTTCAAGTGTTGGTGAAACGAAAATGCTTTCCGGTTCAACGGAGTTTAATAACCCTGTTGGAAAATTCAATTTTTCAAAACCAGAGATAGTTTTAATCTATCCTGCAGCCGTTTCAATTTTATTGGTTTATTTGTCTTTACATTTTTATGATTTGTTGAGCCTAAAGCAAAAATTATAAAGATGAAGATGAAGATGAAGAATTAATCAAAATTCCAGGCTGGCGTATTTCAATAGCAAGTATTTCTCTTTTATTATGTTTGGGTTGTAGTTGGTTTATCATTGGGCTTCGTCCAAAAATACCTACGAATACTTCTTCACAATTGGTAAAAATTGAATCTCGATTGGGAAAAATAATTGCCAAGGAAAGTTCTTATCAACTAACAGCAAATATTGATTTTTGGATATTTTGGACTGGTGTGGTATTTTTTGTTATTTCAGTAGTTGTCACTTTTAATGCGTGTATAATGTCAAAAATGCGCCCGCCTCTTATTATTCTCATAAAATGGCGATCTCCTTCAAATTTTATTATTCTCATAAAATGGCGATCTCCTTCAAATTCAAAAATACAAATCCAAATCTAGTGTTTTCCATGATTGATCATTTACTGGATTATCAGGGTCTTTTTGCCACTGACAAGGATTATTTCTAATATATTCCCGAATCGCTATCAATGATTGTTCATCTCGAATAATTGACTCGTAATAATTGCGTTGCCAAATGGGAATATCCCGATTGTCCCGTAACAAATTAATCCGTTTCGTAACAGCCGATTTAAACCCCGCCACAAATGACGAAATAGAATTTGGTTCCTGCCGTAGGGGCGCATTGCGTGCCATCCGTGTCAACTTAAAGGAATGGGTTCCCAAATTTGTTGATTGAGAGCGGCCTTTTCTCGATGTCGCTTTCTCTCAGCTTTGACCAAACCAAATAACTTAGCACGTTCAGCCAGATAGGTTACTGTATCAGGCTTTTCTCCTCTAGCAATAGCCTTCGCTACATAGTATAGACTCCGAAACACCATCTCTACTGAGATTTTTTCTTTCGGTTGATTTAGAGCAATCGCCACTTCCCCTACCAATTGATTTAAGACCGTATAGAAAATCAAAGTGCAAATAATCTGGATTTGGACACCATTCTTATTCCCTACCCATAAATAGGCTAGTCCTAAAAGTCTTTTCGTTAATAAAAAGGCTTCTTCGATTGTCCATCGTCTTCGATATAAATCACAGACCTCTTCGGCGGACAGTTGTTCGGGAGACAACACATTTGTTAAATACTGATACCAGATTGTTCCCCATAATACTGAGACTAATCTCACCGGATGCTTGCAAGGATTAGAACGGTAATTTCCCATAATGATAATCTCATCTCTGTAATGACTACCTTGAGACAATACTTGTTTGGTTTTGTAAGATGTACCCGCTCTAAATCTGGTTAGAAAAAACTTTTTAGCTTCTGTTAACAAATCAAACCACACAAAGCTAAAAAATCCCATATCTACGAGAATTAAACCATTTTCTGGTAATTTAGCTGCCAATTCTTCACACCATATTTTATCATTTGATTTATCATTTTCTGTGTACCATAAAGTAACGGGTCTTTGGGTAAAGGCTTCCACTACCATCATTATTTTACCCCCCAATTTACTCTTTTCTTCTTTACTTATTTTCATATTTTTCCTTATCTGCTCTAGCGTTGAGCCATCTGCTATCCACACTGCACTAAACTTTTCTCTTATTTTTTCCCATTTTTCTCCTACTTGGAGCTTCTTCCCTTTTTCGGCTGCTTTTTCTAACACTCCTTTTAGTAATATTGCAAATATTTCGGCTGGCACATTCATCATTCTTTTTGATACTGCCTGTTTGCTTACTTTTAATGATGCTACCCATAGCAATCCCTCTTCCTCTAACAGTCTTACCGCTTCACTTATACCCGCTATTTGACGATACACTATACTTAACACTAATGCCACCATTACTGGTAAATTTAGCACCCTATCTCTCATCATTTTCTCATGAGTTCCCTGTAAATATTTTAATGGTGTAAACATTGTGGGTTCTAGTAATTCAAACAACTCTTTTGTTATTTCAGGGATTTCTACCCCTGGCTGATTTGTCTTACGACGTAAGTCTGGGTTTCCTTTTCTCCGAGGATGTTGTCTTGCCATTTGTTTTTTGCTCACTTTTTTATATACTAACCTTTTTTTCAGCCTACTCTTACTTCCGCCTGCTTTTAGGCTAATCTTTTGTGAGTAGGCATTTTGGCTTAAGTTGACACCAATGATTGCGTGCGCCCAGAACATCTCGGCTCCCCTCACCAAATGTTTTTTGTTCGGACATATTGCGATCGCTAAAAAGATTTATATGCTCATTAATAATTACAATACCGTGTAAATGATTGGGCATAATAACCCATTAATCTAATTGAAAATTAGGTCTAATTTTCGGTATATTTAACCATTCATTCGCAACAATTTTTCCAATTTGATTAATGTACATCCGATCACTTTTGATTTCCCCAAACCAACATTGCTTTTTATAGGTACAGATGGTTAAAAAAATAATATCCTCGTTGGGAATAATTATAATTTTTAAAGCGAATAGATTGACGATGGTATTTTTCTGGATCGAATTTCATGACAATGACGCATTTTAGGAATTAATTACAAAGAATTGGTCAGTTGGACTTAAAAGTTTATTGGGCGATCGCCGTTTTAAAAACTAAATTATAAATAATTAGTAAGACAATAAAAATTATCTGGGTTATCGCAACGGAAAAATTATAGAAAATAAATTGATGGGACAATAAAAATTATCTGGGCGATCGCAATGAACAAAGTTATAGAAAATGTATTGATAGAATTTAAAAGTTTATTGGGCGCACGCAATCATCCGTGTCAACTTAAAGGAATGGGTTCCCAAATTTGTTGATTGAGAGCGGCCTTTTCTCGATGTCGCTTTCTCTCAGCTTTGACCAAACCAAATAACTTAGCACGTTCAGCCAGATAGGTTACTGTATCAGGCTTTTCTCCTCTAGCAATAGCCTTCGCTACATAGTATAGACTCCGAAACACCATCTCTACTGAGATTTTTTCTTTCGGTTGATTTAGAGCAATCGCCACTTCCCCTACCAATTGATTTAAGACCGTATAGAAAATCAAAGTGCAAATAATCTGGATTTGGACACCATTCTTATTACCTACCCATAAATAGGCTAGTCCTAAAAGTCTGGACAGTGGGAAGTTCTCGAGGCGTGTAAGTGGAGAAAAGAAAATCGGACATCCGATACAAAAGAGTGCCGTTATGTCCGAAACTGGCTGATATAAGAAAATCGATAGCCAGTGCTATCTATCAATTATGCAACTATGTCAGCGACTAGAGCAAATCCTCAATAATCTCCGTCCAGCCTTTAGCCGAGAAGCAACGTTCCAATGGTTTATCCTGTTAGTCTGGGGAGTAGTGCTCAACAGCCAACCCAGCGCAATAACTAGCTATGTCAATGCCATTGGCTGAACAGAGAGCTACTACAATCAGGCTCTACATTGGTTTGATTCCAAGGCGTTTAGGGTCGAAGGACTAACTTTACAATGGTCAAAGTGGCTAAGTCAGCATGAAAGTCTATACAGAATTAAAGGGAAACGGGTGTATGTGGGTGATGGCATCAAAGTGGGGAAAGAAGGACGCAAGATGCCAGGTGTAAAACGACTACACCAAGAATCGGAAGATGTGTCCAAGCCAGAGTGGATAAGGGGTCATTACTTCAATGCCTTGAGTATTTTGGTGGGAGTAGGGAAAGCCTGCTTTGCCTTGCCCTTAGTGTTGCGGCTAGACGATGGCATCAAGTCCAAAGCAACCGAGAAGGGGGAGGGAAAAGGCAAAAAAAAGGTGAAGACGAGCCTGGTGACAAAAATGGCTGACCTTTGTGTTACTTACGCAGAGGCAGGGAGTTATGTAATTTTGGATGCTTATTTTGCTTGCGAACCAGTGCTCAAAAGTTTTCGCCAGAACGCCTTGCATCTAATCACAAGAGTGCGTTGCTCCACCGTCGCCTATGCCCCCTTTTGTTCCGTGCCGACGCTGACGGGGAGAGGACGACCACGGATTTGGGGGAGTTCGATAAAACTAGAAAAGCTGTTCGCTCTGGCGGCGGACTTTCCGACAGCTAAAGTCTGGCTCTATGGTCAACAAGTCACGGTTTCTTATCAGTGCTTTGAGTTCCACTGGGATAGTCCCCATCAGCTCGTCAAGTTTGTTCTGACCCAATTGCCTAACGGACGACGACTGATTCTGCTTTCTACTGATCTCTGTTTGACTGGACCTGAGATTATTGCCGCTTACGGTCTCCGATTTAAGATTGAAGTCACTTTTCGTCAATTAGTCCATCTTTTGGGCAGCTTTGCCTATCGTTTTTGGCTTAAGAGTCTTCCTACTTTACCTACCTGGCCCAGCAATCTTATCCTCAGTGACTATCCACAAGCTGTTCAGACTCAGATTTTAAACAAGGTAGAAGCCTTTGAGCGTTTTGTTAACCTTAATGCCATTGCTTTAGGGCTACTTCAAATTCTCGCCTTAGAGTTACCCCAGGGGATTTGGGCTAATTTTCCTCGATGGTTTCGGACATTACCATCCCATGGCTACCCTAGTGAACGGATTGCTCAACTAGCCCTTCAACATCAAGCCCAAATGATTTTTCCTCAAAGTCCACCCAGTCTGCTTTTGCCTAAATTCCTTACCGCTAAACTTGCCTCTTCCCCAAGCCCTGATATGCTTACTTTCGTCGCATAGTCATTACCTTATCTGGCATCCATAAACTTCCCACTGTCCAGCTAAAAGTCTTTTCGTTAATAAAAAGGCTTCTTCGATTGTCCATCGTCTTCGATATAAATCACAGACCTCTTCGGCGGACAGTTGTTCGGGAGACAACACATTTGTTAAATACTGATACCAGATTGTTCCCCATAATACTGAGACTAATCTCACCGGATGCTTGCAAGGATTAGAACGGTAATTTCCCATAATGATAATCTCATCTCTGTAATGACTACCTTGAGACAATACTTGTTTGGTTTTGTAAGATGTACCCGCTCTAAATCTGGTTAGAAAAAACTTTTTAGCTTCTGTTAACAAATCAAACCACACAAAGCTAAAAAATCCCATATCTACGAGAATTAAACCATTTTCTGGTAATTTAGCTGCCAATTCTTCACACCATATTTTATCATTTGATTTATCATTTTCTGTGTACCATAAAGTAACGGGTCTTTGGGTAAAGGCTTCCACTACCATCATTATTTTACCCCCCAATTTACTCTTTTCTTCTTTACTTATTTTCATATTTTTCCTTATCTGCTCTAGCGTTGAGCCATCTGCTATCCACACTGCACTAAACTTTTCTCTTATTTTTTCCCATTTTTCTCCTACTTGGAGCTTCTTCCCTTTTTCGGCTGCTTTTTCTAACACTCCTTTTAGTAATATTGCAAATATTTCGGCTGGCACATTCATCATTCTTTTTGATACTGCCTGTTTGCTTACTTTTAATGATGCTACCCATAGCAATCCCTCTTCCTCTAACAGTCTTACCGCTTCACTTATACCCGCTATTTGACGATACACTATACTTAACACTAATGCCACCATTACTGGTAAATTTAATACCCTATCTCTCATCATTTTCTCATGAGTTCCCTGTAAATATTTTAATGGTGTAAACATTGTGGGTTCTAGTAATTCAAACAACTCTTTTGTTATTTCAGGGATTTCTACCCCTGGCTGATTTGTCTTACGACGTAAGTCTGGGTTTCCTTTTCTCCGAGGATGTTGTCTTGCCATTTGTTTTTTGCTCACTTTTTTATATACTAACCTTTTTTTCAGCCTACTCTTACTTCCGCCTGCTTTTAGGCTAATCTTTTGTGAGTAGGCATTTTGGCTTAAGTTGACACCAATGGCACGCAATGCGCCCCTACGGTGGGGTTATTGGGTTTAGTCTAATTTGTTACCGTTTAGAATCCCGATAACGCAAATTTGATGAAAACTTCATAGTTTCATTAAGGAAATGTGCTTTTTCCGAGGGCTGACCGTTACAATTCTAAGACTGGGGGATAGGCCGACACCGATCTTTGACCCCAACCCCACAAACGCTTACAAAACCCCTAAGCACAAGTCCCTCTTGCAAAGGGGGATAAAAGCTACAATCGTCCTTTTCCTTTGAAAAACTATGAATAAGACCGTCAGCCCTCAAATTCTAGCTCCCAGCCAACAAGGACTCTATGACCCCCAATTTGAGCATGATGCCTGTGGTGTCGGCTTTATTGTCCATAAAACAGGTAAGCAATCCCATAGCATTGTGGAGCAGGGGTTGACGATTTTGCTTAATCTTGACCATCGCGGAGCCTGTGGCTGTGAGCCGAATACGGGGGATGGTGCGGGGATTTTGATGCAGGTTCCCCACAAGTTTTTGCAAAAGGTAGCCAGTGCAGAAAATATTACCTTGCCTGATTTTGGTCAGTATGGCGTGGGCAATATCTACAGTTCACCCGATCGCAGTGCGCGGGAAGAAGGTCGTCGCATTTTTGAACAGATTACGCTCGCGGAAGGGCTGACGGTGTTGGGATGGCGCGATATTCCCACCGATAACAGCAGTTTGGGCGATACGGCTAAGGCCAGTGAACCCTTTATGCAGCAGGTCTTTATTGCTCGTAGTGCAGAGTTAACTGATGATTTGGACTTTGAGCGCAAATTATTTGTGATTCGCAAATTAACGCATACGGCGATTCGCACGACGAAAATTGATACATTTTGGTATATTTCCAGTCTATCGGCGCGGACGTTGGTTTATAAAGGGATGTTGATGCCTGTGCAGGTGGGGGATTATTACCCTGAACTGCATGATGCCGATATGGAAAGTGCTTTGGCATTAGTGCATTCTCGTTTTAGTACGAATACCTTCCCCAGTTGGGAGCGATCGCACCCTTACCGCTACATTGCCCACAACGGCGAAATTAATACCATGCGCGGCAATATTAACTGGATGTTGGCCCGTCAATCCCTATTTGAATCGCCTTTGTTTGGTGCAGACATGGAAAAGGTCAAGCCCGTGATCAACGTCGAAGGCAGTGATTCCACCATTTTTGATAATGCCCTGGAGTTATTGTACTTATCAGGTCGCTCCCTACCCCATGCGGTGATGATGATGATTCCCGAACCCTGGACAGCCCACGAGTCCATGAGTGTCGAGAAAAAAGCCTTTTATAAGTACCATTCCTGTTTGATGGAACCCTGGGATGGCCCCGCCTCGATCGCCTTTACCGATGGCACGATGATGGGTGCTGTACTGGATCGCAATGGTTTACGGCCTTCACGGTACTATGTCACCAAAGATGACCTGGTGATCATGGCTTCGGAAGCGGGCGTGTTGCCGATTGAACCTGAGCGGGTGTTAGAAAAAGGGCGGCTACAACCTGGGCGGATGTTCCTCGTAGATATGAAGGAAGGTCGCATCATTGCCGATGAAGAAATCAAACAACAAATTGTCACCGCCGAACCCTACAGCCAATGGCTCCAAGATAACCTCATCTCCCTCGAAAACCTCCCCGTCTCCCGGTCTCCCCTTCCCCCCGTCTCCCCCTCTCTCCCTCTCCTCCAGCGTCAACAAGCCTTTGGTTATACCTTTGAGGAGTTACGCATTCTCTTGACACCTATGGCCCGTGATGGGGTAGAGGCGATCGGTTCGATGGGGGCTGATACTCCTTTGGCTGTACTATCTGACAAGCCCAAGTTGCTTTATAACTATTTTCAACAGTTATTTGCTCAGGTAACTAATCCGCCGATTGATTCGATTCGGGAAGAAATTATTACGTCTCCTGAAACGACGATTGGTTCGGAAGGAAATTTATTGCAACCAACGCCTGAAAGTTGTCGTTTGATTGAGTTGAAAAGTCCGATTTTAAGTAATGAGGATTTGGCTAAGTTAAAGGCTCTGGAAGTCCCCCTTACAAAGGGGGATTTAGGGGGATTGAAACCTGAGTTATCCCCCCCAGCCCCCCTTGGAAAGGGGGGAGAATTGGATCCTTTTAAATCCACAACTATCCCGATTTTATTTGATCCTAAATTAGGCGTTAAAGGGTTAGAAGCGGCTTTAGAAACGATCGCATCCCAAACAGATCAAGCCATTGAGCAGGGTATTAATTTAATTATTCTCAGCGATCGCGGAGTTAGTGCAGAACAGGCAGCTATTCCCGCTTTATTGGCAGTTTCAGGTTTACATCACCATTTAATTCGCAAAGGCACTCGTACCCGTGTCGGTTTGATTTTGGAATCGGGAGAACCACGAGAAGTCCATCACCATGCGGTCTTAATTGGTTATGGTTGCGGTGCGATTAATCCCTATATGGTCTTTGATACCTTTGAGGGCATGATCGCCGATGGGACGTTAGTTGGCGTTGACCATAAAACTGCTTGCAAAAATTACATTAAAGCGGCCACAAAAGGGGTGATTAAAGTTGCTTCTAAGATTGGTATTTCTACCATTCAAAGTTATCGTGGAGCGCAAATTTTCGAGGCGATCGGTCTCAATAAATCGGTGATCAAAAAGTATTTTACCTGGACAGCTTCTCGCATTGAAGGTGCAGATTTAGAAGTGTTAACTCAGGAAGCTCTTTTACGGCATCAACACGCCTTTGCCCCGCGTCCTGGCGACATTCACACCCTTGATGTGGGGGGTGAGTACCAATGGCGCAAGGATGGGGAAGAACACCTATTTAATCCTGAAACTATTCACACCTTGCAACGTGCCGTTCGGGAAGGCGACTATGAACTGTATAAAAAGTACGCCAGTCTGGTCAATGAGCAGAATCAAAAGTTCTTTACCCTGCGCGGTCTGCTGGACTTCAAATCACGAGAAGCCATTCCCCTGGAAGAAGTGGAACCCATTGAAGCAATTATGAAACGCTTTAAAACGGGAGCGATGAGTTACGGTTCTATTTCCAAAGAAGCCCATGAGTCCCTGGCGATCGCCATGAATCGCATCGGTGGTAAATCCAATACAGGAGAAGGTGGTGAAGACCCCGATCGCTATACCTGGACGAATGAACAGGGCGATTCCAAAAATAGTGCGATCAAACAGGTGGCATCGGGACGCTTTGGGGTGACGAGTTTGTACTTATCCCAAGCCAAGGAAATCCAAATCAAAATGGCTCAAGGCGCGAAACCTGGCGAAGGCGGTCAACTGCCAGGTAAAAAGGTCTATCCCTGGATTGCCAAAGTGCGTCACTCGACCCCTGGTGTCGGTTTAATTTCGCCCCCTCCTCACCACGATATTTATTCGATCGAGGACTTAGCCGAGTTAATCCACGACCTCAAAAATGCCAATCGTGCGGCGCGTATTAATGTCAAATTAGTATCAGAAGTCGGAGTTGGTACGATCGCCACTGGGGTTGCCAAAGCCCATGCCGATGTGGTCTTAATCTCTGGCTATGACGGCGGAACGGGAGCTTCTCCCCAAACTTCGATTAAACACGCGGGACTGCCCTGGGAATTGGGACTAGCTGAAACCCATCAGACGCTCGTACTCAATAACCTGCGATCGCGGATTGTGGTCGAGACCGACGGACAAATGAAAACGGGTCGGGATGTGGTGATCGGGGCCTTGCTAGGAGCCGAAGAATTTGGTTTTTCTACTGCGCCTCTCGTTTCCCTGGGTTGTATTATGATGCGGGCTTGTCACCTAAACACCTGTCCTGTGGGCATTGCCACCCAAAACCCCGAACTGCGGGCTAAATTCACAGGCGATCCAGCCCATACCGTCCACTTTATGACCTTCATCGCCCAGGAAATGCGGGAAATTATGGCCCAACTCGGTTTCCGTACCGTTGATGAGATGGTCGGTCGCACCGATGTGTTAGAGCCGAAAAAAGCGGTAGAACATTGGAAAGCGAAAGGTATTGATCTGTCAGCGATCCTCTATCAGCCCGAAGTTGGCCCCGAAGTTGGTCGTTATTGCCAAATGGCTCAGGATCACGGTTTAGAGAAGTCTTTAGACATCACGACCCTTTTAGATTTGTGTCAGTCTGCCATTGAAAAAGGGGAAAAGGTCAAAGCGATTTTACCGATCAAAAATATTAACCGTGTAGTGGGAACCATCCTCGGCAACGAAATCACCAAACGCCATTGGGAAGGGCTACCCGACGATACCGTTCATCTCCACTTCCAGGGCAGTGCGGGGCAAAGTTTCGGAGCCTTTGTACCCAAAGGAGTCACCCTCGAATTAGACGGGGATGCCAACGACTATCTGGGCAAAGGTTTAAGCGGCGGTAAATTAATCGTCTATCCTCCCCAGGGTTCAACCTTTGTAGCGGCGGAAAACATCATCGCAGGTAATGTGGCTCTCTACGGGGCAACCAGTGGCGAGGTCTATATTGCTGGTATGGCAGGCGAACGCTTCTGTGTGCGTAACTCTGGGGTCAATACCGTTGTGGAAGCGGTGGGCGATCACGGTTGCGAGTACATGACAGGCGGTAAGGTGGTCGTGCTTGGCCCCACAGGTCGGAACTTTGCGGCGGGGATGAGTGGCGGTGTAGCCTATATCCTCGATGAAACGGGGGATTTTGCCACTCGTTGTAATCAGTCAATGGTCGGTTTAGAAACCCTCGAAGACCCTGAAGAAATTGCCGATTTACGCGAGTTAATTCAGAACCATGTTAATTATACCCAGAGCGTAAAAGGTCAGGCTGTTTTAGCGAATTGGGAAGTCAATATTCCTAAGTTTGTTAAAGTGATGCCGAAGGATTATAAGCGTGTTCTTCAGGCCATTAAAAATGCGTTAGAGGCGGGCTTAAGTGGTGATGATGCCCTAAATGCGGCCTTTGAGGAGAATGCCCGCGATGTCGCACGGATTGGAGGTAGTTAATTCAGCTATAATATTGGTGGGCATTGATTTGCTCACCATCTTTATCTGTCCATAAAATATCTTCGATTAGGATAATCGTACTTTTAAAGAAGGAGGGGTCTATTTTTCCAACAGTCGAACAATGTTTAAGTTGTGTTCAAGTTTGTCGAGATTTGACAAGCTTATATATTCCCATTTATCTCATCAGATTAGATGAGCGTGATCGCCAACTCATTATTTTGGCGGGTGAAGAATTACAAGTTACAATTACTCCTAATGGAAAATGGAGATTTTTATAATGAATCCTGATTTTGCAGAGATGGATATTCGTTCATTACGAGCCTATGTTCTCAATAATCGTAATGATAATGAGGCGTTTTATGTGTTGGCAGATCGCTTAAAAGCAAGTTCTGTTTCTTCAACAGTTTACCCTTGCCCTGATACGCCAGAAAATTTGGCAATTATGGAGCAAGCCATTCAAGAAAAGTTGGGTCAGTCTATCCAGAAAAAGATAACACCCCAATAGTTTTCGAGTGTAACTCAAGAGATTATTCATTCGATTTTGGAGTCGGTGCAGGGGAAATTGTTAAATCTAGCTAGTTCTTGCTTAAGTTTACACGGAGATTTTTTATCATGAATCCTAATTTTATTCATAGTGGGGAGGGCTTCTACCAGGCTTCAGCTAGACAAAAAAATTTGCAAAAAATTGGTTTCACTAACGAACACTTCGCAGCCCTTCTCGACAAATACGATTATCACTTCAGTCATGGTGATATTGTGGCAGGAACCGTCTTTAGCATGGAGTCCAGGGGCGCATTAATTGATATTGGTGCTAGAACCGCCGCCTATATCCCCATTCAAGAAATGTCTATTAATCGGGTAGATGATCCCGATGAGGTATTACAGCCCAACGAAACCCGTGAATTTTTCATTCTGACCGACGAAAATGAAGATGGTCAATTAACCCTCTCGATCCGTCGCATCGAATGCATGCGGGCTTGGGAAAGGGTTCGCCAACTCCAGGCAGAAGATGTCACTGTTTATTCTGATGTTTTTGCGATCAGCCGAGGTGGCGCGTTAGTTCGTGTCGAGGGGCTACGGGGTTTTATTCCTAGTTCCCATATTAATGCGCGGGAAACCAAAAAAGATTTAGTGGGGAAAAATCTGCCTTTAAAATTCCTAGAAGTTGATGAAGAACGCAATCGTCTTGTTCTCAGCCATCGTCGCGCCCTCGTAGAACGGAAGATGAATGTTTTAGAGGTGGGTCAAGTTGTGATCGGCTCAGTGCGTGGTATTAAGCCTTATGGGGCCTTAATTGATATTGGGGGTGTTAGCGGTCTGTTACACATTTCGGAAATTTCCCACGACCATATTGATACTCCTAGCAGTGTCTTTAATGTCAATGATGAACTAAAGGTCATGATCATTGATCTAGATGCAGAACGGGGTCGGATTTCCCTTTCGACGAAGCAACTAGAAGCCGAAGCAGGGGCTATGCTGAAAAACCGCGAACTAGTCTATAAGAAGGCAGAAGAGATGGCGGAAAAATGGAAGCAAAAACTGCTGGCAGAAGCCGAGGGTCTTCCTACTGAAGAAGAAAGTCTGGATATTCCGCTTGCCATTGAAGAGACTGAAGAAATAGCCCAAAAATATTGTCAGAAACCAATATATGATGTATATATTGATGATCTGTCCAATTCAAATAGTCAAATCCGTTTAGGAGCCGCTTTGATTCTTGGTGAAATGGGTTGTGAAGACGCAGTACCAGCACTATGTAATATATTACTAACTGATCAAATGCCTGAAGTACGTCGTATGGCCGCAAAATCTTTAGGAATGATCGGAAGTGAGAAAACAGGTTCATCCGAGTTTAGTATGCTAGGTCAATAGATTTAGTGCAAGATAGAAGAACACGGATCTCAAAGTTCTCAAAATTACGAAACCCATATCCACATCGCTTGATTACCTTGAGCTTGTTGTTGAGACCCTCAACACAACCATTGCTGATATGATGCTCAAAGTATCCAGTCACTTCACCAAACCAATTAATCAAAGTTTGACAAGACTTAGAATATACATTCGATGCTTTTTTAATCCAATTCATTAATTCTAACGTTCCCTCCCCCCAGTTCTGAGATTTCTCAAAAATAGTCCTAAATTCCTCTTTTAGATTATGCATCTGTTCTAATATTGGACTCACTTCTTTAACTTTTTCTAGTTTCTCTTTTTGCTCATTTAGCAAATCAATTTCATTTTTTAGGAGGGGATATTTACTCCCTTTAAGCACGTTCTCAATCTCTTCTTTTTCTTTTTTCTTTGCTTTACTTCTTGCTTTTTTAACTTCTGCTGTTGCTTTTCTTCTCTCTTCTTTTCTCTTGCTATCTAGCTCATCATTTATCTGTTTCATGACGTGGAATCGATCCGCCACAATTTCTACATCTGGCAACACTTCATTAATTATGCTTTTATAAGGCTTGGACAAATCCATGCTCACTAACTTAATTGAATTTAAGATCTCACTTCCCCATGATAAAAGGACTTCCCGTATTTCATCTTGCTTCCTTGACCTTAATAATCCAATGATTTCATGCCTGTCAAGGTCAACTAATACGGCACAATAACGACCGCTACCTTTTCTTAAAGAAATCTCATCTATTCCTAATCGAACTAGGTTTTTGGGGCTCTGATTTCTAAGTAACTTACCGACATCATTTAAAATATGCTGAATCTGATACTCACTTACACCCTTTTGCTCTGCAATGGCTAGAATATTACTATCAAGCACACGAGCAACTATATCTAAGGCAAATCTCTTGGTATAAGCTCGCCTGAAAGGTTTAATCTCCAACGTTTCTGTGAAAGGCTTACCACATTTGTCGCATTTAAACTGACGGGAATTCATCTGCAAATAAACTGCTTTTTCATTCCAAGGCAGATCTTGAACTAGATGCTCATGATTTTGATGCAGCTTATGACTCTTGCAGCCGCATCTCGGACAAGTGGCTGATTTATCTTTTGCCTCTAGCTTCACTAAAATGAGGTCATCTATGATGCTGATATTAACGGGTTTATGACTCTCTAAATCTAAAATTTCTTCAAAAATCTTTAGTTGGGATTGAGGCTGATAACGGGGGAGCATAATGGTTTCCTACCTAGTTGTCACAAAATTCACAGGACTTTATACTATTGTAGAGCCTCGAAATACCTATCGGTCAGCAATTCTACATCTCTGAGGCTTAATTTAATATTTATTTAATAAAAAGAAAATTATTAACTTAGCATACTGAACTCAGATGAACCAGAAAACAGGGCTTTAAAGATTGTGTCCATCAAGAATCCCGATTATAAAGCCTTAGCAATTTCTTCGCTTTGCACTGCTTTGCTTCAAGACATTGATGCTGACACTCGGTTAATAGCGGCTGAATCTTTGGGCAAACTGCAAAGCGAATATGCAATTCCAGCCTTAACTCAAGCTATGCTCAATGACTCAAATAAAAATGTCCGTCAAAAAGCGGCGGAAGCCCTTGGAAAAATAGGAGAGCAATCAAAAATGACTGGCGATTCCCGTGTTATCAATGCTACTAACTATTATGAAAATATCAGCACGGGTGGTGGTGATTATATTCAAGGTGACTACATTAATATGAGTCAAGATTTATCACAAGCAGCTTCTCAAATCCAAAGTTTATTAGAAAAACTACAGCAGCAAGGTATAACGGTAGATGTTGCTCAAGAGCAAGTCGCCCAAGATATAGCAAATCAAGCCAAAAACAGCCCAAAAATGAGGGACAAACTGGTTAATTGGGGTCAATCTGTTGGCAATGCAACAATTACCGATGTGGTTAAAGGAGCCGTTAAGTTGGCAATTCGTTCAGCAGGGATTCCTCTACCTTAAACATAGCCATTTTTTCAAGATAATTTTTCTCTTCTATAAAATGAAGAAGGGGTATTTAGGAGATTAATTATGTTGCCCAATGTGGATTATGACAGTATGACAGATGAAGAGTTTGTTGCGACTCTCAAGTTGGATGAGGAGGAACGGGCTTTGCTCGAAAGTATTGAAAGTATTGAAAGTGGTGAGTGGGTTAGTGTTCCTAATGTAGAACAAGAGATTCAGCGTTTACAGGCAATGGCCAGAGAGCAAATTGCTAGACAGAAAATTGAGGTTAATTTATCCCTACAAAATACCAATAAAATTCATAATTTAGCGGATCAGTTAGGAATTTCTGTTTCTGCTGTGGTTCAGGAGGTAATGCACAAGTATTTGGGAGGTGAGTTGATTGAAGCGAGTAATCCACTCAATGCAACGTTTGAGGAGAATGCTCGTGATGTCGCACGAATTGGAGGTAGTTAATTCGGCTATAATGTTGGTGGAAATTGATTTGCTCACCATCTTTATCTGTCCATAAAATACATTCGACTAAGGCAATAGTACTTTTAGAGAAGGAGGGGTTTATTTTTCCAACAGTCGAACAATGTTTAAGTTGTGTTCAAGTTTGTCGGGATTTGACAAGCTTCTATATTCCTATTTATCTCGTCAGATTGGATGAGCGCGATCGCCAACTCATTATTTTGGCGGGTGAAGAGTTACAAGTTACAATTACTCCTAATGGAAAATGGAGATTTTTAGCATGAGTCTTAATTTTGTAGAGATGGATATTCGTTCATTACGAGCCTATGTTCTCGACAATCGTAACGATGATGAGGCGTTTTATGTGTTGGCAGATCGCTTAAAAGCAAGTTCTGTTTCTTCAACAGTTTACCCTTGCCCTGATACGCCAGAAAATTTGGCAATTATGGAGCAAGCAATTCAAGAAAAGTTGGGTCAGTCTATCCAGAAACAGAAAGGTTAGTCAGCATTTTTGAAAATGGCAATTGGGAGTTTCACGAAAATGAGTAAACCTAATTTTTCGCAGTTAACTCGTCAGGAATTAAAAATTTATATTCGTCAACATCCCACTGATGATGAGGCGATTCGAGAGTTATTTGTTCATCGTCGTCATCCTGATGCGAAGGTTTTTCCACCGCCTTCTGAGATGACTAAGGAAGAGTTGGACAATGTTTTTAAACAAAAGATGTCTAGTTAGCTACTGAGAAGGAGGCTTTTATCTCTATTTTGAGAGTTTGAAGGGGTGCGACCTTTAGTTGATAAAAGCTGTTGTAATCAGGGTTCTACAGGGAACCCATATTGATCAAGTTTTGCCCAAAATTGACTCCATCGTTCCTTGGTCAATACCAAAGCTCGTAGGCTCAAAATAATTCCTGCTCCTTTTTCCTTCCATCGCATCCCTGAACAACATAATCGTTGTTTGACCAACGTCTTACAAGCTGCTTCCATAACACCTGAACCAATCGGATACTTTTTCTCTATGTATTCAGCATAATCCATTTGATGCTGATGATTCTCGTAATAAGTAATCGCCGCTTGTAGTTTCTCGGTAAGATTCTTAGAATGACTTTTTTCTTCTTTGACTTCTTTCATCAGATTTAGCAGTTCTCCTGCTTTTCCTTTTTCATGCTTGAGTTCTCGACAATTTTCAGTCAACCATTCTTTTTGTTTTGACACGGTATTCGGATGCAACGCTTCTGCCAAGGCACCTAAGTAACCAGAGGCATGATAGAAATCTAATATCTGTTCTTCCGTTTGCTTTTCTAAAAACTTCCAATTTGATTCTGCCCCGTCTGCTATCCCGACCAATGTTGCCTCTGGATAACGGTTTTTCGCTCGCTCAATTTCTCTTTCTACTCTTTCTAGAAAACTCTTTTTTCCATACTCTGGTGCCGCACCTAGATAGATTGTAGGTTGACGTTCGCCTTCACTATCGTATAGGGAAACGGTTCCCACCATTGCTTCACGGTAGCCATCCTCACACATCAGCATACAGGTTCCATCTAATCCTATTCCCACTGTTGCAATTTGGCTATCCTCCTTGGGCGGGGCATAACTCCACGCTTCTTCTTTTGCCTGTACCACACTTCCTACTGCTTCACTCAATCTTTGGATATAGGATAGCGCTACTTTTCTACCATGATTTTCTAATAAATCATTTTTCACCTCTTTGCCTGCCATCCCTGACATTTTTGAGGATACCTGTTTTGCCAATAATGGCGTTGATGTTATGATTATCCTTGCTTCTCTTTCTAAGGGGCAATACGTTTTTCCTCAAAGGTGAACGCTGATATACATGACGATTCACTATAACCTCACCATAAGGTGTTTGATATTCTTTCGGTTGCTCTCCCTTACTCTTCCAGATTTCTTCACCGATTTTTAAGGGTGAACCATCTGTATCTAAATATTTCAAGGCTTCTTTGCTGGCGATGCAACCTACTTCGTTTAAGCCTTTTTGAATATTTATTTCTGTATCCAACATTGAACGACTGAGTTCTAATGTTAGTTCTATTTTTATCTTTGAACCCTCTACATTAATTAGTTTTGCTGTCATCATTGTTTCCTCTTTGTCACTTTTCATCCCATGTTAACACTTTTCTTTTCCTTCATCAACTAAAGGTCACACCCGTTTGAAGTCTAGTTTTTCTGGTCTGAGTTATATTGAATCTGGGTTTAAAGCGATCGCGTGTCAGTAAAAAACCGAGAAGAGCGGCGATCGCCTTGGCCGAAATCGCCCCTATAATTTTGGAAAACCTGCCCAGCGAGAACCCCTATGAGTTACCGTCTTGATCGCCGCGCCTATGCTGACACCTATGGCCCTACCCTTGGGGATAAGGTACGTTTAGCTGATACAGAACTTTTGATCGAAGTAGAACAGGACTTTACTACCTACGGTGATGAGGTCAAATTTGGCGGCGGTAAGGTGATTCGGGATGGCATGGGTCAATCTCCTCTCTCTCGTGCTGAGGGGGCAGTGGATTTGGTCATTACCAATGCCTTGATTTTGGACTGGTGGGGCATTGTTAAAGCTGATGTAGGGATTAAAGATGGATTAATTGCTCAGATTGGAAAAGCTGGAAATCCCTATATTCAGGATCGGGTCGATATTATTATTGGGCCAGGGACGGAAGTGATCGCTGGGGAAGGCATGATTCTGACGGCGGGGGGAATTGATACTCATATTCACTTTATTTGTCCTCAACAGATTGAAACAGCGATCGCCTCTGGTGTAACGACGATGATTGGCGGAGGAACCGGGCCAGCCACAGGAACCAATGCCACCACTTGCACCCCAGGAGAATGGAATATTTGGCGAATGTTACAGGCCTCTGAAGCTTTTCCCGTTAATTTAGGTTTTTTAGGAAAAGGCAATAGTGCTAAACCAGAGGGATTAATTGAACAGGTTAAAGCAGGAGCAATGGGCTTAAAACTGCATGAGGATTGGGGAACCACTCCGGCCACCATTGATACCTGTTTAAACGTAGCTGATCAGTTTGACGTACAGGTTGCAATACACACCGATACTTTAAACGAAGCAGGGTTTGTAGAAACGACTATTAATGCTTTTAAAAATCGCGTTATTCATACCTATCACACCGAAGGGGCTGGGGGCGGTCATGCCCCTGACATTATCAAGGTTTGTGGGGAATTAAATGTTTTACCGTCTTCCACTAATCCCACTCGTCCCTATACCTTAAATACTTTAGAAGAACATCTGGATATGTTGATGGTTTGTCATCATCTTGATCCCAACATTCCCGAAGATGTGGCCTTTGCCGAGTCCCGTATCCGTCGAGAAACGATCGCCGCCGAAGATATTTTGCATGATTTAGGAGCTTTTAGCATGATTTCCTCCGATTCCCAGGCAATGGGACGAGTCGGAGAAGTGATTATTCGCACCTGGCAAACAGCCCATAAAATGCGGGTACAACGAGGGCGATTATTGGCAGAAACGGGAGAAAATGACAATTTACGGGCCAAGCGGTATGTGGCTAAATACACCATTAATCCAGCTATTACGCACGGTATTTCAGAAATTGTCGGTTCCGTTGAAGTCGGTAAATATGCAGATTTAGTGCTATGGAATCCCGCTTTTTTTGGGGTTAAACCGGAATTAGTTCTTAAAGGTGGCATGATTGCCTGGGCGCAAATGGGGGATGCTAATGCCAGTATTCCGACTCCTCAACCTGTTCACAGTCGTCCGATGTTTGGCAGTTTTGGATCGGCGATCGCCGCCACATCCCTAATTTTTGTTTCCCAAGCCAGTTTAGAGGCTCAAATTCCCCAACGCTTAAACCTACAAAAACGACCCGTTGCCGTTAAAAATACGCGCAACTTAACAAAGCACAGTTTGCAATTAAATGATGCTTTACCTTCTATTGAAGTTGATCCTGAAACCTACGAAGTGCGGGCGGATGGTGAATTGTTGACCTGCGAACCCGCCACCAGTTTACCCATGACCCAACGCTATTTTCTGTTCTAATAATTTTTCTCCCTTACCCTTACGGAGCTTGAATCGATCCCAAATTTCCTGAACGCTGATCGACCAAGTTTTCTAACAATTCCTTTTGTTGGCGTAAAGCAACTTCAATTTGTTTGCGCTCCAATACCAAGCCTAATTGTTGAGCGACAGCAGACACAACTTTAACTAAATGAGGATCGGTCTCTCTAACCTGAGTGGTGAAAAAGACTAAAACGGCAATGACCTGATCTTGAACTAAAATAGGAACCCCTAAGGCTCCCTTGAGCTTCAAACTTTTGGCTAGGTCACGGCGCAGGAAAATAGAGGTGGATTCGGCTGAAACATCACCAATCCATTCGGGTGCGACCTTTAGTTGATAAAAGCTGTTGTAATCAGGGTTCTACAGGGAACCCATATTGATCAAGTTTTGCCCAAAATTGACTCCATCGTTCCTTGGTCAATACCAAAGCTCGTAGGCTCAAAATAATTCCTGCTCCTTTTTCCTTCCATCGCATCCCTGAACAACATAATCGTTGTTTGACCAACGTCTTACAAGCTGCTTCCGTAACACCTGAACCAATCGGATACTTTTTCTCTATGTATTCAGCATAATCCATTTGATGCTGATGATTCTCGTAATAAGTAATCGCCGCTTGTAGTTTCTCGGTAAGATTCTTAGAATGACTTTTTTCTTCTTTGACTTCTTTCATCAGATTTAGCAGTTCTCCTGCTTTTCCTTTTTCATGCTTGAGTTCTCGACAATTTTCAGTCAACCATTCTTTTTGTTTTGACACGGTATTCGGATGCAACGCTTCTGCCAAGGCACCTAAGTAACCAGAGGCATGATAGAAATCTAATATCTGTTCTTCCGTTTGCTTTTCTAAAAACTTCCAATTTGATTCTGCCCCGTCTGCTATCCCGACCAATGTTGCCTCTGGATAACGGTTTTTCGCTCGCTCAATTTCTCTTTCTAATCTTTCTAGAAAACTCTTTTTTCCATACTCTGGTGCCGCACCTAGATAGATTGTAGGTTGACGTTCGCCTTCACTATCGTATAGGGAAACGGTTCCCACCATTGCTTCACGGTAGCCATCCTCACACATCAGCATACAGGTTCCATCTAATCCTATTCCCACTGTTGCAATTTGGCTATCCTCCTTGGGCGGGGCATAACTCCACGCTTCTTCTTTTGCCTGTACCACACTTCCTACTGCTTCACTCAATCTTTGGATATAGGATAGCGCTACTTTTCTACCATGATTTTCTAATAAATCATTTTTCACCTCTTTGCCTGCCATCCCTGACATTTTTGAGGATACCTGTTTTGCCAATAATGGCGTTGATGTTATGATTATCCTTGCTTCTCTTTCTAAGGGGCAATACGTTTTTCCTCAAAGGTGAACGCTGATATACATGACGATTCACTATAACCTCACCATAAGGTGTTTGATATTCTTTCGGTTGCTCTCCCTTACTCTTCCAGATTTCTTCACCGATTTTTAAGGGTGAACCATCTGTATCTAAATATTTCAAGGCTTCTTTGCTGGCGATGCAACCTACTTCGTTTAAGCCTTTTTGAATATTTATTTCTGTATCCAACATTGAACGACTGAGTTCTAATGTTAGTTCTATTTTTATCTTTGAACCCTCTACATTAATTAGTTTTGCTGTCATCATTGTTTCCTCTTTGTCACTTTTCATCTCATGTTAACACTTTTCTTTTCCTTCATCAACTAAAGGTCGCACCCATCCATTCCGGCTTTTGACTTGCCCAAACCCGCCCTGGTAAACCCTGATTGAGTTCAAAGGTAATGCTTTCACTCGCATGGTAAAAGCGAAGCAGATCACTATGACTAAAAAATTTGGACTGACTGAGTTGCAGGTGTTGATGGGATGAATGAGGCAGCCAGGCTTCTCCATAATGCCAACCTGTCATTTCACAGACCTGGTGAAGGGTTAATTCGAGGGCAGATTCAAACGTCGGCGCAGTGATGATAGTACTAATTAGATTTTGCAGCAGTTGAAGATGGTCTTGGGTTTGTTGAGAGTTCGTAATGTTCCAAAACATTCCCTGGGTGCCGATCAGTTTTCCTTCAGGGTTTTTAAGGGGTTGTTTAATCACATGAACTTGAATCATTTCTTGGCAAGCCGAAACAAAATAGGATTGAACTTGGTTGATTTTTCGGTCAGTACGTAGCAACCATTGATCATCACTATCATATTTGGCCGCGAGATCGGCTGGATATAAATCATAGACCGTTTTACCCAGACATTCGGCTAAAGAAAGCCCCAAAGTATTGAGAAAGGCTGGATTGGCGTAGATAAATCTTCCCCGTAAATCCTTACAAAAGAGGCTATGGGGAATGCCATCCATTAAGGATTGATAAAAGGCGACGGTTGGGCTAATTAAAGGAGGCAGGGGGGCAGAGGTCAGGGGACGGAAAATCAGTCTTAGCGATCGCCGAATTAGGGAGAGACTGAGTTCATCTTTGGCCCAGAAATCGGTAATACCTAAATTGAGAGCTTGTAAACCGAAGGCTGCCGTGGTTGTCACTAAAATCACGGGAATAGGAGCCACCCTTTTCCCAAAGGTGGTTAAAGAATTTTGCCAGTGGGTAGCAATGGGAGATGCAAATAAGCATTCCGCGTCTAGGAGATAGAGATCTTGCATCTCTAAGCAAGGAAATCTCAGGAGAGGAGAATTTTCTGGCAGACAGGATTCCAGATGATAAGGACTATCGGGAATCTCCTGAATCAGGGATTGGAGCTGACTAACCAAACCAGAATCTTTTGTCACTAAGGTCAGTCGCTTCTTGGCAGAGAGGCCTGTCAAGGTCGTTGTCGTCGCGGGGTTGGCAAGGGGAACTAAAAACACAGGAACAATCCCTAGAATTCAAACAAGCAGCAAAAGTATTATATTTACTTAAATTAATACTACTTTAGGACTCAGATAAAAAAGTGTCTCCAATCGCACGATTTCTGTAATTCCTAAATAATGATCGTTTTCCTCGTGAAGATTGGCTATTAGGGGGACTAGGGTAGAGGCGATCGCTAATTCCTGTGCTGCTGAGGGGGGAAGTAATATTTTCTGCCCTTGACACCAGCGTTGAGCCGTGAGGGAATCGAGGCTAATTTGGGGAAGATATCCTAATGCTTTTTCTGGCGGGATTAAATCGGTAGGATGAGCCGCTAATTGTTCTAGGGTGACACTTTGTTCAAGATTCATACCGCCACTTTCCTGCCGCTCTAGGGCCGCGAGGGTTCCCCCCACTCCTAGTAAATGGCCTAAATCCCTGGCGATTGCCCGAATATAGGTTCCTTCCCCACAGGTAATGACCAGATCTAACGCTGGAAACTCCCCTGGCAACCAATTCAAAACCGCCAGGCTAAAAATTTCCACTTGACGACTGGGAACCTCCACCACTTTTCCTTGACGGGCTAATTCGTAAAGCCGCTTGCCATCCTTTTGTATAGCACTATATTGGGGCGGGATCTGGGTAACTTGACCGAGAAATTGAGCAAAATAGGGTTCAATATCGCTCAGGGTTAAATGATCCGCCGATCGGGTTTGTAATACCTCCCCTTCAAGGTCGTCAGTACTGGTTTGCATCCCAAAACGAACTTTAGCCCGATAGATTTTACGACTGGGTAAATAGGACAGTAAACGGGTGGCTTTGCCGACGGCGATCGGTAATACTCCTGTCGCTAAAGGATCGAGAGTTCCGCCATGACCCACTTTGCGGGTATTCAATAAGCGTCGTACCTTGGCCACGCAATCGTGGGATGTCCAGCCCTGGGGTTTATGTAAATTAATAAATCCGAACATTTGTAAAATTAGGTTAGGCAGTTAACAGCATTAATTTTTGGGTTACGCTCTTGCTGAATGCCTAAAAAATTTGCTCCAAAACCAATTTTTGGCCCAGCAATAAACTAACCTTGACGATAACCTTTAATACATAATAGAGAGTCACATATTAAAAAGGGGATTATTAAAACCCCCTTTGGTACGTTTTTTATACCAGTCTATCCCTGATCTCATGCAATACCCAGTAAAATTTCTTGCAAGCATAACCCGCAGTCTTCATAATCACCAAATTACCAAAGTCCTTAGACATGGCACCCTTGTACCAAATTTCTAAATACCTGACAGACATAAAGCAGTCAAAATCCAAGACCATCCCGTTAAATACCCTAATTCGTCTTGAGAAAAAGAATACAACTTTGTATCTAATTTCTTTCTTAATTTATCTAAGGTTTGAAAATTTTGCCAGACAAGAAAATTTGATGAATCTTACTCTGTTTCATCAGCATAATTTTGATTGATAAAATTATTAATTGCTCGATAATTCTCTGAGAATAGGACTCTAAAATAGTTGCTCCGACAAACAATTATAATATTTGTCAAAGATGTAATATTTGCCGCGATCGCGTTCTGGGTTGAGGCTATAGTTTCGTAGTTTATTAAGATTAATAAAAGCGGATTT
The DNA here is from genome assembly GCA_025370055.1 of Woronichinia naegeliana WA131. NCBI lineage: Bacteria > Bacillati > Cyanobacteriota > Cyanophyceae > Synechococcales > Coelosphaeriaceae > Woronichinia > Woronichinia naegeliana. Next base: position 7,615,992 of record CP073041.1, on the reverse strand, counting down.
GACATTAGGTAATCTCATGCAATTATAAAGGCAAGAGTTGAGTTAAATTTGCTACCTTTGGGCGTAAACCTTACACCCCTAAAATGGCAATTGGTCGGTAGGGGTTCAAGGCTTGAACCCTCTATCAATATTAATTTTTGTCCTCTTTTTGGGGATTTAAAATTCCTCGCAGGGGATTACCAATAAGCGGTAAACTGCCAATGACCATTTTCATTAAGGCTAAAAAACTTTCATCCTTTAGGCGATCGTCTTGTTTAAGTTGCAATGCACCGATCAGGGGAACAAATAAAACTCCTGCAATAATGACAACACAGAGAACGATAAAATCTAATTGTTTGCCTAAAAAGCCAATGCCTGCAACGACAACGACAAAAACAAAGAGATAAAAAGAACCATTTGCCCAGGCACTTTTAACTTTTAGCGGCTTAGGATTTTCAGGAGGATTTACAATAATTGGTTGATGATTAACAACTTGAATTTCTTCGTGAATGTCACCTTGTTGGGGATTTTGCATTTTAATATCTCCGTGAACATCTCCATAGACAATAATACCAGGATTTTCCCTGTTCTGTTCTTGCCTGAAAAAGTTGTCGCGGCCAAAAACATCATCAATTAGACTAAGTACATTAACGATTAATAAAGATTCATCACAGCGAGTATCAGGAATATTATTATTCACAAATTTCCGTAGTTGGTCAAATTTATAAAAATGGGGGTTTTGGCTATCTTTACAAACATCACAATTACAGGGAATGAGTTTTTTAACTTTGAGTTGTTTAAAGCTATCATGAATTTCATCTAGTTGATGGGTTATGACTGCTAAAAAGTCCCGTTTATTCTTTCCCGAAAGGCGAATTTTAATTTCACGACGATCATAAGTTTCAGTTACCTCTGCCCAGGTATCGTCACGTTTTAACAAAACACCTGTTAACCAAACATTTGGTTCGTCAATATATTTGTGCATTTCTACAATAAAGCGAGTTAAAATTCCCCTCGGCATAAAATTATATTCATAGTTTAACAGTAAATTATCGCTATCATTCCAGGAATATTCAGGTTGATTCGCATCGAGAAGTTGGGGAGCAATGTAGGTATTTTTTGCGTTGGGTAAAGGATAACAGAGTTTGAATTTTAGCATCAATTCTAGCAGTTCAGACTGCATATCTTTGTATTCTGCATCCTGCCAAATTTGCTTAAGTTCAATTGTTGTAAATTTGCCTAAATTTTGTTTAACTTGATTATTATCTAATACCTTATAAGCGGCATCCGTTCCCCATTTAGGTTTGAGAATAACGGTTTTATAAAGAGGAGAAGTTTGGTCTTCTTGGAAGTGGAGAATACTGCCTAAATCATGGAAATATTGACTGAGAACTAAGCGACCATCGGTAACACTTTCCTGTTTGAATTTGAAGCCATTTTGATCACAGATTTGCAAGTATTGATCTAGAGAAATATAATTGCGTTCATCCTCTTCTAATTTTTCTCGCACTTTAATCCAAGTCTTGGGAAGAGAATTACCAATGTGAGAAAGTTGAGAAATATGATAAATAATCGCTTTTTTGATTAGTTCTAAACCCGATCCGCCCTGGGGATTACCTAAATTAGTCGGTAAGCTCTCTTTTAGATTTTCAAAGCGTCCCTTTAGTTGGGCTTCGTCTATTTTAACGGGTCTGTCGCCAAGTTCATTTTTTACTATTAATAAAGGACTATTTTCACTAAAAAGTTCAACAATATTGAGCCAATAATCGAGATGGGGATGTTCTTTTCGGCTATCCACAACTAATAGATAAAGAGACCGTTTGGTCAGGAAAAATTGGTGCGTTGCGTGATAAATTGCTTGACCACCAAAATCCCAAATATTTACACGAAAATCCTGGTCATTCTCCATTGAAAAATGCCACTCTAAAACGTCAATACCTTTGGTGGTTTCTTCTGCTTTAGGCATGGACGAATTGGCATCAAGAATTTTACGCGCCAGGGTCGTTTTACCCGCTCCTCCTTCACCAATAATGATTAATTTAGCCTCATAAAGCCGATCTTCACCTTCTTCTGCTTTATCGCGGAAATATTGACGAATCGCCTCAATGCCTCGGTAAGCAATTTCAATGGGAGGATTAACCAGGGGATTATCACTTAAATCAAGTTCAGATAAATTTTGGAGACGGGAAAAAGAATCGGGTAGCTTACTCAGTTGGTTAGAACTTAAATCAAGTCTTAATAAATTTTGGAGATTACCAATAGAATTGGGCAGCTTTCTCAGTTGGTTATTTGTTGAATGAACCATTAATAAATTTTGAAGATTACCAATAGAATCAGGTAGCTCTCTTAGCTGGTTAGAACTTAAATCAAGTCTTAATAAATTTTGAAGATTACCAATAGAGTCCGGTAGCTCACTCAGTTTGTTATTAGCCAAATCAAGTCTTGATAAATTTTTGAGAAGGGAAATAGAATCGGGTAGCTTACTCAGTTGGTTATTTCTTAAACCAATTCCTGATAAATTTTTGAGAAGGGAAATAGAATCGGGTAGCTTACTCAGTTGGTTATAACTTAAATCAAGTCTTGATAAATTTTGGAGATGGGAAATATCGGGTAGTTCTCTCAGTTGGTTATAACTTAAATCAAGTCCTGATAAATTTTGGAGATGGGAAATATCGGGTAGCTTACTCAGTTGATTATTTCTTAAATCAAGTTCTAACAACTTTTGGAGATTACCCATAAAATAGGGTATCTCAGTCAGTTGGTTAGAACTTAAATAAAGTATTAATAAATTTTGGAGATGGGTAATAAAATCGGGCAACTCACTCAATTGGTTACAACTTAAATCAAGATAAGATAAATTTTGGAAATGGGTAATAGAATCAGGTAGCTCACTCAGTTGGTTATTACGTAAATCAAGTGTAGATAAATTTTGGAGACGGGTAATAGAATCGGGTAGCTCACTCAGAGAGTTATCACTTAAATCAAGTTCTGATAAATTTTGGAGACGGTTAATAGAATCGGGTAGCTCACTCAGTTGGTTATACCTTAAATTAAGTTTCTCTAGCCAAACGAAATCAAAAATTTCGGCGGGAATAGCGGTTAATTTCTCCTCATCAGGCGTATTCCAATCATTACCCAAATCTAATTTCGTGAGGCGTTGTTTCTTGCACTCTTGAATTCTGCGGCGCACTTCATTCGGTCTCATCGTTTACTGTCCTCACAATCCTTAAACAGCCCGTCGGCTCAAATCCTTATGTGCCAATAATACCAAAATCCTAGAGTTAACGACTTGATGTTAAGCTAGATTGCAGCTTTTTGACAGTTGATCATTGCAGCCACGCCCTGCACTGTCTAGGCAATCTTGTCCGCCACCTTGCCGTTTTAGCGATATGTCCGACCCCAAAGACCCCTGCAAAAGTCATCCCCTTAACCTTGTCAATTCTCGATCTTGGCCTTGGCTTGGTTTACCCCTGACAACCCTACTGGTGGTCTTTAGTCATGCCTCGGTCTTATCCCAAACCCAGCCGACAAATTCCCCACTAACCAGCAACACCGGCATCTTATCCTTAACCGCTCTGATCAACAACCTTTGGATACTATTAGCCTTTTTACTGGTAATGGCAATGTATGGCGGCTTTGCCTTTTTAACCGCCGGATTATGTCGCTCCAAAAACGTCGTCAATATTTTGCTGACTCACCTGACGATTTGGATGCTGACCCTCCTCGTTTTTTGGGGATTTGGTTTTGCCTTCATGTTTGGCAGTCAGGGCAATGGCTGGTTAGGAAACGCCCCTTGGTTTTTAGGCAGTGATAACGTTCTACTCTATGGACTCAAACCCTATCCCCAGGGTTTACCCCTAACCCTGTTTTTCCTCTTTCAAAGTGCCTTAGCCGGTTTAACCGCCATGATTGTGGCTGGAGCCGTGGCAGAACGGGTCAAATTTGGTGACTTTTTAATCTTTACCATTGCCTTAGTTGGGTTAGGCTATGCGATCGTTGGCCATTGGGTTTGGGGCGGGGGTTGGTTAGCCAAGATGGGCTTTCAGGACTTTGCCGGATCAACCGTAATTCATTGCGTGGGTGGTTGGGCGGCCTTTTCAGGACTGGCTATTCTAGGGCCAAGGATGGGGAAATATGAAACTAGACGCATTAATCGACTGGCTGGCCATAATCTAAGCCTGGCGTTTCTAGGTTGTTTGCTGCTTTGGCTCGGTTGGTTCGGCCTGATCGGGGGAAAAGGATTAACCCTAACGCCAACGGTTCCGGTACTACTACTTACCGCCAATTTGGCCGCGATCGCCTCTGGATTAGTGGCCCTGTTCATCGGTTGGTGGCGATCGGGTAAACCAGATTTAGCCTTAACTATTCGGGGAATTTTGGCCGGATTAGTGGCCATTTCTGGCAGTTGTAATCAAATTTCTTTTAGTTCAGCGATTATTATTGGCGCGATCGCCGGACTTTTAACCGTTAGTTTTCTGGGCTGGTTTGATCGAGTTCATTTAGATGATCCCGTCGGAATGTTATCCATCCATTTAGTCGGTGGTTTATGGGGAACCATTGCTGTGGGGATTTTTGACCTCAAAGGCGGCTTAATTCGAGGTCAGTCAGGGCTGTTACTCAATCAATTGATCGGTATAGCGGCGATCGGGGTTTTTATCATCATCTTTAGTGGTTTAGTGTGGTTACTGCTTAAAGTTAGCAATGGCTTACGGGTGGATTTAGAAGGAGAAATCAATGGTTTAGATATGAGTGAACATGGACAATCTGCCTATCCTGAATTTCTGCACTCAGAAAAAGGTAATATTTGGAATCCCTATGAACCCATTCCCACCCCCGAAGAACCAGTAGCCGCGCCAGAAAATACGCCGACAACGACAGAAACCGCCCCTGTGCAAACCCCTGAAAGTTCTGGAGAACGGGAAATAGAAACCATGAACGCTACCCTAGAAAGTGATAACCCTCCAGAGTAGCCCTTTTGGTTTAATGGGAAAATAGGAATTTATGGAGTTGATGGTTTATGTCACTTTCTGTTGCCCATCTTGGCCCCCAGGGAACTAATGCTGAAACGGCAGCCCTAGCCTATGCCCATTGGTTAAACCACCATCAAGGTCAATCAACCCATCTCATTCCCTATCCTACCATCGGTCAAAGTCTTCAGGCCGCAGCCGATCAAGAGGTCGATTTGGCCATTATTCCTGTGGAAAATTCCACCGAGGGCAGTATTGTCGTCACCCTTGATACGCTTTGGGAACGGGGCAATCTCCAGATTCAACAGGAATTGGTTTTACCGATCATTCATGTCTTGCTGTCCTGGGGAACCTCCCTCGAATCCCTGACGACCATTTATTCCCATCCCCAGGCCCTAGGACAGTGCCAAAAATGGTTAGCCAAAACCCTACCCCACTGTCGTTTAGTACCGGCCAACTCCACTACCGAAGCTATTCAATTACTGGAACATTCCCCCCATTTAGCGGCGATCGCGTCTCCCCGTGCAGCCAATCTATACCAAGTACCCGTCTTAGCAGCCGGAATCAATGATTATCCCGACAATTGCACCCGTTTTTGGGTGGTCGGCATCAAACCTCAAACCACCGGTAGTCATACCGCTTTGGCTTTTAGTGTGCCAGCCAATGTACCAGGAGCCTTGGTCAATCCCCTCAAAGTCTTGGCCGAACGCAATATTAATCTCAGTCGCATCGAATCCCGTCCTACCAAACGTTCTTTAGGGGAATATCTCTTTTTTATGGATTTGGAAGCCAGTCAGTCTCAGTCATCCCTTCAGGAGGCCTTGGCAGAATTATCTCGCTATACAGAGGTTTTAAAGATTTTTGGCAGCTACTCGATTCTATCTCTAGAAAAACAGGATTTAGAGCAATTATTGGGCTAAATTTTGACCCTTATTCAACCCGACCATAGTGGGCAATTCGAGGGGCGATCGGATTGCGTTGATTGTATTGCCAAGCCCACAGTTGATCACCGAGGGAAAAGTGCCACCATTCCCCAGGATGTCGCAGAAAACCGACGGATTCCATCAAGTTATTTAATAAACAGCGATGGTGATGATAAATTTGAGCCTCTTGATCCTTTGCTGGTTGGTAAAAATTAGGCTGCGATCGCGGTGATAATTCATCAATCTCTCCTCCCATGGCCACAGCTTGGCCCAATTCATTGATCAGGGTAATATCTAAAGCGGCTCCAGTACTGTGGGGCGGTGGCGTGGCCGGATCATGACTGGGAATGGCCCAAATTTGATAGACCTCTTCAAGTACCTGTTGACGTTGCGCTTCACTTAACTGTTCGATGGTTAACTTGTCCCGCTCTAAAATTTGCCCAAAGGTATAGTCCACCATAAATTGCTGAACGGCGATCGGACGGTAGGCATCAAAAACTTTAATTTTCCAACCTGGCTGGCATTGGCTGAGATTGTCCTGAGCCTGGGCTAAAGCTGTTAATACCCCTATCCGCAAACAATAGGGACTTTTCCCTTGATAGTCGGCTCCTAGAAGAACATAGGGTGCGGGATCTTCGAGGTAAATATTTTCTAGGGCGATCGGAACCAGGGGTTCTCCACAATCTTGAATAGGAATTTTTGAGTAAGGTTTCATGGCATTTTCTCAATCAGAAAAATTCAAATTAGTTGTCTGCTCAGTAGCAGATTATAACGAAATAGAAGACAAATTTTTCACTTTATCTCCTCTGCGGCCCTTATTAAGATGAGGCTGTTTTATTCTTGAAGACCCAGAAAAAGTAAAGTAAACAAAAAAATACTAAGTATAAAAATAATTTGACAGCAATTGTCCAAACTTTTGCTCAAAAAATCAGAGGTTATTGGAAAAGCGATCGCGCTTGGCTGACAATTAATCGCGCTTGGCTGACAATGAGTTTTGATCGTAATGCCATATTCCTCGCTAAAATCGGTATAATGGGGAAAAATTAGAGTTAACGGTTATGGCAGAAGAAGACGATAAAAAGGAAGAATCTAAGTCTGAAAAAGAAGAGAATACAGACGATCTTTCTACTCAAGCAAAGACGCAAAAATGGCTGAATAACGCGACTATCACTCTAATTCAGTGGTTTCCTTTAGGAAGTAGCGGCTGGTTATTGGTTTCCTTTATTAAAGATTCCCAAATCATGCAAGCTCTGATTACCTTTCCCCTAACAGGTTTAGCAGTGGCTTGGGCCGCCTATAGCAAGGGTTTTCTCGCAAAATTACAGACGCTTTATGAAAGTCGAGGAGATAAGGACGCAGAAAGTTTAGTCAATTGGCAAGACAAGCTGGATCAGACCGTAAAATGGCAATTGGCAGGTACAGAAGATAAATATTTGCGTTGTCAGGGCAATGAGGTCGATTTTTCGCGCACAGAGGGTTTAAACACCTTTAAGCCGTTATTAAAAGATGTTTTTGTCCCCTTGGAATTAAGTGGCACTGCCTGGCGATCGCCCGATGGTCACGATTTACCGATGCCTGGCGGGTTTCATTCGCAAAAAAGTATTCAGGAATTTCTCCAAAAAGCCGATCAACTCAGGATTTGGGATATTTTAAAGCGTAGTCCCCAGGAATCCATCTATCGCAGTATGGTGATCCAAGCCTGGGGCGGTTACGGCAAAACGACTCTATTGCGTCATGTCACCCATATTTACTGCCAAAAATTGTATAGTCAGGCTCCCTATAAAGCCCCAAAATTATTGCCTGTTTTATTAGATTTTCGACAATGGCAGAAAGTCATTATCGAAGAAAAGCCTGATTTACCAACTTTAATTGAAAAATACCATCTTCCCTACTTACCAGGCGGAAAAGATGTGAAACTTCCCCCGAATTGGGCTAAACATTGGCTCAGTCAAAAGGTTGGAATGTTGGTCATGTTTGATGGTTTTGATGAAGTTAAAGAGCAAGTCAAAGAAGGTGAAGAAAAACCCCGTTCTCTGGTTAGTCGGTGGGTCGGTCAACAGATGCGGGACTATCCTAATGCGGTGTTTATTTTAACCTCTCGTCCTGCGGCTTACCGTTTAGATTTTGATCCCGAATCAAAGTTCAATTTATCTTTTTATATCAAAGGTTTAAATGCCGATCAACGGGAACGATTTATCCAATCTTGGTATCTCAGCCGCGAAAAACATTTTAGTGCTGATCCCAATCATCCTGCGGTTTCAACGGAAGCCTATCGAAGAACGCAAGATTTATTAGAGCAATTAACCAGTCGTCCCGAATTAGAAGATTTAGCAAAAAGTCCTCTGATGTTGGCGATTATTGTCAATTTGCACGCGAGTTATGATGGCGCAAGTCTTCCCGATCGCAGGGTTGATCTCTATCGGGCAATTATTCGTCTCCAACTCGGTGATCGCCCCTTAGCGAAGAAAATTGATCTGTTGTTACCGCTCCAAGATAGTCAACGAGTGTTACAGCAACTCGCTTTATTTATGGTGAAGGGAACCCTCAGTCGCATTGAAGAACATTCATTATTAGCTCAATTGCAAAAAGGGTTAGATTTTCTGAATTCGACAGTGGAAAGTGCAGATTTTTTAAAACAAATGGAAGAAGTCAGTGAACTTTTAGTCAAAGTTGATCATGAGTATGAATTTGCCCATCGTCAGTTCCAAAGTTATCTATCCGCTTATGAAATTATTGATGCAAATCAGGAAAATTTATTGTTAGCAAATTGGCAAAAAACAGAATGGAAAGATACGATTTTAATGTATGCCAGTTTAGCGAATGCGACTCAGTTTATTAAGAATTTATTGGAGTTTGAACAACAAGCGGCGAGAGATTTAGCTTACGAATGCTTTAAAGGTTTAAAGTCGGCTAATCGTCGTATTAATTCTAGTCTAGAGCAGCAAATTCAAAAAGCAACTAATTTTGAATTAACTGGCGACGATAAAAATTTAATAACCGCTAAAATTACCAATCCTAATGCACTTCAAGCTCTTGATTGGTTAATTCAAAATACTCTTTATCAACAATTGGAAACTTTTTTGAAAAATGGTCAATGGAAAGAGGCTGATCAAGAAACAGACCGCCTAATGCTACAAATCGTGGGCAAAGAGGCTGATCAAGGGTTAAGCATAGAAGATATTCAAAACTTTCCTTGTGATGATTTATGTAAGATTGATAAGCTCTGGGTATATTACAGCAAAGGTAAATTTGGCTTTTCCGTACAAAAAAAAGTCTGGATGGCTTGCGGTGGTATCCCTGGGGAATATGATTGGGATGTCTATAAAAAATTTGCTAACCAAGTGGGTTGGCGGAGAAGCGGAGACTGGTGTAGCTATGATGAGATAACTTTTTTATTAGAGGGTAGTAAACACGCACACCTCCCGTGTGTGATTTTGAATTTGGATAGCAGGGGAGTAGGAGAAAGCAGAAGAGTCTCTTTTCTCGCGCAAAGACTTGTAACCTGTAATATATCGTAGGGGCGAATTGCGTTCGCCCAAAAAGACAATTTGATCACCATAAATATCATATTAATTCCACCCAAACCCCCGATTTTATTCCCATTCATAACCGTATTTTGTTTATCATTAATTACCCATTTTTTGTCATATTGATAACCGCGATCATCTATTGGGCGCACACCATGCGCCCCTATGGTAAATATAGAGAAATATGATGGCGATGAAAAAAAGGACATAATGGTATTATGTCCCTACGATAAATTTTGTTTAATAGAAAAAATAGCCAAGATCGCATTAAATTTCATCCATTTTCTGTAGGGACTTAACACTGTTAAGTCCTCCAATCAACGTAATAGAAGAAAGCGTTAAAAAAAGGACATAATAGTATTATGTCCCTACGGTGGGTTTTGTTTAATTGATTATTAATATGGGAAACTATGACGGCAATTGAGAAAAGCGATCGGGAGCATCTCACCTTTGCAATAAGTAGAAATACTTAACGAGGTAAATGAAAGAGTCAAAAAAGGTAATCATTTAAATAGGAACAGCGATGACGAAGGACTTGTGGTACATTGTCAGAATTCCAACTCGCACCAGTAATTTTAAGACGATGACCAATTTGTTTAACTTGAGATTCGACAGAGCCAGAGCCAATGGAAATGCCCTCTGCCTGCAAATAACCATAATTGACAATCCGATGTTTATGCTTGTTTAAATAAATGATAAAATTCTCAGCTTGAGGCTCTGACCATCCCTCAAAACAGGAGATAGCGGCATCCACTTCACCCGTCCAAAGAAAAGACTTGACCTCCTCAATTCGCTGGAATGACCCCCCAACTTTATAGAGGTTTTCAATTAAGTGATACCAGTCCAAAATTTCAATTCGCTCATGTTTCTGTCCTATCTCACGAAATAAGTTCCAGATACCATCATGTCCATCTCCCAAACAAATTAAAGGCTTAGCCAAAATTTGAGAATTAACCAAATCTAATAAAGCCGAGTTATCTTGAAAAAAGGCAGCTACCCCCAATTGATGAAAACTGACTCCTTTATAATCACGCCAAATTAAGGGTTCTCCCTTGGGAGTTCTGAGTCGTACCTTCCCACCATCTATGCTAATTTCTTCGACTTCTGTGTTAGAGGGTAATTCTTCAAAATGATAGCGATGTACAAGGCGTTGTTGCGTACTGTGAGAAACAGCAATTCCCGTCAATGATTGGATTTTCTTAGCTGCTTTTTCATAAGACTCATCGCCACTCAGTAGCAAACAGTTCTTCTCTAACATTGGACTCATCTGAGTTCGAGGCTTTAGTTCTAATTTCTTCGCTTGTTTTTCTGTAATGGGCAATTCCCCCAAAATACTTTTTACTGTTCGTATCCGACCTGTGGTTTCCTCGGTACTTGTTTTGACAAAAAAATACCTATTTCTGGGTTGACATACTGAATCATTAAGTCTCTGACAGTCTCCTCTATTTCTCCCAAATTATTAAATGTTTTAACTTGAGATTGTTGATAGAGACATTCTCCCAACTCTTGACATAACTCTTGAATCCTTTTTTCATTTTCTGATAACACTGATAACATGAGATTGTTCCTCAATTGGGATAGATTTTGGAAAGTGGGTCTCGACTATTATACTCTCATTTCTTTTTTTGATAAAGTTCGATAAAGTTCAAAGTCTTATTTTTCTGCCCATAAGTATTAATACTTATGGCATAAGTGAGATGCTCCCAAAGCGATCGCGCTAGACTAGCTCTTATAATAAGGTTTCAATTGCCTGAAATAATGCTAAAAAATTCCCTTCCCCAAATCCTTTTTTTTGCTGACGGCGTTCGATTAATTCGAAAAAGAAAGTAGGCTGATCAAAAATAGGTTGGGTAAAAATTTGCATCAATAAAGCCTCTGGTTGTTGATCCGACCAGTCCAGTAGGATTTCTAAAGCTTCTAACGCTTGCCATTCCTGAGCATTAAACGCAAAATTGAGTAGCTTTTGAGAACGATATTTCAGCGCAGCATAATAACTTTTGGGGATGGGCAAAAAACCTAGACCCTTTTTTCGTAAATCACTAACCGCTTGAAAAATATTTTGAGTGTATAGAGCAATATGTTGAATGCCAGCCCCATGATTGTATTCTAAAAAAGTCTGAATTTGGGAATTATGAGTGCTAGGTTCATTAATATTAAATTGCAGTTGTCCAGTGTTATCAATTAAAGCTTTGCTATAAAGACCCGAATAATTAGTTTGAATTGTAAAAATTTGTTGAACTTGAAAATCAAATAAAGTTTTATACCAATCTACCGCTAAATCTAGTTGACCAGAATGAACATTTAAAACTAGATGATCGATCGCTGTAATCTGGACAGAAGACTCCGATAGCTCATTAACCCTAGAGATTGAGGCTTTATTTTTAACCAGGGTGTGATAATAATCCCCCCAGCCCTTAATTTTAAACGATTGAATTTCGCCGGTGCTGGATACCTTCTTTTGAAAAATTTGAATCCCTAAATCCAGAACTTTAGTTAACATTAACTCTAAATCTTGAATCTGAAAGGCCAAATCCACAACACCACTGGGATGTTTTTTTAAATAGTCAGCCACAGGACTAAGGGAAGTGAGCGGAGCAGAGACTAAAAACAAAAGATGAGCATTGCCAACATATTCAGTCTGGGTATGAGTTTCCACCTTTTGCCCTAATGACTGCAAACCCATCGTTTGGATCAACCAATCCCTAGTCTGATTCGCATTCTCGACATAAAAATGAATATGATCGATGTTCATCGTTTTTTCCGTAAAAATTTAGTATTTATTTGATTGCCGTTAACAATCCAAAACGAATCAAACCGCGTTGATAACCTCGCTGCATTAACTGAAGAGATAAAGCGGCCTCAATCGTTTTGCAGCCCGCCCGAAGGAGTCCCGCGATCGCTTTGGGTGTAATCGCCGAATCAATAACCTGATCCCAAAAGGGTGCAACAGCCATCGACCAATCCTCGGAACGCAGGGCTTTAAAACCACAATCCAGAGCGATCGCCTCATAGTCTGGCAAAGAGAGAACAAAGGGCAAACAATAAACTTGATAAATAGCTTGCAAATGCCGTTTTTCATTAGCCGTTAAAGTCCCAGCCAAGGAAGTAGTCGGACGATGACACCAGGTTGCTAGGATTAACCGTCCTCCTGGTTTAAGCACCCGATAACATTCCTGCAAAAATTTAGCCTTGTCAGGCATATGCTCACCACTTTCGAGAGACCAAACCCAATCAAAACTCTGATCAGCAAAAGGCATTTCTAGAGCATTAGCTACTTCAAAAGTGACTTGATTTGCCAGTCCTTGGTTGAGAGCGCGTTCCCTAGCCCGTTTGATTTGTACTGGTGACAGCGAAATACCCGTAACCTGCGCCCCCAATTTTTCGGCAAGATAGAGACTACTGCCCCCAATGCCGCAACCAAGATCGAGAATCGTGGATGGTGGTTTGTTACAGGCATCGCTCTCTGCCCAGGCTAAAAGCTCTTCAATCAGATCAATTTGGGCTTGGCGACGATTGAGCCGATAGGTTCCCCCCCGACCGTAATAACCATGATGCATATGCTCACCCCAGATTTCTTCCCATAGGCCACTAGAGGCATCATAAAATTCCTGGATTTGTTGATATAGGTCGTTACTCATGAAAAAGGGGATAGTTTGAACTTTCATTATTCTAACTAACCTCACTCTCTTGGGTGATAGCTGAAGCATTTCTACTATTTGTACAGCTTAACGGGCAGTCTTAAGTACAAAAGAATCAGAAAATCCAGTCTCAACTAGGCTAGGATAGGCTTGCAGATTGTTTTATTTCTCAATTCGGCTGCATCAAGATTGGCGAGAATAGACTTCTTGCACAATAGCGTTTGATCCCCCTAAATCCCCCTTAAAAAGGGGGACTTGCTTGAATTTGCAAGAGATCTAATCATCTTCACTCTTCGTTTCTGGCTATGAATCTTGTTTTTCTCTGGCTGATTGCTGGTTCCTGTCTTTGTCTAACGGAGGCTTTTTTCCCGACCGCTTTTGTTGCTTTGATTCTGGGGATTAGCGCGATCGCCGTAGCCGGTCTAGCCATTTGGATTCCCAGTTTTGGCATTCAGGTGACAGCCTGGCTTTTGGTGGCCACCTTATTAATTATCGGCTCCCGACGATTTGTTCCTAAACGCAACCGTTCCATTCATCTCCAAGATGCGATCGAAGGCGAAACTCTAACCGAAATTCTACCTGGGAAGGTGGGTAGAGTACTCTATGAGGGCAATTCTTGGCGAGCAGAATGTCAGGATCAAACCCTTACCCTTGCCCCATGCCAAAAAGTTTATGTGGTTGGTCGCAATGGCAATACTCTGATTGTCTATCCTTTTCTAGATACCGAATCAGTCCCTTAAAATCAATGTTTTAAAAAAAATTGTGATCTTGAGAGCAAAAGATCGCTTACTTTTTTTCCCTTTAACTTCTAATCATTCATCTTAGGACAAACATTATGGAAGTCTTTTTCTTTTTATTTATTCTCGCCTTTGGTGGTTCTACCCTTTTTGGTTCCGTTAAAATTGTTAACGAAAAAAATGAATACTTAGTCGAACGCTTGGGCAGTTACAACAAAAAACTGGCCCCTGGCCTCAATTTTGTCATTCCCTTTATGGATCGAGTGGTATATCAAGGAACGATCCGAGAAAAAGTTTTAGACATTCCGCCCCAATCCTGTATTACGAAAGATAATGTCTCTATTACCGTTGATGCTGTCGTCTATTGGCGCATTTTCGATATGGAAAAAGCCTATTACAAAGTAGAAAATTTGCAATCAGCGATGGTAAATATGGTTTTGACGCAAATTCGGGCTGAAATTGGCAAATTGGAATTAGATGAAACCTTTACCGCCCGTTCTGAAATTGGGGAAAGTCTGCTGCGAGATCTCGATATTTCCACCGATCCCTGGGGTGTGAAAGTCACCAGAGTAGAACTCCGCGATATCATACCGGCTAAAGCAGTTCAGGATTCGATGGAATTACAAATGGCGGCGGAACGGAAAAAACGGGCTGCTATTCTGACTTCGGAGGGAGAACGAGATGCGGCCATTAATTCGGCTCAAGGTCAGGCTCAAGCCCGTATTTTGGACGCAGAAGCGATGAAAAAATCGGCCATTCTCCAGGCAGAAGCTGAACGACAACAGAAAATTCTTCAGGCTGAAGCAACGGCTGCGGCCTTAAATATTTTGACGGAAAAACTGAGCACGAATCCTGATACCAGGGAAGCTTTGCAATTTCTATTGGCTCAACAATATTTAGACATGGGAATGAGTATTGGAACCAGTGAAAGTAGTAAGGTAATGTTCATCGATCCCCGTAGTATTATTTCTACCCTGGAAGGAGTGCGATCGGTGATTGATTCCGGTCGGGAAGATAAGGCGGCGGATTTAACGGCTGCCCTGGAGAAGATTGATCGTCATCGGGCGAGTTAATTGCCTACGGATGGTCAGGTCATCACAACGAGGAATAGCACTCACTAAAACAGTGCTTAAACGCATACGGGCAAGGGGCTTAAGCCCCTGGTTACAGAACTTTCAAGAAAATCACCAAGCACTTTAAATGTGTAACAACTTATCGGTTAAGGTTAAGTTGATCGTAACTTCATCTGCTTTTTTTTTCGACGTATTTCATGGATATTGTTCATCAGTGGCTACAGGAGCATCAAATTCTTCTTACCCTTGTAGTCATTATTGGCGCATTGGTGATGTTTGTGGCGGAATGGTTGCCGATTGATACAACGGCGATCGCGGTAATGGTCATTTTGATGGTTTTGGGCTTAGTGACTCCTGATGAAGGCATTGCCGGATTTGGAAATTCTGCCACGATTACCGTCATGGCGATGTTTATTCTCAGCTATGGCATTACGCGGACTGGCATTATTCAGATCATGCGGGATTTCTTGGTAAAGTGGGGGGGGACCAATCCGAGCCAGCAAATTCTGGTAATGGGGGCGATCGTTGGGCCGATTACGGCCTTTATTAACAATACCGCCGTCGTTGCAATCTTCCTTCCCATTGTGGAAGAATGGTGTAAACAGCGCAAAATTTCCGTCTCTAAACTGATGATTCCCCTTTCCTATGTCACCGTATTGGGGGGCATGATTACCGTCATCGGGACTTCGACGAATATTCTGGCCAGTGGTCTTGCTAAAAAACTGACAGGGCAAGAGTTTCATCTGTTTCAATTTACCTCTTTAGGATTAACTACTTTTGCGATCGGTTTAATTTATCTGGCGATCGTTGCTCCTCGTTTATTGCCAGAGCGTAAACCCGTTTCTGACAGCAATATGACGGATGAATACCAATTAAAAGATTATGTTAGTGAGATCATTATTCCTCCGCGCTCTAGCTTAATTGGTCAGACCCTTAGACAGAGTGGAATTCAGCGCAAGTTTGATATTGACGTTCTAGAAATTATTCATAATGATATCCATTTCCCCCAACCTTTAGCGGATAAAGTTCTGGCTCTAGGTGATATTTTAATTGTACGAGGGGGACGCAATGATCTCCTCAAAATTAAGGACGAAAGAGGTGTTGAAATTTTTGCTGATGTAAAATTTTCTGATGAAGAACTAGAGGCATCGTTAGCCACGAATCTCGAAAAAGGAGAAGAAAAAATTGCCGGAATTTTAATCCTATCCAATGCCCGTTTAATTGGTTCAACCTTAAAGGATACTCGCTTTCGCCAGCGTTATAATGCCACTGTATTAGCCATTCGTCGTGGTGAAGAACTGATTCGTCAACGCTTGGGACAAGTGAAATTACGCTTCGGGGATTTGTTATTAGTGCAAGGCCCTAAGGAAAGCTTTTTAGGCTTGCAAACCACCAGAGAATTATTAGTATTGGAAGAAAAGGATCGAGAAAATTTACGTCTAGATAAGGCATGGATTGCGTTAGCGATTACTGTCGGTGTGGTGGTCATTGCGGCCCTAGACTGGATGCCGATTCTAGTGACAAGTTTAGTCGGAGTTCTTTTGATGATCATAACAGGTTGTTTAAAACCAGGTGAAATTTATGGCGCGGTGCGTTGGGATATTATTTTTCTATTAGCCGGTTTAATTCCCCTGGGAACGGCGATGGAAAATTCGGGAACGACAAAATGGTTGGCAAATTACTTAGTCAGTTTTGGGGGTCATTTATCAGGCTATTGGATTCTATTATTGTTTTATATTGCAACGGCTATTTTGACGGAAATTCTGTCTAATAATGCCACTGTTGTGTTGATGCTACCGATCGCCGTTGAGGTGGCTAAGAGTTTGAGCTTAAATCCTTTAGCTTTAATGTTTGTAGTTACTTTTGCTGCCTCCAATAGTTATATGACCCCCATCGGTTATCAAACCAATACAATGGTCTATGGGCCAGGGGGTTATAAATTCTATGACTTTACGAAGGTAGGTGCGCCTTTAACGATTATGTTAGCTTTCTTAACGCCATTGTTGACAATTGTTTTCTATGGTTTGCGCTAGATTCTTTTCACCGTTGATGGATGTTTAAAGATGTTTACTGATAGCGATCGCTCCTTGAACAGCAAGTTTTTTACGAACTAATTTGGTACTTAGCCATTACAGTCTAAACCTTAACTCTCTGTTGAGACCTTCACAGAATATTTGTCAAGGCGATCGCGGATCGGTTAAAATGGTGTTTTGTGTCCAGGTATAAGTTTTGCTATGAAAATCAAGTTCTGGAATTTGGGAAGTATTAAGGAAGCAGAGTTAGATTTGCGACCTCTGACCGTTATTATTGGCCCAAATAATTCTAATAAAACTTATATTGCTTACTCTATTTATGGCTTATGGAAGCATATTGCCAGTAACATGATAAAAACATTAGAACTAAGTCAATTAGAGATTGAGGATACAGCACAACAGGGGCTTAGAATTAAAGTAGATTCATCTTTTATTGATTTTTTTTCAACAAGCGTCAAATTAATTTCACAGCAGTTTGATGGCTTTAAACTAGAGGCTTTTTTTCAAGATTCTAGCCATAAAATTTTCGAGCGAACAGGACTTCAACTGGAAGTTTCTGACAATGAAATTTTAGATGCAATTTGTATTTTACAAAGGCAAGAAATTATAAAAGTGGCATTTAGAAAAAATGGGTATCAAGTTAAACTTGAAAATAACTACTTTGTTGTTGAGGCAATGCAAAATAATATAGAGAATGAGGATTTAATCAAAGAGATTAGTGCCAGTTTAATAACTATTGTTTGCGTTTTGATTTTAAGAGAAATTTTCTCAATAGCTTTCCCTTTCCCAGCCGAGAGAAATGCCCTGATTAATACTTATAAATTTATTGAAAATACACGTTACAGATTTTTTAAAGGAGAACGATTTTTTAAGAGAGTGCAAAGAGGTTCAGGTGATTTTATTAACATTGATGTGGATAATGATTTAGAATCAACAAAATTCAGACAACTTGATTTATTTGGTCAGCAAGAAAATCTTTTCTATCCACAGCCAGTAGAAGATTTTTTAGACTTTTTGACGGAAATAGAACTAGAAAATAAACCCGTTCCTGATTCTAGTAGCAAAAATAAATTTCAAGAATTAGCCGATCAAATTGAGGAGCATATTCAAAATAATAATAAAACTAAATTTAAGAAAACTAAGTTTGGAGGAAGGGAAATTAAAGTTTCAGTTAAAAGAGGTTTAGAAATTGACCTTTATAATGCCTCATCTTCAATTAAACAATTGGCTCCTCTCTTACTTTATCTGCGCTATCGAGCCAAAGCAGGGGATTTTTTGGTTATTGATGAACCTGAAATGAATTTACATCCTGAATCCCAGGTAAAATTATTAGAGGCTTTAGCAATCCTTGTTAATTTAGGTGTTAGAGTTTTATTAACCACCCATAGTCCCTACTTAATGGCCCATCTCAATAATATTGTTAATGGAAATCATCAAGATCAAGACATTCTGGAAGCTCAAGCCCAATCTCTTTATCTGCAAGATTCTCAAGCCTTCCTCAAAATGGAACAGGTTAGTGCCTATGAAATGAAAAATAACAAATTAATTTCTCTCCATGATCCTGATTATGGCATTCGTTGGGATACACTGAGTGATGTGTCCGTTGATGTTCAACAAAAGTTTTTTACAATTTATGAAGCGGGACAAAAAAGCAAAGACACAGAAGCCTGATTTTTCCAATTTACCCATTGTTGAAAAAAAAGATAAACTCGACTGGCAAAACTTTAATTTGCTAGAGAATTTGCTGATTTTCTGTACTGTCCCTGATCGAATTGCGCCCCCAGAAAGTGGTGTTAGTTTTCGTATAACCAAGGCTCAAGAAAAATCCGTTTGCCTTTTATTTGAAATTGATCGCAATCCAGACCCTCTCATTACCAATCAAAAACTTAAAAGACCTGATTATTTATCGCTGTTTATACAGGATGATTTACTGTTATTGACTATTATCGAAATGAAAGGCATCAATAAAAATTCTACTGAACGGGGGATTGAACAAATTACAACTTTTAGAGATATTCTTAAACGGTCAATTAAAAAATATTGTTCAAGTAAGCTGAAATTTCATCTGCAAGGAATTTTATTAACTCCCTACAACTCAACTATTCCATTTTTTGATATTAATAAAGAAGCTAAAACAGGTTTTATTATCTTGCCTGTTCAGTATAGTCACAGGGCAGAACTTTATAGTTATATCTCAAAGATAAATACGCAAGCTGATTTGATTAGTAAAAATCAATATGTTAATCAAAAAATAACTGAATCAGGTAGTTTTCTGATCGAAGAATTATTAGCTAAACGTGCCTTAGATCAACGCAAACAAGATGACTATTATTCTCAGAATTTTTTCCTGTCGAAAGATAGACAAAACAGTTACATAGATTACCTATTGCCGAATAACAAAGATTGGATAACATTATTTACTAGTTCCGAACATAAGAAAATTCAATTAGCTTATTCTGGTAATGATGAGCAAGCTTCAGAAAATGCAATTCCAAAAATTCAAAAAGAACTTGAGACTCTCAATCTAACTAATATTGTAGAAATTATAAATCGCTCCTTGATTACTAAAAGATCATCCTAGCCTGACTTTAAATCTATTAACCATTAGTTCTTTCAACCCTGATAAAACCTTGATTCAAACGGAAACCCTCGCTCTCCTCGAATGGCAACGCCTTTGTCAACATCTCTCTACCTTCACAGAGACAAAATTAGGTGCGATCGCCGCCCAAAACCTGATCCCACCCACTCAGATGGAAGAGAGCCAAACCTTGCTCGCCCAAACCCAGGAAATTGAACAGCTAGAGCGCACCTTAAATGCGGGTTGGAAATTTACAGGGATTCATGATCTTACCGAAGCTTTCGCCAGAACAGAATTAGGTGGTTTATTAAGCGGTCTGGACTTATTGCAGATTGCCACCACCTTGGCCGGAGTCAGACGCTTACGGCGGATCATTGAATTACAGGAAAACTTGCCCGTTTTAACCGCATTGGTGGCAGATATCCGTACCTATCCTGAATTAGAGCAGGAAATTCACTATTGCCTGGATGATGCGGGCAAAGTAACGGATCGGGCCAGTCCTAAATTGGCAGACATTCGACAACGACTTAAGGAAATCCGCGATCGCATTTATCAAAAACTCCAAAATATCTTGCAACGTCAGGGAACAGCCGTTCAGGAAGCCGTGATTACCCAACGGGGCGATCGCTTTGTTATTCCCATTAAAGCCAGTCATCGAGAACAAATTGCCGGTATTATTCACGACAGTTCTAGCAGTGGCGCAACCCTCTATATCGAGCCAACTGAGATCGTTGAATTGGGCAATAAATTGCGTCAAACTCGACGACAAGAACAAAACGAAGAAGAGATTATTCTGCGACAATTAACCAGCAAAATTGCCGAAGTTCTTGATGATTTAGAACAGGTTTTAGCCGTTGCCACCCGTTTAGATTTGGCCACCGCTCGCTTACGTTATAGCCTCTGGTTAGGAGGAAATCCCCCTCGCTTGATCAACTTTTCAGCAGGACAAACGATTACCTTAAAACAACTCCGTCATCCCCTTCTCGTTTGGCAACAAAAACAAGAACAGGGGCAAGCGGTCATTCCCATTACTGTCCAAATTGATCCCAAAATTCGAGTAGTAGCCATTACCGGGCCAAATACAGGCGGCAAAACAGTTACCCTAAAAACCTTGGGATTAGCGGCTTTAATGGCTAAAGTTGGACTCTTTATTCCGGCTAAAGATCCAGTGGAAATTCCCTGGTTTGATCAGGTATTAGCTGATATTGGCGATGAGCAATCCTTAACCCAAAGTTTATCAACTTTTTCGGGCCATATTCGCCGTATTATTCGCATTATTGAAGCCCTTCCTCCCTCCACCTCCCCATCTTCCCCCGTCCCCTCATCCCCCCAGTCCTCCAACTCCCTAGTCCTCTTGGATGAGGTAGGAGCGGGAACTGACCCTGTTGAAGGTAGTGCTTTAGCGATCGCCCTTTTAACCTATCTAGCAGATCAGGCCCAATTAACCTTAGCAACAACCCATTATGGCGAATTAAAAGCACTCAAATATCAAGATCAACGCTTTGAAAATGCCTCAGTGGAATTCGATGATCAAACCCTGTCGCCCACCTATCGATTATTGTGGGGAATTCCAGGGCGTTCTAATGCTTTAACCATTGCCCAGCGTCTCGGTTTATCTAAGGATATTATTGAGGCAGCCAAGACCAAAATTGGCGGGTTTTCTGAGGATATTAATCAAGTCATTGCCGGTCTAGAATCGGAACGGCGACAACAGGAATCCAAGGCCAAAGCGGCTCAAAAATTATTGCAGCAAACGGAAGCATTTTATAGTGAAGTATCTCAAAAAGCCTCTTCGTTACAGGCCAGGGAACGGGATTTAAAACTTTATCAGGAACAGGAAGTGCAAAAAGCGATCGCCGACGCAAAGGCTGAAATTGCTCAGGTAATTCGACAATTGCAAAAAGGGAAACCAACCGCTCAAAAGGCACAACTCGCAACGGCGGCCCTTAATCAAATTGCAGAAAAAGAACGGGCGAAAACCGAGATTCAAACGGCCAGCTATTTACCTCAGGTGGGGGAACGGGTCAAAATTCCCAGTCTCAATCAAACCGCAGAGGTGATCAAGATTGCCGATGGAGAAGTTACCGTTAAATTTGGCTTGATGAAAATGGCGATCGCGGTTACAGAAATCGAATCCCTGGACGGGAAAAAAGTTGATCTGCCCCTGCCTAAAGCCACTGTTCAACCCGTAAAAAGTTCTCCTGTAGTGAGTGAAGTTAAGCCGAATGTCACCGTCAGAACCAGTCAAAATACCCTAGATATTCGCGGCGATCGCGTTGATGAGGCGGAATCGAAGCTAGAAGTTGCCATTAATCGAGCTAACAATGCGGCAGTCCTGTGGATTATTCACGGCAAAGGCACAGGAAAATTACGGCAGGGCGTTCAAGCCTTTTTAAGTCGCCATCCCCAGGTAGAACGCTTTGAACTCGCTTCTCAAGAGGAGGGGGGAGCCGGTGTGACCTTAGCTTATTTGCGTTAGTGACCTTTGCGATTAGACCGTTTAAGATTTCGAGGAAAAGCTAAACCTACCAAACCTGGGGCATAAACTCCGCATCATTTAAAATTACCACATTTTCCCTATTAATGATTTCCATTTGTCTATTTTTTGCAGGGGAAGAATGAGCGTAAACGTCTTTTTGGGCTGACAGATAGTCTTCCCCGTCTAGGTATTCTTGCTCGTTGCTTGTTGTCGTCATAATCAATTTTTTCAGTTAAATTTTCCCCGTTATAGAGCTGATCGCTTTTTCTCCCTTGGATTACAGGATCAGGGATTTGCTGAGGGATAACATCCCAAGGAGGGCGATCGCCGTTTAGACAATAGATAAAAATATAGCAATTTTCATTCAAATGAGGTACGAATAAGGGGCTTAAACTCTTTCTTAGCAAGGCTTGTTGATACCTCACCAAAATGAAAAACGCTATAATGAGATTATTGATTTTTATTTATAATGACTCCACATCCGTATAATTTAGGAGTTACGCATTGTGGAATTGTCACGAATGTGGATGGACGAAATAAAGGCGTTTGAGCCGTCCAGCACAATGTCTTGGAACAGGTCTAATGACGATAAATGTCGCTGAAACCCAAATGGAAATGTAGCTTAGGCTACTAAAGCTTGCTTGTGCACAAGTAAAAGCTTTTGTCAATGCGTAACTTCTATAATTTTAATTTTGAAAGGTAGGCTGGATAAGGGTTTCCGAGATCATGATTGATTTTTTATGAAACGCTGAAAGTCTTATCAGATAAGGAGTCCAGAATTTAGATGCGTTTCCCCTGCGGGGAAATTTTGATTAATTTTCTTTTCGGGAAAAACTTGATAAACTAAACGATGTTGAATATTATAGCGTTTTAAGCAAAGATGAAATCATAAGAATGCTTATACAGCAAGGCTTTGAGAGCTATTTTTATACCTCACTAAGGTAAAAACCGCTATAACTCTCTTGTATTACTTTAGGAAATGATTTTAAATCTCAAATCCTACAACCCTTGCTCAACAAGGATTCTGTCGTTATTTCTGAGGATAAAATAAAATATGTGTTTCCTCCTAACTTAATAGCTCAAAAGTCTTGCTATGGAAGGACTTTAGTATTTGAGGTCTGAAAATGTCTTCCTAGTCTAACAGAAGATAAATAACTTCTATTTCTGTAATCTTATAAACTAGGCGATGTTCATCATTAATGCGTCTTGACCAATAACCCTTTAGTTGATGTTTTAAGGGTTTGGGTTTACCGATTCCAGAGAAGGGATGACGTAATATTTCGCCAATTAAATCAACGATTTTTTTATAGAGTTTTTTGTCTTCTATAGCCCATTCATTGAATTGTTTAAAAGCTTTCGGATCAAATACTATATTTTTCATGCCATTCTTTTGCTGTAATTGTCACTAAGTTTTCTTTATTTTCTATTCTGTCAATAGCTTCAGATAATTCACGCTGATTGGCTTCTGTTGAAAGAAGATATTCGGTTGTGTCGGGTTCAGGCTCAGATACTAAAATAATAATATCCACATCTGTTCCTTCTTCTAGTTCCGTAGAATGAAGTTCTATTTTTCCTTCTCTACCAACAGTTCCTTTCTGTTTAATGGCTCTAATCATTATTTTTTTCCTAAGATGTCAAGCGATTACGACTATTATATCAAAATCAGCATGAGTTAGAACTGACGACAAGAAAAGCGATCGCAATTTTAAAGTTTAATCAACAAGATAATGGCGATCTCGCAAGTGATCCCTGCCAATAATTACAAATCATTATCATTAAGATTAGCAACTTTTATAAAATGTCTTAATAGTCCAGGTTTTAGGGCTTGATTGCCATGAATTGGTACGGAAATTCGGGCTGGATTATTTGATTTCCTGTAGATATGATGGCTACCATTAATGCGTAGTAGTTGCCAACCATTTTGTTCTAATATTTTTGTAAACTCCTTTCCTGAAACAGATTTCATACGGCGATTTCTAAAATTTGGGAAGATTCATCAAGCTGTAGCTGTTCCGTATCTACTAACAAACAACCTTCAACCGCTTCATATAAGTTTTGTAAGAGTTCTTCAAAAGTATTGCCTTGGGTAGCACAACCAGGAATAGCAGGAACTTCAGCCCAATAACCCGTTTCTTCTGTGTGAACAATGACTTTGAGTTTCATCGGTTAAGGTATTTAAATCGTATATTCTTTATTATACAGCGATCGCCCTCTGTTTTCCTATCCCAAGCCGCGATCGCGGTTTTAAAATTTAATCAACAGAAGGGTGGCGATCGCACTATTTAATTATCTATCGAATAATCAACACTAATGATTAAACCTGCCAATAACTCTCCCATGACTTGATTGGAAACAATTCCAATTTTATCAATAAATCGTTGCGTTGATAGACTACGAATTTGTAAAACATTCCCCGCAGAATCTTGAGCTAAACCATTGATTTTATCTTGCACAATTCTGACCATAAAAGGACGATTAACAAATTTATTCTGCCAAGTTGTTAATGGAATCACAATTCTTAAAGCAATCGGACTATACAAATCTGAACTAATAACAATAACAGGACGTTTTTTTCTAATTTCCTGTCCGATGGTTGGCTCAAGGTTAACTTGCCAGATCTCGCCGCGTTTTGGATTAATCGTCATTGTTATCTAATCCTTCCCCCTCTATTTCTGAAAATAAATCTAGTTCAGGATCCTTATTGACATCCTCAGCTATTTCTTGAATAAGAGGACGTAAAAATCTATGTCTTTCTGATAGAGAAAGTTTAGCAATTTCTTGTAATGAAGGTAAAGAAAATTGAGCAATATTTTCATTAATAGTATTAACACTTAACATTTTGATTACCCCTAAAATTTTCATTTACTCATTGTACAACAAATCTCAAAAAATAAGTAGTTTTAAGATATCAGCGATCGCCCTCTGCTTTCCCATCCCAAGCAATAGCACTTTTAAAATTAAATCAATAAGATAAAGGTGATCGCTTGCTGGGATAGGGTAGGGCTGATTCATTCTCTGGTTTGATTCCTTTTTTGTCTCTCTTCAATCGCTTATGGGGTAAGCAAAGTAAGGTATTTTTAAAAATTTTCAGATATTTATTCTGAGAAATCGCCTTAAAACCTTGCCAGATAAGGATTTGATTGATTGAGATTTGTTAGAATGAATCAGCCCTACTGGGATAGGGGGGAATAGCGATCACTATTTATTTTCGCTCTTTTGCTTTGACATAAGCAAGATCGTGTTCAGCAAAGCTTAAAATTAAAACACGTTTTGGCGAAGGCACTTCATAAACACGATACACTAGCCGATAAACAATTTGATTTTGAGTAATTTCTAAAGCTCGGCAATTCACCAATTTTCCCAATAAATTATGACTAGGAATTCTATGAGTTTCATAAGGGTTTAAGGATAAAATTTGCTGGTATTGTTTGAAGTCGGCTTTAATCTCTGACGGTAGAAGAGGAAAATCTTCAATACTAATTAGTTTGTGTATTTGAATCAGATATTTAGTCTTCATAGCCTCTTTGCTTTAACCATTCTTTTAATTCTTGTTCATTAATTTCTTCTCCTGCTTGAATGGTCGTAATCCATTGACTTGGATCATCCAAATCTCCAAGCCGTTGGATCGCTTTTTCTTCTGCTGAAAATGCAGAATTACTCTGTCCTTTTTGGGTAATATAAGCGATTAATTCTAAACGCTCATCCCAACTCAGGCGATCAATCTGTTGTTTAACAACTTGTAACAGTGATTGAGTCATTGTTCAGTATTTTGGTGATAAGTAGCGCGATCGCTGATCTTGTAGGTTAGCTTAAGAAACACAGCCCGGCTTTAACAAATAATAACCCCTTTTGGTTAACGGTTGATTTACTGCGATCGCCCTACAAAAACGATCGCCACTCATCATCCAAAAAAAAGATCGCCCTCTGCCTTTCTATCCCAAGCGATCGCATTTTTAACATTTAATCAATAAGATAAAGGCGATCATCTTTATCGAGAAGAAATAGCTACCTGCAAATTAGGGGAAAAATTCTCGATTTTCCGAGAAGCATTAAGAATTTCAATCCCTATTACATTACCTGCTTGATCGTAGTCAAGAATAACCCCCGGACTGATTGCCTCGCTTTCTTCTACAGGTGTGTTATTCCAAGTGATTGTTAAAACGTCAACTTCAGCATCATATTTAGCTTTCATTTGATAACCGCCTATATTTTATAAGTTTACTGGCTACATATAGTGTAACAATTTTTTGAGGCTCAACTAAGTCATTAATATAAATTCTTAGAAGATAAGTTTTGTTGTTAATGGCGACAAACGTACCTTGATAAACTTTCTGACTTTTCCCGTTAAGTCCAAAATCCAGCAATGCAAACTTCTAGAGGCTTTATCTGGCAAGGGTTTGAGTAATGATTCTCTTGACAGGAAAAAAATATTCTGAAGCCATCATCCCGCTTATCGTTCAAATTTCAAAAACAAAGGATGAAGGGAGTATGAGACTGTAAAATGGAGAAAATCTTAAAGGGCAGGTCAAAAAATGTTGGAATGGTGGACAAAAAACTTTGCCAGTTGTGAATTGGGAGACGAGAGGCTAAACAATCGTGCCTTCTCGATTGGGAAAAAGTTAAGTGAGGGGTTTGGAAAAGCCTTATCAGAAGTGTTTAAGGGAGGAAACGAGTTAAAGAGGGCCTATGAATTTTTGGGAATCCGAAAACAGACTTTGTCAAGATAATAGAGCCGCACTGTGAAATGACAACTGCCGCCGTAGAAGAATATAAGATAATGCTATCAGTCGGAGATACGACCTTCTTAGATTATCGCAATATCAAGGAAAAAAGGGAAGGGTATGGGCCGACTGGAAAAGGAGGGAATGGATTAATACTGCATAGTGCTTTAGCAATTGAGCCAGAAAAAGGACAAGTATTAGGTTTATTATGGCAAAAACTGTGGAATAGGGAGGTAAAAGAAAAGCCCCCAACAGATGAAACGGCGAAGCAGAAAAAAGAAAGACAGAAAGAACAAAGAAAAGCAGCTCGTCAAAGACCATTTGAGGAAAAAGAATCCTACAAATGGGTAGAGGCTCTAAACACCTGTGAGAAACAGGTAGAAAGTTCAACGAGGGTAATTCATGTATTTGACAGAGAAGGAGATGTTTCAGAAGTCTTTGACTCAGTGCGTCAACTCAAGCATACAGGAGTGCTGGTCAGAGCGTCTCATAATCGTAGTTTAGACAAAAATAGTGAACGACTTTGGCAACATTTGGAATCAGAACCGATTCGTTTTCATCAAGAAATCGAGATTCCGAGTACAGGAAAAAGAAAAGCACGGAAGGTTAAGCTTGCCGTCCGATTTTGCTCAGTTAATCTACGAACTCCCTATCGTTTTGATAATCGTGACCCGTTGAATGTCTATGCTGTTTATGCGACAGAAATCGATTGTCCCGAAGGCGAAACTCCTTTATCTTGGATGCTTCTGACTACAGAAGTTGTTGAGACTATTGAGATGGCTGTCACTATTCTTCGTTGGTACACCTACCGATGGCGGGTTGAAGAATTTCATAAAGTCCTTAAGTCTGGTTGTCAGAGTGAGCGTTATCGACTTGCCTCTGATGGAATGAAAACTCTTTTGGGTTTTTTAAGTGTCATTGCTGTTGAACTTTTACACGTTACTTATCTTCATCGTACCCAGCCCGATGCTCTCGCGATTGAAATTCTTAATCCTCTTCAACTTCAGGTGTTAAAAGCAGCCGCCTCTCAAAAACTTCCCCCTATTTTGACTGTTGCTTGGGCTGTCGAGTCTGTTGCTTTTCTTGGTGGTTATCTTGAACATCGTCGTAAAACTCCTCTCGGTATCCAAGTCCTTTGGCGCGGTTGGTTGAAGTTGCATGACCTTTGCCAAGGCTGGCAGCTTGCAATCCGCACTTAACGGGAAAAGTCAGGTTGAGCGATCGCCGCAATTAAAGAATTCAGGTAAATATTGATTGTGTTTTTGCGGAACACAGGCTTTATAAAAGTTTGCGTCTGGAAAATCTTCCATTCGTCCATAGGATTGAGGCGATCGCCGACCTTTAATGGGGGCAAAACTACCTTCACACAGGATGACAATTTTATTTTTAATGCGACGGGATTGGAGGATCGTTTGACAATGTTCTTCAAGTTGTTGGGCATCAAAACTCATTACGAATGATTAACGTTATTCAAAAGTTTGGGTTCAATTTCTTTAACATGAGCAGGGGTTAAAGCTTGGCAAAGTTCGTAGGAATGGGTCGCTAAAATATATTGATTAGTTGGCCCCCATTCTTCCAAGTCTCGAATAATTTGATATTGCCAGTCAGGATGAAGTGCAATTTCAATTTCATCAAACAGAATAATTGCATTTTCAATATTACTATATTTGAGCCAAACATATAAACTGAGTCTTTTGAGTTCGCCATGACTCAAATCTTCGGGATAAAGTTCTATGGTTTCACCATTCCTTTCTGCTTTAAAATTAACTCCTGATAAATCTTTGTCTAGATTGATTTGTTTATCTTTTAAAAATTTATTAAAATCATTGAGTAAGTTTTGATAATGTTTACCATAGTGACCTCCTGTTTCGATTGCTTCCTCAAAATCTTTATCTCTTGCTTGTTTAAAGGATTGAATAAGAATATCTACCGAAACAAAGTCATAGGGGAAAAAATTGGTTAGTTGATTTTTCGCATCGTCCCATTCCCACCCCCTATCCTGTTTTTTTGAAGATTCTTCCTGATTTTCTAACGTTTTATTGCTTTTAAATCGTGATTTACGATATTTTTTAGAAAGAAAAAGAAAAATCTGAGTGGAAGGTGAAGCTAAAAATACTTTTTTGGATAAATTATCTAGAAATATATCACTTTTATCAAAATCTATATTTGTAGATTGATCTTGGGCTTCATTAACTGTTGTAAGATAAGCCTGTATAATTCTATAAGCAAGAATATAGTTGTTATAGTCAAGAATATATTTAGGCTTACTTGCAAAACTTTGTTCTTTCCCTATTGATTCAGAGATCAAAAAGGTCTTGTTTTCAATGGTGCTATATAAAGCAGAAAAAGAACTTCCTAAAAATACCAAATATTCGAGTCCAATAATCCCCCCTCTATTCGCAATCTCAAACTTAGCCAACGTTCTTTGATCAGTGCCTTTAGGAATTGTGAAATCTTCTAATAAATTTCGGATAAAGTGGTACTTCTGAGGATCAGCTGAGCAATGCAACAAGATAAAAATTAATTGCAATAAGGTGCTTTTTCCCCCACCATTCAAACTACCCAGGGGAAAAATACGAGGAGAAAACTCCTTCTCAAAGCTAATATCAATATCCTTTAAAACCCGAAAATCGGGAACTTGAACCCGTTGTAAGTGCATGGAATTTATCTCAACTAGCCAAAGTTGCTTGTAATAGTAACTTATCGTTCGTGCAAAAGAGAATAAGTAAAAATGCTTAGAGGGATAGTATGATCGCTGTTTTTTGTAGATTAGCTTGACGATTCGTTGCGTTTCTTAATCGATCCTACAGAAATGACAACGATCTTCGTATTGCCCTAAGACAATTGGCGATCGCTGTTCACTGAGAGTTAAGGCGGAGATCGCACTTTAATAGCACCTCCACCGAAAACTGTCAGTTGACCTGACTTTTCCCGTTAAGTGCGGATTGCAAGCTGCCAGCCTTGGCAAAGGTCATGCAACTTCAACCAACCGCGCCAAAGGACTTGGATACCGAGAGGAGTTTTACGACGATGTTCAAGATAACCACCAAGAAAAGCAACAGACTCGACAGCCCAAGCAACAGTCAAAATAGGGGGAAGTTTTTGAGAGGCGGCTGCTTTTAACACCTGAAGTTGAAGAGGATTAAGAATTTCAATCGCGAGAGCATCGGGCTGGGTACGATGAAGATAAGTAACGTGTAAAAGTTCAACAGCAATGACACTTAAAAAACCCAAAAGAGTTTTCATTCCATCAGAGGCAAGTCGATAACGCTCACTCTGACAACCAGACTTAAGGACTTTATGAAATTCTTCAACCCGCCATCGGTAGGTGTACCAACGAAGAATAGTGACAGCCATCTCAATAGTCTCAACAACTTCTGTAGTCAGAAGCATCCAAGATAAAGGAGTTTCGCCTTCGGGACAATCGATTTCTGTCGCATAAACAGCATAGACATTCAACGGGTCACGATTATCAAAACGATAGGGAGTTCGTAGATTAACTGAGCAAAATCGGACGGCAAGCTTAACCTTCCGTGCTTTTCTTTTTCCTGTACTCGGAATCTCGATTTCTTGATGAAAACGAATCGGTTCTGATTCCAAATGTTGCCAAAGTCGTTCACTATTTTTGTCTAAACTACGATTATGAGACGCTCTGACCAGCACTCCTGTATGCTTGAGTTGACGCACTGAGTCAAAGACTTCTGAAACATCTCCTTCTCTGTCAAATACATGAATTACCCTCGTTGAACTTTCTACCTGTTTCTCACAGGTGTTTAGAGCCTCTACCCATTTGTAGGATTCTTTTTCCTCAAATGGTCTTTGACGAGCTGCTTTTCTTTGTTCTTTCTGTCTTTCTTTTTTCTGCTTCGCCGTTTCATCTGTTGGGGGCTTTTCTTTTACCTCCCTATTCCACAGTTTTTGCCATAATAAACCTAATACTTGTCCTTTTTCTGGCTCAATTGCTAAAGCACTATGCAGTATTAATCCATTCCCTCCTTTTCCAGTCGGCCCATACCCTTCCCTTTTTTCCTTGATATTGCGATAATCTAAGAAGGTCGTATCTCCGACTGATAGCATTATCTTATATTCTTCTACGGCGGCAGTTGTCATTTCACAGTGCGGCTCTATTATCTTGACAAAGTCTGTTTTCGGATTCCCAAAAATTCATAGGCCCTCTTTAACTCGTTTCCTCCCTTAAACACTTCTGATAAGGCTTTTCCAAACCCCTCACTTAACTTTTTCCCAATCGAGAAGGCACGATTGTTTAGCCTCTCGTCTCCCAATTCACAACTGGCAAAGTTTTTTGTCCACCATTCCAACATTTTTTGACCTGCCCTTTAAGATTTTCTCCATTTTACAGTCTCATACTCCCTTCATCCTTTGTTTTTGAAATTTGAACGATAAGCGGGATGATGGCTTCAGAATATTTTTTTCCTGTCAAGAGAATCATTACTCAAACCCTTGCCAGATAAAGCCTCTAGAAGTTTGCATTGCTGGATTTTGGACTTAACGGGAAAAGTCAGGATAAACTTTGAGTCCATCTTCTTCTAAAATTTGCTCAGGATTGTTGATGATTTCCTGCAATATTTTTAAAGAGATTTGGCGTTGAATAATTTTTTCTTCGGCATGGTGACTTAAAATAAAGTTCACGGGGATTTCGAGTCATTGTTGGAAAGGGATTAGTAAAAATTGTAAAGCAAATAATCGCACTGTAGATTGGTTTGACGAAGTGCTCCCCTCAAATTAAAATGAGTCGCGCGATCGCCGATCCTGTAATTTGGGTTAACGAACACAACCCTATGATAACCTCCTTGTCGGTTAATACGATTACTTTCTTTGATGAAGTGCGATCGCCACTTCACAACACGATCGCACTTCCAAAAGCAAAAATGATCGCACTTTTAGTTTAATTAACAGGAAGACGGCGATCCTTTTGAGAATTTCGCTTAATTCGCTGATAATTTAGTAAACTAAAATAAGATTAGAAGTATCAGGATAAAGCAATATTAATTTTTCCGACTCTAGGGAAACTAACGCATAAGTTTGACCATTATGATCGCAAAATTCCACTTCAAAAGCTTCTCCATTATTATATTCTTCTACCACTGTCCCCATTTGACCTCTAGGTAAAATTATTTCTTTTTCTGTCATAAATTGGGTGGTTTTAATATTTTCAGAAAGAGCGATAATGGAACTGGTATCGTCTGATCAAAGTTGGAAAAAGTTATGGTGTAAGGCTTTGAGAAAATAGAAAAATAGTTTAAGACTAGACATCGGCCCGTTTTTATTATATTATTATTGTCATTATATCAAAGAAGAAGGAAACAGAAAACAATGTCAATATTAAAGAAAAGCTCTATGAAAATCCTGAATGATGTTGGCTTGTGCCAAGAGAAAGAGGATGCCTTATTCAAGAAAAACTGTCCTCATTGCTATAGTGAAAACGTAAAAATACATTCTCATTATCAAACGAAAGGTAACGGGGAACGTAAAATGTTCATTTGTCAAGAATGTAGTTCTTGTTTTGCTGAGACTTATGGTAGCGTAATCGCTGGCGTAGAAACCCCATTAAGTGAAATTGTAAAAGTATTAAAAGCCAGAATGGAAGGAATAGGATTAAATGCAGCAGCCCGAGCATTCGGCTACGCGAAAACAACAATATTGAATTGGGAAAAGAAATTATCAGGATTACAAGAGACATTATTTTTATACGCCTTAGTGAATGAATTTGTTAAATTAGTAATAGAAGGGGATGAACTATACACAAAAGTTGGAAAAAATAAAGAAGCAAGTGCCTCTGAGGGGTGGACAATCGTGCTCATGGACAGGGCTAGCCGCTTTATTTGGCATTTAAAATGTGGTAAAAAAGAGCAGAAATTATTTCTAGAAGCAATGATGACGGTAGCGGAATTATTTGAAAGGAGTGCAGAATCTCTCCAGTTATTTACAGATGGAGAAAAGCGATATAGTCAACTGCTATTTAATATTTGTCACGAAGTATTAAGGACTGGAAAGCGAGGTCGTCCCACCAAAGTATTACCGAAGGGTCTTGTAGTAAGACTAAAAAATAAGAGTAGTAAACGTCGAGATTCTGAGGGTAAACTAAAGAAAGTAGAAACTCCGAAACCAGAACATCCAGAGACAACAGAAAAACCAGAAGAAAAGGACGTCCATGCCAACCACGTTGAGGCATTTAATAGTGCTATCCGACGCTATTTAGCCGCCTTTTGTCGTCGTACAAATACTTATGCTAAATCTGTTGTGGGATTACAGCGAGTCCTAGATATTTTCTGGATGGTTCATAACTTTGTTCGCAGCCATTTTACGACTAGAGAAGTTCCTGCTGTAGCTCTCGGTATAATTGAAAAGGGGTTAACTTGGGAGGACTTACTCCAAATTCGCCTGATTTCTTGAACCTCTCGTATTGCAACGTTTGTAGCTTCTAGCTAGACGATACCAGTGCCGCGATAATATCATGTAATTTAATTAGACTCATGTTGATTGATCTCCTATAATTAATCAAGAGGATATACGGTAGTTAAACGAGGATAATCTTCTTCAAAACGAATAATCTAAGCACTTCTTATTTACACTGATCGCACTATCTAAATGCTTCAATTTGATCTAGATAAACGTTAACTAACTTGTGATCGACAATTAATTCTTCAATCTGACTTTTCCCATTATCTTTTTATTTAAGCGATCACCTAATTTTCCCCTATCTCAAAGCCCTATTCTCTCGTTGTCTATCATCATTAAGTCTAGCTTGTTGGCAACAGCAAAGAGCTTGAAACCCTTATTCTGTCGTCGTTTTCAGACTTAACGGGAAAAGTCAGATTCTTCAATCTGTGGCCAAATATGAGCTAAAAACTGATGAAATTCACGTTTTCACATATTCACAAAGCGGAGATGAACGACTTTAGGCGGGTTGGAATCTAGCATTAGTCTATCTGAGAAATCTACATCTTTAGTGACAATTATTAGATTTTTTTCCTTAGCATATTGCCAAATTTCTGTATCGCTGAGACTTTTGCCTAAAGCTGAAACATGAGTAATCGGTAATGATGACGCAAACTGTATTTTAGAAGGCAGGTTTTCATCAAATAAAAATCCATTCATACGACTTTTCGGATTTCATAATGATTTGCCATTAATTTTGTAGCAAATTGGAGACAGGTATAAATATCTTCTCTGGAGAGGGAAGGATATTCTTCTAAAATTTCTTCAATGGAATCTCCTGCTGCCAAAAACTCCATTACGGTTTGTACAGAAATTCTTGTGCCAGCGATAATGGGTTTGCCATTGCAAATATCTGGATCAACTGTGATAGAACTTTTCATGGGGCTTTCTTCATTTTGATCTAATAGTAATGGAGATAATGAAAAAAGTGATTTCATTCATTTTATTTGACGGAAAACTTTGCAGAAATAATAATTTTAACTCAGTTTGATAACTTTATTTAATTTTCCACCCCAAAAATATAAGGACATAATATTATTATTTCCCTGCAATTGTTCTACAAACCCGCCCCTAGCAGGTAATGAAACCCAATAAACTTAGTAAGCTCGCACTAAAAGCTTTAAGCAGAAATATTTTTTATTCACATAAAAGTCATAAGCTTGGCTACAGGCACAAAAGGCGCGGAAGGCCTATGCCCTTTTTGTGCGTCGTCGAGTAAGAAACTTAATGGCCATGGAGACTTTGATCCTCGCTGTATCTTTTCAGCAATTTTTTCTGCTAGTTTATGGTAGATTTCTAAATTAAAGCTTCCATCAGGCTTACCACCATTGTCAACCCAGATTTTTTTGTTTACAGAAAAACCAAATCTGTTCTGAGAATATTTTAACCACAATTGGTCAATAATGCGTAACTGCTCTTGGGGAAAATTGCGACAGCTATCAACATCTAACCAACCTTCTTTTTCCCTGTTAGCACATTTCAACATTAATTCTGTGGTTTCTATGTCTGCTTGAAGCCATTCCTTGGCAAAAAGTAAATCCGATAGCTTAGTATAATCTATTCCTAAACCTGACTTTAATTCTACCAATCTGCGGGTAGGTAAAGCGAGAGAAATAGGCGGAAAATCGCTACTATCAACGCTAATGTCTTGAGGATTGTTAGCATATTTAGTCGCACTCTCAGCAATTTTATCTAATTGCTCTTTTAACTGTCTTTTCCCTTCCCTCAAAACATTTTCTTCCACTCCATGAAACTGCATCGGATTCAAAAGAATATCGTCAATTTGAGCAAGAGTTTTGGTTTTTTGTTGAAATATATCAAAAAGGTCTTGCAATGGCCGTTTTTGCCGTTGCAAAGTCATCATATCAATCGCTTTCTCCGCCGTTGGAAAAGACAATAAATCTTGATAAGGCTTACAAATCACTTGCAAAATACTGGGCGACTGTCGCAACGAAGCAGGAAAATTGAGAGCATAATTAAGGGCATCTTCAGGATTTGTCACCAACAAACCCTCACCGCCTTTACGATAACACCGCGCTTCAATCTGCACTTGGCTATTTTTTGCTAATTGGGAAAATGTTGATTTTAGCTCAAGACCAGCCTCAATCGAGCCACTACTAGGAACTCCCGAACTAAAAGACATTTGCGCGTTGAAGGCCGCATCAACTTTTTCCTTAGTTTCGGCACTGGTATCGTCTAGCTAGAAGCTATAAACGTTGCAATACAAGAGGTTCAACAAATCAGGCGAATTTGGAGTAAGTCCTCCCAAGTTAACCCTTTTTGAATTATACCGAGAGCTACCGCAGGAACTTTTTTCGTCGTAAAATGGCTGCGAACAAAGTTATGAACCATCCAGAAAATATCTAGCACTCGCTGTAATCCCACAACAGATTTAGCATAAGTATTTGTTCGACGACGAAAGGCGGCTAAATAGCGTCGTAGAGAACTATTAAATGCCTCAACGTGGTTGGCATGAACATCCTTGTCTTCTGGTTTTTCTGTTGTCTCAGGATGTTCAGTTTTCGGAGTTTCTACTTTCTCTAGTTTACCCTCAGAATCTCGACGTTTACTACTCTTATTTTTTAATCTTACCACCATACCCTTCGGTAATACTTTGGTGGGACGACCTCGCTTCCCAGTCCTTAATACTTCGTGACAAATATTAAATAGCAGTTGACTATATCGCTTTTCTCCATCTGTAAATAACTGGAGAGATTCTGCACTCCTTTCAAATAATTCCGCTACCGTCATCATTGCTTCTAGAAATAATTTCTGCTCTTTTTTACCACATTTTAAATGCCAAATAAAGCGGCTAGCCCTGTCCATGAGCACGATTGTCCACCCCTCAGAGGCACTTGCTTCTTTATTTTTTCCAACTTTTGTGTATAGTTCATCCCCTTCTATTACTAATTTAACAAATTCATTCACTAAGGCGTATAAAAATAATGTCTCTTGTAATCCTGATAATTTCTTTTCCCAATTCAATATTGTTGTTTTTGCGTAGCCGAATACTCGGGCTGCTGCATTTAATCCTATTCCTTCCATTCTGGCTTTTAATACTTTTACAATTTCACTTAATGGGGTTTCTAAGCCAGCGATTACGCTACCATAAGTCTCAGCAAAACAAGAACCACATTCTTGACAGATGAACATTTTACGTTCCCCGTTACCTTTCGTTTGGTAATGAGAATGTATTTTTACTTTTTCACTATAGCAATGAGGGCAGTTTTTCTGAAATAAGGCTTCCTCTTTCTCTTGAGGTAAGCCAATATCACTTAGGAGGTCAATTGAGCTTTTATTCAATGTTGACATTGCTTTCCGTTTTCCCTTTCTTTAATATAATGACAATAATAATAGTATAACAAAAACGGGAATATGTCCAGTCGTAAGTTATTTTCTATTTTCTCAAACTCTTACACCATAACTTTTTCTAGCTTTGATCACACGATACCAGTACCTTAGTTTCCCTATTGCTAGAAATAATCTTAATCGTACTGATAAACTCACCACCAGGAATAATCCCAGCGATATATTCATAACCCGCCCGCCGATAAAACTCATCTAGTCCATTTTTGTCGATAAATTTGAGTATTCTGTCACTTAAATCAACCTCTTCAAGTATTATTGGTGCTTCGCGGACTTTGACATACAACACCGAAAAAGTAGAAAATTCTTCCGTTTTTTCGCTAGATTCCAGAGAAACCTTCGCCTTGAGAGAAGCTTGTCCCGTAAACCAAGAAGCATTCAAGTTCGCGCTGGCATCTAGGTTCAAAACGGTATTTAATTCAGCAGTAGATGTTACCCTTTTGAATAACAAATCCGCGATCGCGCCTTCTTTTGCACCTGCAATAACTTTTCGTTCAAAAGTAACATACTTATCGTAAATCTTTCCTGTAAGGGGATTGTAACCGAATCCTTCGATCATTCCTTCGCAATAGTCTCTGGTGATTTGCATTTGATTTTTAATATTTTGTAAGGTTAAAATAGGGCAATCAGCTAAAACGTACCTAATTTAGAGATTTGGGCAGGCAGGATGCCTACCCCACAATAGTTACATATAAAGCTCAAATAGGTCTTAGCTATTCCAATGATCAGTATAACTATGGCCACATCCCGAATTTTGACAGGTAGTGGAGCTAGGAGGGCCTTCATAATTTTTGCAATAACAACCACTATAGGAACAATGCCCATAACCACAACGAACTTCTTCTAGTAGCGTATTTTGTGGAAACCCCTTAAGGGTTAAAGACTTTTGACGATTAAGGGATGATTTTTGTGTAGAGACTGGTTTAATATTTGTCATGATCTTATTCTCCATCCAGTGGGTTATCAGCAAGATAAAGCTATAATACACCAAATTTTGAGATTTTGACTTTCCTTGCAACGCGATCGCTTTCTCTGATGAAATGTGATCGCTATTCCTGTGACTCGTGATTTTTAGGCGATCGCTTTTTGAGGGGATGAGATTGGAGACGGTGATTATTGGGGAGTGAAGGGGAAGTGGCGATCGCCCTACGGAATAAAAATTCGTCTTGCTCCTCGATAACTATCAATATCGAGAACAATTTCAATCAACTTTTCAACGTACCGACCTCGATATTCAGAATCGTTGAGTAATCGATCAGCATTGCTAATTGTGACAACAGGTAGGAATACAGAGATGCTTTCTTCACGCATAACTTGCTCTAGCGAATCTTTGCCCTTCATACTGCGGTTAGCTGTCAACAAAATCATCTGATTCTCTTGAGCTAGTCGCCAAACAATTCTATCGTCACTGTCGGTGGGCAAATCCAGTTCTGCAAAGGTCAAAAAACGAATCCGAACTAGCTCAAGCCAACCTTGACTGGCGATCGCACCAAAGAAAACTAGGGCATGACCTTTGAGATTGTGATCTAATCAAAATTTCCCCGCCGCAAGCGGGCGGGGTATGGAAGATGTTTTGCTCGTAAACCGACGGTTTCCAGTGCAACTTTAATTTTTTCGCTGCAAGCAGCGGGGAATTAAACCCAAGAGAGATTAAAAAGTTCATGCGTTAGAGGCACACAGAAAACGGAGTTAACCAAAGTTAAACAGTGTCAACTGCTTTATATTCGCTCCCCGATTGACCGATGGAGGCTTACGCTTCCTTGGTTCTAGGGTCTGGGACTTGCCTTTGTCCGTTTTCGCCTCCAATAATCAACTTCCTTGTGGTATCAATTACTGGAAACTTCCGAGTCCGTTCTAGCAATATTTCCTTTGTTTTTTAAAAAACAAGGAGGCGGGGAGTTCAAAATCCTCCATTCTTGCAGGATACCGTCTACTGGCTGCACCAAGCAAGGCACTCTTGCACTCAACGTTTGTGCCAATGAGTATAAGAAGTGGGGCAACTCGATGTTGCTGGCGGTCAACCCCGATACGCTCGAAGTGATTGATGCCGTTGAATTGCTGCAACCGGCTGTCGTTCCCCACACCATCACCAACTTCAAGGGCAAGATCGCGATCTACATCGGCGCGAACAGTGGAGCCTTCCGTTACTTTTGGAACCCGAAGACGAAGAAACTCTCGCAAGACAAGTTCTGGATTCCCTCAGTGTTGGAGGAGGGGCAAACTACCCCGGCCGCACCCAGCATTCTTGGTGACTGGATTGTCTTTCAAACCAACGGCATACTCAGCAAGAAGACGGCTTCGAGCATCGTCGCTGTCAACGCTAAAGACCCGACGACGTTGAAAAAGATATTTCCCTTCGGGCAACTTAAGGATGGCGAGGTAAGTTTTTGCCCGCCGAAGCCCCAAACCGACCCAGAAAACAGCATGATTTATTCGGCCGATATGGGGCGGGGGAAAGTTGCGGGCATCACGATCGACCAGGCAACTGGCGAGTTGAAAACCAAGTTTGTTCTGGATAATGCGACTAGCGGATTCCAGCCTCTCTATGGCCCGAAGGACAAGCGCGTCTTGGTCATTTCCAACTTCAAGAGCAATGTGCCAGGGCTGTCGTTACTCCCGATGCTCGCTACCCAAAATTACCGGGTGCGACCTTTAGTTGATAAAAGCTGTTGTAATCAGGGTTCTACAGGGAACCCATATTGATCAAGTTTTGCCCAAAATTGACTCCATCGTTCCTTGGTCAATACCAAAGCTCGTAGGCTCAAAATAATTCCTGCTCCTTTTTCCTTCCATCGCATCCCTGAACAACATAATCGTTGTTTGACCAACGTCTTACAAGCTGCTTCCGTAACACCTGAACCAATCGGATACTTTTTCTCTATGTATTCAGCATAATCCATTTGATGCTGATGATTCTCGTAATAAGTAATCGCCGCTTGTAGTTTCTCGGTAAGATTCTTAGAATGACTTTTTTCTTCTTTGACTTCTTTCATCAGATTTAGCAGTTCTCCTGCTTTTCCTTTTTCATGCTTGAGTTCTCGACAATTTTCAGTCAACCATTCTTTTTGTTTTGACACGGTATTCGGATGCAACGCTTCTGCCAAGGCACCTAAGTAACCAGAGGCATGATAGAAATCTAATATCTGTTCTTCCGTTTGCTTTTCTAAAAACTTCCAATTTGATTCTGCCTCGTC
Organism: Woronichinia naegeliana WA131; assembly: GCA_025370055.1. Lineage (NCBI taxonomy): Bacteria > Bacillati > Cyanobacteriota > Cyanophyceae > Synechococcales > Coelosphaeriaceae > Woronichinia > Woronichinia naegeliana. Next base: position 7,576,318 of record CP073041.1, on the reverse strand, counting down.
TGCTATCCCGACCAATGTTGCCTCTGGATAACGGTTTTTCGCTCGCTCAATTTCTCTTTCTAATCTTTCTAGAAAACTCTTTTTTCCATACTCTGGTGCCGCACCTAGATAGATTGTATGTTGACGTTCGCCTTCACTATCGTATAGGGAAACGGTTCCCACCATTGCTTCACGGTAGCCATCCTCACACATCAGCATACAGGTTCCATCTAATCCTATTCCCACTGTTGCAATTTGGCTATCCTCCTTGGGCGGGGCATAACTCCACGCTTCTTCTTTTGCCTGTACCACACTTCCTACTGCTTCACTCAATCTTTGGATATAGGATAGCGCTACTTTTCTACCATGATTTTCTAATAAATCATTTTTCACCTCTTTGCCTGCCATCCCTGACATTTTTGAGGATACCTGTTTTGCCAATAATGGCGTTGATGTTATGATTATCCTTGCTTCTCTTTCTAAGGGGCAATACGTTTTTCCTCAAAGGTGAACGCTGATATACATGACGATTCACTATAACCTCACCATAAGGTGTTTGATATTCTTTCGGTTGCTCTCCCTTACTCTTCCAGATTTCTTCACCGATTTTTAAGGGTGAACCATCTGTATCTAAATATTTCAAGGCTTCTTTGCTGGCGATGCAACCTACTTCGTTTAAGCCTTTTTGAATATTTATTTCTGTATCCAACATTGAACGACTGAGTTCTAATGTTAGTTCTATTTTTATCTTTGAACCCTCTACATTAATTAGTTTTGCTGTCATCATTGTTTCCTCTTTGTCACTTTTCATCCCATGTTAACACTTTTCTTTTCCTTCATCAACTAAAGGTCACACCCAAATTACCAGGAACAAGTGACTTGGCGAGAGGCATCGACCGGCCGAATTCTGGCGGAGTCTGATTTCTTTGAACCGATGGGACTCAACAACCTGATCACTCCGGGCTTCGGCGGACGGGCGTATTACTTGACGAATAAGGGATTCATCGTGCTACAAGTTCTCCCGAAACCATAGGCCACAGCGCGATCGCCATGCCCAAAAAGCTTATCGCCGAGAAAATACACTCATAAAGCTTATTTATTCAATTGATTGCTACCTGTAAATAATTCGTTGATAGATTATCCTGTGAAACGGTACGATAGGGCTTTCGAGCTCGCGTCAGATGTAATCAACGAAAATTTTACAGCAAGAAATTTTCGAGGATCACTGCTTGGTATAATTACCAGGCTGTTAATAAAAAATATTAAGCTTCAATGACAATAGCATGGGTATTTCCAGGACAAGGTTCCCAGGCGGTCGGTATGGGAACCGATCTCATCGATAACGCGATCGCCAAAGAGAAGTTTGCCAAAGCAGAACAAATTTTAGGATGGTCTGTGGTGGAACGCTGTCAGAGCAATGAAGAGGAGTTATCTCAGACCGTTTATACTCAACCCTGTCTCTATGTCATTGAAAGCATTTTGACGGATTTATTAAAACAACAAGGCCAGATTCCAGACTATGTGGCCGGCCATAGTTTAGGTGAATATTCGGCTCTCTACGCAGCAGGTGTATTTGATTTTGCGACGGGCTTGGAATTGGTCAAACGGCGATCGCAACTAATGAATGAAGCCCAGGGCGGTAAAATGGCAGCCTTGATGAAATTTGACCATGAGCAACTAACCCAAGTCATCAAAAATACACCGGATGTCGTCCTGGCGAACGATAACAGTAAAGAACAGGCCGTCATTTCTGGCACTCCCACTGCCGTTGATTCCGTCCTGGCCCAGGTTAAAGCCAAACGAACTGTTCCCCTCAAAGTTTCTGGTGCTTTTCATTCTCCCCTCATGGCAGAAGCCGCTCAACAATTTGAAGATATTCTCCAAGCCAGCTTTTTCTCTGATGCCCAAATGCCCGTCTTTTCCAATGTTGACCCCACACCGGAAACCGATGCCCAGATCCTGAAACAGCGTCTCAGTGAACAAATGACCGGCTCAGTCCGTTGGCGAGAAATTATGTTAGCACTGCCCCAGGTAAATATTCAAAATGTCTGGGAAGTCGGGCCGGGTAAGGTTCTAGCCGGCTTAATCAAACGGACTTGTCCCCATTTAACCGTAAAAAATCTCAGCCATCTCACAGACGTAATCTAAAAAACGCTAAACTGCTTATGGCACAGAGACTAGTGTTTTTATCCCACTCCCTGTGTAGAATTTTGGAGAATTGCTTGAAGGAGAGTCTATCATGTCAGCCCATAAAATTCTGGTTATCGACGACAGTAAGGTTATTCGGATGCGGGTTCGGGATATGCTCCCCCAGGGCAACTTTGATATCTTAGAGGCTAGGGATGGAGTCGAAGGCTACAACATGATCCGTAGCGAGAAGCCGAATTTAATCATGTTAGATCTCCTCTTGCCTAAAATGAGTGGCTGGGAAGTCTATCAAGAAATTCAAAAAGAATATGAACTAAAAAGTATTCCTTTGGTGCTGATGTCAGGACGAAAAGAAGAAGTCCTCGAAAAACTGACAGAACCCTTTGAATATTTCTCCTTTGTGGAAAAGCCTTTTGAACAGCGAGAATTAGTAGCGGCCATTAAAGAGGCGATGGTTAAGGCGAAGAAACATCCTAAACCCGTCGCCGTGGCCGCTTCTGTCTCAACCTCAGCCAGCACTAGTGGGGCTAGTAATCAGGAAATGGCGGCAGAAATTCAAGCTCTCAAACAACAGATGGCAAAAATGTCAGGGGAAGTGGAAAATCTCAAGAAACAAATTTCCCAATTAGTGACTTTTATCAAACAACGGCTGTAGTTAAGACTGGGCAGTTCGTTAAGATAATGACTAACTACCGCTACATTAATCCAAGGTTTTCTGACAATTGCTCGAATTAATCGTGTGAATTTTCATGAAATTTGTTCCCCTGGAGATTTTGGTAGGAATCCCGGCAATAATCAAAATTTTGTCGCCATTATTAACTAAATTGCGATCGCAAAGATTGGTTTCGGCCTGTTGAACTAAATCCTCAAAGGTTTCCACTTGATAATCGATCAACAATGGAATCACCCCCCAAATTAAATTCAAGGCATGATAAACCCTTTCGTCAGGGGTTAGAGCCACAACAGGAACAGAGGGTCGTTGATTGGAAGCCAAAAGAGCCGTATGACCCGAACTGGTAAAGGTGACGACATAACGTAGGGGTAAAATCTCGTCAATCACATTAAGGGCCTCACTCAGGGCATGGGTTTCCGTATTGTCTGCGGGGGGCACATTATCAAAATGAAACTCTTTTTCCACCTCTTCAGCAATTTTACAGAGCATGGCGACGGACTGAATTGGGTAAGCTCCCACGGCTGATTCCCCTGACAGCATCACCGCATCGGTTCCATCAATAATGGCATTGGCTACATCACTGGCTTCGGCACGGGTCGGCCGAGGATTGTGGATCATGCTATCCAACATTTGGGTAGCTGTAATCACGGGAATACTTTTAAAGTTACAAGCCTGAATAATTCGTTTTTGCAGTAGGGGCACTTTTTCTGGGTTCATTTCTACGCCCAGATCTCCCCTGGCCACCATCAGTCCATCAACTACGGCAATAATTTCATCTAAATGGGCGATCGCCTGGGGCTTTTCAATCTTAGCCATTACAGATAGAGAACTATGGCCGCGTTCAGCCAGAAAGGCTTTCAGGAATAAAATATCTTCCGCTTTCCGTACAAAACTGAGAGAAACCCAATCAATGCCTTGAGCTAAACCAAACTCCAAATCCTGTTTATCTTTATCCGTCATGGAAGGTAATTTTAAATCCAACCCTGGAATGTTGACTCCTTTTCGACTTTTTAAAATACCGCCATTAACAACCTGGCAGATTACCTTTTGAGCCTCTACTTGAGTTACTTTTAATTCCAGTAAGCCATCATCCATTAAAATTCTTTCCCCCATACAGGCTTCCTCTGCCAGATGGGGGTAATCGATCGCGATCGCGTCGGGAAAGAGATCGGCTTGCTCTAACGGAATCAGGGTAATAAACGTTCCCTTTTTTAGCAATATTTCTCCCTGAGGTAAGTAACCAACCCGAATTTTTGGCCCCTGTAAATCTTGCAAAAGGGTAATAGGATTGTCTAATTCGAGCGAGACAGAACGCAATAATGTCACTATTTTGGCGTGATCTTCATAGCTACCATGAGAAAAATTAAGACGAGCCACATTCATGCCGGCTTGGATCATCGCAATTAGAATTTCTCTAGAACTACTGGCAGGGCCAATCGTGGCTACAATTTTAGTACGATGACTGAGGGGTTTCATGAGTTTTGTTCTGATTAAGGGATAGCATTAGTGAAGAATGTGAGTTCAGTGTAATCTAAATTCACTGGAAATTCAGTCATGATAAATTGACAATGAAGAGGTTAATTTAGATTGGCAGGAATACCAGATTTTAAAACTTTCTTAAAAATTTCTTAACTCAGTTTCTCGTCAAGATCAGATTTAAGAGCACGAGAGATAGCGAAATGTAGCCGTGAATCCGCCTAAATTTTCTTGGCTAAATTTAACCTTAACCGTTAGACTAAGGGAAGGAGAAAGATCAAGTCGTCAATAGAAGTTGATTGTTAAGCTTTCCTAATTATCCATTGCCATTAGTCCAGATTAAATTATGCGTCAAGAATCATTGGCTGCCCTGCCCCTAGTGGCCTCTGCTTCGACGGCCACCCCTGATCGCGCCACCACAGTCGTTCGTAAAACCTATCCCAACTACAAAGTTATCGTCTTAAATGATGATTTCAATACTTTTCAGCACGTTGCCCAATGTTTGATGACCTATATTCCCAACATGAATAGCGATCGCGCCTGGGAACTCACCAACCAAGTCCACGATGAGGGGCAAGCGATCGTTTGGGTCGGGCCCCAGGAACCCGCAGAACTCTACCATCAACAACTACGACGGGCCGGACTGACCATGGCTCCTTTGGAGGCTGCCTAGATCATGAACTCCGGGGCCAAAGGAAGACTTGTGTGGAATCATTCTACCCATTTAGACGGTTTGATCCCCCGCTTAGAAAAATTGATTACCTTTGAGGGCATTGGCACGGTAACGCCTGGGGTAATTAGTCGGACTCGTAGTCATGTTCCTCAATTCCGCTTTCGGGTGTCTGTACCGATTCGGGGTGGCTACAAGGTAATTGCCAGACAGGGAAAAACGGCTCAGGAAATTTTTATTTTGACAGAACTTTCCCAGGATGGGCTAACGTCTTTACTGGCCATCCTCTAAGCTGTCGCCGATTTCAAGAAATAATGATCAGAATTTTTTAACCAATATGCTGACCCCTTGTCAGAAACGCTGGTTTAGCCTCATCCTTCTGCTGGGAAGTCTGCTTGGGCTGTGGCTCAGTAGTGGTCAGCCCGTTTTGGCCAGTGGCGATCGCCTCCCCCTTACCGTCACCTTATTGGAGGAGCGATTAAACCACCCAGTGCTCAATGATGGAGCCTTAACCATTGATCTTCAGAATTTAGTCATTGATCTAACCCCCGAAAATTCCCTATTCCGTGACCAGTTTTATCAACAAGTTAAATCGCTTCTTAGCCATAGCAGTAAAGCTCTTGGACTCGATTTCAGTCATAGTTTAATTCAAGGCGATTTTCAAGTGAGTCGGTTGGGGCTTTATACTCAACTCACCAATGCCACTCTTCCTCAAAATCTTTCTCCCATTGAACAAGAGCAATTACATTCTGATCCCGATTTTTTAACGGAAAACAATGGTCAGCCTAAAACAATCACCGTTTTTCGGGGATTATTAAAATTTCCAGATGCCCTATTTACAGGAAAAACCAATTTTTCTAACACTTTTTTTTTACAACGGATAGAAGGCAAGGAGGCAAAATTTACCCAGGAAGCTAATTGGGCCGGTAGTCGTTTTGGACGAGACTTAGATTTGTCGGGTAGTATTTGGGGACGCAATCTCGACTGGAGTCAGAGTTTATGGCTGGGCAATAGTAAATTTCGCCAAGTTCAGTTTCAAAGTAGCGTTGATTTTAGTCATAGTCATTTTTTAGGATTGGTCGATTTTGAGCAATCCCAGTTCTTTCAAGTGGCTAATTTTACCAATGTGCAATGGCTCAAGATCGTTAATTTTAGGCAATGCAGTTGGCGCGATCGCCTTTTATTTTCAGGGAGCCGTTTTTTCCAAGATTTAAACTTGAATGGAGCCACTCTCGAAAAATCTGCGGCCTTTCGCTACAGTCGTTTTAGCCATTTGGCAGATCTACAGGATGTCAAACTATTAGGACAACTTGATTTTAGTAATGCGATCTTTTTTCCCTTTGCGAAAATTAACGTTGCGGGACTTGCCTTTGACTCTGAACAGGCAAAACTGCTGGGTGATAAAAATATTATCGGCAAAGTTCTCTCCCTACCGGCCCTAGAAGGGAATGAAACTGTTATTCGCAATTTAGTGCGTAATTTTCGGAATCTAGAGCAAATTCCTGATGCTAATCAGATGGAATATACCAGTCAGTTACTATTGCTTCAACAGTTAAATCAAGAACTCCGTAACTGGCCCACTGATAGACAATTATTATTAACCTGGGTCAATCATTTTAGTCAATGGCTACTACTCGTTAACCTATTACTCTTTAGTAACTATGGCACTAACGTCAGTCTTGTTATCGGCATTGGCATGATTAGCATTGCTTTCTTTGGAGCCTGTTTTGGTTTGATTGATCGAGTAAGACGTTGGCAGCCTAACCCCATCTTACCGTCTCGTCTAGAGAGTCTAGATCTCTTCCTGAGTTGGTTTCTGCTCACCTTATTGGGCTTAATTAATGTATTTACCTCGACTCAGCATCCCTGGTCAACGCTGTGGGGATTAGGTCTAATGATTTTGCCTTTATCCGGTGGATTAATTTTCAAACTCTATTCCCAGGGACGGTATCATGATTTGCTCCAGGTTTCTTACTTTACCCAGGAGGGTACTCTACGCCAATTGCGCCTCTTAATTGTTCGTCTTCCTATCATTCCTGAATTTCCTTTTTTCCGCGATCGCTATATGCCCCTGGTATGGGAACGACGTTGGAACTGGCTAAATTACTATGATTTTAGCTGCAATAATTTTCTAAAACTCGGTTTTAACGATATTCGCCTACGAGACGAACATGTTCCTGGTCTGATCAGTATTTTAGTTTGGTATCAATGGAGTTTAGGGATTCTTTATTTAACCCTACTACTCTGGACATTATCCCGCACCATTCCAGGGTTAAACCTGTTGATTTATCTCAGTTAAATCAGCGTTAATTAAACTGTTAGAGTTCAATAACAACGAAAAGGCGATCGCCGATGAAACCCTGGCAATGGTCAGAATATGCAGTCACTTAATAGAAAAGCATCAATGATTGAAAGAATTGTTAGTCCTCGTCCCAGGCTTCAACAGCTAGGACTTCCTTAATCGGATCTTGCATTGCAAAACCAAACTCTTCCAATTCTTTTTTCCAGAAATTCCAATCATCTCCATACAGTAGAGCTAATTTCCAAAGACTGTCATTGGGTTTAATTGCTTTGGATTCTACGAGAGAAGCCATTTTTCTTTGGAACTTCTCCATCGGATGAGCAAGCTGATTCGTCATAAAGTTCGACGGTAATTTATTCGGTAGTTGAATTTTTAAACGGTAATAGGGCGTTTTTTCCTTTGAAAATCTTGAATATTTAGCGCGAAGATTAACAAATAAAACGCAGAGATGTAACCTTGATTTCCTTTATTCTTACCTGATTCTCTGCAAATAAGCAAGTCCTAGAGCAACAAAGTACGGGAATTACGCTATGGAAACCCTTTCAGAATCCTCTGGTGAGCAGAGCTTTGTGCCAATCGGGCGTGATCAGTCTAGGTTACTCGCGATCGCCGTAGCTAACGACAAACTTGACCCACAGCTAGAGTAATCCAGCCGACTTGCCATCTTCTTGAGTGCGATCGCCTTCAGGATTAATACAAAGATTCGTGGTACGGACTTAATCCCCGTCTTTCAGTGTAGCCAAAGATCACAGTGCTAGACTAAATAATTGAAATAACACTTTTGGGCGCAAGCTTTATGCCCCTACCTGGATGTATGGTTACTACTCCCATTGTCCCCAATCTTGAAAATCGAACCGTTTTAACCCACATTAGTTGGCAAACCTATCAATCCCTGCTTACAGATTGGGCTGAATTTTCCCATCAACGTCTCACCTATAATCAAGGCACGTTAGAGATTATGAGTCCTCTGCCGGAACATGAGGCCAGTAAACGAATTTTAGGTCGCTTTGTGGAGTCCGCTACTGAAGAATTAGGACTAGAAATTTGCAGTCTCGGTTCAACCACCTGGAGCCGTAAAGACCTAAGCAAAGGACTTGAACCAGATGAATGTTATTACATTACCCAAGAGGCGATCGCGAGAGGAAAAGATCGTTTTGATCTAAATATCGATCCTGCCCCAGATTTGGCGATCGAGATTGATTTAACCAGCAGTTCCCTAGAGCGTTTGAGCATTTACGCAGCTTTAGGAGTGGGGGAAGTGTGGCGATTTGATGGACAAGATCTGTGGATTTATAGCCTAGAAAAAGGTGACTATAGTCTTCAGGAAGCATCTAAAGTATTGCCCATTTTAACCCGTTTTGACCTACTGCGTTTTTTGTCCAAAAAAGGTAAACTGGGCGAAAATGCAATCCTCCGAGAATTTCGTCAATGGTTACGCCAACAATTAAAATAAATGGAGTTTGAAAAGGGTTTAAACTGTGAGCGATCTGATTAAGAATGATAGACAAGGGAAATTGACTTCTGACTTACCATTACCTGGTCAAGGTTGGTCATTAACAGAACGCGATCCCGCTACTATTCAAAGTTTGATGCCCTTTTGGGGATGGTTTTATCAGCATTATTTTCGGGTACAAACCGATGGTTGGCAGCATATTCCCGATAGTAAAGTATTGCTCGTCGGTTCCCACAATGGCGGTTTATCTACGCCAGATATGGTAATGATGCTCTACGATTGGTTTCGTTATCAGGGTTTTGAGCGTCCGATCTATGGTTTAATGCACCCGACCGTTTGGAAAATGAGTCCACCAATGGCTCGCTTGGCGGTGAAAGTGGGGGCGGTACAAGCTCATCCTAGAATGGCGATCGCCGCGTTACATCATGGAGCCAGTGTTTTAGTCTATCCAGGGGGAGCGCAGGATGTATTTCGTCCTTTTTCCCAACGGCATCAAATCTATTTTGCTGGTCGTAAAGGTTTTATTAAATTGGCCATTCGGGAACACGTCCCCATTGTGCCAGCTATTTCCGTTGGTTCCCACGAAACGCTTTTGGTGATGACGGATTGCTATGAACAGATCAAGTTTTTACATGATTTGGGAATGCCCTGGTTATTTGATGTGGATCCGGTTGTTTTTCCCATTTATCTGGGTTTACCCTGGGGGGTGGCTTTTGGCCCCCTTCCTCATTTACCCATTCCTCTGACCATCCATACCCGTATCTGTGAACCAATTATTCTAGAACGTTATGGGCCCATTGCTGCCCGCGATCGCGATTATGTGGACTATTGTTATGATTTAGTCGTGAATAAAATGCAGGCGGATTTAGATCAATTGGTGGCAAAAACCCAACAAAAGCAACCCAAAATTCAGCAACAAGATTGGTGAGTTAGACATAAACATTGATTTATTCTAGGGAATTCCATGCCAAGCGATCGCAATCCAGTCCTTCTCATTCATGGTATCTATGACACCGTTGCCAAATTTACAGCCCTGACCGCTTATCTTGAACAGGCCGGTTGGTCAGTTCATTGTTTCAATCTCACCCCTAATGATGGTACAGCTTCTTTGGCCATCCTCGCCGAACAAGTGGCAGATTATGTGCAGAAAAATTTTGCCCCAGACCAAAAAATTGATCTCCTCGGTTTTAGTATGGGCGGTATTGTCACCCGTTATTATTTACAGCGTTTAGGTGGTCATACCCAGGTACAGCGTTACATTAGTATTTCCGCCCCTAATAATGGTACTTGGCTCGGCTTTGGTTTACCTCGAACTGGTGTTTTACAAATGCGGCCAGGCAGTGCTTTTCTGGAAGATCTCAACCGAGATTATGCGGTGACGTTAGCAAATCTTCAGATCACAATTCTTTGGACACCCTACGATTTAATGATTCTGCCACCGATTAGTTCCCGATTAGCGATCGGCAAGGAAATTGTGATCCCTGTTCCCCTTCATGCCTGGATGGTGTCAGATCGACGAACTTTGGAAACCGTCAAAGAATTGTTGTTAGAGCCGCCCAATTCCTAGTTATTTATCTCCCTTCCATTTTATAGCAACGGACAGTTTGGTTATGACATTCAAACTCTTGGGGCAAGGGGCTTAAGCCCCTTGTTAACGTCCCAACTGTTGCAACGGCTATATCTAAAATTTAGCAATTAGTTGTTATTTAATAGGCACCTTATTTTGCATTTCACTATTAACCAACTGAATTTGATTCAGTAAATAATCTTCCTGTTCTTGATATTTTAGAGAACGGGCCAAGGCTAGGGATTGTTGATAGGCCATCAAAGCCGGTTGATACTGTTTTGCTGTGCGATAGAGTTGGGCAACTTGTTCATAGGTTTTCATTAAACCGTAGTAATTATAGGATTGCTGTTCAATACGCAAGAGCTTTTGGTAAATTTGGAGGGCAAAGCTAGGTTGATTATTAACTTGATAGAGATTGGCTAACTTCTTTAATGCCAGTCCTGCGGCTCCAAATTGCTGGAGAGACCAACTCAGAGAATAGGCTTCTTGATAATTTTGACTCGCTTTTTCGGGCTGATTGAGAGCTTCATAGTCTTCTCCTAAGGCAATTTTTAAATCGGGAATAAGTTCGATTTTTTGATCCTTAATATGACGTTTAACTAATTGCTCTTTGATGCGAATCGCATTGCTCGGTTCAGAGGATTTGCTATAAATTTCGGCTAGTTTTTGCAGATAAATTCCTTCCCAATAGGCGTTTTTTCTGGCTTGGGATCGCGCTAATAAATCTTCATAGATAATAGCTGCATTGGTGTAGTCAAATTTGGCTAAATAGAGTTCTCCTAAAATATTTAAGGATTGTTCTTCCGCTTTCACATTTTTTTGCGCTTTGGCATTGACTCGCATCTGTTGATAAATGGCGATCGCCTCATCCAGACTTCGCATTTTTTGATAGGCTTTGGCTAAAGCGGTAAGAATTTCAGGCGTTAAGGAAGCATCTCCCTGCTGCTCCAGTTTGACCTGTTCTAGTCGTTTAGTGATGCGTGCCACATCCTCTTTGCGCGTTTTTTCCCAGGCCACTCCCCCCACCCGTCCCAGGGCGTTAATTTCTTCTAAAGCTCCCAAAGTCCGTCTAGCCCGTAATTCTCGATACCAGATGTCAAAGGCTCCATCCTGATTCCCAGTATCGGCTTGGGCTTGAGCCTCTAGATTGAGTTTGTCCAAGGCTTCCCGCAGACGACGGCGTTGAAAAGGTGAAAGGGGTACACTTAACGGGAGCAGGGGATCAGGGGGATAGAGATCGGGATTGAGGGGGTCAACTTCGCTGATATTAGTGGGTTTCGCTGGAGTCGTCGTTAAATTGGGGGGTAAAGTCGCTAATACGGGAAACAGAGCCAAGCCACTCAATTCAGTACTCAAAAAAAGAGCAAATAGCAATCCCAAACGGGCAAACGGGAATGAACTCAAGCGAAGCAAACAATTAAGAAACATAGACGGGGAGCCGGAGACTGGTTAAAATCCTAGCATAGTGAGAGTTTATCGGTTGAACTTCCTGATGCAACAGTTAATGCGGTTTTGTTTAATATTTTCGATCTTTTTAGGACTAACGGGTTGTGGTAATTTCCCCCAGGTTAGCGCGGAGGAGCGGCTTTATTTAGATCTTTCCCTCGATTTTTTAGGGGAGTACATTTTACCCAAACAAACCTTTGAGCAAACCAAAGTTGGAGGGCTGTCGGGTTTAACCTATGATCGCCAACGCGATCGCTTCTATGCCATTAGTGATGATCGTCACCAACCCCGTTTTTATACGCTGAAACTGGATATTGATCAACATCAACCAGATAAAATTCAGATCGAAAAAGTGACAGTGGAAAAGGTTACTTTCCTAAAAAATGAATCGGGAGAAATTTATCCTGATAACACCATTGATGCCGAAGGAATTGCTCTAACACCGAGGAGAACCGTTTTTATTGCTAGTGAAGGCAGTATTAAGCAAAATGTGATGCCTTTTATTGGCGAATTTGATCTCAATAGTGGTCAGCGTCAACAGAATTTAAGATTACCCGATCGCTTTTTTCCTAATTCCCCCAATCAGACCGAGCGATCGCCCCAGGGCATTCAACATAATCTAGGCTTTGAATCCCTCGCTGTGGGAGCAACTAGTGTACTCAAAGAGGATCCCTTTCGGCTATTTACCGTCATTGAAAATTCTCTACTCCAGGATATTGATCCTCAAAAATCGGTAAAATCTTCACCTCTGCGTTTTTTACACTATGTCATTAATCCCATTGGTGATCCCGTTCTAATTGGCGAGAATCTTTATTGGCTTGATCCCGTTCCGAGTGGAACCCTATTGAGTGGCTTAAGTGACATTACTACCTTGGAAAAAGAGGGTTATTTTCTCAGTTTAGAACGCAATTTAACCTTAGCGGGTTTTGATATCAAAATCTTCCAAGTTGTCAATGCCAATGCCAGTGATACTTCTCGGATTGCTAGTTTTAAAAATGATACCAATGAAATTGAACCATTACGCAAGCAATTACTGCTTGACTTAGAAAATATCGGTGTTGAACTCGATAATTTAGAAGGTTTAGCCCTGGGGCCACGTTTAGCGGACGGGAGCCAAAGTTTGCTCTTAGTCAGTGATGATAACTTTCGTCCCGATCAGGTAACTCAGTTTCTCTTATTTCGTCTGAAAATTTCCTAGTGTTGTGATCATTCCTTAAATGACCTACTGACTTTGGATTCCATCCGTTTTTGAATAAAATCGCCATGAGTGCCAATAGATGGGTTAGCATTTTAAACGCGATCGCCGTCCAACCCCTGTCTAACCCATCTGATATGGTTTGAAAAAGTAACAACCCAACTAGGCAGAAAGTTCAGGGATAAAGAAGATCTTTCTAACCCTCAACCCTGGAACTGTTAAATTTTTAGGAATGTCCTCAATATTAATCGGAGTCGTTTCCTCATAGATTTTATTCTGGGTAAATAAAATTCCCAATACACTGACTGGAACCTGCACAAATAAATTGGCCACTAAAAAAGCGATCGCCGCTACCAGTAAAGCCAAGAGACGAACTTGAGGAAAGTTAACTACTGGCAAGGCTGCTAAGGGAGCAAAATAGTAGATGCCATAAAGTTTTCCTGCCATTAGTAAGGCTGTCAATAGAGCCAAAAATTGCTGTTTAGGCCGCTTAAACAAACTTAAAATTTTGCGTTGTTCTAGCGTTAATACTTCAGGACGGAGGGAAACCACTAATAAACTAAAAATTTCAAAGGGTTTTTGCCATTGCATTAAAAGAATTGGTATAATGCCAATGATCCCTAAAATTATTAACTCTAACCAATAGGGGGTAATGGGAGTCGCGATCGCTAAAGATAACCAGACAATGAGTAACGCAATGGGCGCAACGGCAATTCCTGAAAGATGAATCCACAAAAACGGTTCATTCCGAAAAGAAGACATAATTATTAACCTCACTTAAGGGTAGAAAACGTGATCAAAAACTTATCTTGATGTCAAAACCCTTTCTCGAATTGGCTCTTTGCCATCGGTTCCAATCACGAATTGCTGACGATCAATAATATAGTTTTGTTGGCCGTCTGTGCCTCGGAATCTTTTTCCTTCTCTTTGTACCGGAACTCGTTTGTAACCGGTTCCATCGTGATAGGTTAACATTAATTGGTAACTGGCCTCTCCTAAACAGATAGTGATGAGATAACTTTTGGTTTTAAACGCAGCCGCTTCTGGTCTGAGTCCACAAACACTAAAGGCGATCGCCTTTGGCAGAAAAGCGGTTGTAAGGGTAGTGGCAATTCCGAGGGAAAGGAGACTGATGGTTGTCAGTTTTAAAAAAGAATAGGTCATGGTCAAGCAAAATATAACCAGTTAATCACTCTATTCTCGCTTAAAAGTAACTCGATTTTTCAGATAGAAAAGTTTTTCAATGAGACTGTCCGCTTGATCTGTCGCGATCGCCTTACCGGAGAGAATCTTCACTGAGTTGAAATTCGGTCAAAGGATTACGCCATAGTTGATCTAGTTCGGTGGCAGGCATGGTTAGATAAAGCACATCTCCCGATTGCAACGTAATTTTTAATAATTCCCAACTATGGATAGTATAGTCTTGACGTTCTAAATAAAGAGGCACAAAATCAGCCGTCATGGCCGCTTCTTTGACTGTTTTTTCACAAAAAGGATGATTAGGCGTAATCAGTGTGGCCAGGGCAACCCAGAGCAAATCATCGGTCATACCATTACCTAAAATCTTGCCCCCCAATGCGGCTGCGGCAAAGGAATAGGTCGCTAATTCCGCAGGACATAACACCGTCTCAAAATCAAAAACTTCCTGCACTGACTGGCTAAATTGAGCATCCTGACTCCGTAACACAACGGTTAAACGGGGGGCGATCGCCTTAGCGGTAAGGGCAATTTCCAGGTTTACCATGTCGTTACTAGTCACCACTAAAATGGATTCCGCCTTGCCAATATTCGCCGCTTTGAGTGTGCCTTCTAGACGAGCATCTTCCTCAATGATAGGAACCCCCAGGGCACGAGTGGCCGCCCGAAAACGATTTTCTGAATCTACCTCAATGACGACCACTTCATGGCCCTGATGTTGTAACTGTTCCACAATGGCCATACCCACAGCCCCTAAACCACAGACAATGTAATGCCCATGAGTGGGAACCTTGGCGGCATCGATAAATTGTTTGAGACGACTACCTAGGACAAAATCGTTGAGCAAGGCATAACAAATACCAATGACACCGGCTCCAGCCACCATCATCAGGGCCGTAAATACCTTGATGGCATCGGGAGCTTTTTCGGCCACATCTTCCTTACCGCCCGCCCCCGTAATCATGCCCACAGAAAAGTACAGTGCATCCACTAGAGAAATTTTCTGATTCACCCAAATGTAGGTGAAGGTTGCGGTCATGATCATGATCAACAGACAGAGAGACACCCAAATCACTGGTCGCACAAAGCGTTGATATTGCCGGAGATTGGTGACAACCTTGGAGAATTTGCGGGAAAGCGATCGCTGTCGTTGTATGACTTGAGGCTGGATACCAATGATCAAATGGTCGCCTTTTTGCAGTTTTTTATAATTGATCACCGCAGATACTAAATTGATCTCATCCAAGGCGGGCAAGTAATAGATCAACATTCGGGTGGGATCATCCCACAGATCACTCAAGGGTAAACCGTACCAGGGATGCTCTTCATCAATGACAATTTCTTGAATCGGCCAGGTTTTGTTATGTAGTCGCAATTGACCGATCGCCTTATTGCCTAGAGCCGCGAAGGAAAAAATCGGAGCCGCCAAAGCCGAGACGCTCAAACTCACATGATCAGGTAAAGTTCGATCTAAACGTTCTCCTAGAGCATGGTTAAACAGCCGGTTGATAATGCGAATTTTAGGGTTAAGAATACGGGCTTGGGTCAAAATAGCCAGATTGAGTGCGTCGTCGCTAGTGGCCAGAACTAGGGTATGGGCAGATTGAATTTGGGCCGCTGTGAGGGTGGCCGGCGATCGCAAATTACCAATCACTAAATTTGTCTCACTTTCTTCGGGGATGGGAACGTTAGAAATGCCCACAACGCTGGCCCCCTGTTGTTTGAGGAGACTAAAAATCTTATAACCCGTTTGTCCCAAGCCACAGACAATAATGCGCGGTTTCATGGACGGCCCTCTGGATTGTTCGGAAAAATAACCCTAGCCCTCCATTGTCACCTGATCCCTGGGTTAAATCTGTAGTCCTTGAACCATTGCTCCCCCATCTCAGGCAAATTTGAGATTAACCTTCATTGCCAAAAAGATGATTGAACACCCCCGAAACCAAGGAAAGCACAATCGAGCCAAAGAGCGCGTCCCAAAAAGTGGCAATGGTAAATCCAGGGGTAAAGTAGGCCACCAGGGAAAAAGAAATGGCATTAACCACGAACAGAAATAACCCTAGAGTCAAAATAGTTAACGGTAGGGTAAACAGTAGAATTAACGGACGAACCAACGCATTGATCAAGCCTAAAACAATGGCTCCGATCGCGGCTGCCGTCACACTATCCAAACTAATGCCGGGGACAAGGTAAGCCGTGACTAAAAGGGAAATGGCCGTAATCAGCCAAGTGAGTAAAAAACGGGGCATAAAACCATTTTCCAGTCGAGTTAAGGTCATGTTACAAAGGTCTCCAAGTACCGTGATAGCTTAAGGGAATAATTTGGGGCAATCCTAAACGACAGACAGGTTCCTTTTCTAGGCGATCGCTGTTCCAAATCCAAACTTCACTTTGTTCCTTTATTCCATCATAAACCACCGTCATAATCCAACCCTGTTCAGGATGAATACAATCAGGAATATAGAGCGGTTCAACGGGATAAAGGCCTTCTCCCAGATCGGCTTCTGTCACCTGGCCCGTCTCATAGTCAACAGCTGCGATCGCCCCAAACCATTCCTCTGCCGATTCCACCCCGGAACGCTGAACAGCCACATAGGTCTGTCGCCAGGGTTGGCCCACGAGACGCGGATCAATGGTGGGAAATTCACAACTACGAGTCAAAACAGCTTGGGATTCTAGGATCTCACTAGTCAAAGGATTTAAGCGAATTTGCCAGAGATGCCCCTGACTCAGAGTTTGGGTTTGACCTGTGGCCATTTCTCGTAAGTACTCATTGGTTTGGCTGAAATCCTGGAATTTAACCAGATCTAGTCGAATATTGCCGTCTGCTTCCACACAGCCATTGCCATAGTGCCATTGGAACCAAGGCTCAGTTTCTCCCTGACTGACGATTTCAAAACTCTCTCGATCTACTACTAAAATCTTAGTACTAGCGTTGGCTTGCCATTGAATTGCATCAGCGTAGGATTTTGTTCCCAATAATACGCCCAATTTATCTAGCTTCATCGGTGGCATGAAAAAAATTAAATAGGGGCCAGCTAGACAAAAACTATGGAGAAAGGGCATGTTTTTTAGCTTTAAAATCTGATGTTTAAGAAGTGTTCCTCGGCGATCACTACGGTAGAGATGAAGTCGCCCTTGCATATCCACCCCGATACTAAAAATATCGCCGGTAATCGGGTCACGTAAGGGATGGGCAGAGTAGGGTTGATCGGCGGGAAACTGACCAAAATTTTCGATACCCAAAGTTTCCAAGGTTTCTAGATCTAGAGCATGGGGCAAACCCGCTTCCCAAAGAGCCAACAATTTATCGGGTAAGGCCAAAACTGAAGTATTAGCCGCATTTTTCAGTATATCCTGCCGTTTAAAGATAGCCTGCCAATAGTGCCAAATACCTTGGGGATCGGTCATGCCATAGTTAGCGTACAAAAAACGATTGGCCTTGGTTTCCGCTCGATAGCCTTGGGTTTGTACGTAGCGATATACGGCCTGGGCTTGGCCTTCTTGAAAGTGAACCGCTAAAATGGCTCCATCGCCATCAAACCAATGCCCTACTTTTTGACCACCTCGTTCTAATCGTCCTGGCCCATTACGGTAGAGTGTTCCCCGTATTCCTTCAGGGATGTGACCCGAAAGTAAAGATAACGGTGTCCGTTCAAATTCCTGGGCAATTTGAGCAATATTTTTTGACCAAGCCTTCGGTTGGGGAGGAATTGAGATTTGAGTGTTTGTGAGCATAATTTTAGTTTTAATAAATTAACTATTGGATAATTTTTATGATTCCTTCATGATAGACCAAAAGCGGCGATCGCTGATCAGTTAATTCTCATAAAAGTGGATTAAATCACCAATTTATTCTAGTTCTAGATCATTACTAATTCCCTCAGCGATCGCTTAATTTTCTAAAAAATTTTAGGGCCGTCTGGATAATTTTAAGCTACTTTTTTATGTTTGAAAATTGCGATGGCATCTCTATTATTCATCAGGGCGATCCAGTAGCCAGTATCAGCAAAAACTGTTTTCATCCTTCAATCTTTGGAGAACCATAGAGATAATGATCGTGGTTGATTGAGCCATCATGGGGAAGTTTGTCCCATTCTTCGGTGGGAACTTGGGCTTGAATTTCTTTGACGCGCTCTAATAGGTCGAGGATTCCATTTGTTTTTGTTTCAGTTGCCTGATGGTTAGTTTTGGCTTGCTGACGTTGTTTGACAAATAGGCAAAAGTCAAGGATTTCTTCAACTAATGAGTCTGGAGCTTGTTCGAGTTCTTTGCTAAGTTGTTCTCTAGCTGTCATGTGGCTACCCTCATGTTATCACGCTCAATAATCTCTAGCTTACCTTACTAAAATACAACGACTAGCGGCGTTTTTAATGGCAGAGGGAATGGAGACAAATGTGGCGAAACAGCAAGCCGAAAAAGCGGTTATTTTGGTGCAAGGTTCTTTGATTTTATCTCAGGGGTTGAATGATGTTAAGATTTTTAAACGGATCATTAGAGATCTTGCCAAGGAATTAGTTTTGAGTTAAAATTCCGTATAGTTCATAAATAGGAACGCACATCGGCATAATGCGCTTTTTGTTATGCTATGCGGGAGAGTTTCTGGCGATCATTCTACTTGGGGTTCATAAACAGAAAGACTCTTAAAAACAATGCGCATTCATTGCAGTGCGCATAGGGTCTTTTGTATTGTCCCATGACTAAATTAAGTAAAAGATGAGAAATTGAGTATGTGGGGAAAAATCATCGGGGGGACAATCGGATCAGCATTTGGTCCTATTGGAACAGCAGCGGGTATAGCGATAGGAAACGCTTTTGATTCTGTTAATGACTCTACTAATACAAGCAGCCAGAATCCTGCTTTACTTACTAATGACTCTTTAGATCTTGCAATGAAAGTTCAGTCTGATCAGGACGGATTTTATCTTTTTATCGAAGCTCAAAAGGCACCACCATCACAAGAGTTAATTGCAATTCTTAATATTTTAACTTATAGCGGAACAAGTTATATTAAAACGAAGACGATTCCTTCCATCCCTCCTTTTTTTGTTGATAAAGATGGAGACTTTTCACTAGCTACTCGATTTTCAAAAGGCTGTGGAGTTTTTTATCTCCCAATAGGAGTATTAAACTATACGTCTGGTGGAGATTATAAATTTTCTATAACAGTTGTTGGTGCTGATTCAAACAATAATCCCACTTTAATTGGTAGGGAATTATTTAATGGGACTCTACCACCTTCACGCCCTTGGTACAAAAGCGAGTACCTTCGTCCATTAATAGGCTTATTCATGATCATTGCTCGCGTACATGGAGAGTTAGATAGAGGCACTGTTAAAAAGCTTAAAGAATTCTTAGAAGGGCCTTTGGAAATTCCAGAAGAAGAGCGCAGCATTCTTAAAGAAATTATAAAGTCAGAACCATCTGAAGATATATCATCCCTGGTCTTATTTACTACATACAGATATCAAAATATAGATGCATCAAGTATAGTTGAAATCCTATTAGATTTTGCAAAAATAGACGGATTTCTTGATAAAAAAAGATGTCATGCATTGCAAATGATAGCTAGGAGCTTTGGCTTCTCCGAAGAGATTGTTACTCAACTAGACAAATTTGTTAAAGATCATTACGCCATATTAGGTCTTAAGCCTAGTGCATCTGTTGAGGAGATTCGACGCGCTTATCGCTTAAAATTAAAAGATTACCATCCTGACAAAGTTGCAACTTTACCAAAAGAGTTTCAGGAGTTAGCCCATCAAAAAAGCATTGAAATACAAGAATCATATGAATATATCTTAAAAATAGCTACCCAAAGAAATAGTAGTTAGCGTGATTCATCTATCCGCCATAGCTTAGGTTCATAAGTAGAAGCCAGATTGCACTTTAAACTGTAGGAGAATTAAGTCAATGATAAAACTCCAAAATAGATATCAACTTCTCAAAAAAATCGGTGGTGGAACCTTTGGCGATACCTACTTAGCCGAGGATAGAAATTTACCAGGGAATCCGCTCTGTTTGGTTAAGCATTTAAAGCGAAATCCTGATCCTAGAGGTTTTGCCATTGCCTTCCGATTGTTTGAGCAGGAAGCTGAAATTTTACATAACTTGGGTAAACATGATCAAATTCCCAGACTCTTTGCCCATATTGAAGAAAACGGAGAATTTTATCTTGTTCAGGAATTTGTAGATGGACATGACTTAACAACAGAAATTATCCCTGGCAGAAAGTTTAGTGAACAACAAACGATTAAATTAATTACTGAAATTTTGGAAGTTTTAATAATTCTCCATAATCAAAACATTATTCATCGGGATCTTAAGCCATCAAATATCATGCGTCGCAAAGATGGCAAAATTATTTTGATTGATTTTGGGGCAATTAAAGAAATTCTAGCTTTGACAGTCAACTCTCAGGGGCAAACCAGTCTAACTGTGGGAATTGGTACTCCTGGTTATATTCCCGATGAGCAAGCCAATGGTAGACCTCGATTAGCTAGTGATATTTATGCTGTGGGTATGATTGCTATTCAAGCTGTAACTGGAATGGTGCCGGGACAATTTCCAGAAGATTCAAATACTGGGGAAATTATCTGGCGTAATTATGCCCAAATTAGTGATAGATTTGCTGAGGTTTTAACTAAGATGGTGCGCGACCATTTTAGTCAGCGTTACAATAATGCAACTGAGGCTTTACAAGCACTAATTCCACCTGATAAACCTGTAGTATCAACTCCACCTTTCAAAACTATAGTATCACCTCCTCCTCCATCACCTAAAAAGTTTCCCACAAAAATCTTCGCAGGTGTAGGAGCAGCAATAACTATTAGTTTTGCAGGTGTTTATGTTATTACTCACCTGCCATCGAATCAAAGTTCTGAAACAATATCTTCAACATCTCAATCTAACGATTCTCCAACAACATCTACAACTTCTCAACCCACCACTCAACTGCAAACAACTAAAGCTGATTTTCGTAATTTAGATCAACTTTTAGCAGCCGGAAAATGGGAAGAAGCTGATGCAGAAACATGGGAATTGATGAAGAAAATTACTAATAATAGATTTTATTTAGGCCCAAACGACTACGAAAACTTTCCTAGTGAGGAACTTCGCATAATGGATCAACTTTGGGTAAAATATAGTAACGGGCGCTTTGGTTTTAGTGTCCAGAAAGAAATCTGGATTGAATCTGGAGGCACTCCAGGTATATATAATTCCGATGTGGATAACAAATTTTCTGCCAAAATTGTCGGACACCTGCCTGAAATGTGGCGTTTGGGAGCCGCAAAAAGTCAAGGTATGTCGTTTCCACCACCGCTGCCATCAGTGGAAGTTTCTACTCTTCTCTTCTCTAGACTATAGCAGATAAAGGCTTCAGGTGATCATAAAGATTTCTTATGAAAGAATTTAGTGCGATCGCCGCTTCGTAGACTGAGTTGACAACAGGAAACCCAGAATTGCTTTTCTCTGGTAATACTAATTCAGAAGCCAGACTGAACTTTAAACTGTAGATGTGATCGCTAAAATGAGAGGGAGATCTGTGTTTACTTGCTACTACAGCAAAATAGAAATGCAATCAGGGTATGGGTTTTGAATTAGAGGCGATCCTGTTTGGGATTCAGAATGTAGAGTTAAGAGGCGATCGCAGTCACCCCTTATCCGTTACCCTAGAAAATAGAAAAGGAAAAGCGGCCAACTTCTCCCTCTCAATTGAAAATCTCCAGAGGAATCAGAACTTATGCCTAACCCCACTGTAGAAATTAAATTAGAAGATGTTTTAGTCAGCATCCAAAAAGACCTGAAAGAAATTCGAGACGATTTAACCGATCTCAAAGTCTCCCAAGCAGAAATCCGAGGCGATATAAAAGTCCTTGATGAAAAGGTTACAGGCATTGGGAAACGTCTTGAAAATCAGGAATTTGTGAGCAAGGGAATTTTAGGGGGATTACTTCTCATTGTTTTGGGTGGGGCCGCTAAATATTTTGGGTTTGTGCCTAAACCCTAAGAAGCTTGAGCGAGATCGCCGCTTCGTAGCCGCTTCTTAGGCTAAGTTAACAACTGGAAAGTCAGACTGCGCTTTAAGTTGTAACTGTGGATGCGATCGCTAAAACGAGAAAGCGATCAGGGTATAGATTTTGAGTGAGAGGTGATCGCCTGTTGGAACTTTATGAAGGGGGAGAACACCTTTTCAACAATTATTTGAGGTTTTGATATCGGCGATCGCGGCGGTTTTAATGGCGGAGGGAATGGAGGAAACGGTGGCGAAACAGCAAGCTGAAAAAGCGGTTATTTTGGTGCAAGGTTCTTTGATTTTGTCTCAGGGTTTAAATAATGCTCAGGTATTTAAACGGATTATTAGCGATCTTCCCACAGAATTACTTCTGAGTTAGAATTGTCATCAACAATAGGGCGATCATCCTTTTCCGAATGTATTACTCACTTGTTCAAGGAGCTTTTTGGGCGTTTTTTCCATCGGGCGATATTCAGAATTTTTCTGGATAGTGTGACTATCTGGTATGCTATCCAGAAAGTTTCTATCTATCACTGGAGAATCTACGGAATGTTTCTGGCTATCCTTATCTATAAGGTGAATATGCGGAAACTTTCTGTTTTTTGTCCTCTGGGGGGTGACTGGACGGAGAATGTCGGTATAATGAACAATTAGGACTCTACGATCAACAACAAACATATACATTTCAAAGAGGACGCATGAACGAAAAGTTAAAATATGAATTAGAGTCGTTCGAGGGTATGTGGAAAGATGGGTATTTTGAAGGAGACCCCCTCAATCCAATGGCAAGATCAAGTTATAGGCAATTGGGTTTTATAAGTACCTTGCACGCAACGTATCTCCGATGTATAAGACCTTATGTGAATAGTAATACTGTTTCATTAGAAATTGGCCCTGGCAGAGGCGCATGGACAAGATCATTGTTGCCATCAAAAGAGGTCTATGCTCTGGATGCTTTGCCAGAAGAACATAATAGATTTTTCGAATACCTTGGATATCCGAAGAATGTGAAATACTTTCAGGTCAAAGATTTCAAGTGTGAAATACTACCAGAAGAATATTTTGACTACATGTTCTCATATGGTTGCTTATGTCATGTTTCACTTGAAGGAATTAGAGAATACGCAGTGAATATCTATCCAAAGCTAAAACGAGGCAGCAACTGTTTTTGGATGGTTGCAGACCATGACAAATATAACAGTGCAGTTTCAAATCTGAACGATCTGAGCATTTTGACTGCCATGATTCCAAGATCGCGAATGTATCTGCCTCTAAAATGGCTCTCCAGATATCTCGTCAGGAGAATTGGGCCAGCAAGTATAGCGGAACAGCCGCAACCTTCGAAATGGTATAACGCTGGTATTGAAAGAACATGTTCTATGCTAAAGGAGGTTGGCTACCACATCGTTGATCCTGATGTAGGAACTTGTCTTAGAGATCCGGTAATACACTTCATAAAACCCTAGAAAATCGTTCCAGCGGACGAGCTGATGCACGCCGTTAAACTCAAACGTTATACCAAACCGAAAAGTCTGCAAAAGCTATCGGCTTCTAGCCAGGACTAAGCACTCAAAAATGATTTGCTTCATTGATGAGTTCCGAGAAGTTATTGGAGATCGCAAAGTACAAGTAATTGATAAGCGATCAGTGTATAACACATCAATTGGAGCGGACAATGTTTCGGTGTTGAGTAGGAGGCGATCATCCCTTAACTTTAATTAAAAAAGCGATCGCAATTAATAAACTTCAGAAAAAAACAAAAATTTTTAGATGGAAACCTGATCAGGGACTACTGTAATCTTCATTCCAACTGTTTTGAGTATTTTCTCAATCGTTGATAAATGATGATGGCAGAGGGAATCAAGGCAAATGTGGGAAAACAGCAAGCTAAAAAAGCGGTTATTTTGGTGCAGGGGTCTTTGATTTTGGCTCATGATTGGCAAAGTTTCTAAGCACAAAGAGTACTTGACAAAATTTCATTGCATGTATATACATATAATATGAGTAATTCAACTGCAAAGACTAAACTTGCGATCGCTACTCAAGTACCTGAAGCCTGTATGGGACTGCACATCCGTCAAGCATCGCGTATTTTAACGCAAGTTTACGATGACGCATTACGTTCAATTGACTTGGAGATCAATCAATTTACGTTACTGGTGGCAATTTATCTATTCAAGGAGGTGTCAATTACGCGGTTAGGACAAGAGTTGTTTACGGATCAAACCACTATTACTCGAAACATTAAGGTATTAGAAAAACGAGGATTGATCGCAACTCACCCTGGCGAAGATCGGCGTATTAAATTAGTCTCGTTGACACTTCAGGGACAAATGCTTCTTGATCGCGCATTTCCTTTATGGGAGAAGGTACAAGCCGAACTAAAACAACATTTTGGAACGCAAAAATGGCAAACTTTGCTATCGTTGTTGTCTGAAGTAAAAAGCTTAAGCTAATAAAAAAGAATCATAATATGTATGTACATGCAATAGTTTTCTTTGGAGGATTTAATGACAAAATTTGATGATCATCCCACCGTTAAGCTTTTGCGATCGCAACAAAAATCTCAAGAGCAGAATCCGCAAAGTATGATTTCATCGCCGCTAGATCGCGATTGGTTGCGTTCGTTCTGCTTGGATTTGGGAGTTGATGATGTGGGTTTTGTGAGTATCAATCAACCCGAAATCGACGATCAACGGACTAAGCTATTACAGGCTTTTCCGCAGACAAAAAGTTTGATTAGTTTTGTCTGTCGCATGAATCGGGATGATGTTCGCAATCCCGCCCGCTCCGTCGCCAATCTGGAATTTCACCATGCAGGAGAGGAAATCAACACGATCGCTCGCAAAATAGTCAAAGAATTAGAAGATCGGGGGATAAGAGCAATCAATCCAGCGATGGGATTTCCGATGGAAGCCCAAGACTTTCTCAACGTCGGTAAAAATGTCTGGGTGGTTTCTCACAAACCGATCGCTGTCGCTGCAGGATTGGGACATATGGGCATTCATCGCAATGTGATTCATCCTAAATTTGGCAACTTTATTCTCTTGGGTACAGTGCTGATGGATGCGGAGGTAACGGAATATGATCACCCCATTGATTACAATCCCTGCGTGGAGTGCAAACTCTGTGTAGCTGCCTGTCCCGTGGGGGCGATCGCTTCGGATGGTAGCTTCAATTTCTCGGCTTGCTATACCCACAATTATCGCGAATTTTTAGGTGGCTTTACCGATTGGGCAAAGAATATTGCCGAAAGTAAGTCGGCGAAAGATTATGAGCGCAAAGTGGGTGAAGAAGACTCGGCAGCCATGTGGCAAAGTCTATCCTTTGGAGCTAACTACAAAGCAGCCTACTGCCTCGCTGCCTGTCCTGCTGGTGAAGATGTGATGGCTCCTTTTTTGCATAACCGTAAAGAATTTATTAAGGAGATCGTCAAACCCCTGCAAGATAAGGTCGAGACATTGTATGTCATTTCTGGTTCAGATGCTGAAGCCCATGCTGCTAAACGCTTTCCCCACAAGCAGATCAAGTTGGTTCGCAATAGCCTAACGCCCATTTCCATCGCAGGCTTTAAGAATGGAATGGCCTTGACCTTTCAACCGAATCAAGCGAAAGGAATCAATGCAAGGTATCACTTCCTATTTACTGGGCAGGAATTTTCTCAGTTCACGGTCAACATCTCCAATCAAGTTTGTGAAGTTCAGGATGGATTGGTAGGTAAGCCCGATCTGATCGTCAAGGCGGATAGTAAAACTTGGATTGCTTTTTTGCGGAAATACCAAAACATTGTCTTGGCAATTTTGACACGCAAAATCCGCGTCAAAGGCGATATTCGTTTATTGCTCAAATTCGGAAAATGCTTCCCATCTTAAGCCAACTTGTTCTTAATTCATAAAAATGCGGCGATACTTTTATGAACTAAGAATCAAATCCTTGGCGATCGCTCTATCAATCATGACTCGCAGTAATAGTGATCGCCATTAAGAGATAGATTGTTGGTGCGATCGCACTTCATCAGAGAAAGTGATCGCAGTAACTCGATGAATTAGCCAAAAACGCAGTTACAATATCCCTACAAGATCAGCGATCAAGCTTGAGTCGGCACGCAGTAAACCACAATGAGGTTATTATTTCCCATAGTTGGGTTGCGTTCCTTAACCCAACCTACAAGATCGGCGATCACACTAACTTTATTCGAGAAGCAATCATAATAAATACAGTTTATAAATTTATGTTAAAATATGTTGTGTAAACCATAGAGGAAAATTGAGTTATGGCTAAGAATACAGGTAAAGGGTATCGTCGAGGCGCTGTAGATGCTCGTAGTCAAGCATTTAACCCTACTACTGAACAGTGGGTAAAGCGTAATACGGAGAATGGACAGTTTATTGACGTAAGGCAAAACGGCGAACCGTTTAAGGGGGTGCGGAAGGAGGACTAAAAGATAGTCTAGTTCTATTTTGTTAGGGTTGTAGCTCTTAGTCGCAACCCTAGTTTTTTACATTTCCATGATAACTATCCATTCCACTTGAAGTTATAGTTTTATGCCTAAAAGAATAAGCGAGATTTTTGGGGTTGCTGAGGAAGACCTAAGAAAAGAAGGGGTATTTAACGGATTCATAGATCTTGACTCTAAGTTCTATGTTGATCCCCATCTTCTTGAGAGCACAAAAGTTCCAGAACTTGCGAACTCATATCTAAGTTTCAAAACTCATTTTACGAAAATTGTTCATCTTTTAGAGGTAACCAAACATTCTGGCGATAGGTTCTTTCGTGCAGCCCACAAAAAATTGATATTTCCAGAATTGCCATTTGTATCTTTAGGCTATTCTACAGAGGGCACATCAGGTAGTGGTATTGGTTCAGGGATTGCTTTGAATCTAACCAACACAGCTTGGGAAATCATACAAGCAGGCATAACCGATCCAGTTATTTTTGAGATAGTTGGACTTATTGAAGAAAATATTGGTGCTGATCGAATCAGCGATATGGCGATTCATATAATTCTTCTGGACTTACTGACTTACTCAGAACGAATTGCTAAAAATCTTAATTTAAATACCTGCCAAGCAAAAGCACGCGGAAAGGAATTTTTGCTGCCAGCCATTTCTGGTAGCAATCGCCCTACAGTATTGATTCCTTGCGAGATTCTCAATGACCTTCCTGTAGCAAATGGTTGGGATGATATTGATCGTGTTTGTGCTCATAACGAGGACTTGCGTAATCGCATAAATGAAATCATCGGAGATGCTTGGAAGGATGAATCAGGAAAGAGAAGAAGAATCACGAAACGCGAGTTGAAATATATTCTCCTTCATCATCCCGAAGTACTGCAAGATTTAGTAGAACAATACAAGAGAAATCCTGCTGAAAAATACGATTTTGATAAAGATCCATCAGGACAACTCATTTGGCATGATATCGCAAGAAAATACGCCAATCTTTATCCACTCTTGTTAGGTGTAGATAAAGTAACTCCTGAAAATATTCTTCAGTTAGTTCTCAAGATATGTAATCATTTTAAGGTTTTGGTTGAAGTTAATGGTTTGTCTGTACATTTTTGGGATGAATCAAAAAAAACGCGAAATGAGCGTTTTGCACAGTTGCTTTTCTTTGGCATAGCTGATGCCTATTGCGGTGCTCATAACCTAGATTTAAATAGAGAACCTAACGCAGGAAGGGGACCAGTTGATTTCAAGATCTCTAGCGGCTATAATGCACGAGTAAATGTTGAGATAAAATACACATCAAATAACATCAGAACGGGTTATGAGAAACAACTTCCTATATACGATGCTGCTGAACGGACACAATACAGTATTTTCCTGATTATAAGAACCACTGAGTCCATAAAAGCTTTAGAGGAGCTAATCAAATTCAGGAAGGATCAAGTGACTGCTGGTAAAAGAGCACCAGAGATTTTTGTGGTTGATGGAAGAGTTTTACCCACCGCAAGTCAAGTTCGATAGAGGTAATAACTTCATAATTCAAATAACATAGATTCGGAGAATAAAAATTTCTTTGATTTTATTTTCCTTAACCGAGATTAGGAAAGCGAAGTTGCCAGACCTCATAATTGAGTACTGATAAGTTATTTCCGATCACAAAGACAAATAATTGTTAGGCGATCGCCTAAAACTCAAGAGTCACAGAAATAGCGATTGCCTTTAGGAGATAGATATTGAAGCGATCGCCTAAAAATCACGACTTACAGTAACAGCGATCGTAATACCGCAAACCTTGTAGCACATAGATAATTGAGGCAACTGCGATATTTATCAACGCTATAATGGGAGGAAGTAAGTGATCTTTAAGTTGAAAAATGACTACAGTATCAATCTTGCCAATATCAAGTGTTAGCGGCGAAAAATCTTATCGGGCGATCGCTGGAGATAAGCAGTGGGTTGGTAAAACTGCGGGACAGGCTCTAGATGGTTTAACTGCTCAGCTAGGTGAAGCTGAATTTACAGCGTTACTCGTCATCCAAAGTTTTCATCCTGACCCATTTTTTAGTGCCGATCAACAAAATCGGCTGTCGGAGTTGATGGATTTATGGCGAGTAGCACGCGATCGCGGAGAAACATTACTATTGGAGCAACAAGCGGAGCTAGATAATTTAGTTGAAGCTGAACTAAGAGCAGCAACTGCACGAACAACTGCCTTAATGCAGTAACTAAGTCTATGAATCCCTATTACAGTGCGATCGCTGAACGTGCTAATCATCGTTGTGAATACTGCCATGCTCCAGAATTGGTTTTTAATTTTCCTTTTGAGGTTGAGCATGTCATCCCTACCTTTCGACAAGGTACAAATGAAGAATCAAATTTAGCTCTTGCCTGTCGGTCTTGTAATCTTCGTAAAGGAGCTCGTATCAGTGGTATCGATCCTGATTTAAACAATGAGGTTCAATTTTTCCATCCACGACAAAATCTGTGGGGCGAACATTTTCAAATCGATATGGAAACTGGCATAATTATAGGAATTACTGCTACTGGAAAAGTCACTGTTGAAAATTTAGGAATGAATAGTCCTGCTCAAGTGGCTGCTCGAAAGCTATGGATTCGATTGGGATTATTTCCATAATCCTGTCTAGCCCTGCTAGATGGATCGCAACTGCAAGTCTTTTAGTAGATAGATAGGGCTTGCTGAAAAAAGCTGAAACCTTTACGGAGAAAAATAGTAGGCGAATTAAGAACCGCTAGAATGCACGAAAATAGGGTAGAATGCCTCAAAACCATTGCATTAAGAAGAGAGAAAGCAGATGTACCGAAAGCAACAGTACTCAATTGAAACACCAGAAAACTTGAAAAATCTGTTCGGCGGGCAGTTAGACGAAGAAAATCGTTGGATAGAAATGTCAAAAATGATTCTTTGGGAAGAATATGAGGAAGAATATGCAAAAAACTTCACAGAAAAAAAAGGAGCCCCAGCCAAATCATTTAGAATGGCATTAGGAGCATTAATTATCAAAGAAATTTCAGGAAAAAGTGACAGAGAAACAGTAGAACAAATAAAAGAGAACCCTTATTTACAGTACTTTATAGAAATGGAAAGCTATAGTAGCAAAGAAGCATTTAATGCGTCAATGATGGTTCATTTTCGTAAAAAAATAGGAATGGAATTAATTAATAAATAAAATTAATAAAGAAATAGAAAAAAAAGCGACGGGTGTAGCGTCAGAAAAAAAGAAAATGAAGGAAAGTTATTGTTAGATGCGACTTGTACACCAGCAGATATAAAATATCCAACGGATATAGGAATATTGAATGATGCCAGAGAAAAAACAGAAAAAATAATAGATAAGCTGTATGAAGAAATAAAAGAGAAAAGGAAAGAAAAGCCGAGGACTTATAGGGAAGTGGCAAGAAAAGAGTACTTAGCCATAGCAAAAAAACGTCGTGTGTCAAAAAAAGAAAGAAGAAAAGGAACAAAAAAACAACTAGGATATATAAAAAGAAACTTGTCTCATATAGAAAAAATGATAGAAGAGGGAGCAAAGTTAGAAAAACTAACGAAAAAAGAGCAAGAAGAGCTTGTAACGATAGGAAAAGTGTATGAGCAACAGTTAGAAATGTATGAAAAAAAGACAAATAAAGTAGAAAACAGAATTGTGAGTGTAAGCCAACCTCACGTGCGTCCAATAGTGCGTGGAAAAGCGGGAAAAGCAGTAGAGTTTGGAGCTAAAATATCGGCAAGTAATGTGAATGGCTTTGTCTTCTTAGACAAATTAAGTTGGGATAATTACAACGAATCGGGAGATTTACAAGCGCGAATAGAAGAATATAAAAGGGAAACAGGATGTTATCCGGAATCGGTTCATGTGGATAAAATCTATCGAACAAAAGCGAATCGAGCTTATTGTAAAGAAAGGGATATAAGAATGAGTGGTCCCCGATTGGGAAGACCGCCGAAAGAGGTGAGCAAAGAAAAAAAGAAAGAGGCACGCTCAGATGAAAGAGTGCGTAATGCCATTGAGGGTAAATTCGGACAGGGAAAGAGGAAATTTAGTCTTGGTCGAGTGATGGCCAAACTACCTGAGACCTCGGAAACGGTAATTGCGATGAACTTTTTGGTAATGAATCTTTCTACTCTACTTCAGAAGACAAAAAGTAAAAAGTTGTAGAGTCGTTTTTCTTGTGAAAAATGGTGTTAATTTTCCTCTCTTTTGTGAGGAGTGATTTGTGTTGACCTTTTTAGACAGAAAGGAACAATAGATTAAACAAAATCTGTATTTTGATTTGTTTCCATAAGGATAAGTTATCTATGCTTTTTCAGTCCATACTTCCCTAACCCACATTTCTTTCGTTTTTTGACTTTTTCAGCAAGCCCTAGATAATAGGTAACCGTTCAGGGGGATAGCGCATTTGCCAAAATGATCAAAACCTTTGTATAGCAAGGGATAGATGAGCTTAATGCAATGGGATGAGCGCGCCCAAGAAGTCTAAAAGGCGATTCGCAACTTGATATAGGACTTTGGCTACTCAGAATTATTGGCAATGAAATCAATTACAACTGCTTGTTCATAGTGATTCCATCCAATTCCATGTAGCTCATTTTCTTGATTACCCCCTGAACGGTTACCGTCAACATTTGCTCTCGTACCGCTAGTTCTATACTTTCAAAGCTTTTCAAGTCTTCTTTTTGCGTATTTCTGACCATGATTTCTGCGATAGCTTTGAGATGGTCGTCTAATTTTTGCTTATCTTCAACGTTCATTTTTTGTACTCCAATTTTTATAACTTTTTAGATTATCCCCTTTTCCCTTCTTTGTAACTAAGCATTTATACTTACTGCAAATTTGGGATGCTCCCGCGAATTGAGGAGGTCAAGTCTTTTCTTTGGACGGGTGAAGTGGATGCCGCTATCTCCTGTTTTGAGGGATGGTCAGAGCCTCAAGCTGAGAATTTTATCATTTATTTAAACAAGCATAAACATCGGATTGTCAATTATGGTTATTTGCAGGCAGAGGGCATTTCTATTGGCTCTGGCTCTGTCGAATCTCAAGTTAAACAAATTGGTCATCGTCTTAAAATTACTGGTGCGAGTTGGAATTCTGACAATGTACCACAAGTCCTTCGTCATCGCTGTTCCTATTTAAATGATTACCTTTTTTGACTCTTTCATTTACCTCGTTAAGTATTTCTACTTATTGCAAAGGTGAGATGCTCCCGCAGATGAAGACCCAAAGACATTGCGTATATCGCTAGATGGCAAGGTAGGGGTCAAAGTGGGAGAATTTGACAGGGGTGGAAAAACGCGGGTAAAAACAGAGGCATTCTTACCATAACTTTGGAGCAGAAGTTACTCTAATTCCTTACGGAATTTTTCTACCTGAACAGAATGAATTATCTTTATTTTTTGTGTCGTCCAAATTAACAGCAGATTGCATTGGTGACATATTAGAAAGTTGGTGGGAAAGTGTAAAGCATCGCTTTAGTCATATTGAGAAATTGGTGATAAATCAGGATAATGGACCTGAAAATCATTCGCGTCGTAGTCAATTCATGCGGCGTATGATTGATTTTACAGAATCGTCAAAGCTAGATATACAATTGGCTTATTATCCGCCGTATCACAGCAAGTATAATCCGATAGAGCGTTGTTTTGGTTGGTTAGAAAAACATTGGAATGGGAGTTTACTGGATACGGTTGAAACCGTGCTTAATTTTGCTAAAACGCTAACATTCAGGGGTCAAAATCCTGTAGTGAAACTGATAGAAAAAGTTTATGAGACAGGAGTGAAGCTGAGCAAGGCTGGGATGGAAAAGGTTGAAGCACGGATTAATCGCCTTCCTAGCCTCAAAAAATGGTTTGTGGAAATCTTTGCCAAACCGCTATAATCATTGGATCATCTTTTTTCTGGTGTTCTCTCACTTGCCAACGATAACCGTCCTGTTCACCCTGCTGCCATTGGTCTTCTGATATATTTGCCAAAGTCTCAGTGGCTTCTTTCAGAGTCAGAGGGACACGGGCACTGGTATCGTCTAGCTAGAAGCTACAAACGTTGCAATACGAGAGGTTCAAGAAATCAGGCGAATTTGGAGTAAGTCCTCCCAAGTTAACCCTTTTTCAATTATACCGAGAGCTACAGCAGGAACTTTTTTCGTCGTAAAATGGCTGCGAACAAAGTTATGAACCATCCAGAAAATATCTAGGACTCGCTGTAATCCCACAACAGATTTAGCATAAGTATTTGTACGACGACGAAAGGCGGCTAAATAGCGTCGGATAGCACTATTAAATGCCTCAACGTGGTTGGCATGGACGTCCTTTTCTTCTGGTTTTTCTGTTGTCTCTGGATGTTCTGGTTTCGGAGTTTCTACTTTCTTTAGTTTACCCTCAGAATCTCGACGTTTACTACTCTTATTTTTTAGTCTTACTACAAGACCCTTCGGTAATACTTTGGTGGGACGACCTCGCTTTCCAGTCCTTAATACTTCGTGACAAATATTAAATAGCAGTTGACTATATCGCTTTTCTCCATCTGTAAATAACTGGAGAGATTCTGCACTCCTTTCAAATAATTCCGCTACCGTCATCATTGCTTCTAGAAATAATTTCTGCTCTTTTCGACCACATTTTAAATGCCAAATAAAGCGGCTTGCCCTGTCCATGAGAACGATTGTCCACCCCTCAGAGGCACTTGCTTCTTTATTTTTTCCAACTTTTGTGTATAGTTCATCCCCTTCTATTACTAATTTAACAAATTCATTCACTAAGGCGTATAAAAATAATGTCTCTTGTAATCCTGATAATTTCTTTTCCCAATTCAATATTGTTGTTTTCGCGTAGCCGAATGCTCGGGCTGCTGCATTTAATCCTATTCCTTCCATTCTGGCTTTTAATACTTTTACAATTTCACTTAATGGGGTTTCTAAGCCAGCGATTACGCTACCATAAGTCTCAGCAAAACAAGAACTACATTCTTGACAAATGAACATTTTACGTTCCCCGTTACCTTTCGTTTGATAATGAGAATGTATTTTTACGTTTTCACTATAGCAATGAGGACAGTTTTTCTTGAATAAGGCATCCTCTTTCTCTTGGCACAAGCCAACATCATTCAGGATTTTCATAGAGCTTTTCTTTAATATTGACATTGTTTTCTGTTTCCTTCTTCTTTGATATAATGACAATAATAATAGTATAATAAAAACGGGCCGATGTCTAGTCTTAAACTATTTTTCTATTTTCTCAAAGCCTTACACCATAACTTTTTCCAACTTTGATCAGACGATACCAGTTCCAACGACTGAGTTCTAATGTTAGTTCTATTTTTATCTTTGAACCCTCTACATTAATTAGTTTTGCTGTCATCATTGTTTCCTCTTTTTCACTTTTCATCTCATGTTAACACTTTTCTTTTCCTTCATCAACTAAAGGTTACACCCATTCAGATTAAGTTCTCAATCACCCACTGCTCTCTCTCTCATTTCAGCTTTGCGATCGCCTCTAATTCAAAACCCATACCCTGATCGCATTTCTATTTGGCTGTAGTAGTAAGTAAACACAGATCACCCTTTTATTTTAGCTTTGCGATCGCATCTAATTCAATGATTTGTTATAAGTAGTCATGCAAAATTAATTACCTATACAGACAAGTGCTATAATGGCCTAAATCAAAAGTAATGATACCATATAAAAAATCAAAAAGGAGATGACTATGAAGTTTATTTGTGATTTAAGTTGGGACACAAAGAAAATGCTAGAACGCATTTACAAGCAAAGTAAGCATCATCAAACAAGACAACGTGCAAAGTGCCTTCTATTGAGCTTAAAAGGAACGCCAATAAAAGAGCTAATGAAAATATTTGAAGTAACAAGAAAGACAATTTACAATTGGTTTAGTTCTTGGGAAGAAAATAAATTGTTAGGGCTGTATGATCGTGCGGGTCGAGGCAGAAAGCCAAAGTTAACAAAAGAACAAGAAAAACAAGTAAAAGAGTGGGTAAAAGAGGATCCTAAAAATCTAAAGAATGTCCAAATTAAAATAGAGAAAGAATGGGACTATAAAATCAGTAAAGATACAATTAAAAGAATTAAAAGAACTATAAAAAAGTTTGATATGAGATGGAAAAGAATGAAGAGGGGTCTGAGCAAAAGTGCTGCGGCATGGGAGTTAGAGGTGAAATTACCTAAAATAAAAGAGCTAAAAGAACAAGATGAAAAAGGAGAAATTGATCTGAGATACTTTGATGAAGCAGGCTGGGGAATGAGAGCCTGTATTCCTTATGGGTGGCAAGAAAAAGATGAGCCAGTAATATTAAAAGATGTAGAAGGAAAAAGAATTAATGTAATAGGTGTAATGAACGTAAGAAATGAGTTATATTATGAGCAGCATGAAAAAAATATTAACAGTGAAATGATAATTAGTTTTATTGATAAATTTAGTGAAAAGAAAACAGTATTGTTGATGGATCAAGCAACAATACACACAAGTGACAAAGTAATGGAAAAAATAGAAGAGTGGAAAGAGAAAAATCTAGAAATATTTTGGTTGCCAGCTTATTCACCAAAGTTAAATTTAATTGAAATACTATGGAAATTCATAAAATATGAATGGGTAGAAGTAAGTGCGTATGAAAGCAAAAAGAGTTTACGCAATTACCTCACAAAAGTGCTTGAAGGCTTCGGGACTGAGTATGTAATTAATTTTGCATGATCACTTACCCTGATTGCTCCCTCATTTTAGCCTGATGGCACAATCTCGACTAGAAACAGACAACTTTAACGGGCGTATCGGTTTGGTATAACCAGTCTAGTTAGCCAGTCGGGAGTACATCATATGGTTCTGGTTCCACATCGGAAACTTTTGCTAAAATTGCTTCATATTTTGAGCAACTACCTCTTTTAGCTCTTTCTTTGAGGTAATTCTCTGTCATCAAAGCTGATAGCTTTTCCGCGATCGCAGTAGATATAAATTGATCGATAGAAATGCCATCACGACTGGCAAGGTCATACAAGCTTTTTTGTAATGAGTCAGGAATTTGAACTTGAACGATACTCATGGCAACTTTCCTATTAAGCGTAAAAACTCTGAAGGCTCTAGCAAATTTAACCCAAACTGCTCTACGCCAGCAAAGTCACGAGTGTTATATGTAATTATACTCTCGCATCCTGCTTTGACGGCAAGCTCTAATACCATTTCATCTTTGGGATCGTGTAGGAATGGTCGCCAAAGAAAGAAAATTTTATGCGGTACTCCTACTGCACAGTAGAAATCAATTAGGTCATCTACTTCTTCTCGACTCAAGTAAAGGTTTGGTAATTCCCGTAGTAAAACTTCTGTATATTCGAGGACGAGAGGTACTGACAAATGTATATCAAATTGTCCAGTATCAATTAGTGTTAGTAATTTGAATGCGCTACCACGCCTAGACATCAATCCCGCAACAATGACATTGGTGTCAATAACGACTTGAGGTAATGGCATTTGGAACTGAAAAGTGACTATCGGTAAGCCCTAACTCTATCATTCAGAGGACGAAAAAAGGCGCGTTACATTTCTACAAGATCGGAGATCGCCTCTAATTCAAAACCCATACCCTGATCGCATTTCTATTTGGCTGTAGTAGTAAGTAAACACCGATCGCTCTGTCATTTTAACCTTGTGATCGCCTCTAACTCAATGATTTGTTATAGTCCGAATCGCTCTCTCATTTTAGCCTTGCATCTACGGTTGCAGATTAAAGTGCAATCTGGGTTCGTTAATACTACCAGAGAAAAGTAATTCTGGGTTTCCTGTTGTTAACCCAAATCGCGGAAGTATGTGATTGCACTTCATCCCTACAAAACGCGATCGCCTTTAAAAAATTTTGTCTTAAGCCTTTTCATATACAGTAATAAAATCATCTCGTGAGATACCCGCTTGAGTGCAAATACTCCTTAATGTAGAGCTTTTAATTTGCTTATGATTCGGTAGCGTTAAAGGTGTTGTTGTTCTATCCAAATTTTTTCTAACCATAGAAATATGCTCTTTTTCCCTAACGATTGAAAATCCAAATTGTTCAAGGACTTTGATAACTTTGGCTTTAGGGGCATCAACGGGAAATTTTGCCATTAGACGATTGCCTCTACGACGAAAGCTTCTAAGACCGATGAGTCGGCTTCGAGAACTGATTCTCCAAAGGTTTCAATATGAAAAGCGATCGCCGACCGCACATCATTAAGCGCATCTTCATAGGTATCACCTTCACCAACTACTACGCCTTGAATTCCCAATGGATAGGCAATATAGCCATCATGATGCTTTTCTACAACGATTTTAATGGATTTCATAAATTGTTGATAGTTTACAGGGATGTCTTGATCCTATCTCATTTTCTAGATGGCTTTAATAAAGATACTGGTGATCGCCTCTCATTCAATGATTTGTTATACCCTGATCGCCCTCTCATTTTAACCTTGCGATCGCCTCTCATTCAATGATTTGTTATACCCTGATCGCTCTCTCATTTTAGCCTTGTTGTTTTGTATCCCTTGAGATACAATGGACAAAGCACCACTTAAGGTGATTAGGAAAAACAATCGCTATGCAAGAAATTCAAATTATCACAACCGACGAATTTGAAAAATGGTTGCGTGGCATTGTGGATATTCGTAGTCGTAGAAAAATCACTCTACGCATTCAACGATTAAAATTAGGTAAATTTGGCGATTACAAATCAGTTGGTAAAGAAATTTATGAATTGAGAATTCATTTCGGGCCAGGCTACCGAGTCTATTTTGCAAAAAAAGGAGATCTTTTTGTTATTCTTCTTGTCGGTGGAGAAAAAAGTTCTCAATCAAAAGATATTACCCAATCTCAAGTACTTTGGCAGGAGATTAAAAATGACGACTTTGAGAAACTTTGATGATTTTATTGTAGAGGAACTTCATAATCCTGAATTTGCTTCTGATTATCTCCAAGATGCTTTAGAAGAAGGGGGTATTCCGCTTTTTCTAATTGCTCTCAGACAAATTGTACAACATCAAAAAGGCTTAACAAAAGTCGCTGAAGAAACTGGATTAGGACGAGAAAGTCTCTATAAAACGCTTTCTGAACAAGGTAATCCCCATTTATCAACAATTGAGAAAATACTCAAAACAGTTGGAATGAAGATTACAGTAATCTCTGATCATGTTTCTATCTAAAAAAATTCGTTTTTTCTGAAGTTTGTTAATGGCGATCACTTTTTTAAATCAAAATTTCCCCGCCGCAAGCGGACGGGGTATGGAAAATGTTTTGCTCGCAAACCGACGGTTTTCATTGCAACTTTAATTTTTTCGCTGCGAGCAGCGGGGAATTTACCCGATAGAGATTAAAGTTAAGGGATGATCGCCTCTAACTCAAAACCCATATCCTGATCACTCTCTCATTTTAGTGATCGCATCCACAGTTACAGCTTAAAGTGCAGTCTAGTTTCTAGTTCGTGCTAATAGAGAAAAGTGATTCTGGGTTTCCTGTTGTCAAACCAGCCTACGAAGCGGCGATCGCGTGGCGGCACTGCCTGATCGTATAATTGAGCCAGTAACTATTAAAAATCTGTTATAATGGGCGTAAAATATTCGCCTTTTATAATTAGGGCTTGCTGAATAAGTATAGAACCCTTGCCAGATAATGCTTTCAAGCATTTTAAAAACGATTAGGTGCAAGGTTATGGCCTTTGGAGGCTCAAAGCCCATGCACGTCGTTGGAAAACTGGGGGTTGAAATTGGAAACTACTCTCTGAAGTCACCATTTTTCGCCTCCTGTGGCATCTAGGTTCGTTTTGTGGACTTTTTCAGCAGACCCTAATTATAGCTAGTCAATGTTAGGTAAGCCGATGAAAACTCGACAATTAACCCTAGAAATTTCTGAATCATTATTTCATAAACTAGAGAAACTATCTGAATTAACCGAAGAGCCAATCAATGAATTGGTGATTCAAATGATTACCAATAACATCTTAAATTCAACTCAAAAAGCGAAAGACTTAAATGAGCTTCTCACAATAAATTTTCCTGAAGCTCTACCTGAAATTATAGAAATAGGGGAACTTGTTGGAGCCGAAATTTTCTAAGAAGATGCCTAAAGCTTACATTCCTAAAAAAGGAGACATTATCTGGATTAATTTTAATCCTCAGTCTGGACGTGAACAAATGGGGAGAAGGCCAGCCTTAGTGATTTCTCCTAATATCTATAATCACAAAGTCGGACTAATTGTTGTCTGTCCTATCACCACAAAAGTTAAGAATTATCCCTTTGAAGTCAAGATTCCTGACGGTTTAACAATTTCAGGTGTTGTTTTAGCCGATCAAGTAAAATCTCTGGATTACCGAACGAGAGAAGCTGAGTTTGTTTGTAAAATTCCTAGTGAGACACTAGCAGAAGTAATTATTATGATTAATAAATTATTTACTCAAATTTAGGAGATCGCATTTCTATTTTGCTGTAGTAGCAAGTAAACACAGATCGCTCTCTCATTTTAGTCTTGCGATTTTGTATCCTTTGAGATACAATGAACAAAGCACCACTTAAGGTGATTAGGAAAAACAATCGCTATGCAAGAAATTCAAATTATCACAACCGACAAATTTGAAAAATGGTTGCGTGGCATTGTGGATATTCGTAGTCGTAGAAAAATCACTCTACGCATTCAAAGATTAAAATTAGGTAGGGCTTGCTGAATAAGTATGAAAGCCTTGCTAGAAAGTACTTTCAGGTATTTTGGAAACGATCAGGTGCAAGGTTATGACATTTGGAAGCTCAAAATCCATGCACTTTGCTGGAAAATTGTGGGGTAAAATTGGAAACGGATCTCTGAAGTCACCATTTTTCGCACCCTGTGGCATCTAGGTTCGTTTTGTGGACTTTTTCAGCAAGCCCTAGGTAACTTTGGCGATTACAAATCAGTTGGTAAAGAAATTTATGAATTGAGAATTCATTTTGGGCCAGGCTACCGAGTCTATTTTGCAAAAAAGGGAGAGCTTTTTGTTATTCTTCTTGTCGGTGGAGACAAAAGTTCTCAATCAAAAGATATTACCCAATCTCAACTACTTTGGCAGGAGATTAAAAATGACGACTTTGAGAAACTTTGATGATTTTATTGTCAAAGAACTTAATAACCCTGAATTTGCTTCTGATTATCTCCAAGATGCTTTAGAGGAAGGGGGGATTCCGCTTTTTCTAATTGCTCTTAGACAAATTGTACAACATCAAAAAGGCTTAACAAAAGTCGCTGAAGAAACTGGATTAGGAAGAGAAAGTCTCTATAAAACGCTTTCTGAAAAAGGTAATCCCCATTTATCAACCATTGAGAAAATACTCAAAACAGTTGGAATGAAGATTACAGTAATCCCTGATCAGGTTTCCATCTAAAATTTTTTGTTTTTTTCTGGAGTTTATTAATAGTGATCGCTTTTTTAATTCAAGTTAAGGGACAATCGCCTCTAACTCAAAACCCATACCTCTTTAGGGATCGCATCCACAGTTACAGTTTAAAGTGCAGTCTGACTTTCCAGTTGTTAACTTAGCCTACGAAGCGGCGATCGCACTATCAGTTGTTAATTTGGTAATTTCATGTGAACAGGTGTTTTAGCCATTCCGTAAATTTGAATGCGACCTCCGTCTGAGGACGAAGGGCTTGACTTGTGATCGCTTTTCCGAGTGGATAGCCAGGTTCGTCATGCCAAGAGAGATAGGTATGAATAACTGCTTTACTATAATCTACCTCTTTAAATGTTGTCACATTACTTTCACTCGCTTGTTTAACACAGGTTTCAGCAAATTTTAGCGAATTTGGTTCTGCAAGTTTTGCACAGAAATCCTCTAGTATTCCAGAATCTTGATTATTTGGCATTAACCAAAATCCCAGCTTTGGTTTCCCTTCAATTTTTTCAATTATTGTTCCGTCAATGTTAGGAATTTTCGGCATCACATAATTATGATTGTTATTGGTTAATTTATCTTGTATGCTTTGCCATCTACTAAGGGAAGATTGATCCGCGTCAAGCATAACACCTATAACTTGAGGAGCCTTAGAACTGACGATTAAAGAACTCAGGCGTTTCAACACTTGATCTTTGCCACCACATTCATATATGCCAAAAGTTTTAGGAACCTGGTGAGCGACGCATAAATTCATCACAACATGGCAGTCATCAATTCCTTCGACAAGCAATATTTTATCCGTATCTTGTTGACAAATCTTGCTCATATTTATCGAACCTCAACATCCATATCAATAGAATCAGTAAGCGTTTCAGAGGTATATTCTGTTGCTCTGATAAGCTTATCTTTCATATCAAGACGAAAGAATGCACCAAGTTCAGGATATTGATTCCAATTACTGTCAAACCCCTTTATACAATCACGGCTATGGGTTGTAGCAAAAACTTGAACATTAAGTTTCTCCGATAGCTGAAAAATGATATTCCAAACTCTAGGTTGTACGCTCCAGTGCAAACCATTTTCAAATTCATCAATTAAAAGAAAACCATTTTGAGCATTCACAAGAGCAACAATGATATGGAATAAACGAGTCATACCATCTCCCATACTTTTGAGAGGTAATGGTTCATCTATCCCTTCAAGTTTTACTAATGGAATACGATTTTCATCTGAACTCCTTCGACTAATATCTTCTACAAAGGCAACACCTGAAACTCGATTATCAATCAATTTAAGTGCAG
Organism: Woronichinia naegeliana WA131; assembly: GCA_025370055.1. Lineage (NCBI taxonomy): Bacteria > Bacillati > Cyanobacteriota > Cyanophyceae > Synechococcales > Coelosphaeriaceae > Woronichinia > Woronichinia naegeliana. The sequence goes on along the minus strand of CP073041.1, from coordinate 7,535,046 downwards.
AAATCACCTCGGACTCTAAATTAGTTAGACCTGTTAAATCCCAAAGTGCAGCTAGTTTTCGATTAGGCATATTCTCTGTTGAAACAATCTGCCATGTGGATGTAAACTCAGATTCATGCCTTTCATATAGCCGTCTAGAACTGTAACGCCGAATGTCCCTTATATCTCTATCTAACCCAAAAATTCTTCTAGTTTTTTCACCTTCTTCTGCAATAAGAAAAACTTCAATGTTAGATAGCTCCTCATCAACGATATCTGACTGAAAATCAGAAATACGGATTCTTCTTATAGTACCTTCTTCATCATTTTTATTTTGATAAGCTGCAACACTAATATGAAGCCTTGTATTTGAGGATATTTGACCAAGAAAAATACCTCGCTCTCCAACTTGAGGCAACTTGTGTCCGTAGAAGAGATGGCGAACTGAGTTACCAGTAAAATTTTGAGATCGTGGTTGAGCTTCACTAAACCAAGTCTCTTGTCTAGACTCAACAAGATCGAGAAGAACTACAGGAGACGCATTACTAGCATAGAGTTCTATTGCTTCGAGAAATGTACTCTTGCCAGAATTATTCATCCCTGTAATTAAGTTGACACGATTCAATCTTTCAACTTGAAGAAACTGAAAGAGTCTAAAATCACTTATGTGAAAAGAATTTAGCACAAAAGCCCCCTTGATTCTCGTTAGCTAATTAATAAAAATAGTAAATTTGAAATTAAAAAGAAAAGACAAAATAATGAGACATCTCTGCACCAGTGGAATTGTCGTTTCTTTTAATCATAGCAACCGTCATCACGGAAAACAAGCCCCTAAAGTAGTTTTGACGATTAATTGCTTTTTCAGTGACTCGAATCACTAAGTTAAGCTAACGACTTATCATCGGAATGAATGTCAATCCAAAGTGAACCCTCCAAAATTAGCTTGGCGATCACCTTTTGCTTTGTGGTAAGGGACGATTGCCTATTGTTGATGATAGTTTTAGCTCAAAAGTAATTCTATGGAAAGATCGCCAACAATCCGTTTAAAAATCTTAACATCATTTAAACCCTGAGACAAAATCAAAGAACCTTGCACCAAAATAACCGCTTTTTCAGCTTGCTGTTTCGCCACATTTGCCTCCATTCCCTCTGCCATTAAAACCGCCGCTATCGCCGCTATCCAAGTTTCAAATAACCGTTGAACCTGAGCATGAAAGGTATCACGGGCAGAACCCGACAACAAAATCGCAAATAAACAAGGTTGTTCTCCCCCCTCATAAAGTTCCAACAGGCGATCGCCCATACGCTGCAATTTAACCTGGGCATTTCCATCCCCCTGAAGACTCGGCAACAGATTTTTTCCTAACCAACCTTCCACATAGGCCAACACCGAAATCATCATCTCCTCCTTACCGCCTGGAAAATGATGATAAAGACTAGCCTTCCCCAAACCCGTCGCCTCCGCAATTTTCGATAGGGTCGCACCGTCATAACCGTACTGACGAAACAATTGCAGCAAACAAGGCAGATAATTTTCCTTCGGCATTTTTCCCATCTCCTAAAACATTTTTGGGTTTCCCCCTTGACATCATACCAAACGTTCGGTTAAATTGACTCTATACCGAACGAACGGTTCACTTTTTTTGAGAGAAAAACCCATGATTAAGCTTTACGGTCACGAATTATCGGGAAACAGTTACAAAGTCAAACTGCTGTTATCCTTGCTGGCATTGGATTACGAATGGATTAAAGTGGATTTAATGGTCGGAGCGCACAAGCAGCCTGAATTTCTGGCATTGAATCCCTTTGGGCAGCTTCCCGTATTGGTGGATGGTGATACAGTTTTGGCCGATGCCCAGGCAATTTTGGTCTATCTAGCGCGACAGTACGGCGGCGATCGCTGGTTGCCCTTAGAACCCTTACCCCTAGCCCAAGTGGTGCGTTGGCTTTCGACGGCGGCGGGAGAAATTCGTCAGGGGCCAGAGTCGGCACGGTTATACCATTTATTCAACGCGACCAGTATTAATTTGGAACGAGCCAATCAAAAAGCCGAATTTATTTTGTCCCAATTGGATCAGCATTTAACGGAACGGACTTGGTTAGAATTGGGACGACCCACGATCGCCGATGTAGCGGTGTTTCCCTATGTTGCTTTAGCGGGTGATGGGCAGATTGATCTCAGTCCCTATCCCCAGGTTTTAGCCTGGATTGAACGGGTGAAAAAGTTGCCTGGGTTTGTCGGCATGATTGGTATCAAAGAATTAGTTGTGGTCTAGGAGAAGATTATGCCCCGAAAATTTGGTGAGATTGCTTTTACCCCCGAAGTCCAAGCCGCCCAAAGCGATCGGGGTTCACGGCAAACCTATGAACGCTATATTGCCAATGGTGACAGTAACGATACCATTACGCCCAAAATTGCCGATTTTATTGCCCAATTAGACGGTTTTTATCTGGGAACGGTGGGTTCTAACGGCTATCCCTATATTCAATTTCGGGGTGGCCCTCCAGGTTTTCTCAAAGTTTTGGATGAAAAGACCCTGGGCTTTGCGGATTTCTCTGGCAATGTGCAGTACATCACCGTTGGTAATCTGTCGGGCAATGACAAAGCTTTTTTATTTTTGATGGATTATCGTCACCGTAAACGCATTAAAATTTGGGGTCGAGCTAGTTACATTGAAGGCGAATCTGAACTACTGGAAAAATTGCGGGTGAAAGATTATTCTGCACCGATAGAAAGGGCGATTTTATTTCAAGTTGAAGCGATTAGTGAAAATTGTCCCCAACATATTCCGATTCGCTATTCTGAAGCAGAAGTTGCGGCCATGATTGCACCGTTACAGGCTCGTATTGCTGAGTTAGAAAAATCGGTCATGGTTTGAAAAGGCGATCGCATTTCTATTTTTCTGTAGTAGCAAGTAAACACAGATCGCTCTCTCATTTTAGCCTTGCGATCACTTCAACATCTATCTTGATCGCTATTACTATGAGTCATGATTTTAAGGCGATCACATCAACGATCTATCTCCTGAAGGTGATTGCTATGACTGTAAGTCGTGATTTTTAGGCGATCGCCCCCGCGCAGGTGGTCAAGGTTCGCAATAACTATGGTGGTACGGGTATTGAACAGGTCAAAGTTCAAGTGGAAGCTGCGAAGAAACTAATCGCATAGCTTTCCAACTAAAACGCAAGCTGTGGTAAAATCCAAGCATTACAAACAAATAAAACAACCATCAAAAAGACTAATTATGACTTTAGCAGTAGGTACAGACGCTCCAGCATTTACAGTCAATGATACCAATGGTAATGAAGTATCTTTATCTGATTTCGCTGGTCAAACCGTAGTATTGTACTTTTATCCTAAAGACGATACCCCTGGTTGCACAAAAGAAGCCTGTAGCTTCCGTGATGCCGCAGACACTTATACATCTAAGGAGGTGATAGTTTTGGGAGTCAGCGCTGATGATGAAGCTTCTCATCAAGCATTTACTCACAAATACAATCTCAATTTCCCTCTTTTAGCTGATATCGACCAGCAACTAATCAGAGCTTACGATGTTGATGGTGGTGGTTATGCCAAGCGCGTCACCTATGTCATTGATGGCGCTGGAAAAATTATCCATGTAGATGCTTCAGTCAACACAGCCACCCATGCCAATGATATTTTAGCTCAGCTAGGTTTGTAAGACTTTCTGGAAGTGGAACTGGTTGATTCATGTCCTTAACTGGTTTACCAAACATTCTGCATGACATTCAATCGCCCAATAGCTGGCAACAGCGCCGACAATATTTGTTCATTCTCGAAAAATGGTCAGATATTGTCGGTGATTTGGTTGCTAAACAAACTTGTCCGATGGGAGTTTATCAAAAAAACTTGCAGGTTGCCGTATCTAGTTCGGTTTGGTCACAGGCGCTTGCTTTTGAGCGTGTGCGAATCTTAGCTAAAATTAATACATTGTCAGGTGGCGATCGCAGTTTAGCGATCACTGATATTCATTTCTCAACCGCAAAATGGGCGACACAGCAGCAGACCATAGCCCAATCCAAAGTTATGATGGAAGACCATCCTAGTTATCTACCCGCGATCGCTTCATCAAACCATAAATCCAATCATCTAAAATCAAATAAAACCGATGCTCCCGTTCTCAAACCACACTGGTTTCAGTTTTCACATAATAAATAACCCGATAACCTGCGCTTTTTTCCCTTTTGAATATTGCTATTTTTGAGATGAACCTTAAATACTTGATTATTCAAATCAGAAATTTGATCGACTAAAACTTCTCCTGATTTTAGCTGCTCAACTAGAGATTCTAAATCCTTACAAATTGAACTATAACGTTTAGCTAATTGACTAAGATTTTTTTAAAACGGGAAGTCAGAAAAATTTCGATAGAATTACTCGACATCAATCCCCTCCCACATCTGAGATAGAGGAATAGTTTGACCACTAATCGCCTCTTTGAGTCCTTGTTTAATACCCTCGATAACAATATGATCGGGGGGATCATCAAGATTTTCACGGTTTTTTTCGACTAAATATTGTAAGACTTCTTGCTGCTCGTTAAGTGAAAGTTGATCGATCAAAGTAAAAGTCTGATCTTTTGCAATTTGCAAAGTTAGCATAAGTGTCAATTTCCTTAAGTGTTATTGATAAGTTTAGCAAAATATTATTTTCTATTGCCTAAATTATAACGGCACATTAATCCCCAACTCCTCACACCCTCACCAAATCAGGCGATCGCTATTACCGTGAATCAGGATTTCTAGGCGATCGCATCAGCAATCTGTCTCCTAAAGGCGATCGCTAGAGGCGATAGTTTTTTAATTTCGACTTGGGAATGAGGTTTAGGATAATTGGGTTGATTCAGTCTCTGGTGTAAGATCGAGGTTGCGATAGATTTGCTCAATGGGAAAGCTTAAATTAATACTTTTGAGTTCCACGGTGTCACCTGCTTGATAGTTAATAATTAACCAATCACCTGCTTCGTTTTTGTGATACAAATCTATTTCGATGCTGATGGAACTCACTAATAAATAATCCTGTAAGACTGGATTTTTGCGGTACAGTCTAAATTTGCCACTACGATCATAGGTTTCAGTGCTAGGTGAAAGAACTTCAATGATGAGGCAAGGGTATGTAATGTATTGGTCTGTAGTTTTATCGTGATCGTCGCAGGTGACGCTGACATCTGGATAGGTGTAGTTATTTGTGCCAAAAATTTTAACTTTAAGGTCTGAGTTACCTGTTATGCAGTGACTAGCGTCTAAATGGGTATCAACCATAGTCGCAAATCGAATTGCAATGCGGCTATGATTAACGCTACCGCCGCTCATGGCGTAAACTTGACCGTTAATCAGTTCGTGTTTTTCTAGTTGCTTTTCTTCCCAAGCAAAGTATTCTTCTGGGGTAAGTTTTGGAAAGTTTCCTTTAACTGCGATCATGGGAAATCACTCTTTGGTTAGTCTTGGTACTATTTTAACGGGTTACACAAACATTTTTTGCAGCAAGCTTTATCTGATTGCGAAGTATAATCGAATTGCCGATCAATCAAAGCAATCTCAGGTGCGATCGCTTCAATATCTATCTCCTAAAGGCGATCGCTATTACCGTGAGTCGTGATTTTTAGGCGATCGCACTTACAGATTATCGATAAAATCTTCTACTGTAATTCGCGCTTGTTTGAGTACTCCACTCAATGTGCCTATCTTCAATTCTCGATGTAAAGGCACGACACAACCGATCTCGCCTTCTTGGGTTTCCTTTTTCATGACAACATGACTACCAGTTTGACGAACTTGCTCAAATCCTAAGCGCTCTAACGCACGAATTGCTTCTTTGGCTGAAATTCGTGGCATTTTAGGCATAGCTAACCTCTATACTGGTCACAAATCTAGGTGACGTTTTTGGAAGAGGAAATTCCTCTAAATACAGCCGAGTCGCTTCTTTTAATCCCGCGATCGCCTGTTCAATTGTTTCCCCCTGATCGACTGTACCCACCTCTGGACATTCGGCAATGTACATATCATCTTCTTTGTAGATAATGGCTGTAAAGCTGCTACTTTTAGTCATAATTCACTCTCGATCTTTAGAAAAATAATATCATCTTCACCATAAACTGATCGCCTAATTCTCTATTTCAACAGCGAAAAGTGATCGCATCAACAATCTACTCCTAAAGCCGATCGCTACTACTGTGATTCATGATTTCTAGGCGATCGCATTAACAATTTATCTTCTAAAGGTGATCGCTAGTATTGTGAGTCGTGATTTTTAGGCGATCACCTCTATTATCGGTCGTAAGTCCAGCTATTGGCCGTTTTTTTTGTGAAACAGCAACAGGAACAAAAGCAGGAAGAGAAAGAACAGTGGACAGTATTATCGGAAAAGTAAAAATTACAGAAAAACAGGCGAAAAAGCTAGGGTTAGAAAAAAATAAACAAGTGAGTCCTTATTTAGAAAAATGCTGCTTAAATATTGTAGCCTGTGAGTCATTTGAGAGAGGAGAAAAAACAATCAAGATGACGACGGGAATGTCCATCTCAAAAAGCAGTCAACACCGATTAGCATTAGGGTATGAATTTCAAGAAGCTCAAGGTAAAGGGAAAATAGAAAGTCTAAGCATAGATGGCGGAACAGTAAGAATACGAACGAGCGTAGGCGAAGAAAGTATCTGGAAAAATTATAAAGCAGTAAGCTTACATGGTCAGGTATGTGCGGCATTTTTTCAAGCGCAGGAAGAATTAATCGCTTGGACAAATAATCAACCATTAGCGAGAGTAGTAACTTGCTTAGGAGATGGACATGATGGGATTTGGAATCTGATAGAAAAGATAAGGGATAAAGACGAAAGAAGGGAAGTATTGGATTGGTATCACTTGGTGGAAAATATCCATAAAGTGAAAGTTTCAAAAAAGGTAAAGAGGCAAATAGAGACGTACTTATGGCAAGGGGAGCAAGATTCAGCAATTAAAGAATTGAACGGTTCAAAACAAAAGGAAGCAATTAACTTCATCAATTATATGAAGAAACATGAAAGCAGAATGCCAGATTATGGACTCTATCAAGACTTAGGTATCTGCATTGGCTCAGGAAGTGTAGAGTCAAAAATCAAACAAATTGGCAAGAGAATACAAATAGCAGGGGCTTGTTGGAAGGGGTGCGACTTTTAGTTGATGAAGGAAAAGAAAAGTGTTAACATGAGATGAAAAGTGACAAAGAGGAAACAATGATGACAGCAAAACTAATTAATGTAGAGGGTTCAAAGATAAAAATAGAACTAACATTAGAACTCAGTCGTTCAATGTTGAATACAGAAATAAATATTCAAAAAGGCTTAAACGAAGTAGGTTGCATCGCCAGCAAAGAAGCCTTGAAATATTTAGATACAGATGGTTCACCCTTAAAAATCGGTGAAGAAATCTGGAAGAGTAAGGGAGAGCAACCGAAAGAATATCAAACACCTTATGGTGAGGTTATAGTGAATCGTCATGTATATCAGCGTTCACCTTTGAGGAAAAACGTATTGCCCCTTAGAAAGAGAAGCAAGGATAATCATAACATCAACGCCATTATTGGCAAAACAGGTATCCTCAAAAATGTCAGGGATGGCAGGCAAAGAGGTGAAAAATGATTTATTAGAAAATCATGGTAGAAAAGTAGCGCTATCCTATATCCAAAGATTGAGTGAAGCAGTAGGAAGTGTGGTACAGGCAAAAGAAGAAGCGTGGAGTTATGCCCCGCCCAAGGAGGATAGCCAAATTGCAACAGTGGGAATAGGATTAGATGGAACCTGTATGCTGATGTGTGAGGATGGCTACCGTGAAGCAATGGTGGGAACCGTTTCCCTATACGATAGTGAGGGAGAACGTCAACATACAATCTATCTAGGTGCGGCACCAGAGTATGGAAAAAAGAGTTTTCTAGAAAGATTAGAAAGAGAAATTGAGCGAGCGAAAAAACGTTATCCAGAGGCAACATTGGTCGGGATAGCAGACGGGGCAGAATCAAATTGGAAGTTTTTAGAAAAGCAAACGGAAGAACAGATATTAGATTTCTATCATGCCTCTGGTTACTTAGGTGCCTTGGCAGAAGCGTTGCATCCGAATACAGTGTCAAAACAAAAAGAATGGTTGACTGAAAATTGTCGAGAACTCAAGCATGAAAAAGGAAAAGCAGGAGAACTGCTAAATCTGATGAAAGAAGTCAAAGAAGAAAAAAGTCATTCTAAGAATCTTACCGAGAAACTACAAGCGGCGATTACTTATTACGAGAATCATCAGCATCAAATGGATTATGCTGAATACTTAGAGAAAAAGTATCCGATTGGTTCAGGTGTTACGGAAGCAGCTTGTAAGACGTTGGTCAAACAACGATTATGTTGTTCAGGGATGCGATGGAAGGAAAAAGGAGCAGGAATTATTTTGAGCCTACGAGCTTTGGTATTGACCAAGGAACGATGGAGTCAATTTTGGGCAAAACTTGATCAATATGGGTTCCCTGTAGAACCCTGATTACAACAGCTTTTATCAACTAAAGGTCGCACCCGTTGGAAGTCAGAAAACGTTCCTCAAATATTGAGATTACGCTGTGCTTATCTCAATGAAGCTATTGCCTGAGTACTTTTACTCATTGCAAATCTGGGATGCTCCCCAATTCGCTGGAATGACCCCCCAACTTTATAGAGGTTTTCAATTAAGTGATACCAGTCCAAAATTTCAATTCGCTCATGTTTCTGTCCTATCTCACGAAATAAGTTCCAGATACCATCATGTCCATCTCCCAAACAAATTAAAGGCTTAGCCAAAATTTGAGAATTAACCAAGTCTAATAAAGCCGAGTTATCTTGAAAAAAGGCAGCTACCCCCAATTGATGAAAACTGACTCCTTTATAATCACGCCAAATTAAGGGTTCTCCCTTGGGAGTTCTGAGTCGTACCTTCCCACCATCTATGCTAATTTCTTCGACTTCTGTGTTAGAGGGTAATTCTTCAAAATGATAGCGATGTACAAGGCGTTGTTGCGTACTGTGAGAAACAGCAATTCCCGTCAATGATTGGATTTTCTTAGCTGCTTTTTCATAAGACTCATCGCCACTCAGTAGCAAACAGTTGGGTGCGACCTTTAGTTGATAAAAGCTGTTGTAATCAGGGTTCTACAGGGAACCCATATTGATCAAGTTTTGCCCAAAATTGACTCCATCGTTCCTTGGTCAATACCAAAGCTCGTAGGCTCAAAATAATTCCTGCTCCTTTTTCAGGGCAAACGCATCTTATCCGAGTAAAACCTTAAGGAGATAGTCCTCGTCCCAACCAGCGCGTAGCCGTTTATTCTTGATACCAAGTTTCAGAGTATTTTCCTTTGTGAGCAAGTTAAGAGCGATATGGCGTAAGACGGCTAAATTCTCAGGAGCAAAATCCTTACGAATGCGACAAGCATCCTCGTTGAAGGCCAAGTCTAGAACCCAATGTAAAGAGTTTTCTATCAACCAATGACTACGAACAGATTGGGATAATTTTTGAGCATTACTCGGCAGGCTACTGATATAGTAGCGAGTCTCATACTCTGTTTTGTCTTTCAATCGTCTCTCCGCTTGAATCATACAGATGCTCGTCAACTTTGCCCATTTCTCCGCACCCAGCAAAAATTCTGTTTGTTCCATCGTCCAGCAACGGCGAATTTCAATCCGTCCATGTCCCTTGTCTATTGTTTGATGAAAATCATGCTTAATTCCCGCAAAATTAACCGATTGAGCATGAGCAAATAATTGTTCAACATCCTCACATAGATTACCTTGATTGCCTTTCAATGCCAAAACATAATCTCCCCCTCGCCCTACTATCTGTTGGGCAATCTTTGTCTGAGTTCCCATGGCATCAATCGTTACGATACAACCTTTGACCTCTAGCATTTTCAGGAGTTTGGGTATCGCCGTGATTTCATTACGATTTGCTTTCCACCTTGCACTGTCCTAGTACTAGACGATTTGCTGTTGCCCATGCACTTACCATCTGAATTGCGCCCTTTCCGTTGGCATTATCATAGGAGTGGCGAAGGGTTTTGCCGTCAATCGCTATCACTTCCCCTTCACTTACCTCCGCTATACTTTTGACCCAATGCAGAAAACAGTCTTGAAATTGCTCTGGATTCAGACTAGCAAATACACGCGCAAACGTATCGTCGGAGGGGATGCCATTTGGCAATTCCAAAATTTTTTTTAGCCATTGATGTTTAGCCTTGCCGAAACTTTCCATGGCTACCCAACCTTCTGCTCCACAAATGACGGCTAAGATGGCAATCGTTAGAATATCAATGAGTTTATGCCGTTTTGTTCGTTCGATGCGAGGGTCATCTATTTCGGCAAAGTGTTCTACCAGTCTATATTTGGGTCGGAGTTTCATCGCTTTTGTTTTCTATGCACTTTCCCTTATTTTCCCTTATCCATCCCTCTATAATGTTCTTGTATCTGTATCATTTTTAGATGCGTTCGCCCTGGCTCCTTTTTCCTTCCATCGCATCCCTGAACAACATAATCGTTGTTTGACCAACGTCTTACAAGCTGCTTCCGTAACACCTGAACCAATCGGATACTTTTTCTCTAAGTATTCAGCATAATCCATTTGATGCTGATGATTCTCGTAATAAGTAATCGCCGCTTGTAGTTTCTCGGTAAGATTCTTAGAATGACTTTTTTCTTCTTTGACTTCTTTCATCAGATTTAGCAGTTCTCCTGCTTTTCCTTTTTCATGCTTGAGTTCTCGACAATTTTCAGTCAACCATTCTTTTTGTTTTGACACGGTATTCGGATGCAACGCTTCTGCCAAGGCACCTAAGTAACCAGAGGCATGATAGAAATCTAATATCTGTTCTTCCGTTTGCTTTTCTAAAAACTTCCAATTTGATTCTGCCCCGTCTGCTATCCCGACCAATGTTGCCTCTGGATAACGGTTTTTCGCTCGCTCAATTTCTCTTTCTAATCTTTCTAGAAAACTCTTTTTTCCATACTCTGGTGCCGCACCTAGATAGATTGTAGGTTGACGTTCGCCTTCACTATCGTATAGGGAAACGGTTCCCACCATTGCTTCACGGTAGCCATCCTCACACATCAGCATACAGGTTCCATCTAATCCTATTCCCACTGTTGCAATTTGGCTATCCTCCTTGGGCGGGGCATAACTCCACGCTTCTTCTTTTGCCTGTACCACACTTCCTACTGCTTCACTCAATCTTTGGATATAGGATAGCGCTACTTTTCTACCATGATTTTCTAATAAATCATTTTTCACCTCTTTGCCTGCCATCCCTGACATTTTTGAGGATACCTGTTTTGCCAATAATGGCGTTGATGTTATGATTATCCTTGCTTCTCTTTCTAAGGGGCAATACGTTTTTCCTCAAAGGTGAACGCTGATATACATGACGATTCACTATAACCTCACCATAAGGTGTTTGATATTCTTTCGGTTGCTCTCCCTTACTCTTCCAGATTTCTTCACCGATTTTTAAGGGTGAACCATCTGTATCTAAATATTTCAAGGCTTCTTTGCTGGCGATGCAACCTACTTCGTTTAAGCCTTTTTGAATATTTATTTCTGTATCCAACATTGAACGACTTAGTTCTAATGTTAGTTCTATTTTTATCTTTGAACCCTCTACATTAATTAGTTTTGCTGTCATCATTGTTTCCTCTTTGTCACTTTTCATCTCATGTTAACACTTTTCTTTTTCTTCATCAACTAAAGGTCACACCCAAACAGTTCTTCTCTAACATTGGACTCATCTGAGTTCGAGGCTTTAGTTCTAATTTCTTCGCTTGTTTTTCTGTAATGGGCAATTCCCCCAAAATACTTTTTACTGTTCGTATCCGACCTGTGGTTTCCTCGGTACTTGTTTTGACAAAAAAATACCTATTTCTGGGTTGACATACTGAATCATTAAGTCTCTGACAGTCTCCTCTATTTCTCCCAAATTATTAAATGTTTTAACTTGAGATTGTTGATAGAGACATTCTCCCAACTCTTGACATAACTCTTGAATCCTTTTTTCATTTTCTGATAACACTGATAACATGAGATTGTTCCTCAATTGGGATAGATTTTGGAAAGTGGGTCTCGACTATTATACTCTCATTTCTTTTTTTGATAAAGTTCGATAAAGTTCAAAGTCTTATTTTTCCGCCCATAAGTATTAATACTTATTGCATAAGTGAGATGCTCCCGAACGTCAAACGTCATAGCCATGTGATTCGTTCTCACTGGAGTATTGAAAATAGTCTGCATTGGGTTTTAGATGTCACTTTTAATGAGGATGCGAGTCGAGTGCGTCAAGGTAATGCGGCTGATAATTTGGGCTTGCTCCGTCGTTTAAGTATTAATTTGCTTAAACATGAGCCATCTCAAAAAAGCTTGAAGATGAAGCGTTATTTGGCGGCGATGGACAACAATTTTCTTCTACAGGTTTTAGCAGCTAGTTCACGGGAGTGATATTCATGAGTATAATTAGGGCTTGCTGAAAAAGTCAAAAAACGAAAGAAATGTGGGTTAGGGAAGTATGGACTGAAAAAGCATAGATAACTTATCCTTATGGAAACAAATCAAAATACAGATTTTGTTTAATCTATTGTTCCTTTCTGTCTAAAAAGGTCAACACAAATCACTCCTCACAAAAGAGAGGAAAATTAACACCATTTTTCACAAGAAAAACGACTCTACAACTTTTTACTTTTTGTCTTCTGAAGTAGAGTAGAAAGATTCATTACCAAAAAGTTCATCGCAATTACCGTTTCCGAGGTCTCAGGTAGTTTGGCCATCACTCGACCAAGACTAAATTTCCTCTTTCCCTGTCCGAATTTACCCTCAATGGCATTACGCACTCTTTCATCTGAGCGTGCCTCTTTCTTTTTTTCTTTGCTCACCTCTTTCGGCGGTCTTCCCAATCGGGGACCACTCATTCTTATATCCCTTTCTTTACAATAAGCTCGATTCGCTTTTGTTCGATAGATTTTATCCACATGAACCGATTCCGGATAACATCCTGTTTCCCTTTTATATTCTTCTATTCGCGCTTGTAAATCTCCCGATTCGTTGTAATTATCCCAACTTAATTTGTCTAAGAAGACAAAGCCATTCACATTACTTGCCGATATTTTAGCTCCAAACTCTACTGCTTTTCCCGCTTTTCCACGCACTATTGGACGCACGTGAGGTTGGCTTACACTCACAATTCTGTTTTCTACTTTATTTGTCTTTTTTTCATACATTTCTAACTGTTGCTCATACACTTTTCCTATCGTTACAAGCTCTTCTTGCTCTTTTTTCGTTAGTTTTTCTAACTTTGCTCCCTCTTCTATCATTTTTTCTATATCAGACAAGTTTCTTTTTATATATCCTAGTTGTTTTTTTGTTCCTTTTCTTCTTTCTTTTTTTGACACACGACGTTTTTTTGCTATGGCTAAGTACTCTTTTCTTGCCACTTCCCTATAAGTCCTCGGCTTTTCTTTCCTTTTCTCTTTTATTTCTTCATACAGCTTATCTATTATTTTTTCTGTTTTTTCTCTGGCATCATTCAATATTCCTATATCCGTTGGATATTTTATATCTGCTGGTGTACAAGTCGCATCTAACAATAACTTTCCTTCATTTTCTTTTTTTTCTGACGCTACACCCGTCGCTTTTTTTTCTATTTCTTTATTAATTTTATTTATTAATTCCATTCCTATTTTTTTACGAAAATGAACCATCATTGACGCACTAAATGCTTCTTTGCTACTATAGCTTTCCATTCCTATAAAGTACTGTAAATAAGGGTTCTCTTTTATTTGTTCTACTGTTTCTCTGTCACTTTTTCCTGAAATTTCTTTGATAATTAATGCTCCTAATGCCATTCTAAATGATTTGGCTGGGGCTCCTTTTTTTTCTGTGAAGTTTTTTGCATATTCTTCCTCATATTCTTCCCAGGGAATCATTTTTGACATTTCTATCCAACGATTTTCTTCGTCTAACTGCCCGCCGAACAGATTTTTCAAGTTTTCTGGTGTTTCAATTGAGTACTGTTGCTTTCGGTACATCTGCTTTCTCTCTTCTTAATGCAATGGTTTTGAGGCATTCTACCCTATTTTCGTGCATTCTAGCGGTTCTTAATTCGCCTACTATTTTTCTCCGTAAAGGTTTCAGCTTTTTTCAGCAAGCCCTATTTAGCTTCAAATAGGGCTTGCTAAAAAAGTCCACAAAACGAACCTAGATGCCACAGGGCGCGAAAAATGGTGACTTCAGAGCTCAGTTTCCAGTTTTACCTCACATTTTTCCAGCAAAGTGCATGGATTTTGAGCCTCCAAATGCCATAACCTTGCATCTGATCGTTTGTAAAATGCCTGAAAGTATTGTATAGCAAGGATTTCATCCTTATTCAGCAAGCCCCAAATAGGAGGATTGGCAAAATATTGACACCAACAATTATGAATTAGCGAAATTACTTAATCTTTTAGAGTTTAAGTTGATTTTCTTCTCTTTTTAGTTTTTGATATAGTCTATTTTTAAGCTAGATTTCTTTTTTGATTCCACTCTACTAATATGCGATTACCCTGTCTTTGACCTCACTCACTTACTTTTTTTAAATAATAGCCTTTTCTTCTCTTAGATGACTGCTTCTTTTTTACACTATATTTCTCTCTTTTTGTCTGTATTTTTTGTAACAAATAAGATGCGATTACCCTAAGGTAGCTGCCTTTTTTCAAGATAACTCGGCTTTATTAGATTTGGTTAATTCTCAAATTTTGGCTAAGCCTTTAATTTGTTTGGGAGATGGACATGATGGTATCTGGAACTTATTTCGTGAGATAGGACAGAAACATGAGCGAATTGAAATTTTGGACTGGTATCACTTAATTGAAAACCTCTATAAAGTTGGGGGGTCATTCCAGCGAATTGAGGAGGTCAAGTCTTTTCTTTGGACGGGTGAAGTGGATGCCGCTATCTCCTGTTTTGAGGGATGGTCAGAGCCTCAAGCTGAGAATTTTATCATTTATTTAAACAAGCATAAACATCGGATTGTCAATTATGGTTATTTGCAGGCAGAGGGCATTTCCATTGGCTCTGGCTCTGTCGAATCGGTACTGGTATCGTGTGATCAAAGCTAGAAAAAGTTATGGTGTAAGAGTTTGAGAAAATAGAAAATAACTTACGACTGGACATATTCCCGTTTTTGTTATACTATTATTATTGTCATTATATTAAAGAAAGGGAAAACGGAAAGCAATGTCAACATTGAATAAAAGCTCAATTGACCTCCTAAGTGATATTGGCTTACCTCAAGAGAAAGAGGAAGCCTTATTTCAGAAAAACTGCCCTCATTGCTATAGTGAAAAAGTAAAAATACATTCTCATTACCAAACGAAAGGTAACGGGGAACGTAAAATGTTCATCTGTCAAGAATGTGGTTCTTGTTTTGCTGAGACTTATGGTAGCGTAATCGCTGGCTTAGAAACCCCATTAAGTGAAATTGTAAAAGTATTAAAAGCCAGAATGGAAGGAATAGGATTAAATGCAGCAGCCCGAGTATTCGGCTACGCAAAAACAACAATATTGAATTGGGAAAAGAAATTATCAGGATTACAAGAGACATTATTTTTATACGCCTTAGTGAATGAATTTGTTAAATTAGTAATAGAAGGGGATGAACTATACACAAAAGTTGGAAAAAATAAAGAAGCAAGTGCCTCTGAGGGGTGGACAATCGTGCTCATGGAAAGGGCTAGCCGCTTTATTTGGCATTTAAAATGTGGTAAAAAAGAGCAGAAATTATTTCTAGAAGCAATGATGACGGTAGCGGAATTATTTGAAAAGAGTGCAGAATCTCTCCAGTTATTTACAGATGGAGAAAAGCGATATAGTCAACTGCTATTTAATATTTGTCACGAAGTATTAAGGACTGGGAAGCGAGGTCGTCCCACCAAAGTATTACCGAAGGGTATGGTGGTAAGATTAAAAAATAAGAGTAGTAAACGTCGAGATTCTGAGGGTAAACTAGAGAAAGTAGAAACTCCGAAAACTGAACATCCTGAGACAACAGAAAAACCAGAAGACAAGGATGTTCATGCCAACCACGTTGAGGCATTTAATAGTTCTCTACGACGCTATTTAGCCGCCTTTCGTCGTCGAACAAATACTTATGCTAAATCTGTTGTGGGATTACAGCGAGTGCTAGATATTTTCTGGATGGTTCATAACTTTGTTCGCAGCCATTTTACGACGAAAAAAGTTCCTGCGGTAGCTCTCGGTATAATTCAAAAAGGGTTAACTTGGGAGGACTTACTCCAAATTCGCCTGATTTGTTGAACCTCTTGTATTGCAACGTTTGTAGCTTCTAGCTAGACGATACCAGTGCCGTCGAATCTCAAGTTAAACAAATTGGTCATCGTCTTAAAATTACTGGTGCGAGTTGGAATTCTGACAATGTACCACAAGTCCTTCGTCATCGCTGTTCCTATTTAAATGATTACCTTTTTTGACTCTTTCATTTACCTCGTTAAGTATTTCTACTTATGGCACTGGTATCGTCTAGCTAGAAGCTATAAACGTTGCAATACAAGAGGTTCAACAAATCAGGCGAATTTGGAGTAAGTCCTCCCAAGTTAACCCTTTTTGAATTATACCGAGAGCTACCGCAGGAACTTTTTTCGTCGTAAAATGGCTGCGAACAAAGTTATGAACCATCCAGAAAATATCTAGCACTCGCTGTAATCCCACAACAGATTTAGCATAAGTATTTGTTCGACGACGAAAGGCGGCTAAATAGCGTCGTAGAGAACTATTAAATGCCTCAACGTGGTTGGCATGAACATCCTTGTCTTCTGGTTTTTCTGTTGTCTCAGGATGTTCAGTTTTCGGAGTTTCTACTTTCTCTAGTTTACCCTCAGAATCTCGACGTTTACTACTCTTATTTTTTAATCTTACCACCATACCCTTCGGTAATACTTTGGTGGGACGACCTCGCTTCCCAGTCCTTAATACTTCGTGACAAATATTAAATAGCAGTGGGTGTGACCTTTAGTTGATGAAGGAAAAGAAAAGTGTTAACATGGGATGAAAAGTGACAAAGAGGAAACAATGATGACAGCAAAACTAATTAATGTAGAGGGTTCAAAGATAAAAATAGAACTAACATTAGAACTCAGTCGTTCAATGTTGGATACAGAAATAAATATTCAAAAAGGCTTAAACGAAGTAGGTTGCATCGCCAGCAAAGAAGCCTTGAAATATTTAGATACAGATGGTTCACCCTTAAAAATCGGTGAAGAAATCTGGAAGAGTAAGGGAGAGCAACCGAAAGAATATCAAACACCTTATGGTGAGGTTATAGTGAATCGTCATGTATATCAGCGTTCACCTTTGAGGAAAAACGTATTGCCCCTTAGAAAGAGAAGCAAGGATAATCATAACATCAACGCCATTATTGGCAAAACAGGTATCCTCAAAAATGTCAGGGATGGCAGGCAAAGAGGTGAAAAATGATTTATTAGAAAATCATGGTAGAAAAGTAGCGCTATCCTATATCCAAAGATTGAGTGAAGCAGTAGGAAGTGTGGTACAGGCAAAAGAAGAAGCGTGGAGTTATGCCCCGCCCAAGGAGGATAGCCAAATTGCAACAGTGGGAATAGGATTAGATGGAACCTGTATGCTGATGTGTGAGGATGGCTACCGTGAAGCAATGGTGGGAACCGTTTCCCTATACGATAGTGAAGGCGAACGTCAACCTACAATCTATCTAGGTGCGGCACCAGAGTATGGAAAAAAGAGTTTTCTAGAAAGATTAGAAAGAGAAATTGAGCGAGCGAAAAACCGTTATCCAGAGGCAACATTGGTCGGGATAGCAGACGGGGCAGAATCAAATTGGAAGTTTTTAGAAAAGCAAACGGAAGAACAGATATTAGATTTCTATCATGCCTCTGGTTACTTAGGTGCCTTGGCAGAAGCGTTGCATCCGAATACCGTGTCAAAACAAAAAGAATGGTTGACTGAAAATTGTCGAGAACTCAAGCATGAAAAAGGAAAAGCAGGAGAACTGCTAAATCTGATGAAAGAAGTCAAAGAAGAAAAAAGTCATTCTAAGAATCTTACCGAGAAACTACAAGCGGCGATTACTTATTACGAGAATCATCAGCATCAAATGGATTATGCTGAATACATAGAGAAAAAGTATCCGATTGGTTCAGGTGTTACGGAAGCAGCTTGTAAGACGTTGGTCAAACAACGATTATGTTGTTCAGGGATGCGATGGAAGGAAAAAGGAGCAGGAATTATTTTGAGCCTACGAGCTTTGGTATTGACCAAGGAACGATGGAGTCAATTTTGGGCAAAACTTGATCAATATGGGTTCCCTGTAGAACCCTGATTACAACAGCTTTTATCAACTAAAGGTCGCACCCATAGCAGTTGACTATATCGCTTTTCTCCATCTGTAAATAACTGGAGAGATTCTGCACTCCTTTCAAATAATTCCGCTACCGTCATCATTGCTTCTAGAAATAATTTCTGCTCTTTTTTACCACATTTTAAATGCCAAATAAAGCGGCTAGCCCTTTCCATGAGCACGATTGTCCACCCCTCAGAGGCACTTGCTTCTTTATTTTTTCCAACTTTTGTGTATAGTTCATCCCCTTCTATTACTAATTTAACAAATTCATTCACTAAGGCGTATAAAAATAATGTCTCTTGTAATCCTGATAATTTCTTTTCCCAATTCAATATTGTTGTTTTTGCGTAGCCGAATACTCGGGCTGCTGCATTTAATCCTATTCCTTCCATTCTGGCTTTTAATACTTTTACAATTTCACTTAATGGGGTTTCTAAGCCAGCGATTACGCTACCATAAGTCTCAGCAAAACAAGAACCACATTCTTGACAGATGAACATTTTACGTTCCCCGTTACCTTTCGTTTGGTAATGAGAATGTATTTTTACTTTTTCACTATAGCAATGAGGGCAGTTTTTCTGAAATAAGGCTTCCTCTTTCTCTTGAGGTAAGCCAATATCACTTAGGAGGTCAATTGAGCTTTTATTCAATGTTGACATTGCTTTCCGTTTTCCCTTTCTTTAATATAATGACAATAATAATAGTATAACAAAAACGGGAATATGTCCAGTCGTAAGTTATTTTCTATTTTCTCAAACTCTTACACCATAACTTTTTCTAGCTTTGATCACACGATACCAGTACCCTACTTATTGCAAAGGTGAGATACTCCCTTCATCTGCTTCCCTGTTGATTTTTTCGATTTGTTCAAAAATAGCTTCCGTTTCTGCTATCTTTTTTTTCGGTTTGCTTTTTAATACTCTTTTTAAGCTATACCCCAAATCATTCAATTTTCTTCTGATTGTTTCCGATGATGGTAGTTCTTCCTCTTGATAACCTGATTGTACAATCAGTTGCCTACGCACCTCTTCACTTGTTATTCTCGTATATAATCGCGTACTTTTAAAACTTCGGTCTGTTTGACTTTTCGGCTCCACTATCGACTTTATATCTTCTAAGATATTCGGTAATTTTGTTTCTATTTTTTTGCGCCCACTACGGCTGCGACCATCTATGAATGCTTGACCACTCGTTAATTCTTCTGTTCCTTTGCGGATTGTTCGTCTATTCCACCCTAATTCGCGTTCTGCGAAGGTTTGTCCCCCTATTCCCAAACCTTGTACAACCTGTGCCATGAATTGTCTCCTGTCGCTACCTTTTAGTTTTTTGGCTGTTTCGATGTACAGCGATTTTAGGTCTTCACTGATTTCCGTTACTGATTTTTTCAGCATACAATTTACCTTTTTGTTAAAACTGTCTTTTGCTATTCTATCGGATCATTTATTTTATGGCTATCTCTTACTCGGATAAGATGCGTTTGCCCTGTCCTAGGAGTCTAGAATTTAGATGCGTTTGCTCTGACATTTGATGACATTTACGGGTCAAAAGTAAAAAGAAGAACATTTTTAGAGAACGATCGCTGTAAGATAAAGGGTGAGAGGCAAAATCATCCTAGGGAGGTCAGTATGTCTGCCTTAATGCTGAATGATAAGGAAATTTCGACTTTAACGAGCGATGAAGTGGCTAACTTAGCCCAGCGACTAGAGACGGATGATTATAATAGCCCCTTTGAAGCCCTACAGGATTGGCATTTGTTGCGAGCGATCGCTTTTCAGCGTCAGGAATTGGCCAGTCCCTATCTCTATTTGCTTGATATTGAAACCTACGATGAAGCCTGAGTGGGCCTAAGTTATGGGTTTTCAGCAACGTCGCATTTTAATCGGTATTGGGGGCGGGATTGCAGCCTATAAGGTTTGTGAAGTCATTTCCCAACTATTTCAAAACGGGGCCGAAGTTCGAGTTATTCTCACCGCCACTGCCCAGCAATTTATTACGCCTCTTACCGTTGCCACCCTCAGCCGTCACCAGGCCTATACCGATCAAGATTTTTGGCAACCAATTCACTCTCGACCACTGCATATTGAGTTGGGGGAATGGGCTGAGTTATTGTTAATTGCCCCTTTGACGGCTAATACCCTGGCCAAGTTGGCCAATGGTTTGGCAGATAATTTATTAACCAATACGGTTTTGGCTTCCCGTTGTCCCATCCTTTTGGCTCCGGCTATGAATACGGATATGGGTGAGCAATGGGCAGTCCAACGCAATGAACAACTACTGCGTCAAGATCCTCGTTATTATTTCCTAGAGTCGGGCGTGGGTTTATTGGCCTGCGATCGCTGGGGCAAGGGCCGTATGGCAGAACCTCAGGCCATTTTAAAAACGCTAGAATCTTGGCTTTGTACCGGTGGACAACAGGATTTAAACGGCAAACATCTGTTAATTAGTGCGGGGGGAACGCGAGAATATCTAGATCCGGTTCGTTTTTTAGGCAATCCTTCCACTGGAAAAATGGGTTTGGCTCTCACTCAAGCCGCTTTGGATCGGGGAGCAACGGTGACATTGGTTCATGGCCCTTTAACGGGTATTCTACCTTTATCGACACGGTTAAAAACAGTAGCGATCGTCAATGCTGAACAGATGGAAAAGGCTTTACAGTTAGAGTTTCCGCTCTGTGATTGGTTGATCATGGCCGCCGCCGTTGCGGATGTCAAACCAAGCGATTGTGCCACCACCAAATTACCGAAAAGCCAGTTACCAGCCTCTTTGCCTTTAACCCCTGTTCCCGATTTAGTGGCTCAGTTGACAGCAAGGAAAAAGCCTCATCAATTAGTGATTGGTTTTGCTGCCCAAACCGGAGATATTATCACACCGGCTAGGGAAAAATTAAGCCGTAAAGGGTTAGATTTTATTGTTGCTAATCCCATTGATCGAGCGGCTGCTGGCTTTGGCACGGATACTAATAAAGCGGTTATTTTAGGGAAAGCTGGTCAACAAACGGCGATCGCGCCCTGTTCTAAATTAGTCTTAGCCCATGAGCTTTATAATTTTATCAAGCAGGATAGTTAGAAAAAACATTACTATTCGAGTGTGGTTTATTTCCACCTCAAAATTAATTTTTGCCAAATATAAAGCGGCGATCTTATTTTTAAGTTTCAAAAATTGATAGGTGATCGCACTTCATCAGAGAAAGCGATCGCCGCAACTTGACAATTAGGCGAAAACGAAGTTACCATGTCCCTAACAAAATCGGCGATCGCACTTGAGTCGGCACACGGTAACTCGACAGTGAGGTTATCATTTCCCCTAATTGCGTTCCTTAAAAAAAGCGACAAGATCGGCGATCGCACTACTCTCTCTCCTTCCAATGAGGTATTTTTATGGATCACTACTTAAACAAACTAAAAATTTCGAGAAGGCATTTACTAAAATATAGCCGAGGATTCATTGGAGTAAGTTCTTTAACAGTATTATTAGGAAACTGTTCTAAATCATATACGGAGCTAAAAATGTCTGAAAAAGCACTTTCTGAAAAAGCACTTGATTATTTAAGAAAATGGAATTCTGAGGCTCAGATTGCTAGTATTTCTCCAATATTCCGAAATATTATTGAAACATTGGTCAATGAGCCTCATATGAAGCCGATTGGAAATATTGAAGATTTTGACACAGCAAAACTCCTCTGCACATTACAAGATAGAACACGAATTAAAATGTTTACAAACCCAAAAGGAGTAGACCACCTATTTTTAGCGGATTCCCAAGGCAGAATAATATTTGGAAGCTATTCTTTGGAAGAGTTTTTTTTGAAGAATCACAATGAAGAATTAACAAAAGCTATTGAGCTTATAGCAGAGCAAAAGCCAGAAATCAATCTATACAATCCTGGTGAAAAGTATATCAATCTCCCTGTACATAAGATGACAATCCCCGAAGGATTTGATCGCTACAGAGCAATGGAACTGGGGAATCTGGTGCGAATAGCCTACAACGATTATGATAATAGCCAAAAGCAAGCATTGTACTTGAAAGAAGGCGATACAATCTTGACCCGTAAAGCTGAGATGATCGTCAATCCCATTACTCAATACTGGATTAACTCATCAGAAAACAGCAATAAAACTGATTTCTACAAATACAAGGTCATCAAAATATTAAAAGCCAAGGAAATTGACAAAGCTCATAATTTTGGCTTCATTCTTGAGCAGGAGTCTGAACAAACTAATGAGAAAACATACTTTGTTGTTTTGCGAGGAACAATATCACCATTTGAGTGGCTTAAGGATGCTAAATTTAAACTCGTTCCCCCATGCTTTGAAATCAAAGGACAAGACAACGACAGAGTAAAAATCAGTGAAGGCTTTAACGATATTTATAAATCTAAGGCTGATGGAGATGATTTATCAATCAATGATACCATTCAGAATTTCCTCAATAAATTAGCTAAAGAAGGTGACGGACAAAAGAAGAAAATATATGTAACAGGACATAGTTTAGGTGCGGCACTCGCAACTCTCTCAACCCTTCACATTGCAGAAAATAATTTTTCACCCACTCTATATGCTTTTGCTTTTCCACGAGTTGGCAATCTAAAATTTGCTCAACGGTTTTCAGAAAAAGTAGTCTATGCTCAGGCTTTTCGGATTGCTAACTGTGAGGATTTGGTGAATGGCTTACCGACAGGAACTATTACTGAGTTGACAGGACCTGAAATGAAAAAAGAGAAAGATCCTAATGATTTTCTAACAGGAATTATAGAGATGCTCTAAGTACAGGACAAAAGGCTTGAAAAGTATACGAGAAAGGGGTTTCATGGAAGATGAACGTAATGTAAGAAAACCCATGAGCCAATATAACGCATTGAAACAAGCCCTAAAACCCCATTTGGGATGGCATGGTGCCAGACTCTCCTTCCTAGCCTTGTTCTTACTCGCCCTCCTCAAAGTGAAAACGGTTAACCTTAAAGAATTGGCCCTGGGTTTTGAAGGTCGGGCATTGGTGGATTCTCATTACAAACGCTTACAACGCTTTTTCTCAGGATTTGAGCTGGATTACCATCACATTGCCCGTATTGTAGTCAGTTGGCTGGATATCCCTCAACCTTGGGTATTAAGTATTGACCGCACAACCTGGGAGTTTGGCAGTCATGGTTATAATATCCTCACTGTCGGCATTGTCCATGAAGGAGTAGCCATTCCCATCTTGTGGTGGATGCTTAGCAAGAAAAAGGGCAATTCTAACAGTGATGAACGAATGCGTTTTATCGAGGAGATGCTCAAGATTTTTCCCACCGCCCTGATTCGTTGTTTATGTGGCGACCGTGAGTTTATTGGTCAGGCTTGGCTTCGCTATCTTCTGCTCGAACCGCTACTGGCTTTCTGTCTGAGAATTCGGGCTACGGACAAGATTGAGCACAATGGCAAGCTTTTGGCCGCCAAAGTCATTTTTGCCCATCTTGCTATTGGTGAATCTCAACGTCTTCAAGGGAGTTGTCGGGTTTGGGGATATCCTGTTTCTGTAGAGGCTCTTCGCTTGCCTGATAATTCTCTACTCATCGTCATTGGACATCCCGATTCCCAAGGTCTTATTCACGATTATGCCCTGCGTTGGGGCATTGAAACCCTTTTTGGCATCTTTAAGACTCGTGGCTTTTGCTTGGAATCTACTCACTTTACTGACCCCAAGCGTCTTCGTAAGCTTTTGGCTTTACTGACTTTAGCTTTGGCTTGGTCTCTCAAAACTGGTCTAGCAATTCATCATCTTCATCCCATTCCCCTCAAGAAACATGGTCGCCTCGCGCAGAGTCTTTTTCGTCTTGGTTTTGACCATCTTCGTCATCTTGTTCTTAATCCTTCTCTACCCAATTTTTCTCTTTTTCTCGACTCCCTACATTTTTTGTCCTGTACTTAGAGAGATGCTACCTATTTTGAAATCTATCTTTTCTAAAGATGCTTATGAACACGTTGGCCAACCTGTTTATTTTAGTCATCAGACTGGGGCTATTTCCAGTAATCATAATATGAGTGTAACCTATTGTGGTGCTATATGAGGAGTGCGATCGCCGTTATCTTGTTGATTAAACTTTAAAACCGCTTCGTTGACTATTGAAAGTGCGATCATTTTAGGCTGTTGAAAGTGCGATCACAGTATAATAAGTGTGATCGCTACTCTTGTAAGATGCGATAACGAAAAGTAGCTTACCTTATTTGTTATAATTTGGGATAAAATGAAAAGAGTAAAATATAAAAATCATCCATGCCGAGGAAAATTCGAGAGTTTAAAGCACAAATTGCCCGTGAAGGATTTATTTATTTACCCAAAAGAGGAAAAGGCAGTCATGAACGTTGGCAACATCCTTTAATCAAAAAAAACTTAACAATTCCTGGCAAAGATGGCGATGATGTTCCCATTTATTTAGAAAAACAACTCACTAAAATACTTGTTGAATTGCAACAATCAAAGGAGAATGAAGACTCATGAATCAGTATAGTCTGCTTATTCAATGGTCAGAAGAAGATCAGTTATTCTTGGTTACAATTCCTGAATTTTCTGAACAAGTTATTATGCCTTGTACGCATGGAAAAACTCGTGAAGAAGCGATTCGTAATGGAGAAGAAGTCATTGAAATGTATCTAGAAGCATGGGAAGCCGAAGGTAAAACGATTCCTGTACCGAAAACCTTACAAGTTGCCTAATGATTCTTTTTGGAGGTAATTTAATGTCTGAGAAAAATCATACTACGATGTCAGATGAAGCTTTAATGGAACATTTTTTAGTGCGATCGCTTTCACATTGTTGATTAAGGTTTAAAAATGCGATCACGTTAGCTTTTGAAAGCGCGATCAAGCAAATGTAGGTTAGTTGATAAAAGTGCGATCGCGGCTTGGGATAGGAAAGCAAAGGGTGATAGCCGTTATCTGGTTGATTAAATTTTAAAATTGCGATCGTTTTGGCTTTTGAAATTGCGATCAAGCAAATGTAGGTTAGTTGATAAAAGTGCGATCGCGGCTTGGGATAGGAAAGCAGATGATGTTATAAACCTGTGGATCGATCCTCTGAATCGTAGTCACTTTGCCCATTAGAAAGCTATCTATCCACAGATTCAGAACACTACCTCTTTGTCTTGTTTTTTAGTACGAAATGTGGGCTTAAAGGCTTGCTGTGTCTAAAACTGAGAATTGCTGCTTTACGCCTGAGTTTAGGATTAAGCATTCCTGTTACTAGCGAATTTTACGTCAAGCAGGAGTGACAAGAGATGAGTGGTTTGGAGAATAATAAAAAGGCGATCGCAGTTGACTCTAATCACAAAAAAACACCCCTAGGGTTAGGAGTGAATTCTAAAGGACAAAATTTAAAGATTTTATCTAAAGTTTGGACAATGAGAACCGCCCAAGATAACCCAAGTAGTCCCAATAATCAACTTTAGTAAACACCAGGATTAATACGATCATCCCCTTCTGTTAATTCCGAGGAAGTTGCTGTCACAGTAAATTTATCTAAATTAGCCTGTAAACGAGATTTTTGCTTTTCACTTAAACCAGGAAGATCTAAAACCTCATCTACCTTTTCATAGGGAGCATTTTTGATGATTTTGCTGGCCAAATTCGGGTAAAAACCGCGTAAACTACGAAAATCCCGAATATCACTGTTATTTAAATCAATTTTCTTGCCAAATTCAGTGGATAACTTTGCATCTACCGCATTAACGCGAACATCCGCTAATACAGTTGCAGAAGTCGGCAAATTAAAAGCCTGGGCTGGTGCCTGGCCCAGAAAACCAAGACAACCTACTAAAAGGGTTAATAGAATAAAAAGACGGGACAGAATTTTCATGAATAGTTCTCCTAATGGAACACACAAAATTTTATAGAGATGGGGAATCAACCACCCAGCACAGACCACAGACAGGGCTAAAACAAATTATCTCTCTTCTGTTAGTCTAGGAAGGCATTTTCAGACCTCAAAGACTGAAGTTCTTCCATAGCAAGACTTTTGAGCTATTAAGTTAGGAGAAAACACACATTCTATTTTATCCTCAGAAATAACGACAGAATTCTTGTTGAACAAGGGTTGTAGGATTTGAGATTTAAAATCATTTCCTAAAGTAACACAAGAGAGTTATAGCGGTTTTCACCTTAGTGAGGTATGAAAGTAGCTCTCAAAGCTTTGCTGTATAAGCATTCTTATGATTTCATCCTTGCTTAAAACGCTATACATTGTATTGTAGAGTTTTCGGGGACGCTTGACCAGAGAACGAATGCTGCTGTTTTCAGTAAAATTCCATGAAGTCTCTAGGAAAAGGGGATTTTCTGTGGCACAATAATCTCAAGTCCTTTAGGATCATGTCTTAAGTGTTCTAGGAAAAAGTATTATGGTACTGCAATTAGGTGATATTGTTCCCGATTTTACCCAGGAATCCAGCGAAGGGACTATTTCCTTCCATGAATGGGCTGGAGATAGCTGGGTAGTATTATTCTCCCACCCCGCCGATTTTACGCCAGTTTGCACAACCGAACTGGGAACAGTGGCCAGCCTAAAACCAGAATTTGACAAGCGGAATGTTAAGGTAATTGCCCTGAGTGTGGATGATGTGGACTCCCATAAAGGTTGGATTGGCGATATTAACGAAACTCAAAATACAACGGTTAATTATCCCCTTTTGGCGGACAGCGATCGCCTAGTTTCTGGTTTTTATGGAATGATTCACCCTAACTCCTTAAATAATCTGACTGTGCGATCAGTTTTTATCATTGATCCCCATAAAAAACTGCGCTTAACCTTTACCTATCCTGCCAGTACTGGACGCAACTTTGCCGAAATTTTACGGGTTATCGATTCTCTGCAATTGACCGACTATCACCAGGTCGCTACGCCGGCTAACTGGCAAGATGGCGATGATTGTGTAGTTGTACCTTCCATCCCCACCGAGGAAGCGCGGACTAAATTCCCCAAAGGTGTCAAGGAAATTAAACCCTACCTACGACTGACTCCCCAGCCGAATAAATAATTTTTTCTCATCAGGGATTCAGCACATTCACCAAAGATTAGGGAAGCACCGCCAAGCTTCCTTTTTTTGTCTCAATTCCTAGAGCGTGTCACAGGGCAAAAGCATCTTATCCGAGTAAAATCTTAAGGAGATAGTCCTCGTCCCAACCAGCGCGTAGCCGTTTATTCTTGATACCAAGTTTCAGGGTATTTTCCCTTGTGAGCAAGTTAAGAGCGATATGACGTAAGACGGCTAAATTCTCAGGCGCGAAATCCTTGCGAATGCGACAAGCATCCTCATTGAAAGCCAAGTCTAGAACCCAGTGTAAAGAGTTCTCTATCAACCAATGACTGCGAACAGATTGGCATAACTTTTGAGCATTACTCGGTAGGCTACTGATATAGTAGCGGGTCTCGTACTCTGTTTTGTCCTTTAAGCGTCTCTCCGATTGAATCATACAGATGCTCGTCAACTTTGCCCATTTCTCTGCACCCAGCAAAAATTCCTTGCTGTAAAGTTTTCGTTGATTACATCTGACGCGAGCTCGAAAGCCCTATCGTACCGTTTCACAGGATAATCTATCAACGAATTATTTAGGGCTTGCTGAAAAAAGCTGAGACCTTTACGGAGAAAAATAGTAGGCGAATTAAGAACCGCTAGAATGCACGAAAATAGGGTAGAATGCCTCAAAACCATTGCATTAAGAAGAGAGAAAGCAGATGTACCGAAAGCAACAGTACTCAATTGAAACACCAGAAAACTTGAAAAATCTGTTCGGCGGGCAGTTAGACGAAGAAAATCGTTGGATAGAAATGTCAAAAATGATTCCCTGGGAAGAATATGAGGAAGAATATGCAAAAAACTTCACAGAAAAAAAAGGAGCCCCAGCCAAATCATTTAGAATGGCATTAGGAGCATTAATTATCAAAGAAATTTCAGGAAAAAGTGACAGAGAAACAGTAGAACAAATAAAAGAGAACCCTTATTTACAGTACTTTATAGGAATGGAAAGCTATAGTAGCAAAGAAGCATTTAATGCGTCAATGATGGTTCATTTTCGTAAAAAAATAGGAATGGAATTAATAAATAAAATTAATAAAGAAATAGAAAAAAAAGCGACGGGTGTAGCGTCAGAAAAAAAAGAAAATGAAGGAAAGTTATTGTTAGATGCGACTTGTACACCAGCAGATATAAAATATCCAACGGATATAGGAATATTGAATGATGCAAGAGAAAAAACAGAAAAAATAATAGATAAGCTGTATGAAGAAATAAAAGAGAAAAGGAAAGAAAAGCCGAGGACTTATAGGGAAGTGGCAAGAAAAGAGTACTTAGCCATAGCAAAAAAACGTCGTGTGTCAAAAAAAGAAAGAAGAAAAGGAACAAAAAAACAACTAGGATATATAAAAAGAAACTTGTCTCATATAGAAAAAATGATAGAAGAGGGAGCAAAGTTAGAAAAACTAACGAAAAAAGAGCAAGAAGAGCTTGTAACGATAGGAAAAGTGTATGAGCAACAGTTAGAAATGTATGAAAAAAAGACAAATAAAGTAGAAAACAGAATTGTGAGTGTAAGCCAACCTCACGTGCGTCCAATAGTGCGTGGAAAAGCGGGAAAAGCAGTAGAGTTTGGAGCTAAAATATCGGCAAGTAATGTGAATGGCTTTGTCTTCTTAGACAAATTAAGTTGGGATAATTACAACGAATCGGGAGATTTACAAGCGCGAATAGAAGAATATAAAAGGGAAACAGGATGTTATCCGGAATCGGTTCATGTGGATAAAATCTATCGAACAAAAGCGAATCGAGCTTATTGTAAAGAAAGGGATATAAGAATGAGTGGTCCCCGATTGGGAAGACCGCCGAAAGAGGTGAGCAAAGAAAAAAAGAAAGAGGCACGCTCAGATGAAAGAGTGCGTAATGCCATTGAGGGTAAATTCGGACAGGGAAAGAGGAAATTTAGTCTTGGTCGAGTGATGGCCAAACTACCTGAGACCTCGGAAACGGTAATTGCGATGAACTTTTTGGTAATGAATCTTTCTACTCTACTTCAGAAGACAAAAAGTAAAAAGTTGTAGAGTCGTTTTTCTTGTGAAAAATGGTGTTAATTTTCCTCTCTTTTGTGAGGAGTGATTTGTGTTGACCTTTTTAGACAGAAAGGAACAATAGATTAAACAAAATCTGTATTTTGATTTGTTTCCATAAGGATAAGTTATCTATGCTTTTTCAGTCCATACTTCCCTAACCCACATTTCTTTCGTTTTTTGACTTTTTCAGCAAGCCCTATTTACAGGTAGGAAATATCAACAGAATGTTGACTAAAAGGTAAAAGTTGTGCGAATTGTGCCAATAACCAAGGATGAATTGCGCGTATCGTTATCTGGGGCAGTAATGATCATAATGCCAGGCGTAATTTGAATATTATCATTCACAGCATATTGATAAAAAGCTTCAATATAGAAGGAATTATTACGATCAGCCGCACTCACAGGGCCGTTGGCTGTGTTTAAAATGACATTAGAACTTGTTACCCAAGGCTGCATTCCTAACACAATTCCCCCTAAGTTACCCTCCTGAAAAGCATCAGGAAAGGCTAGAGTAACGGCCCAGTCCCAAATGTCCAAGCTGCCTTGATTAAGCTGACCTTCTAAACTACTCAGCGTTAAAGCCCTAGTATAACCTCCCCAGCCAGCTAGTACAAACCGATCCGCTAGACCTAAGCTAAATTCCAAGCCGTAGGAATTACTGACAATGGGAACGGATTGTCCTAATTGATCTTCAACAAAAAATTGAAAATTAGACCGTTGACTACCCACTTCAGTATCCAGGGTATTATAACCATGACGGTAAGTTAACATTACTCCTGTATTTTTCTGATCGGGAGAAACGTAGCCAACTTGAGCGATCGCCGCATAGGCCCCATTAAATACACCTTTGCCTTGACTAGGATTGTTGGCATCAGGAGCTAAATAACCGCCACTGAAAGAGAAATCTCCCCATTGACTTTGCATCCCCAGACCAGCCCCCTCTCCTCCATAATAAATTGAGCTACGGGTTCCAAACAGTGAAATAGATCCCGAATTACCATCACCATCTAGAACATTCAAAATACGGTTAAAATCATCAAAAGCTCCCCCCGTACCATATATTCCGAGGGTAATATTCTCCGTTGCGGGAAAAGTATAAAAAGTTTTTTCTATTCCGACTTCGTTATTCTGAGATTGGGCAAAACCTAAAGAACTCTGAAATGTTCCAGTCTCGTCGAATAAATCTGTTTGGTTTCCCGTCGATAAACGAGTAAACAGCAGATCTTCGCCCGTAAAGCTAGTACTTAATTCTAGACGGTTGCGATAGCCTAGGGTCGGATTTTTAGAAATAGTTTCCTGCCCCTGATCTTTCTCACCAGCGGCCACTCCCACTAGGCCTAAAACCGTTACTCCATTTAATTTGGTCGTCGTTGAGAAAGCATGATCTTCTAGATAAGCAGTACGAGCTTCTAGGTTATCAATCTTTGTCCCCAAAGCGTTGAGTTCCGTTTCAAAATTTTGAGCCAAAGCCTTGAG
Organism: Woronichinia naegeliana WA131; assembly: GCA_025370055.1. NCBI lineage: Bacteria > Bacillati > Cyanobacteriota > Cyanophyceae > Synechococcales > Coelosphaeriaceae > Woronichinia > Woronichinia naegeliana. Next base: position 7,504,115 of record CP073041.1, on the reverse strand, counting down.
TTTATCCAAGTCTTCTCGCAAAACAGCAACATTTTCCTGTAAAAGTCTTTCAATCGTATTCATGCAGGCGTTTAAGCCTGCCGCAAATTCCCAACGACTTAAAGACCGATCGCCTCGAAAGGTGCGATCAGGATAACCGACAATGCAACCATAGCGTTCTACTAAACTTTTCAAAGCTTCGTAGGCCCAATCCTGGGGAGAAACATCGCGCAATTCCGACACACTGGTTACTTGAGACGCTTGAGAAGATTCTTTGTTGATTGGATCGCCTAACCAACCATCTAATGCCTGGGTTTTATAGATAGTACGAAGAGGACGAGTTAAGGTTTGTGCCTGGAGAGGACTTAAAGGAGCTATCACAGCGCAAAAAACAGAGACAATCAAGCCTTTGACAAGAAATTTCAGCATAATTCACCCAATTAAAACCCAATTAAAACAAGAAAATTGTTTGAGCCTATCTTCTGGCAAGAAAACATTTCGGCACATAAATCATATCACAAAACACTGCCTAGCTATATACCGCTTTCTTTGTCAAGAAATGTAGTCATTCAGCTTTATTATTGATTGAGGTAAGTAATTAAGTTTTTGAGTGATTTTGAATTATTAGGCTTATTTATTGTCAAGGAAAAAGCAATCATAAAGTATTGCGAAGAAATCAGGTTAGAATCGCCAATAATAAAATTTAGTTTCTTTTTCTTGAATTAACAGAGAAATAGGGTGTCAAAGAAGAATTTATTGCGAATCTTACTTGTTAATAGGGATTTATAATTAGGGCTTGCTGAAAAAGTCAAAAAACGAAAGAAATGTGGGTTAGGGAAGTATGGACTGAAAAAGCATAGATAACTTATCCTTATGGAAACAAATCAAAATACAGATTTTGTTTAATCTATTGTTCCTTTCTGTCTAAAAAGGTCAACACAAATCACTCCTCACAAAAGAGAGGAAAATTAACACCATTTTTCACAAGAAAAACGACTCTACAACTTTTTACTTTTTGTCTTCTGAAGTAGAGTAGAAAGATTCATTACCAAAAAGTTCATCGCAATTACCGTTTCCGAGGTCTCAGGTAGTTTGGCCATCACTCGACCAAGACTAAATTTCCTCTTTCCCTGTCCGAATTTACCCTCAATGGCATTACGCACTCTTTCATCTGAGCGTGCCTCTTTCTTTTTTTCTTTGCTCACCTCTTTCGGCGGTCTTCCCAATCGGGGACCACTCATTCTTATATCCCTTTCTTTACAATAAGCTCGATTCGCTTTTGTTCGATAGATTTTATCCACATGAACCGATTCCGGATAACATCCTGTTTCCCTTTTATATTCTTCTATTCGCGCTTGTAAATCTCCCGATTCGTTGTAATTATCCCAACTTAATTTGTCTAAGAAGACAAAGCCATTCACATTACTTGCCGATATTTTAGCTCCAAACTCTACTGCTTTTCCCGCTTTTCCACGCACTATTGGACGCACGTGAGGTTGGCTTACACTCACAATTCTGTTTTCTACTTTATTTGTCTTTTTTTCATACATTTCTAACTGTTGCTCATACACTTTTCCTATCGTTACAAGCTCTTCTTGCTCTTTTTTCGTTAGTTTTTCTAACTTTGCTCCCTCTTCTATCATTTTTTCTATATCAGACAAGTTTCTTTTTATATATCCTAGTTGTTTTTTTGTTCCTTTTCTTCTTTCTTTTTTTGACACACGACGTTTTTTTGCTATGGCTAAGTACTCTTTTCTTGCCACTTCCCTATAAGTCCTCGGCTTTTCTTTCCTTTTCTCTTTTATTTCTTCATACAGCTTATCTATTATTTTTTCTGTTTTTTCTCTGGCATCATTCAATATTCCTATATCCGTTGGATATTTTATATCTGCTGGTGTACAAGTCGCATCTAACAATAACTTTCCTTCATTTTCTTTTTTTTCTGACGCTACACCCGTCGCTTTTTTTTCTATTTCTTTATTAATTTTATTTATTAATTCCATTCCTATTTTTTTACGAAAATGAACCATCATTGACGCACTAAATGCTTCTTTGCTACTATAGCTTTCCATTCCTATAAAGTACTGTAAATAAGGGTTCTCTTTTATTTGTTCTACTGTTTCTCTGTCACTTTTTCCTGAAATTTCTTTGATAATTAATGCTCCTAATGCCATTCTAAATGATTTGGCTGGGGCTCCTTTTTTTTCTGTGAAGTTTTTTGCATATTCTTCCTCATATTCTTCCCAGGGAATCATTTTTGACATTTCTATCCAACGATTTTCTTCGTCTAACTGCCCGCCGAACAGATTTTTCAAGTTTTCTGGTGTTTCAATTGAGTACTGTTGCTTTCGGTACATCTGCTTTCTCTCTTCTTAATGCAATGGTTTTGAGGCATTCTACCCTATTTTCGTGCATTCTAGCGGTTCTTAATTCGCCTACTATTTTTCTCCGTAAAGGTTTCAGCTTTTTTCAGCAAGCCCTAATTATTTTTATCTCAATTAAGCCCAGAAGGTAAGTTTCAGGATAGAATAAGAAGATATCTGTCAATAAATGTGTTTAGGATGATACGCCTATGCTTCGTACTTTCCGTAAATATCATCGAACCTTAGCCCTTATTGCCTGCTTACCTTTAATTGTCACGGTGATTAGTGGCGTTGGTTACACTATTATGGGCGAATGGTTCCATCAAGATGAAATTGGGGAATTTCTCCTCTCATTACATACTTTTGAAATTATTCATTTAGAAAAAATTTATCCCCTGCTCAATGGCATTGGTTTAATCGGTTTATTGGTGACAGGAATAACCATGACAGGTATTTTTAAAAAACGTCCTCCAACGCCAAAAACAGGGGATTCTTAGGGATTTTTTCTACTCGATATTTATCAAATCTTGACAAACTTAAATCAGATAAAAGCATAATAAATTTCCTGTTCAGGAAAATTTGGTCAGGAATTTTAAAAAAGTCTGGGTGCGAGGCGTTAATTTTGTCCGACGGTAGGCATCTGCTGCTTTTTTGATCATTTCGGACTGGGTGGGGTAGGGATGAATAATTTTTGCCAACTTACTCAGTCCCATCTTGGTCGCGATCGCCGTTGTGATTTCTGAGATCAATTCTCCACCAGAACGAGCCACGATGGTGGCCCCTAAAATGCGATCAGAATTTTTAGCCAGGATAATTTTAATAAACCCTTCCGTTTCGCCATCAATAATAGCGCGATCAACGATATCTAAAGAGATTTTAATAATATCAATACTAATTTTTTGCTGCCCTGCTTCTGCTTCTGAAAGCCCAACCTGGGCAATTTCTGGATCAGTATAGGTCACTCTTGGAATGACTAAATGACTCAGTTTTTCTCGTCCCAAATTGAAAGGAGAAAAAAGCATATTTTTAATAACAATTCGGGCTGTGGCATCGGCAGCATGGGTAAATTTTTGACTTAAACAAATATCTCCGGCGGCATAAATCTTAGGGTTGGTAGTTTGTAGATAATCATTAACCTTTACGCCTATTTTTTGATCAGATTCAACGCCCACTGCTTCTAAATTTAAGCCTTCCACATTAGGAACGCGACCAATGCCCACTAGGATTTCATCAACTGTGATGGTTTTCAATTGATTCTGATCACGATAGTAAATAACCTTTCCGTTGGCAATTTTTTCTACTCGTTCTATCTGAGTATTCAAATGTAATTGTATTCCTACTTGGCTAAAAATAGTTTGGATGATCAGGCCCGCATCTTGATCTTCTTTGTTTAAAAGCTGATCCTGGCTATGAAATAAAATTACCTGGGAACCTAAACGCTGAAATGTTTGTGCTAATTCACAACCAATGGGGCCACCTCCGATCAGGGCTAAACGAGAGGGTAATTGGGTCAGGGAAAAAACGGTTTCATTGGTCAGAAAGCCTGCCGCCGCTAATCCTAAAATGTCTGGTGCTTTGGCTCTCGCTCCCGTTGCAATTACGGCTTTTTTATAGGGTAAAATCGTCTCTCCCACCGCGATCGCTGCATTATCTGCTGAATTATTTAAAAAATGGGCCGAGCCGAAAAACACATCCACACCTAGATTTTGAAAACGAGAGGCTGAATCCTGGTGACTCATCTCAGCACGAACTTTTTGCATTCGTTCCATCACCGCCGCAAAATGAATCTCAGGTTCCGTCGCCAAAGTAATTCCCAGGGACGGCGATCGCTGCATTTCCCCCAGGACACGAGCGGCCCGAATCAGGGCTTTAGAGGGAACACAGCCAAAATTGAGACAATCTCCCCCCAGCCAGTGTTTTTCGACTAGGGCAATTTTTAAACCAATTCCTAGACCGGCTGCTCCGGCAGCTACCACTAATCCGGCAGTTCCGGCCCCAAGGACAACTAAATCGTAGGAGTTTTGAGGAGGAGGATTGATCCAATCGGGTGGATGAACATGGGATAATAGGGCTTGATCATCGTTATTCATATTTTATTTATACGGGTTCTTGTTGCTTATGCAGGAAAAAACAAAACTCCTCGAAGCGATCGCGGGCAGAAATCGAGGCTTACGGGCGACAGAAATGGATCGGATCAATATTCTGACAGCAGTAGAGCATTTGGAAGATCTCAATCCCAATGCCCAGCCCCTAAATAATCAATCTCTATTAGATGGCAACTGGCGATTACTTTATACGACTAGTCGCAATCTGTTAGGCTTGGATCGCTTTCCCCTGATCGACCTGGGGGAAATTTATCAATGTATTCGGACAACGGAATCTAAACTCTACAATATCGCTGAATTTGTTGGCCTACCTTTTCTGGATAGTTTGGTGGTGGTAGTGGCCAGCTTCGTGCCGGTTTCTGAACGTCGAGTTGAAGTCAAGTTTGAACGCACCATCGTCGGGTTACAAAAAATTATCGGCTATAAAAATCCCAATCAACTGATTCAGGATCTAGAACTGGAAAAACGCTTTTTAGCAGTGGATTTTGGCCTACCCCAACGAGAATCTCTGGGCTGGTTAGAAATCACCTACTTAGACGAAGATCTCCGCATCGGACGCGGTAGTGAAGGCAGCGTTTTTATCTTGGCAAAAGACAATTATCATGGGTAATGATTTTATTAGGGAGATGACTCGCATCATTAAATCTGACTTTTCCCGTTAAGTCTAAAATCTAGCAATGCAAACTTCTAGACTCTTTATCTGGCAAGGCTTTGAGAAATAATTCTCTTGACAGGAAAATATATATTCTGAAGCTATCATCGTGACTTCACCATATTTCCAGACCAGAGCGATCGAGGCTATCCACTCAATCACACTAGAAACATGGATAATCCAGGTGGGAATGGAAAGAGCGTGCATGGTTAAAATCTCCGCAATTGGCTAACAAAAGTCTGATTCTGTTTAATTTACAACAACTCGGTAGCTGGACAGTGGGAAGTTTATGGATGCCAGATAAGGTAATGACTATGCGACGAAAGTAAGCATATCAGGGCTTGAGGAAGAGGCAAGTTTAGCGGTAAGGAATTTAGGCAAAAGCAGACTGGGTGGACTTTGAGGAAAAATCATTTGGGCTTGATGTTGAAGGGCTAGTTGAGCAATCCGTTCACTAGGGTAGCCATGGGATGGTAATGTCCGAAACCATCGAGGAAAATTAGCCCAAATCCCCTGGGGTAACTCTAAGGCGAGAATTTGAAGTAGCCCTAAAGCAATGGCATTAAGGTTAACAAAACGCTCAAAGGCTTCTACCTTGTTTAAAATCTGAGTCTGAACAGCTTGTGGATAGTCACTGAGGATAAGATTGCTGGGCCAGGTAGGTAAAGTAGGAAGACTCTTAAGCCAAAAACGATAGGCAAAGCTGCCCAAAAGATGGACTAATTGACGAAAAGTGACTTCAATCTTAAATCGGAGACCGTAAGCGGCAATAATCTCAGGTCCAGTCAAACAGAGATCAGTAGAAAGCAGAATCAGTCGTCGTCCGTTAGGCAATTGGGTCAGAACAAACTTGACGAGCTGATGGGGACTATCCCAGTGGAACTCAAAGCACTGATAAGAAACCGTGACTTGTTGACCATAGAGCCAGACTTTAGCTGTCGGAAAGTCCGCCGCCAGAGCGAACAGCTTTTCTAGTTTTATCGAACTCCCCCAAATCCGTGGTCGTCCTCTCCCCGTCAGCGTCGGCACGGAACAAAAGGGGGCATAGGCGACCATCCGTGTCAACTTAAAGGAATGGGTTCCCAAATTTGTTGATTGAGAGCGGCCTTTTCTCGATGTCGCTTTCTCTCAGCTTTGACCAAACCAAATAACTTAGCACGTTCAGCCAGATAGGTTACTGTATCAGGCTTTTCTCCTCTAGCAATAGCCTTCGCTACATAGTATAGACTCCGAAACACCATCTCTACTGAGATTTTTTCTTTCGGTTGATTTAGAGCAATCGCCACTTCCCCTACCAATTGATTTAAGACCGTATAGAAAATCAAAGTGCAAATAATCTGGATTTGGACACCATTCTTATTCCCTACCCATAAATAGGCTAGTCCTAAAAGTCTTTTCGTTAATAAAAAGGCTTCTTCGATTGTCCATCGTCTTCGATATAAATCACAGACCTCTTCGGCGGACAGTTGTTCGGGAGACAACACATTTGTTAAATACTGATACCAGATTGTTCCCCATAATACTGAGACTAATCTCACCGGATGCTTGCAAGGATTAGAACGGTAATTTCCCATAATGATAATCTCATCTCTGTAATGACTACCTTGAGACAATACTTGTTTGGTTTTGTAAGATGTACCCGCTCTAAATCTGGTTAGAAAAAACTTTTTAGCTTCTGTTAACAAATCAAACCACACAAAGCTAAAAAATCCCATATCTACAAGAATTAAACCATTTTCTGGTAATTTAGCTGCCAATTCTTCACACCATATTTTATCATTTGATTTATCATTTTCTGTGTACCATAAAGTAACGGGTCTTTGGGTAAAGGCTTCCACTACCATCATTATTTTACCCCCCAATTTACTCTTTTCTTCTTTACTTATTTTCATATTTTTCCTTATCTGCTCTAGCGTTGAGCCATCTGCTATCCACACTGCACTAAACTTTTCTCTTATTTTTTCCCATTTTTCTCCTACTTGGAGCTTCTTCCCTTTTTCGGCTGCTTTTTCTAACACTCCTTTTAGTAATATTGCAAATATTTCGGCTGGCACATTCATCATTCTTTTTGATACTGCCTGTTTGCTTACTTTTAATGATGCTACCCATAGCAATCCCTCTTCCTCTAACAGTCTTACCGCTTCACTTATACCCGCTATTTGACGATACACTATACTTAACACTAATGCCACCATTACTGGTAAATTTAATACCCTATCTCTCATCATTTTCTCATGAGTTCCCTGTAAATATTTTAATGGTGTAAACATTGTGGGTTCTAGTAATTCAAACAACTCTTTTGTTATTTCAGGGATTTCTACCCCTGGCTGATTTGTCTTACGACGTAAGTCTGGGTTTCCTTTTCTCCGAGGATGTTGTCTTGCCATTTGTTTTTTGCTCACTTTTTTATATACTAACCTTTTTTTCAGCCTACTCTTACTTCCGCCTGCTTTTAGGCTAATCTTTTGTGAGTAGGCATTTTGGCTTAAGTTGACACCAATGATAGGCGACGGTGGAGCAACGCACTCTTGTGATTAGATGCAAGGCGTTCTGGCGAAAACTTTTGAGCACTGGTTCGCAAGCAAAATAAGCATCCAAAATTACATAAATCCCTGCCTCTGCGTAAGTAACACAAAGGTCAGCCATTTTTGTCACCAGGCTCGTCTTCACCTTTTTTTTGCCTTTTCCCTCCCCCTTCTCGGTTGCTTTGGACTTGATGCCATCGTCTAGCCGCAACACTAAGGGCAAGGCAAAGCAGGCTTTCCCTACTCCCACCAAAATACTCAAGGCATTGAAGTAATGACCCCTTATCCACTCTGGCTTGGACACATCTTCCGATTCTTGGTGTAGTCGTTTTACACCTGGCATCTTGCGTCCTTCTTTCCCCACTTTGATGCCATCACCCACATACACCCGTTTCCCTTTAATTCTGTATAGACTTTCATGCTGACTTAGCCACTTTGACCATTGTAAAGTTAGTCCTTCGACCCTAAACGCCTTGGAATCAAACCAATGTAGAGCCTGATTGTAGTAGCTCTCTGTTCAGCCAATGGCATTGACATAGCTAGTTATTGCGCTGGGTTGGCTGTTGAGCACTACTCCCCAGACTAACAGGATAAACCATTGGAACGTTGCTTCTCGGCTAAAGGCTGGACGGAGATTATTGAGGATTTGCTCTAGTCGCTGACATAGTTGCATAATTGATAGATAGCACTGGCTATCGATTTTCTTATATCAGCCAGTTTCGGACATAACGGCACTCTTTTGTATCGGATGTCCGATTTTCTTTTCTCCACTTACACGCCTCGAGAACTTCCCACTGTCCAGCTCGGTAGAATAGAGCAAATTAGCTTTCAACGGGCGATCGCCTTATCAAATTTAGTGCGTCCAGGCAATAAACCCATAACGCGAAGTTGTAAGACATCAGGGGACAAATCCTTAAGCTGAGGTTCTAAATCCTCTAATTGTGCTTTTTCTGCACAGAGAACATAAAACTCCAGAATGGCGGGATTACGTTCAGCATCTACTTTTAGGATATCAACATTTCGGCCAAAAAGTTTGGTTAATTTATCAGAGATATACTGAACACGGTCACAAGTTGCGAATTTTAAAAATAAGAGATAATATAGTAAAAATAGAAAAAGTAGTCAAGAGGCTGAGAAATGATTAAGTTAGAATTTACGGAAGAAGACAAAAGACTGTTGTCTTACGGTCGGTTTAATCACCCGCATCCTAGAGTACAGCTAAAGATGGAAGTTTTATGGTTAAAAAGTCAGGGATTATCTCATCAAAAAATTGCTCAATTCGCAGGAGTTTCAGTAAATACGGTGACAAGCTATATCCGTGATTATCAAGAGGGCGGGATAGAAAAACTAAAAGAAATAAAATTTAATCGCCCGAAAAGCGAGTTAACAGAGCATCAAGGGACAATTGAGGCATATTTTGAGTCAAATCCACCAGCAAGAATAAATGAAGCAGTAAAAAGAATAGAAGAATTAACGGGAATAAAAAGAAGTCCAACGCAAGTCAGAAAATTTTTAAAGTCAATAGGAATGAGGTGTCTAAAGGTGGGAACAATTCCATCAAAAGCAGATGTAGAAGCTCAGGATAGCTATAGAGAAAAAGAGCTAGAACCAAGGCTAGAAGAGGCAAAAGCAGGAAAAAGGGCAGTTTTCTTTGTAGATGCCTCTCATTTTGTAATGGGAGCATTTGTAAATTTTATATGGTGCTTCAAAAGGATTTTTATTAAGTCACCATCAGGGAGAAAACGTTTTAATGTGTTAGGAGCATTAAATGCAATTACCCATGAAGTAATTATGGTAACGAACAGTTCTTATATTACGGGAACTCAGGTTTGTGAACTCCTAGAAAAGATAGCAGAATTAGGACTATTAATACCGATTACGTTGGTATTAGACAATGCTCGTTATCAAAAATGCCGAATTGTGCAGGAGTTGGCAGAATCATTAGGAATAGAGTTACTGTACTTACCTCCTTATTCTCCTAACTTGAATTTAATTGAAAGACTGTGGAAGTTTGTGAAAAAGAAGTGTTTATACGCAAAATATTATGAAGATTTTACGCAGTTTTCTGCAGCAATTTCAGGATGTCTTGAAGATGCTAACGTAAAATATAAGGAGGAGCTTGATTCTTTGCTCACCTTACGATTTCAACGCTTTGATAAATCTCAGATTATGAACGTTTGAAGTATACTCATTAAAATGCCAGGACGATTTTTCATTGTCACCTGAATTTCAACCGTACAAACCTGACAATTCCACTGTAGTATTTGTTGATGTTCGGGTCTGATATTATTCAGATTAGGACAGTCTTGACGATGAACTCGCAGTAGGGGCTTCTTATTACGTTCACTGATAATGCCAACAATCTCACCATCCTGGGGCAACGGAAAACAGCAGGTTGCCAGAATAATTTCTTGGTTAGGTTCAGTCCCTAAAAGAGAAGGCTTTGTGCCAACTAAAGTACGGTTAGAAACGGATAGCCCTTTTGCTTTGAATCTCGATTCAACTATTTGTATTACTTTTTCGATGCCAATCGCCCCCGATCCTAATTTTTCCAGCAAGGTTAAAGTATTTTTATAATGGAGTCTTCGAGCAACGTAAAGATAGGTTTCTCCATTAAGATAATACTGATTGTCAAACTGTTGTTTTAACATTTTGATGCCATTCTCAATATCTTTTTCTTTGAACCATTGGCGAATTTTTTCCTTCGCTTTTTTAGTAGCAACAAATTCTAGTGGTCTGTCAAGCTAAAGATTGTGAATTTGAGGGAAAATGGAGAGGCTATTCATTACCTCAACAGATATCGTAATAAGTAACCATGCTCAAGACCTATATTGTCCGATTAAGTCAAGAAGAACGTCAGACCCTAAAAGATTTGGTATCCATCGGCAAAGGAGCGGCTTACAAAATTAAGCACGCCAATATTCTGTTAAACATTGATGTGAATGGACAAGGATGGACGGATGAGGAAGCTGCCGCCGCCTTTAGTTGTCACCGTAACACAGTCGCCAATCTCAGGGAGCGATTGGTCAATGAAGGTGTGGAGTCAGCATTAAGCCGCAAGCCCCGCAAAACGCCGCCTCGTCAACCGATTATTGATGGAGAGGTAGAAGCAAAACTAATCGCCTTACGTTGTGGAGAACCGCCTGCTGGTCAAGCCCGTTGGACATTGAGGTTACTAGCCGACAAGGCGGTCGAGTTAGAAATTGTGCCAGCAATTAGTCACGAAACCGTGCGTCAAGTGTTAAAAAAAACGAACTAAAACCTCATCTGCGACAGATGTACGTGATTCCACCAGAAAAGAGTGCCGAATTTGTGTCTAACATGGAAGATGTTCTAGAAATTTATCACCGACCCTATGACCCCAATTGTCCAGTGATTTGCATGGATGAGCAACCTATACAATTGGTCAAAGAAACCCGCCTTCCTCTACCAGCCAAACCTGGACAGCCAGAGGCGCATGATTACGAATATGAACGCAATGGAACAGCCAATATCTTTATGTTTACAGAACCCTTGTCTGGGTGGCGAAAGACAGTTGTCAGTGAACGTAGAACATCGGTTGACTGGGCAACAGAAATTAAGAATTTACTCGATAACGACTATGCTGATAACGACAAAGTCATTTTAGTATGTGATCAGCTAAATACTCACAAACTTGCCTCACTATATGAAGCATTTGAGCCTTCCACGGCTCGTCGTCTAGTCGAACGGTTGGAAATTCACCATACCCCAAAACATGGCAGTTGGCTTAATATTGCTGAAAACGAGCTGTCCGCAATGACTCGGCAATGCCTAGCTCGTCGAATTCCAGATCGGGAAACTTTAGAGCAAGAAACAACGGCTTGGTACACTCAGCGCAATCATTCCCAAAAGTCGGTAGATTGGCAATTCACGACGGCTGAGGCTCGTATCCGTCTCAAGCGTCTTTATCCACAAATAGAAAATTGACAGACCACTAGCCAAGCGCGATCAGGACATTGATCAGGCCGTTCAATGATTTGAACAATCTGATTATCCCGTAATTGTGTATTAAGAGAAACCTCTTTGCCGTTAATTAAGGCTCCTTGACAGCGATGGCCAATATTTGTATGCACTCCATAGGCAAAATCTACAGGGGTTGGATGCTTATTAGTTTGGGGATCAAAGCTTAGTTGAATCTCTTTACCCGCAGGAGTTCTGGAAATAATCACTCCTCTGGAATCATTAAATGGAGAATCCTTGTCTAACCAATCAGCCAACGATTCTAAGTCAAAAATTGGTAAATCTTGATATTCTAAACCGAGATTTTTATTAGCAATAAATTCTTGTATGACAACAGGCTCATCGGTAAGATAGACTGAGCCACCACCAATTTCCTTGGCAAAGACAAGATTAACAATATCTTCAAAAGCCAGACTATCTGGGTAAGGACGTAAATTATTCGCTTCTTCTAAAATATTGTGGTACTCAATGCCATGCTCTGAATTAACCCGAACCCAATCGAGTAATTCACTGGTCAGTCTTTTTTGTTCATTAAGACGGGGATATTTTAGCTCAATATAACGAATTGCTGAATTGATAGTAATCGGCGAAACTTCGATATAAAGTTCCCCTGCTTGAATCGCTTGTTTGAGTTGAGCAATGCGATCATCTGGCTGTTCTGGCTCAAGCAAGAGGTCTAGTAGGGGAGAAAAACTGGCAACGATGTGATAAGGATAGTCCAAAATTCTCTAGCAGCCAAAACCTTAATGAGATTCGGCTCCCATTCTAACAAGTTTCCAGCAAAAAGGTCACAACACCATCAGGCATTGTGTTTTTCAAGCTATTTCATTCCAAAATCTATGCTTGTGATCCCTCACAATCACTCGAAGGATTCAGTATCAGAAAGTTTTGACTTATTCCTGTCAAGCAAATCTTGATCTAAAATCCGTTTCCGCTTCTTCTCGCGTTCCTGATTGCCTGTCGCGGTATTTTGGACTGTGACATAAGAAGGAGAAGGGGTGATAATTAGTTCATCTCTAGCAATTTTAGCTAACAGGGCCGAAATAGAGCCTTTGCCTGCGTATATGCAACCGTAAGCTTCCGCAATCGTTTCCAATCGGTCTTTATCTTCGGGATTAATATTGAATTTATAAGACTGATGACCCAGCTTGGGCTTTTGTCCTCGCCCTAATGCTAAATTTTCAATTCGAGGATTAGGGTTCGACATGAGAAGCTCCGCCATGCTTTACGGTTTCACTCATCGTAACATCTGACTTTTCCCGTTAAGTCCAAAATCCAGCAATGCAAACTTCTAGAGGCTTTATCTGGCAAGGGTTTGAGTAATGATTCTCTTGACAGGAAAAAAATATTCTGAAGCCATCATCCCGCTTATCGTTCAAATTTCAAAAACAAAGGATGAAGGGAGTATGAGACTGTAAAATGGAGAAAATCTTAAAGGGCAGGTCAAAAAATGTTGGAATGGTGGACAAAAAACTTTGCCAGTTGTGAATTGGGAGACGAGAGGCTAAACAATCGTGCCTTCTCGATTGGGAAAAAGTTAAGTGAGGGGTTTGGAAAAGCCTTATCAGAAGTGTTTAAGGGAGGAAACGAGTTAAAGAGGGCCTATGAATTTTTGGGAATCCGAAAACAGACTTTGTCAAGATAATAGAGCCGCACTGTGAAATGACAACTGCCGCCGTAGAAGAATATAAGATAATGCTATCAGTCGGAGATACGACCTTCTTAGATTATCGCAATATCAAGGAAAAAAGGGAAGGGTATGGGCCGACTGGAAAAGGAGGGAATGGATTAATACTGCATAGTGCTTTAGCAATTGAGCCAGAAAAAGGACAAGTATTAGGTTTATTATGGCAAAAACTGTGGAATAGGGAGGTAAAAGAAAAGCCCCCAACAGATGAAACGGCGAAGCAGAAAAAAGAAAGACAGAAAGAACAAAGAAAAGCAGCTCGTCAAAGACCATTTGAGGAAAAAGAATCCTACAAATGGGTAGAGGCTCTAAACACCTGTGAGAAACAGGTAGAAAGTTCAACGAGGGTAATTCATGTATTTGACAGAGAAGGAGATGTTTCAGAAGTCTTTGACTCAGTGCGTCAACTCAAGCATACAGGAGTGCTGGTCAGAGCGTCTCATAATCGTAGTTTAGACAAAAATAGTGAACGACTTTGGCAACATTTGGAATCAGAACCGATTCGTTTTCATCAAGAAATCGAGATTCCGAGTACAGGAAAAAGAAAAGCACGGAAGGTTAAGCTTGCCGTCCGATTTTGCTCAGTTAATCTACGAACTCCCTATCGTTTTGATAATCGTGACCCGTTGAATGTCTATGCTGTTTATGCGACAGAAATCGATTGTCCCGAAGGCGAAACTCCTTTATCTTGGATGCTTCTGACTACAGAAGTTGTTGAGACTATTGAGATGGCTGTCACTATTCTTCGTTGGTACACCTACCGATGGCGGGTTGAAGAATTTCATAAAGTCCTTAAGTCTGGTTGTCAGAGTGAGCGTTATCGACTTGCCTCTGATGGAATGAAAACTCTTTTGGGTTTTTTAAGTGTCATTGCTGTTGAACTTTTACACGTTACTTATCTTCATCGTACCCAGCCCGATGCTCTCGCGATTGAAATTCTTAATCCTCTTCAACTTCAGGTGTTAAAAGCAGCCGCCTCTCAAAAACTTCCCCCTATTTTGACTGTTGCTTGGGCTGTCGAGTCTGTTGCTTTTCTTGGTGGTTATCTTGAACATCGTCGTAAAACTCCTCTCGGTATCCAAGTCCTTTGGCGCGGTTGGTTGAAGTTGCATGACCTTTGCCAAGGCTGGCAGCTTGCAATCCGCACTTAACGGGAAAAGTCAGAAGCATACAGGAGTGCTGGTCAGAGCGTCTCATAATCGTAGTTTAGACAAAAATAGTGAACGACTTTGGCAACATTTGGAATCAGAACCGATTCGTTTTCATCAAGAAATCGAGATTCCGAGTACAGGAAAAAGAAAAGCACGGAAGGTTAAGCTTGCCGTCCGATTTTGCTCAGTTAATCTACGAACTCCCTATCGTTTTGATAATCGTGACCCGTTGAATGTCTATGCTGTTTATGCGACAGAAATCGATTGTCCCGAAGGCGAAACTCCTTTATCTTGGATGCTTCTGACTACAGAAGTTGTTGAGACTATTGAGATGGCTGTCACTATTCTTCGTTGGTACACCTACCGATGGCGGGTTGAAGAATTTCATAAAGTCCTTAAGTCTGGTTGTCAGAGTGAGCGTTATCGACTTGCCTCTGATGGAATGAAAACTCTTTTGGGTTTTTTAAGTGTCATTGCTGTTGAACTTTTACACGTTACTTATCTTCATCGTACCCAGCCCGATGCTCTCGCGATTGAAATTCTTAATCCTCTTCAACTTCAGGTGTTAAAAGCAGCCGCCTCTCAAAAACTTCCCCCTATTTTGACTGTTGCTTGGGCTGTCGAGTCTGTTGCTTTTCTTGGTGGTTATCTTGAACATCGTCGTAAAACTCCTCTCGGTATCCAAGTCCTTTGGCGCGGTTGGTTGAAGTTGCATGACCTTTGCCAAGGCTGGCAGCTTGCAATCCGCACTTAACGGGAAAAGTCAGATCAGCATACAGGTTCCATCTAATCCTATTCCCACTGTTGCAATTTGGCTATCCTCCTTGGGCGGGGCATAACTCCACGCTTCTTCTTTTGCCTGTACCACACTTCCTACTGCTTCACTCAATCTTTGGATATAGGATAGCGCTACTTTTCTACCATGATTTTCTAATAAATCATTTTTCACCTCTTTGCCTGCCATCCCTGACATTTTTGAGGATACCTGTTTTGCCAATAATGGCGTTGATGTTATGATTATCCTTGCTTCTCTTTCTAAGGGGCAATACGTTTTTCCTCAAAGGTGAACGCTGATATACATGACGATTCACTATAACCTCACCATAAGGTGTTTGATATTCTTTCGGTTGCTCTCCCTTACTCTTCCAGATTTCTTCACCGATTTTTAAGGGTGAACCATCTGTATCTAAATATTTCAAGGCTTCTTTGCTGGCGATGCAACCTACTTCGTTTAAGCCTTTTTGAATATTTATTTCTGTATCCAACATTGAACGACTGAGTTCTAATGTTAGTTCTATTTTTATCTTTGAACCCTCTACATTAATTAGTTTTGCTGTCATCATTGTTTCCTCTTTGTCACTTTTCATCTCATGTTAACACTTTTCTTTTCCTTCATCAACTAAAGGTCGCACCCCTCTAAGGAAAGAATTTGAAGTAAGCCGAGAACAATGACATGAAGATTAACAAAACGCTCAAAGGCTTCTACTTTGTTTAAAATCTGAGTCTGAACAGTTTGGGGATAGTCAGGGAGGATAAGATTGCTAGGCCAGGTCGGTAAAGTAGGAAGAGCCTTAAGCCAAAAACGATAGGCAAAGCCGCCCAAAAGATGGATTAATTGACGAAAAGTGACTTCAATCTTAAATCGGAGACCGTAAGCGGCAATAATCTCAGGTCCAGTCAAACAGAGGTCAGTAGAAAGCAGAATCAGTCTTTGTCCGTTGGGCAATTGGGTGAGGACAAACTTAACGAGCTGATGGGGACTATCCCAGTGGAACTCAAAGCACTGATAAGAAACGGAGACTTGTTGACCATAGGGCCAGACTTTAGCGGTGGGAAAATCCTCCACAAGAGCAAACAGGCTTTCTAGTTTTATTGAACTCCCCCAAAGCCGTGGTCGTCCTTTCCCCCTCAAGGTCGGAACGGAAGAAAAGGGAGCATATGCCACTGTAGAGCAACGCACTCGGGTGATAAGATGCAAGGCATTTTGGCGAAAACTTTTGAGCACTGCTCCACAAGCGAAGTAAGCATCCAAAATCACATAGCTTCCCGCCTCTGCGTAGGTAGTGCAAAGCTCCCCCATTTTCGTGACTAGAGTAGTCTTCTCTTTTTTGCTGCCTTTTTTCCCTTCCTTTGCCGTTGCTTTGGACTTGATGCCATCGTCTAGCCGCAACACTAAGGGCAAGGCAAAGCAGGCTTTTCCTGCTCCCACCAAAACACTCAAGGCATTGAAGTAATGCCCCCTTATCCATTCTGGCTTCGCCACATTTCCGGATTCTTGGTGTAGTCGTTTTACCCCTGGCATCTTGCGCCCTTCTTTCCCCACTTTGATTCCATCCCCCACATACACTCGTTTTTCCTTGATTCGATATAGATTTTCATGCTGACTTACCCACTTCGACCATCCCAAGGTCAGTCCTTTGACGTTAAATGCCTTGGATTCAAACCAATGTAGTGCCTGATGGTAGTAGCTCTCTGTTAACCCTAAGGCATTGACATAGCTTGTTATTGCGCTCGGTTGGCTGTTGAGCACTACTCCCCAGGCTAATAGGATAAACCATTGGTACGTTGCTTCTCGGCTAAAGGCGGGACGGAGATTCTCTAGGATTTGCTCTAGTCGCTGACATAGTTGCATAATTGATAGATAGGGCTTGCTGAAAAAGTCAAAAAACGAAAGAAATGTGGGTTAGGGAAGTATGGACTGAAAAAGCATAGATAACTTATCCTTATGGAAACAAATCAAAATACAGATTTTGTTTAATCTATTGTTCCTTTCTGTCTAAAAAGGTCAACACAAATCACTCCTCACAAAAGAGAGGAAAATTAACACCATTTTTCACAAGAAAAACGACTCTACAACTTTTTACTTTTTGTCTTCTGAAGTAGAGTAGAAAGATTCATTACCAAAAAGTTCATCGCAATTACCGTTTCCGAGGTCTCAGGTAGTTTGGCCATCACTCGACCAAGACTAAATTTCCTCTTTCCCTGTCCGAATTTACCCTCAATGGCATTACGCACTCTTTCATCTGAGCGTGCCTCTTTCTTTTTTTCTTTGCTCACCTCTTTCGGCGGTCTTCCCAATCGGGGACCACTCATTCTTATATCCCTTTCTTTACAATAAGCTCGATTCGCTTTTGTTCGATAGATTTTATCCACATGAACCGATTCCGGATAACATCCTGTTTCCCTTTTATATTCTTCTATTCGCGCTTGTAAATCTCCCGATTCGTTGTAATTATCCCAACTTAATTTGTCTAAGAAGACAAAGCCATTCACATTACTTGCCGATATTTTAGCTCCAAACTCTACTGCTTTTCCCGCTTTTCCACGCACTATTGGACGCACGTGAGGTTGGCTTACACTCACAATTCTGTTTTCTACTTTATTTGTCTTTTTTTCATACATTTCTAACTGTTGCTCATACACTTTTCCTATCGTTACAAGCTCTTCTTGCTCTTTTTTCGTTAGTTTTTCTAACTTTGCTCCCTCTTCTATCATTTTTTCTATATCAGACAAGTTTCTTTTTATATATCCTAGTTGTTTTTTTGTTCCTTTTCTTCTTTCTTTTTTTGACACACGACGTTTTTTTGCTATGGCTAAGTACTCTTTTCTTGCCACTTCCCTATAAGTCCTCGGCTTTTCTTTCCTTTTCTCTTTTATTTCTTCATACAGCTTATCTATTATTTTTTCTGTTTTTTCTCTGGCATCATTCAATATTCCTATATCCGTTGGATATTTTATATCTGCTGGTGTACAAGTCGCATCTAACAATAACTTTCCTTCATTTTCTTTTTTTTCTGACGCTACACCCGTCGCTTTTTTTTCTATTTCTTTATTAATTTTATTTATTAATTCCATTCCTATTTTTTTACGAAAATGAACCATCATTGACGCATTAAATGCTTCTTTGCTACTATAGCTTTCCATTTCTATAAAGTACTGTAAATAAGGGTTCTCTTTTATTTGTTCTACTGTTTCTCTGTCACTTTTTCCTGAAATTTCTTTGATAATTAATGCTCCTAATGCCATTCTAAATGATTTGGCTGGGGCTCCTTTTTTTTCTGTGAAGTTTTTTGCATATTCTTCCTCATATTCTTCCCAGGGAATCATTTTTGACATTTCTATCCAACGATTTTCTTCGTCTAACTGCCCGCCGAACAGATTTTTCAAGTTTTCTGGTGTTTCAATTGAGTACTGTTGCTTTCGGTACATCTGCTTTCTCTCTTCTTAATGCAATGGTTTTGAGGCATTCTACCCTATTTTCGTGCATTCTAGCGGTTCTTAATTCGCCTACTATTTTTCTCCGTAAAGGTTTCAGCTTTTTTCAGCAAGCCCTAATTACATCTGTATAAATGCTTTTAGCATTCTCTAGCCATTCTGTGAATTTTAAACGTCCTTCCTCCTTGTCCTTTACTTTTTCATATATCTCTCGAAATGATTCTTTATACTCATAGACTTTTCGTAAACGATTTGATTGCTTTAACACCAATTCTAGTTTTTGTAATTCCTCCTCTGTCAGGTCTTTTTTATTTTTTAATAATAGCCACTTTTCTCCCTTAATTTTTAGAGTAAAACTTGTCTGTTTACGGATTTTATTTAATTCTTCATTCACCGCTTTCATTACATGAAATCTATCCGTCAAAATTACCGCATTAGGAAACACTTTTTCTATTACTTTTGGAAATCCTCCCCACATATCCACACTCACTTCCTCGACAGCTTCTCTTACCTCTAATGGTTTCTCCATCAGGGCTTCAATTATTTCATCTTTTTGATGACTATCAATTACTTCTATTAATTCTCCTTTTTCTAGGTCTCCTACCACTGTTACAAAATTCTTATGACCTTTTCGTTTCGATATTTCATCTATTCCTACTTTTTTTATCCCTTGCCAATCTTTTTTTTCTTTTCACATTGACGTTGATAAATTCCATGAACTTTATCCCAAGATAGGGCTTCTTCTCGGCTTACTTGTTCCACACTGCTCACATTTACTCGATTATACACATATTCTTCATACCGCACTGTATATTTTCTACGTGCTTCCATAAATTCTAGGTTTTCTGTAAAAAACCTTTGACATTTTTTACAATAAAACTTACGACGAGGGACTTGTAGGTACACCGTTTGACCAGAAATGGGCAAATCCCTTATGAGTAGATTGTTGGTCTGATGTAATTCATCGGTTAATCTTCCACAGTAATCATACTTCAAACGTTCATAATCTGAGATTTATCAAAGCGTTGAAATCGTAAGGTGAGCAAAGAATCAAGCTCCTCCTTATATTTTACGTTAGCATCTTCAAGACATCCTGAAATTGCTGCAGAAAACTGCGTAAAATCTTCATAATATTTTGCGTATAAACACTTCTTCTTCACAAACTTCCACAGTCTTTCAATTAAATTCAAGTTAGGAGAATAAGGAGGTAAGTACAGTAACTCTATTCCTAATGATTCTGCCAACTCCTGCACAATTCGGCATTTTTGATAACGAGCATTGTCTAATACCAACGTAATCGGTATTAATAGTCCTAATTCTGCTATCTTTTCTAGGAGTTCACAAACCTGAGTTCCCGTAATATAAGAACTGTTCGTTACCATAATTACTTCATGGGTAATTGCATTTAATGCTCCTAACACATTAAAACGTTTTCTCCCTGATGGTGACTTAATAAAAATCCTCTTGAAGCACCATATAAAATTTACAAATGCTCCCATTACAAAATGAGAGGCATCTACAAAGAAAACTGCCCTTTTTCCTGCTTTTGCCTCTTCTAGCCTTGGTTCTAGCTCTTTTTTCCTATAGCTATCTTGAGCTTCTACATCTGCTTTTGATGGAATTGTTCCCACCTTTAGACACCTCATTCCTATTGACTTTAAAAATTTTCTGACTTGCGTTGGACTTCTTTTTATTCCCGTTAATTCTTCTATTCTTTTTACTGCTTCATTTATTGTTGCTGGTGGATTTGACTCAAAATATGCCTCAATTTTCCCTTGATGCTCTGTTAACTCGCTTTTCGGGCGATTAAATTTTATTTCTTTTAGTTTTTCTATCCCGCCCTCTTGATAATCACGGATATAGCTTGTCACCGTATTTACTGAAACTCCTGCGAATTGAGCAATTTTTTGATGAGATAATCCCTGACTTTTTAACCATAAAACTTCCATCTTTAGCTGTACTCTAGGATGCGGGTGATTAAACCGACCGTAAGACAACAGTCTTTTGTCTTCTTCCGTAAATTCTAACTTAATCATTTCTCAGCCTCTTGACTACTTTTTCTATTTTTACTATATTATCTCTTATTTTTAAAATTCGCAACTTGTGACCGTGTTCAGTATAATTTCTTCGCTTGTTTTGGCACTGGTATCGTCTAGCTAGAAGCTACAAACGTTGCAATACGAGAGGTTCAAAAAATCAGGCGAATTTGGAGTAAGTCCTCCCAAGTTAACCCTTTTTCAATTATACCGAGAGCTACAGCAGGAACTTCTCTAGTCGTAAAATGGCTGCGAACAAAGTTATGAACCATCCAGAAAATATCTAGGACTCGCTGTAATCCCACAACAGATTTAGCATAAGTATTTGTACGACGACGAAAGGCGGATAAATAGCGTCGGATAGCACTATTAAAGGCCTCAACGTGGTTGGCATGGACGTCCTTTTCTTCTGGTTTTTCTGTTGTCTCTGGATGTTCTGGTTTCGGAGTTTCTACTTTCTTTAGTTTACCCTCAGAATCTCGACGTTTACTACTCTTATTTTTTAGTCTTACTACAAGACCCTTCGGTAATACTTTGGTGGGACGACCTCGCTTTCCAGTCCTTAATACTTCGTGACAAAGGGTGCGACCTTTAGTTGATAAAAGCTGTTGTAATCAGGGTTCTACAGGGAACCCATATTGATCAAGTTTTGCCCAAAATTGACTCCATCGTTCCTTGGTCAATACCAAAGCTCGTAGGCTCAAAATAATTCCTGCTCCTTTTTCCTTCCATCGCATCCCTGAACAACATAATCGTTGTTTGACCAACGTCTTACAAGCTGCTTCCGTAACACCTGAACCAATCGGATACTTTTTCTCTATGTATTCAGCATAATCCATTTGATGCTGATGATTCTCGTAATAAGTAATCGCCGCTTGTAGTTTCTCGGTAAGATTCTTAGAATGACTTTTTTCTTCTTTGACTTCTTTCATCAGATTTAGCAGTTCTCCTGCTTTTCCTTTTTCATGCTTGAGTTCTCGACAATTTTCAGTCAACCATTCTTTTTGTTTTGACACTGTATTAGGATGCAACGCTTCTGCCAAGGCACCTAAGTAACCAGAGGCATGATAGAAATCTAATATCTGTTCTTCCGTTTGCTTTTCTAAAAACTTCCAATTTGATTCTGCCCCGTCTGCTATCCCGACCAATGTTGCCTCTGGATAACGGTTTTTCGCTCGCTCAATTTCTCTTTCTAATCTTTCTAGAAAACTCTTTTTTCCATACTCTGGTGCCGCACCTAGATAGATTGTATGTTGACGTTCTCCCTCACTATCGTATAGGGAAACGGTTCCCACCATTGCTTCACGGTAGCCATCCTCACACATCAGCATACAGGTTCCATCTAATCCTATTCCCACTGTTGCAATTTGGCTATCCTCCTTGGGCGGGGCATAACTCCACGCTTCTTCTTTTGCCTGTACCACACTTCCTACTGCTTCACTCAATCTTTGGATATAGGATAGCGCTACTTTTCTACCATGATTTTCTAATAAATCATTTTTCACCTCTTTGCCTGCCATCCCTGACATTTTTGAGGATACCTGTTTTGCCAATAATGGCGTTGATGTTATGATTATCCTTGCTTCTCTTTCTAAGGGGCAATACGTTTTTCCTCCTACTGAACGCTGATATACATGACGATTCACTATAACCTCACCATAAGGTGTTTGATATTCTTTCGGTTGCTCTCCCTTACTCTTCCAGATTTCTTCACCGATTTTTAAGGGTGAACCATCTGTATCTAAATATTTCAAGGCTTCTTTGCTGGCGATGCAACCTACTTCGTTTAAGCCTTTTTGAATATTTATTTCTGTATCCAACATTGAACGACTGAGTTCTAATGTTAGTTCTATTTTTATCTTTGAACCCTCTACATTAATTAGTTTTGCTGTCATCATTGTTTCCTCTTTGTCACTTTTCATCCCATGTTAACACTTTTCTTTTCCTTCATCAACTAAAGGTCACACCCGTGACAAATATTAAATAGCAGTTGACTATATCGCTTTTCTCCATCTGTAAATAACTGGAGAGATTCTGCACTCCTTTCAAATAATTCCGCTACCGTCATCATTGCTTCTAGAAATAATTTCTGCTCTTTTCGACCACATTTTAAATGCCAAATAAAGCGGCTAGCCCTGTCCATGAGCACGATTGTCCACCCCTCAGAGGCACTTGCTTCTTTATTTTTTACAACTTTTGTGTATAGTTCATCCCCTTCTATTACTAATTTAACAAATTCATTCACTAAGGCGTATAAAAATAATGTCTCTTGTAATCCTGATAATTTCTTTTCCCAATTCAATATTGTTGTTTTCGCGTAGCCAAATACTCGGGCTGCTGCATTTAATCCTATTCCTTCCATTCTGGCTTTTAATACTTTTACAATTTCACTTAATGGGGTTTCTAAGCCAGCGATTACGCTACCATAAGTCTCAGCAAAACAAGAACTACATTCTTGACAAATGAACATTTTACGTTCCCCGTTACCTTTCGTTTGATAATGAGAATGTATTTTTACTTTTTCACTATAGCAATGAGGACAGTTTTTCTTGAATAAGGCATCCTCTTTCTCTTGGCACAAGCCAACATCATTCAGGATTTCCATAGAGCTTTTCTTTAATATTGACATTTTTTTCTGTTTCCTTCTTCTTTGATATAATGACAATAATAATAGTATAATAAAAACGAGCCGATGTCTAGTCTTAAACTATTTTTCTATTTTCTCAAAGCCTTACACCATAACTTTTTCCAACTTTGATCAGACGATACCAGTTCCCTTGTTTTTCTGTAATGGGCAATTCCCCCAAAATACTTTTTACTGTTCGTATCCGACCTGTGGTTTCCTCGGTACTTGTTTTGACAAAAAAATACCTATTTCTGGGTTGACATACTGAATCATTAAGTCTCTGACAGTCTCCTCTATTTCGCCCAAATTATTAAATGTTTTAACTTGAGATTGTTGATAGAGACATTCTCCCAACTCTTGACATAACTCTTGAATCCTTTTTTCATTTTCTGATAACACTGATAACATGAGATTGTTCCTCAATTGGGATAGATTTTGGAAAGTGGGTCTCGACTATTATACTCTCATTTCTTTTTTTGATAAAGTTCGATAAAGTTCAAAGTCTTATTTTTCTGCCCCATAAGTATTAATACTTATTGCATAAGTGAGATGCTCCCCAACAGTCTTTTGTCTTCTTCCGTAAATTCTAACTTAATCATTTCTCAGCCTCTTGACTACTTTTTCTATTTTTACTATATTATCTCTTATATCTCTTATTTTTAAAATTCGCAACTTGTGACCGTGTTCAGTATACATTTGACTTCTTCCTCTTGACAACTCAGTATCAAAAAAGCCTCTGTTCCTTCTTGAATAACATTTCTTATTTTTACCTTTGGCAAATCTACCAGATTTTCTAGAAAAAATAACATTGATGCCATCCTCATATAGGGTATCTTATTATACATTTTTCAACGTCAATCCAGAAGAGCCCAATTAATCGACTAGAGTATCGTCCAGAAACAGTTATCGAGCAAGAGAAAAGTCGGTACCATAAAATCGAGCATAACCCCAAAGAAATTGAAAAGACTTTTGTGGACATATTTCTAGAATCCTACAAAAAGGCACCGAGACAAATTATTTTAGATATGGATGTAACCGATGACCAAGTGTATGGCTCTCAAGAAGGTGCGTTTTTCAACACGCATTATAAAGGAGTTTGTTATGCACCTTTATATATTTTCTGTGGGCATCATTTATTAGTAGCGAAACTTCGCTCATAAACATGTCGATCCAGCCGGCGGAGCGTTAGAAGAATTACAGAGAATCATCGGAATTATTAGAGCAGAATGGAAAGAGACTCAAATCATAGTTAGAGGTGATAGTGCATATGCTCGTGAAGATATCATGAAATTCTGTGAAGAGCAAGCTTGTGTTGATGTGTTGATTATGTGATAGCGATGGCAAGTAATAGCCAATTAAAACTACGAGCGATGGCTACAATTGAGAAAGCAAAAAGTGATTATGAACAAAGACTGGAACCTGTGACTAAATTAATGGAGACACTATTTTCTCCTGAGGATAAATTAGAAGAAGTCGGTGAATTAGTTCCAGAATCGACTTTTTATCGCTCCCTTTGCTACAAAACTCAAGATCTTGGAGTTGTTCAAGAAGAGTGGTCACTAAAGTTTGTTATGGTAGTGGCGGATTAAAAATTCGTCATGTCGTCACATCTTTACCCGCTTCAAAAATTCCTCCCTCAAAACTTTATACAGAGAAATATTGTCCGAGGGGCGAGATGGAAAATCGGATAAAAGAACAACAATTAGATTTATTCGCAGACCGCACTTCAACCCAGACATTTGAGAGTAATCAATTAAGACTATGGCTATCCTCAATAGCTTATGTTTTGATGCAAGCTTTCCGTCAAAATTGTTTATCTAAAACGGCTTTTGCGAAAGCAACTGTAGGAACAATTCGCCTTAATTTTCTGAAATTAGGTGCGAGAATTACTGTGAGCGTCAGAAGAATTTTAATCGCCATAGCCAGTTCATGTCCTTATCAAGATATTTTGGCGATTGCTTATTCTCGAATCCAAGGAATGCCTGCTCCTGGATAAGTCGAATAGTTTTCAAAGAGAACAAAATAATCTTGCCAAGGGCTGCTCATCAATTCAGCCCATTTTGTCATGATAATTTTGACTAACTAATTAGATTTTGTCTGTTACTCCCGAAAAATTTGGTTAATTGTGTTCTAAGTACAGGACAAAAAATGTAGGGAGTCGAGAAAAAGAGAAAAATTGGGTAGAGAAGGATTAAGAACAAGATGACGAAGATGGTCAAAACCAAGACGAAAAAGACTCTGCGCTAGGCGACCATGTTTCTTGAGGGGAATGGGATGAAGATGATGAATTGCTAGACCAGTTTTGAGAGACCAAGCCAAAGCTAAAGTCAGTAAAGCCAAAAGCTTACGAAGACGCTTGGGGTCAGTAAAGTGAGTAGATTCCAAGCAAAAGCCACGAGTCTTAAAGATGCCAAAAAGGGTTTCAATGCCCCAACGCAGGGCATAATCGTGAATAAGACCTTGGGAATCGGGATGTCCAATGACGATGAGTAGAGAATTATCAGGCAAGCGAAGAGCCTCTACAGAAACAGGATATCCCCAAACCCGACAACTCCCTTGAAGACGTTGAGATTCACTCTTTTGCAAGATGGGCAAAAATGACTTTGGCGGCCAAAAGCTTGCCATTGTGCTCAATCTTGTCCGTAGCCCGAATTCTCAGACAGAAAGCCAGTAGCGGTTCGAGCAGAAGATAGCGAAGCCAAGCCTGACCAATAAACTCACGGTCGCCACATAAACAACGAATCAGGGCGGTGGGAAAAATCTTGAGCATCTCCTCGATAAAACGCATTCGTTCATCACTGTTAGAATTGCCCTTTTTCTTGCTAAGCATCCACCACAAGATGGGAATGGCTACTCCTTCATGGACAATGCCGACAGTGAGGATATTATAACCATGACTGCCAAACTCCCAGGTTGTGCGGTCAATACTTAATACCCAAGGTTGAGGGATATCCAGCCAACTGACTACAATACGGGCAATGTGATGGTAATCCAGCTCAAATCCTGAGAAAAAGCGTTGTAAGCGTTTGTAATGAGAATCCACCAATGCCCGACCTTCAAAACCCAGAGCCAATTCTTTAAGGTTAACCGTTTTCACTTTGAGGAGGGCGAGTAAGAACAAGGCTAGGAAGGAGAGTCTGGCACCATGCCATCCCAAATGGGGTTTTAGGGCTTGTTTCAATGCGTTATATTGGTTCATGGGTTTTCTTACATTACGTTCATCTTCCATGAAACCCCTTTCTCGTATACTTTTCAAGCCTTTTGTCCTGTACTTAGAATTGTGTTAGCTCATCGCTGGGCAACTTTAAGAATTTCTCTTATTTTTTAAAAGTATCAATTTTTAACTTCAAAATTAGCTTCTCAATTCAATTTGTGAGAAATGCGGGATCAAGCCCAAATGATTTTTCCTCAAAGTCCACCCAGTCTGCTTTTGCCTAAATTCCTTGCCGCTAAACTTGCCTCTTCCCCAAGCCCTGATATGCTTACTTTGGCCGCATAGTTATTACTTTATCTGGCATCCATAAACTTCGTACTGTCCAGTTATTCAAGATAATTTATTCTTTAAGTTCAGCTTTTGGAGACAAGCTGAGCGGATTGAGTGTGCCAATTTTTTGTTCTTCTTTAAGAGATTATTTTGGCTTGATTTTCGATGAGTTGTTCACCGTTTTTGACAGTCGAGGCGAATTTTCTAGATTAAATGTATTTTTCATATCAACCGTTAAAAAACTTTTGCAAGAGGTCTAATGAAAAAAAACGTGTCTAACAATCCATTAAAGGCTGACTGCGTTATAATAGAACATCTGGAAATATCTCTAACTCAAGACTAAATCGGAGCGCATTAACAGTGGTTACCCAACTTACAACTCAACACAATTACGAAGAAAAAGCGCGAGAAATCGCCATGGAACTCCTCGCCCAAACCCGTGAAAAGCGATCGCTGTGGGACAAAATTAGTGATAACCTGCGTTGGGACGACAAGTTATTAGATTGGGCTATGGCCAGTCCTGGGCTAAGAATGCAATTGTTTCGCTTTATTGATTGTTTACCTGCTCTGAAAAGTAACGCCGAAATTGCTAACCATTTACAACAATATTTAGGACAAGAAAATGTCGAATTACCTGGGGCATTAAAAGGCATTTTAAACTTTACTGATCCCCATACTCCCCCCGCTCAATTAGCTGCCGCAACCATTAGTAAAGCAACGGAAACCCTCGCCTTTAAATATATCTCTGGGGAAACCATTGAACAGGTGATTAAAGCCGTTGAACGGTTACGCAAGGAAAAGATGGGTTTTACCATTGACCTATTAGGAGAAGCCGTTATTACCGAAACGGAAGCCGAAGCCTATTACCAAAGTTATTTAAACTTAATGGAACAGTTGACACAGCAAGCAAAAAGTTGGTCAAGGGTGGCTCAAATTGATCAAGCTGATGATGAAATTGTGCCTACGGTTCAGGTTTCTGTCAAATTAACCGCTTTTTATTCCCAATTTGATTCCTTCGATCCAGAGGGCAGTAAAGCTAAAGTCTGCGATCGCATTCGAGCTTTATTACGTCGCGCCAAAGAATTAGGAGTTGCCGTTCATTTTGATATGGAACAGTACGCCTATAAAGATGTTATTTTAAATATTCTCAAGGAATTATTAATCGAAACAGAATTTCGCTCTCGTACCGATATTGGTGTCACCTTACAAGCCTATTTACGAGACTCCGAAGAAGATTTAAAACAGTTAATTGAGTGGGGCAAACATCGCGGTTATCCTGTTACTATTCGCCTAGTTAAAGGAGCCTATTGGGATCAAGAAACTATCAAAGCCCAACAAAATCACTGGCCCATTCCTGTCTATCACGAAAAGGCAGAAACCGATACCAATTATGAGCGTATGACCCGTTTATTATTGGAAAATCACGAATATTTATACGCGGCGATCGGTAGTCATAATGTGCGTTCCCAAGCCCTAGCCTGTGCGATCACGGAAACATTACAAATTCCTAAACGCCGTTTTGAAATGCAAGTTTTATACGGTATGGGTGACGCTTTGGCCAAGGCTTTAGTCAAACGCGGTCATCGGGTTCGGGTCTATGCGCCCTACGGTAAATTGTTACCAGGCATGGCCTATTTAATTCGTCGGCTGTTAGAAAATACTGCCAATAGTTCTTTCCTGCGCCAAAGTTTAGAAGACCGTCCTGTTGAGGATTTAATTGCTGCGCCTAAAGTGTTAAATATTCCCAATTTACCCACCAAAGGTTATGCTAATTCTCCTGATACCGACTATGCCAATTCGGTTTTGCGAGACAAAGCAATAGAATCCTTAAATCAGGTTGAAAATAGTTTAGGAAAAACTTATTTACCTTATATTAACGGCGAATACGTTAATACAGAAGTTTATATTGACTCCGTTAATCCTTCCCGTTTTCAAGAACTAATTGGTAAAGTCGGTTTAATTAATTTAGACCAAGCCGATCAAGCCCTAGAAGCGGCCAAAAATGCCTTCCCAGCCTGGAAGAAAACCCCAGTTTCCGAACGCTGTGCAATCCTGCGTAATGCGGCCAAAATCATGGAAGAGCGTCGCCATGAATTGAATGCTTGGATTTGTTTGGAAGTCGGTAAAATCATTCCCCAAGCCGATGCCGAGGTCTCCGAAGCAATTGATTTTTGTTGCTATTATGCCGATGAAATGGAACGATTAGATCGCGGTCACAATTACGATATTGCGGGGGAAACTAACCGCTATTTCTATCAACCGCGTGGTCTAGCTCTCGTTATTTCGCCCTGGAATTTTCCCCTTGCGATCGCTGTTGGTATGACCGTCGCGGCCTTAGTAACAGGTAATTGTACCCTCTTAAAACCAGCGGAAACTTCCATCGTAATTGCGGCAAAAATCACCGAAATTTTAATCGCCGCAGGCATTCCTAAAGGTGTATTTCAATTTGTGCCTGGTAAAGGTTCTGTGGTCGGTTCCCACATGGTTAATCATCCCGATGTGCATTTAATCGCCTTTACTGGATCGCGGGAAGTGGGCTGTCGAATTTATGCCGATGCGGCGGTTTTACAGCCTGGTCAAAAGCATTTAAAACGGGTCATTGCCGAAATGGGCGGCAAGAATGCCATCATCGTGGATGAAAGTGCTGACCTCGATCAAGCGGTAGCTAGTACGGTTTATTCCGCCTTTGGTTATACGGGTCAAAAATGTTCAGCCTGTTCGCGGGTAATTGTCCTAGAGCCTGTTTATGATGCCTTTGTGGAGCGATTTGTGGAGGCTGCTAAATCCTTAAATGTGGGGCCAACGGATGACCCTAGTACGCAAGTCGGGCCTGTGATTGATGGCACTGCACAAAAACGCATTAAGGAATACATCGAAAAGGGCAAATTAGAGTCAGAAATTGCCTTAACGGGTGACATTAACTTAGACGGTTATTTTGTCAGTCCGACCATTTTCAAAAATGTTTCTGCCCACGATATTATTGCTCAAGAAGAAATTTTTGGCCCCGTTATCGCAGTAATTAAAGTTGCTAGTTTTGATGAAGCTTTAGCCGTCGCTAATGGCACAGATTATGCCTTAACGGGCGGTCTTTTCTCTCGCACTCCAGAGCATATTGATCGCGCTAACCGTGAGTTTGAAGTGGGCAATCTTTATATTAATCGCACCATTACAGGGGCGATCGTTTCTCGTCAACCTTTTGGCGGTTTTAAGTTATCGGGAGTGGGTTCAAAGGCAGGTGGCCCTGATTATTTGTTGCAATTTTTAGAGCCGCGTCATGTAACTGAAAATATTCAGCGTCAAGGTTTTGCACCGATTGAAGGAGCAGATCAATAGATTATAATAGGGGAGTTAGCAATAATTTCCCCATCAATCTTCTCATTCAAAAGATGTACGATCATGTCTAAAAAAACATATCTTGAACAAGTTGTAATGGTCGTATTGACTTAGATTCCAGTTTAGGGAGCGATCGCCCTTTGTCAGTTTAAGCACATTTTGCCATTTTAAATATCGCGGTTTTTCTCGTAATGCGACGATCGCCCATCTTGCCGTTCTATCTCCGTGAAGATGTTTTCCCAATAAGATCCCAACAAGAGTCGCCCCAAGCTTTCAAAAAACTGCTTTACTGGTTAAAGCCTCTTTATTGCATTTCTTTTTGTTGGAGTTTCCATGATTAGTATTGATGTAACCCTAAAATATTCGCCTGTTCCTGTTTCCGTTCAACGTAAAGAAGCCATTGATGCTGAGGCACTCTACCAAAAACTGATTGCTGCTATGCGATCGCCGACACCAGAATTACTTGAATTGACCTGTGAGAAGCAAACGGAAAAGAAAGCCGCCATTATGAGCGATCAAATCAGTGCGGTGATTGTCTCCCAAAAAGATGGCTCGGCGGTGTCTGGAAAAGCGGCTGGTTTCTATGCCATGACCCAAGCTGAATAGACCGTTATCTCTTTTGAGTTCTCTGCATTAATGACAGGTTGCCTTTCCCTGATCAGTAAAATCACTCCCAGGGATAGGCTTATAGTCCCAAGTATAACCTTGGGGTTGGAGCGTTAATTTTAAAATGCCATAGGTGTCATTATTGCGAACTTCGCTATTGGCCCGCACCGTCTTAAACGGATAAAGATTTTTGCCGCCACTCCCGATCACAAATTGACGAATCCCCTGTTTTAGATCAACGGTGTCGTTTAAGCCCTGGGGAGCAAAACGTTCATAGTCATGGTCATGGCCGGATAACACCAGTTCCGCTCCTGCGGCGTATAGATCCCGCCAAAAAATATCTAGGGCTTTGTTATTCCCATGTAAGCCAGAGGAGAAGCGGGGATGATGCCAAAAAGCAAGCGTACAAGCTTTAGAATTAGCTTTCAAATCTGCTTTCAACCACTTTTCCTGGGGAGAACCTGCATTACAGCCGCCCACAAATTCACAGTTAGAATTCAGGGCAATCAGATGCCAGTTCCCTAAATTAAAACTGTAGTAACCTTTGGTGCGATCGCCGGCTAGTTTGCCAAAATAATCAAAATAACCAGCCGCTTGATCCGTGGCATATTCATGATTACCCGGTACAGGTTTAGTAATACTTTTAAACTTTCCCCAGGTTGGGTCATAGGATTTCCGATAATTTTCCAACTCCCCTTTTTCGTACTGATTATCTCCTAGCACAAGCACTGCTTTTGGTTTAATTTTCGGTACGAGATCCGCCGTTGCCCGCATCTGACAATTGTCATTCTTACCTTTCCCTTCGTTAAAGTAGGGACTTTGGGGATCACAGGCAATATCCCCCACAGCCACAATGACGGTGGAGGGTTGGGGCGGCAGTGTTTTGGCTTGACTAGGAGAAGTAATTGAATTGCAGACAATCAAGGCTCCCACTAAAACGAAAATCAGCCAGAACCGTTTCAGTCGTTGAGTGCGTTGTAAACCGATCACGTTAAACTCATCCCGTTAAACCTTTCCCTACTGCCGCCGTTAATTGTACTTATTCAAGCTAAAAGTTAACTACCCAGTCTTTTATCTCGATCTTGACGACGGCGATCGCGCCATTCCAAGGTGGTGAGATAGAGAATACCACCGCTAACAATGACTAAAAGGCCAAGGGCGGCTAAAAACAGAGTGTTAAGTAGCGTCGTTGTTTCTATTGCCACTGTTGTTAAAATCCCTAGAAACCGTTACGGCCCCAAACTACCATCGAAATCGACCAGGTAAACAATACCAGTACGCTGACCCAGCCCAATGTCAAAATATCCATAGCTTTCTACCTAAATACAATTCTGAAGATTTGAATGACAACAAAATCTATGATAGGTCTAATGGGGTAGCTTTGAGAACCAATCGTCAAATGGAAATTACGCTTAAAGAACTTTTACAGTCTTTGAAGGCCGGTGGATTGGCTGCGATCGCCTTTACCGGCATTTATGGTAGCAGTGTGGCAATTCATTTCTGGCGGGGTGGTTAGCCTATTTAGAAGCCAATGGGGAAGTCAAAACTACTCGACACCGACGTTGGAATGGGAAGTATTTTGAGATTTGGCAATGTCGTTATCTCAATCAAATTCCCCTGCGAGAGCAAAAGCCTGCTTTGTTGGTTAACTGGTGTGAAGTAAAAATCTACCGCGAATCCGATACTCAACTCCTCTATCACAATAGTTGGATTACCAACCATTCTCTCACCCCTCAAATCGTTCTTGATGGCTGTCGTGCTGGACGGACACGTTGGCGCATTGAGAACGAGAATCACAATATTCTCAAAAATCGGGGCTATCACTTAGAACATAATTTTGGTCATGGTAAACAACACTTAACGGGAAAAGTCAGTTAACTGAAGGGCGATCGCGTTTTCCCAGATTTCTTTAATAGTGACTACATCAGAATCAATTAAAGTCGTATTATGAAGATTTAAAATGCTTAAATTTCCAAAAGAAGAACCCACTACTCCTAACTTTTGCCAGTTGTTATCTAAAGTTTCTTGAAGATAATTTTCCCAAGTAGTTTGATGTTGGGGATGAACGGAAACGATAATGCGACTGGCGGATTCTCCAAACAACAATTCATCTAAGCGTTGATTGTCCGTATTAATCACAATTTCTGCCCCTAAATTACCACTAATAGAAGACTCAGCTAAGGCCAC
This sequence comes from Woronichinia naegeliana WA131, assembly GCA_025370055.1. Lineage (NCBI taxonomy): Bacteria > Bacillati > Cyanobacteriota > Cyanophyceae > Synechococcales > Coelosphaeriaceae > Woronichinia > Woronichinia naegeliana. The sequence goes on along the minus strand of CP073041.1, from coordinate 7,471,185 downwards.
AGCTAAACCTCCTTCAGCACAATCATGGGCGGAATTCAACCAACCTTGACGAATACCATGACGACAAGCGGCTTGTACTTTTTTCTCTAATTCAAAATCGAGACGGGGAGGCTGACCAGCGATCGTTTGATGAAGAGTTGCTAGATATTCCGAACCGCCTAAAATATTGTGAGCATTATTCCCTAATAAATAAATTAAATCCCCCGTTTGTTGCCAACCTTGACCCACAATTTTCGATAAATCGGGAATTAGCCCCACCATGCCGATCACAGGAGTCGGGTAAATGGATTGGGGTTTGCCCTCAGAATCTAGGGTTTCATTATAGAGCGAAACATTTCCTCCTGTAACGGGTGTACTTAACTCTCGACAGGCTTCGGCAATACCCTGACAAGCGGTTGCTAATTGCCAATAACCGATGGGATTTTCGGGACTGCCAAAATTCAAATTATCCGTTACCGCTAAGGGTTCGGCTCCCACACAACTTAAATTTCGAGCCGCTTCTGCTACCGCTAATTTTGCCCCTTCGTAGGGATGTAAATAAACATAACGGGGATTACAATCGGTGGTTGCTGCGACTCCAATGGTACAATCGGTTGGATTCGCGTTGACAGGACGAACCCGAATCACGGCGGCATCTGCTCCCCCTGGCAAGAGAACGGTATTATTTTGGACTTGATGATCGTATTGGCGATAAACCCATTTTTTCGAGGCAATGCTAGGGGTATCGAGAAGTATTTTTAAAACGTCATTCCAGCTTTTTAATTGACCATTAACTTCGATCCCATTCTGTTGAGCTACGGGTAAATTATTGCTTGTCCACTGCCAGGCTTTTTGGGCATATTCAGGGGCTTCTTTGACTAATTCTCGATGATAAATAGGCGTATTATCTGCTAAAGCGGTAGCAGTAATTTCGGCAGCAATTCCCCCTTGAAATAGGATACGAACGATGGGTTCTTCAATTATAGTTCCCGCAACAACCGCTTGCAATCCCCAACGGTGAAAAATATCAATTAATTCCTGTTCCCGTCCTTTGTGAGCCACAAATAACATTCGTTCCTGGGATTCGGATAATAAATATTCGTAGGGAATCATGCCCGTTTCTCGCACAGGAATTTTATCTAAATCTAGTTCAATTCCCACTCCACCTTTGGCAGCCATTTCGGAAGTAGAACAGGTAATGCCTGCGGCTCCCATGTCCTGGGCCGCGACCACTGCTCCCGTTTTAAAGGCTTCTAAACAGGCTTCTATTAGGGATTTTTCTAAAAAGGGATCACCGACCTGGACGGCGGGGCGATCGCTCATGGAGTCATCAGTTAATTCCGAACTGGCAAAACTGGCTCCTCCCATACCATCCCGTCCCGTTGTGGAACCCACATATAAAACGGGATTACCAATCCCTGCGGCTCCCGATTTGACAATGGTTTCGGTTTCCATTAAGCCCAGGGCCATGGCATTCACTAAGGGATTGCCTGAATAGGCGGGATCAAAATAGACTTCACCGCCAATGGTTGGTACACCGACACAATTTCCGTAGTGTGAAATACCATCTACGACTCCCATAAAAATACGGCGATTACGCGCATCGTCTAAGTTACCAAACCGTAGGGAATTTAAAATAGCGATCGGTCTGGCTCCCATAGTAAAAATATCGCGCAATATTCCCCCGACTCCAGTAGCTGCTCCTTGAAAGGGTTCTACTGCTGACGGATGGTTATGGGATTCGATTTTAAAAGCTAGTTGTAATCCGTTTCCCAAATCTACGACCCCTGCGTTTTCTCCTGGCCCGACCAAAACGCGATCGCCGGTGGTAGGAAAGTTTTTGAGGAGGGGGCGCGAGTTTTTGTAACAACAATGTTCTGACCACATGACCCCAAACATCCCTAGTTCGGCTTTGTTGGGATGTCTGCCCAGCCGTTGGACAATATCGGCGTATTCTTCGGGTTTGAGTCCTTCGGAGGCAATTTCGGCAGGGGTAAAGGGTGTGGTCATGGGTTTAAGATTAACGGTTTAGGGTTATTTTATCGTGAAGTTGGCTAGGGAGAAAATTGCGTTTAGGATAATAAAATCAGATTTTGGGGGAAGTTGCTTAGGAGATGATAAAAAGTTTTCGTTGTAAGGATACAGAAAAACTTTATAATCGAGTGTTTGTCAAGAAGTTTTCAGGGTTGGAGCGATCGGCTCTGAAAAGATTGCGTATTTTAGATAGTGCCGATACGTTAGAAGCTTTAGCGAATTTACCGAGTAATCGTTTAGAACGTTTAAAAGGGGATAGAATGGGACAATATAGTATTCGTATTAATGATCAATTTCGCATTTGTTTTTTGTGGGATGATTCTCCCTATGATGTTGAAATTGTAGATTATCATTAGAGGTATTGGTTATGAAAGATTGGAAAGAACCTATTCACCCTGGGGAAATTTTAGCGGACGAGTTAGAGTTTATGGGTCTTAGTGTTGAGCAGTTGGCCCAATATATTAAGGTTTCAGACAAGACTATTGAGGAACTTTTAATGGGTCAAGTTAATCTTACAGCCGACATTGCTCTCCGATTAGGCTATTTTTTAAATACGGGGGCTGAGATGTGGATGAATTTACAAAAAGCCTATGAGTTGGATGTTGCTCGTCAACAGTTAGGGGATAAGTTAGAGTTGATTGTACCTTGGCGATCGCTGTCTTCTACTTGAGAAGAATTGTCTGTATCCGCTTAAATTGACTACTTTTATCGGCTATCACACTTAAAAAAGGAGTAAATAATGGCAAGAGATAAAGGCTATTTTGAAGCACAACGACGTATTAAACAGGCTAAGCGGAGAGAGATAGATTATCTCGATCTCAGTAACTTAGCTCTTACAACAATTCCACACAATATTACCACAATTCCCAATTTACACGAACTCAATCTCAGCAATAATAATTTAACATTTTTACCAGATACTTTTCTAGAACTAACCTCTTTAAAAAAACTTGATCTCCGTAGAAATCATTTGAACATTGATGGCCAATTAAGCTTGATGCCCTGGGCAATATCTAAACTTACAAATTTACAAGAACTTAATTTAATAGGGAATCAATTGAGTCGCCTTCCAGAAGAGATTGGCAATCTTACAAGCTTAAAAGTACTTTACTTGACACAAAATAATTTGGAAGAGTTACCAGAAAAATTTTTTCTACTCACGAATTTACGAGAACTTTACCTTTCAAGAAATCGCTTAAAAAATCTCCCAAGAGCAATTTCAAAACTTGTAAATTTACAAAAACTTTATCTTTCAAATAATCAATTGAAAAGCTTGCCAGATACAATTAAAAATTTGATCAACCTAGAAATACTTGTTCTTAGCGAAAATTTACTAAATCGGCTTCCGAGAGAGATCTGTTTGTTGACAAATTTGCAGAGACTACACATTCATCTCAATCAGTTAAACAGTTTGCCTAAAGAGATTGATCAATTAATTAATTTAAAATGTTTTGTTCTTGCTAGTAATCCCTTGCCAATCCTTCCTGAAATTATTCGTAAAGGTTGGGGAAAAGATTATTGGGATGATGGCGATCCACAATCAGTGATTACCTATTATTTAGAACAAGAAATGCAACCCCTTAATGAGGCAAAAGTAATTCTTGTTGGTCAGGGAACAGTTGGAAAAACATCTATTGTTAAATGTTTATTGGGGGAATGTTTTAGTTCTGATGAAAACAAAACTGACGGTATTTCTATTCGCAATCTTGAGGTTTTTCAGATAAATAAAAACAACCGTAGTATTCGTCTAAACATTTGGGATTTTGGTGGTCAGGAAATTATGCACGCCACTCATCAATTCTTTTTAACTAAACGTAGCCTCTATTTGCTTGTTCTTAATAATCGTCAAACTGAAGATGAAAATCGTTTGGAATATTGGCTAAATACTATCGAAAGTTTTGGTGGTGATTCTCCCATTATTATTGTCGGTAACAAAAATGATGAACATCCTTTAGATATTGATCAACGAGGCTTACAACGCAAATATCCGCAGATTAAAGACTTTATTGCTACTTCTTGCAAAACAGGATTAGGAATTGAAGAATTGCAACAATTTATTAATCGTGAAATTGGCAATCTTAAGCACGTCGGTGATCTTTTACCTCAAAAATGGTTTGAGGTGAAGACACATCTCGAAGGTCTCAAGAAAAATTATATTCCTTATGAAGAATATCAGCAAATTTGTGAAGAAAATCAAATATTAGAAACTAAAAAACAAAAAGTTTTAGTTAGCTTACTTCATGATTTAGGTATTGTTTTAAATTTTTATGATGATCCCCAAGTCAGCGATACTCATGTCATTAACCCTGAATGGGTGACAACAGGAATTTATAAAATTATTAACCATGATCCTTTAATTGATCGTTATCAAGGTATTCTTTCTTTTGCTATCTTAAGTGAGATTCTTCCACACTATCTTTATCCTCCACAAAAACACAGCTTTATTATTTCAATAATGAAGAAGTTTGAGCTATGTTTTGCTATTGATAACCAAACATTTCTGCTGCCGAATCTTTTACCTAAAACTGCACCTGAGCATCTCGACCGTACTCAATGGCAAGAAGCACTACGTTTTGAATATCATTACTCCATTCTTGCCCAGAGTGTTATCTCCCGTTTTATTGTGAAAATGCACCATCGAGTTTTTGAGCAGACCTATTGGCGGACAGGTGTTGTTCTATTTTGCAACGATAACCAAGCCCTAGTAGAAGCCGATCTTTATGACAAAAAGATTTTCATTGCAATTAATGGTCAAGTCAACACTCGCCGCGATTTTTTAGCAGAAATTCGGGGTTATTTTAATAACATTCATAACAGCTTCTCGAAACTGCCAGAAGAACGTGTTCCTATTCCTCAAGATCCTAAAGGAATAGCAACTGTCAGCTATGATCATCTGCTTTTTCTTGAATCAATTTCTCAAGATGAATATTTTCCAGAAGGTATGAGAGAATGCGTAAGTGTTAGAAAACTACTGAATGGTATTCGCCCCGAAACTCAAAATTTTCGACAATCTGATAAAATTAATATTGCAATTCATAACAGTCCTTCTATGTCTAATATTTATCAAAAAAGCGAAAGTGGCGACAATGTTGCTGGCGATAAAATCTACGGTGATAAAGTTGGCCGTGATAAAGTCACCAATTACAATAATAGCCAAAACCTTGCCCAAGCTGCTCACGATATTAACGCATTAATTAGTCAACTCTCTACTGATTATAATTCTAATACTCCTCTCGGTCAAATGCAAATGGGTTCAAAAATTGTTGAAACCATTGATTCTAATTTACCCCTTAAAACTCGTACTATTAACGCTCTTAAAGAAGCGGGATCAGCAGCATTTGAAGAAGCAATTGATCATCCCGTCGCTAAAGTTGTTGTTGCTGCTTTAAAAGGATTTATTGATGCTGATTAATCTATTATCGTACAAAAATAAACAGTGATCGCCTACTTATCATTTTACTAACAGCGATCGCCCTTTTTCCAATTTGAGAGACTAAACAGCGATCACCCTCTTTCCAACTTACAAAAATAAACAGCAATCACTCCTTTTCTAATTTAAGATAATAAACAGTGATCGCCCTCTTGACCGTTGAAGAGAGTAAACTGAGATCGCCCCCTTGCCAATTCTCAAAAAGAAACTGCGATCGCCCCTTTTACAATTTAAGACAATAAACAGCGATCGCCTCTTTTCAACTTACAAAAACAAACAGCGATCGCCCCTTAACTTAATGAACTGCGATCGCTTTAGTTTAAGATAAAGTTTTAGCCAAATAAAATCAATATTTATTGTTACAATATAAACTAAACACATTCTTGTTAGAAGAGGTTATTCAATGACGATTTTTGTCACCCTTAGTCCTGAACTAGAATTATTACTATATGAAAGAGCAACGCAATGCGGTCAAGATGTTAGTTCGGTTGCATCTGAATTGTTGGCTAATGCTTTAACTTGGGAGGAACAAGATTCGCAAGAGGCAGTTAGGGGTATTCAACAAGGATTGCAGGATTTTGAAACGGGAAAATCTCGATCTTTTGACGATTTTGCTGAGGAGCAACGCCGCAAGTATAATCTTCCGGATGACAAATGAAATATCATATCGAAATTTCAAGTATTGCTGAATCGGAAGCCGACAGCGCATTTCTGCGTTTATCTCAACTTATCTCTCCGACAAAAGCAAGTCAATGGTACTCAGGTTTACTGAAAGCAATTGAGTCTCTGTCTAAGATGCCTAGACGCTGTGCTTTAGCAAGAGAAGACTATTATTTTAGCCAAGAAATTCGCCAGTTACTCTACGGTAGAGGACATAATTTCTATCGAATTCTTTTTGTTATTGTAGAGGAAAAAATACCAACGGTTCGGATTCTTCATATTCGTCATGTCTCACAGCAAACGATTGGAGAAGAATCAGAAACTTCTGACACAAATTAACTGTTAAAAAGATAAAATCACTATCTTTCATGCCAATTTTGTCAGACTATATTCATCAATTCTAGATAACAAAATTGATGTAAAGGCGATCGCCGCCAACACTTAATTCTGAACTTAAAAACGAGATCGCTTTCCATCCCTCAACCTGAAACAGCGATCGCCCTTTTTCCAATTTGAGACAATAAGCCGCGCTCTGTTTGCTAAAATTAGGCTGTAAATCATTTCTCCCCTGCTTATGTCAAAACTAGAGCAAATCGAAACCGATATTCTTGCCTTGTCTGCAAAAGACTTGGAAGCATTAAAACAATGGTTTGCAGATTTAGACTATGAACACTGGGATCAACAAATAGAACAAGATATTGCTAACGGTCGTTTAGAGGCTTTTGGGCAAGAAGCATTGGCTGAATTTCAGGCTGGCCATTGTCAAACAATCTGATGCACTATAACACCCGACGCTTTTGGCAATGTTATGATGCCCTCCCTGAAAGTATTCAGAATATAGCAAATCAATCCTATCAACTTCTCAAAACAAATCCAGGCCATCCCTCGTTACATTTTAAAAAACTTAGCGGTAAATATTGGTCTGTTCGAGTCGGTTCAAGTTATCGAGCGGTGGGAATCGAGGTGGAATCTGGTATTTCTTGGTTTTGGATTGGTACACACTCAGAATATGACAAACTCATTAAATAATTTTTTGTTGTGATCGCCTCTTTTCAACTTACAAAAACAAACTGCGATCGCCCTTTTTCCAATTTGAGACAATAAACCGCGATCGCCTTTTTTCTAATTTGAGAGAATAAACCGCGATCGCCTTCTTTCCAGTTTGAGATAATGAACCGCGATCGCACCTTAACTTAATGAACTGCGATCGCACTTCCCAAACTCTATAAAACGCGATCGCACTTCCTAAACTTAATAAAACAGCAATCGCCCCTTCTCAAACTTCACTTAAAACGGCGATCGCCCTCTCCTCTCTCCACAATCAAGCAGCGATCGCCCTTCCAAACTCTATAAAAACGAGATCGCCTTCCAAACTCTATAAAACGCGATCGCCCTCTCCTCTCTCCACAACAAAACAGCGATCGCCTTTCCCAAACTCAATAAAAACAGCGATCACCATTTCTAATCCTCAAAACGCGATCGCTGAGTTTAGACAATTGTAATTGATGTTCAGCAATTCGGGCTTCCAAAGACGCACGCTGGCGAAGCCAGATTCCTACGCGATCGCTTTTTTAAAATGACTTTTTCCCATAAAAATGAAGTTAAATCGAGGTAGGCTGTAAAGACCCACCCAAACTAATTTTAGCTCAAAACTCCCGTAGCTATCCTCAAATCAAAGAAAAATAGTCCAAAGCCTTGAGAGACCGAACCTTAAGCAACAGCAAACTCGGTGAACTTACGAGTTTCGGGAGCATAGAATGCCAAAACAATATCCTCCTTTGGTACTCCTTCCCTGAGTAATTCATTCGCAATTCCTTCTTCTGTCCAATCCTCCTCAATGTAAATTTTCCCGTTTTTAATGCGAACATGAACATGAGTTGACTTTTTCCGTTTATCATCTTGCCAATCAACCGTTAACCAAAGATAATGATCATGGTTTTCATCAAATACTAAACAAGTTTCAGCATCATAATCGGGGGATTTATGAACCAATTGATCATACACTGTGAGAATATCCTTGATTAATATTCGATATTTTGTGACTTTATCCATGAAGTAATTTCCTCCTTTTTATCATTGAAAATAACAAAATTAATTTGATAATGTTGGATAACAGCCTGAATTGATTTTCTTTGAAAAAACGTATCAAATATTGAATTTTTGACCGCCAAATAAAGCTTATAATTCTTATGAGAAAACGCAAGAAAATCACGATATAAAAGATATTGACCCAAAGCATTTTGAAAATCATTCATTGGCGAGGGGCCAATAAAACTTTTAATTTCTACAACAATTATGCGCTCTTGTTGTTCAGGCAATAAAGTCTTCTCAGCTAATAAATCAGCATAAAGATTATCACCCTCATATTCAACCGTATAAGGATCAGCAAGGATTATCCAACCATCCTTGATTAAAGCATTTTTAACTGTATTGTGATAGCGATCTTTTGCGGGCATTCTCCTCCTTATTTTAGTCAAAGGTGAGCCATGAAGACCCACCCAAAGCAAATTTTAACTCAAAGCTCCCGCAGGAATCCCCAAAATATCCTCAATCTTGGGCATATCTTCAAGAGCAATTACACGGCCCTCATCCTCAAAACCCGCAATCTGATCAAAGTTGAGGTAACGGTATAAATCCCCTGCAAAAGGATCAACCTTTTCCTGCACGATCGCCATATATTCTTCGACCGTTGGAATCTTACCGAGTAAGGCACAAACCGCCCCCAATTCAGCCGAACCAAGATAGACTCGCGCTCCCTTACCCATACGATTATTAAAATTACGAGTAGAGGTCGAAAATACCGTTGCATTATCTTCCACACGGGCTTGATTGCCCATACAAAGAGAACAACCAGGCATCTCCGTGCGAGCTTGGGCCGCCTCAAAGATTTCGTAAATTCCTTCCTTGCGTAATTGCTCTTCATCCATGCGAGTGGGAGGACAAATCCAAAGCCGAACTTTAACCGTTCCAGCCCCTTCTAAAATCTTCGCCGCGGCCCGATAATGACCAATATTCGTCATACAAGAACCGATAAAGACCTCATCAATTTTGTCTCCCGCACATTCCGACATTAATTTAATATTATCGGGGTCATTAGGAGCCGCCACAATTGGTTCTTTAATCTCGTTCAAATTGACTTCAATAGTGTCAACATATTCCGCATCAGAATCGGCAGACATTAACTGAGGATTGGCTAACCATTGTTCCATTTTCACCACCCGACGCAGAATGGTACGAGCATCCTGATAACCCCGCGCAGCCATATTTTTCAACAGAGCCACATTGGAGCGCAGATATTCGGCAACGGTTTCTTCACTGAGTTTAATCGTCGAACCTGCACAGGAACGTTCCGCCGTCGCATCGGTTAGTTCAAATGCTTGTTCTACCTTGAGATCGGGTAAACCTTCCATTTCCATCACCCGACCATTGAAGACATTAACCTTATTTTCCTTGCCAAAGGTTAACTTGCCCTGTTTCATGGCGACCCAGGGAATGGCATTCACAATATCGCGCAGGGTAACACCTGGCTGTAATTCCCCCGTGAAGCGTACTAAAACCGATTCTGGCATATCTAAAGGCATCACTCCCAAGGCCGCCGCAAAAGCAACTAAACCCGAACCTGCTGGAAAGGAAATCCCCAAAGGAAAACGCGTATGGGAATCACCGCCTGTACCAACAGTATCGGGTAAGAGCATCCGATTCAACCAGGAGTGAATAATGCCATCGCCAGGACGCAAAGCCACACCGCCCCGTGTGGAGAAAAAGTCGGGTAATTCCTTATGGGTGGTAATATCCACGGGTTTGGGATAGGCGGCGGTATGACAGAAACTTTGCATGGTTAAATCCGCGCTGAACCCTAAACAAGCAAGTTCTTTTAACTCATCGCGGGTCATGGGGCCAGTGGTATCCTGGGAGCCAACGGTGGTCATAATCGGTTCGCAGGATGTCCCAGGACGAACTCCAGGGAGACCGCAAGCCTTACCGACCATTTTTTGCGCCAGGGTGAAACCTTTGCCTGTATCGGCGGGCATTGTGGGACGAACAAACAACGTACTAGGTTCTAATCCCAGCGCATGACGGGTTTTATCCGTTAAACTGCGCCCAATCAACAGGGGAATACGACCGCCTGCCCGTACTTCATCGAGAATCGTATCGGGTTTGAGGGTAAAACTAGAAACGACTTCCCCAGCTTCGTTTTTAATCACCCCTTCGTAGGGATAAATGGTGATTACGTCCCCTGTATTCAGTTTTGAGACATCACATTCAATCGGTAACGCGCCCGAATCTTCGGCAGTATTAAAGAAAATCGGGGCAATTTTCCCACCCAAAATATAACCGCCCGATCGCTTATTGGGAACGAAGGGAATATCATCGCCAATATGCCATAGTACAGAGTTGATCGCCGATTTGCGGGAAGACCCTGTACCCACCACATCACCAACATAGGCAACGGGATGACCTTTTTGTTTAAGTTCGGCAATCACTTCTAAACTGCCAGGTAAACGACTTTCCAACATCGCTAGGGCATGAAGGGGAATATCGGGGCGAGTCGTGGCATGGGTGGCAGGAGAAAGATCGTCAGTATTGGTTTCGCCAGGGACTTTAAAGACGGTGACGGTAATACTTTCAGCTAATTTGGGCTTATTGATAAACCAAGCGGCATTGGCCCAGGCATCAATCACCTGTTTGGCGTAGGGATTGATTTCCGATAGTTCTAAAACTTCGTTAAAGGCATCAAAGACTAAGAGGGTCTTGCTGAGGGCGGCAACGGCAGTGGCGGCGATATTGACATCCCTAGATTTGAGCAATTCAATCAGGGAATGAACGTTGTAACCACCAATCATTGTCCCCAACAGACTCACCGCGCCCTGGGCGGAAATAAATGGACAACTAATTTCACCTTTTGCCACCGCCGTTAAAAAACCGGCTTTGACGTAGGCCGCTTCATCTACCCCAGGCGGAACCCTGTCTCGCAATAAACTTAAGAGTTCTCCTTTTTGCTCTTCGGGGGGATTTTTGAGTAGTTCACAAAGCTCGGCCGTTTGTGCGGCATTCAGGGGAAGTGGAGGAATGCCCAATTTTGCCCGTTCTGCGGCTTGTTGATGATAGTCAGCTAACATAGGATTCTTCTTGATGGTGAATGACGGTTATTTTATTCTAAAGGGTCTGTTAAGGCGATCGCTGTAAAGGAATTGACGGAAAAAGCCAGCCATTGACTATAATTTGAGAGAAGGTCTTGATTTGAGGTAAGTTACGATGACTACAAAACAAATGATTCAAGAAAAAATTGAAGGTTTAAGTGAAGAACAGCTTAAACAAGTCTATGGCATGATTGAACAGTTAAACAGTTCAGAAAATACGGTTAAAAAACAGAGTTTGATGTCTCGATTACAGGAAATTTCGATTGATGCTCCCGAAGATTTCTCTGTTCAAATGGCTATCCGTTATGGGAGAGATGTTGGTGATGACTAAAATTTTTGTAGATACTTGGTTTATTGTTGCTTTAATTAATAAACGGGATCAATATCATCAAAAAGCTTTACAATTGTCAGAACAATACAAAAATCATCCTTTGATTACGACTGATGCAGTTTTCTTGGAATTTGGCAATGCTTTATCCAGTAATTACAAGAATGAAGCGGCTGAATTAATTGAACAGTTTTTAGCATCTGATGAAATTGATGTTATTCGTTTAACGCCTGAGTTATTTGATCAATCATTACGTTTATACAAAAAACATCAGGACAAATCCTGGGGGCTAGTGGATTGTTTTTCCTTTGTGGTAATGAAGCAACATAAGGTTAGTCAAGCTTTAACTTTTGACAGGCATTTTATCCAAGCAGGTTTTCAAGCACTAATGAAATAAAGGTGAACTTTGGGATTCACCCTAAACCATCGTTGAGCCGCAATTACACTTTTTTTGATAATCGCATTTAGTCCAAAGTAAACTCTTGGCTAGTTATACTATTTTGAAGATGAATGCCATTTACTTTTTTTCCAAATAAAGGTCTTTAATATTTTCATTCATTTGACTAGATAAAGCACCTCCATGAAATCGAATTTTGCTACAACAAATACAGGCATAGGAGTTACCAAGCGTAAGAGGTAATACAGCAGGGACTAAATCAACAGATGTACCTAAGATAGACGACAAAGTGTCCGTTAGCCCGCCGCTACTATCTGCTAGCATGAAATCTGCATAACTTATGCTGATATGTTTAGTTATTTTGTCGCATTTTCCTAAACACATAAGTTCTTCGCTAGAATTGGCGGCATTCATAACTTTACCAGCCAGTTTACCCAAAACACTACTAAAATCACTCATAACCCTAGCCCCCGAAGGATTTTTATCTTAAATTAGGCTCAATTGTAGCAGTTTTAAATAGATTGTAAAGGCCGAGCTATTCTGGACAACTACAATCTTCATACAAAGTCCATGCGATCATAACAAATTTCACTAAAGGCGATCGCATTTTTAAGAGGGGAGAAAGCGATCGCCTGCTTGTTGATGATCGTCAGCTAAAATAGAAGTCTTCTCGATACTGAATGACGGTTATTTTATTGTAAAAAGTCTGTTAAGGCGATCGCTGTAAAGGAATTGACGAAACAAGTCAGCCATTGACTATAATTTGAGGGAAGGTCTTGATTTGAGGTGAGTTACGATGATTACAAAACGAACAAATACTGGTGTTTTTTTAGGGAGAGATGTGACATAACATAATGAGTGGTATTAATTATCTTATTGAATTAGATAAAAAACACTTAGCCAAGCATTTACCCAATACTCCCCAAGTAAAGCGTCTTTTAAGTAAAGGTCTTTCAGCCCATATTTTTAAAGATATTGAAACCTTAGAAAATGTTGCTCAATTTTAATTATTGAACAAGGAGAATATACAGGTAAAGTCAGAAAATATGAACGATATGGTTTGTATTTTAGTGATGTAATTGGCTATCGAATTAGCCCAGATGGAACAAAATTAAACCTTTATTATGGGGAAATAAAAATCAATGACGACAACCAATATCACGTTATCCCTAGAACCAGTCCAAGTAGAGACTGATTGGCAATTTACAGAAGTTTGGATCGATCCGATGTTAACGCCTCCTTATTTACTTTTATTGTTGGCAGATAAGAAAGGTCAATATTTTATTTATGATCCAGCGAAGGATTATCAAGTAATATTTTCCAGCGATAGTTATGAAACAGCTAAGTTATGGTTGTTAGAGGATGAGTACGAACCGATCGCAGGCAGATTATCTTTGGATGATTTACTGGTTTGATGCGATCGCACTTGTCAAATAGATAGAATGGCGAGAGTTAGCTCCTGGTAAAGGGACTGTGAAGGCGATCGCTTTTTTTATTTCTCTCTAAAATACCCGCTTTATGACAAAAGAAATACCATCACAGTAAAATTGACCAACGACTTTTTAAAATTTGATATACTTGGCACGGTCATGGATTGAGATTTTCGCCCCCTGAATCCCCCAATGCTGGGTAGGGCTGATTCATTCTCTGGTTTGATTCCTTTTTTGTCTCTCTTCAATCGCTTATGGGGTAAGCAAAGTAAGGTATTTTTAAAAATTTTCAGATATTTATTCTGAGAAATCGCCTTAAAACCTTGCCAGATAAGGATTTGATTGATTGAGATTTGTTAGAATGAATCAGCCCTACCCAATGCTGGGGGACTTTGAAACCGATAAATAGAGAATGGTTCCCCCAAAACTTGGGGGGCTAGGGGGGCTGAACTAAAAAACGCAAATTATCACCGTGCGAGGTATAACAGGGCGATCGCTTTTTTATTGATGATAGTCAACATAGATATTTTTGAATGAAATTTTCAGGCGTTAAGCATTCAAAATCAGCAATTTGTCTAATTAATTCTCGATTAGAAGAAACGAAACTATCGGCCTCTGCGTATTTAGCAGTTAGATAAATGAAAATATCCTCTCTCGGAATAGTTTTGTTAGCTAAAATCTGTTTAGCTTCTATTAAGACTTGTTCAGTTTCTGGTATAAATAAGCAGTCAAGATTTACCCAAATTCTTGTAACAATTTTAGCCGCCCAATCTTTACCTTGTAGTCGTTTCCCGACTCGTAGAATTTGATTGATCAATTCTTGAGAGATAATCGTTTTAGCATTGCATTGACCGTCATAGTAGCCGATCCATTGTAGAATTTTATCTTCAGGAGAGTCAGGTATTTGTTGACCAATAATATAGACATTAGTATCTAAAAATAGTTTCATAGTTGACGTTCTTGAATGAGTTCTTGTTTGACCTCGCGGATAAGTTCTAAGATTTGTTCTCTATTTTCGATGCCCGCTTCTTTAAAAGATTGTTGCATAGCTGTTCTAATTTCGTCATTTTCTTGGCATTCGTGGGGAGTTTGAAAAATAATAAACACAGAAACGTCGACATCTCTAGGCAAGGCAGGTTCGGTTTGCTCAAGGATGAGTTGACCGTCTCGAATTTTACCTTTGGTTTGAATAAACATGATAGTTAAATGAATAAGTTAATGTAATTTGATACTGGTTATACTGTTTCAATGCCATTATAGCCTGGCAATAACTAAGCGCGATCGCATTTTTGAAATTTGATAGGATGGCGATCGCGGTTTCTAGGGAAATTTCTACCTGTAAATAATTCGTTGATAGATTATCCTGTGAAACGGTACGATAGGGCTTTCGAGCTCGCGTCAGATGTAATCAACGAAAATTTTACAGCAAGAATTCCAATGAGGCCAAATAGGGTGGCTGATTAGGTTAATTTAATAGTAATCTAGTAGTAGAGCAGCGATCGCATTTTCTAGATTTAGCGAGGAAAAACTGTCATGGCTGAGTACTGCACTCGTATTATTATTGACCCCCTGCGTGTGACCATGAGTTGGATTGGGGTATCTAGCACCCCAGAGACACCCATTAGTTTTGATTGGCAATATCAGTTTCAGGATGGCAGTCGTTTAGTCGGTCAAGTCAAGGGTAAGATTGATCCTCAAACCCATAACCTCAACCAAGCTACGCACCTACAGGCCAGCTATATTGGCACTGATGGCAGAAGTATTTTATTGCAATGGCAGATGCAGGACTTCGCTATTTTTGAAGCCGGAAAAGAGCAATTGATTATTGCCTCTAACGATAATTTTGTCAGCAATAGTTTATCCCTCGTCGCCTGTCCCCATCGTTCCTGCGCTCAAGTTACCCATTGGGGCATGAAACTGGTCAGTGAACCCTTCCGCGCTGAAGCCTGGTCATTTGTGCCGACACCTCAATCCCAAACTGCCAACCTGCAAATGGATTGGATTTTTTCACCCTGCTTTCCCTTCCTGGGTTATCGTCTCGCTCTACAACCGCCTCTTCCTCAAAAGAATTATCCCTGGACAGTTTTTCCCTATTTGGGTTGGGTTCCTCGCCTGTCAACTGTGGCTGCCTAAGTTTACAATTCTTTACGATCCGTTACAATAGGAAAAAATCAGATTTGGCTATCTGCTAAAATTTATGCGTTTAACCTGGTTTGACAGTAATTCCTGGCTAATTGAAGTTGGAGATCAAAGAATTCTTCTTGATCCTTGGTTTGTTGGCCCCTTGGTTTTTGGCAACGCAACTTGGTTATTTAAAGGGAAAAAAAATCGTCAATTTCCCATACCAACGGACTTATCGTTGCTGTTACTCTCCCAGGGACTAGAGGATCATGCCCATCCACCCACACTGCAACAGTTAGATCCACAATTACCCGTTGTGGCTTCGGCCAATGGTGCAAAAGTGGCTAAAAAGTTGGGATTTCAAGAAATTACTGCCTTGCTTCCTGGCCAAACTTTTACTTTAAATAATCAGGTGGAAATTCGTGCCTTTTCGGGGTCTTTAGTTGGCCCCCAGTTGGTAGAAAATGCCTATTTATTAACAGATTTAACCACAGGTTATCGTCTTTATTATGAACCCCATGGTTTCCATTCTCCCGAACTGAAAAATATGGGTACGATAGATGTTATTTTAACGCCTGTGGTGGGAGCGAGTCTCTTACATTTAATTCCCGTTCTCAATGGTCAAAAAACGACGTTAGAACTCTGTAAATGGCTACAACCAGAGGTGATTGTTCCAACGGCGGCGGCGGGTGATATTCGTTATGAAGGTCTAATTGGTTATCTATTTCGGGAGGAGGGATCGATCGCCGCTTTTGAAAATTTGTTAAGTCGAGCCAATCTCCAATCTAGGGTGATTAATCCTCAGTTAGGAGAAGCAATCGTCCTACCCGTTGTTTAGCCTGATTAAATTAGAAATTACCCCCGACAACGGAAAGATCCTCAATCAGCAGGGAAGGCGTATAGCAAGAACCATTCCATTGGCGATCGCTCCCTAGGGCCAAGATCTGCTTTAGCAAACTATAAACATTACCAGCAATCATCGTATCTTTAACCCGGCCAACAATTTGTCCTTTTTCGATGCGATAACCCAAATCAACGTTAATGGAAAAATCGCCAGAAATATCTGGCCCTCCACCCAAACTTTGATCAATTAATAAACCATTGTCAATCTGTCCCATTAAATCCATGAGTGAACCTTCTCCTGGTTCAACAATCAGATTCACTAAACTCGGTGTTGGATAGTTGCCCAGTCCTGGACGAAAACCGTTACCTGTACTTTGACACCCTAATAATCTCGCGGTAGTGCGATCGCTGTAAAACTGTTCGATACGACCCTGAGTAATTAAGGGTAGAACTTGGGTTGCAGTGCCTTCATCATCAAAGGGACAATCGTAGGGAGGAAAGGTGGGATCTTGGTAAAGGGTGAGACAATCCGCCAGAACATTTTGACCGATTTTATCGCTCCAGGGCGAGGACTTTTCCTGTACCCGTTTACCGCTCAAGGCCGACACCACGGTTCCCCAGAGTAAGGTCGCTGCGTTAGGTGTAAAGAGAACTGGGACTTTTCCGGTGGTCGCCGTTGCGTTGGTTTTGGCCCAGGCTAAGCGTTGTAATAATTGCTGCACAATCTGATCGGGCTGAAGTTTTCCCCGACTATATTCCCCATCGTAAACGGCTAAAAAGTCTTCGCCGCGAATCCATTCCACGCCAAAGTAGTAGCTAATGGCGATATCACTGTACTGGCAATGTAAGCCTTTGGAGTTCATTAATAAAGTAGTATCTTCTTCGCATTCTAATTCTCCACTACAGAGAACTTCGGGATATTGGTCACGGATTTGGGCGATCGCTGTTTTGCCCATTTCGATCAAGGTTTGCACCTCCAGACTTGCTCCGACAGTGGGATAAATAGCTGTGCGAGCTTCGTTTAATTCTGGTGTTTCTGGGGGATTCAAATGGGAAAGGGCGATCGCTTTATCAACCAAAGCTTGGGGATCGGCAAGGCCATAGGCAACGGCTAAACCAGGGCAACCTTCTCGCCACAATCGCAGGGCTGTACCGTCAGACTCAGAGCTTTCTAATTGCTTGAGACGATTGGCTTCAAAAAAAACAGGATGGGACAGCGATCGCGAATAATAAACTTCGGCAGCTTCGGCTCCTGCTTGACGGGCGAGGGTTAATAGTTGTTCTAGGTCGTGACTCATCAAAAGCTCCAAAAATTCCGTTTAAAATCGAGATGGCTCAGTCAACAGTTTGGAGAGGGAAAACAGCAAGCACTAGGTAGGAACCGGCTCACCAGGTCTTAGCTTGAGCCATTTTCCCATTTCCTGTAAAAAACTCTCACAACCAACCACGTCCCACTCCATTTCGATATAATCACTTTGGGGACGAATGTTGACATTAATACTGGGTTCAATGGGATCAAAGTCTGGAGACTCAGTGAGATGGGGTTGTTGATGTTGCTGCTCGACGGCATGATAGGTAACACAGCGATCAACATAATGGCAGTTGACACAAATACACATGGCACTGACACAATCCTTTTTTGCTACTTTAGCTTAGACTTCTAGATTCTGGTTACTGCTCTTAGACTATGTTTGTCTTTTGGGGGCAAACCATCCCGACTATCGGCTATCTTTTTAAATAATCCTTGCTCTTTTGACCCAACTTCCCCCTCTTCGTCAGCAATTACCGTTTGATTTAATCTGGCTTCCCAGTCAGGCCTATTTGGTGGGGGGAGCGGTGCGAGATGCCATTCTAGGACGCAGACGGGAATATTTAGATTGGGATTTTGTCATCCCTGAAAAAGCAGTAGAAACGGCCAGGGCGATCGCCGAACATTATCAGGCTGGCTTTGTCGTTCTTGATAAGGCCCGTCAAATTGCGAGAGTCGTATTTCCCCAAGGAACGGTTGATTTTGCCCTACAGGAAGGTCAGACCCTAGAACAGGATTTACAACGGCGGGATTTTACTATTAACGCGATCGCCTATAACCTTCACCAGGAAAGACTCATTGATCCTCTCAATGGCGTAAAAGATCTGAAAAAAAGACTCCTAAAAATGGTCAGTGCCAGAAACTTGGCTGATGACCCCTTAAGATTATTGCGAGCCTATCGACAGGCTGCTCAATTGCAATTTGCCATTGATCCCACAACGCGAGAAACCATTCAAGATCTAGCCCGTTTGATTAAAGGGGTGGCAGCGGAACGGGTACAATCAGAGTTGAATTATCTTCTCAGTAGTCCGCGAGGTAATCAATGGCTATTAGCGGCTTGGCAAGATGGACTATTAAAGGTCTGGTTTCCTCAGGTTGACCTGGATACCTTAAATATCATTTGTCGAATTGATTTAGCTCTAGCGACGGTTAAAGCGACGTTAAGCGTAGAGGAAAGGCTAGTCTTTGCCCAGGCACTAGGGAAAAAAAGCATGGCCACAGCCAAATTAGCCAGTTTAGTGACAAGAGATCTCCTCCAGGCAGAAATACAATTGGAAACCCTGAAGTATTCTCGCCAAGAAATTCGGGCAGTCTGCTCCGTTCTTAAAGGCTATGTTTGGTTAACCCAAATTTCTTCACTTCCTAGTTTGAGAGAACAGTACTTTTTCTTTTTAGAAATGGGGAAATATCTACCTATTTTGATTCTCTTTGCCCTGGCCAATGGTTCTGAGCAATCCTTGATTTTTGAGCTTTTGGCAAAATATCTAGATCCTCAAAATGCTGTTGCCCATCCTCGCGCCCTTATTTCAGGAAACGATTTAATTCAAAAACTGAAGCTTAAACCCAGTCCTATCATCGGCAAGTTACTCACTGAAATTCAGGTTGCCCATATTGAGGGTAAAGTTGCTTCTGTCCAAGAAGCATTGATTTATGGAGAGTTTTTAATTCAAAATCAAACTTCATTGTTCTGACTTTAATCATTGTCGGTTAATCAGAGGCACACAGAAAACGGAGTTAACCAAAGTTAAATAGAGTTAGCTGCTTTATGTTCGCTCCCTGATTGACCGATGGAGGCTTGCGTCTCCTTGGTTCTAGGGTCTGGGACTTGCCTTTGTCCGTTTTCGCCTCGAATAGTTGACCCTGCATAGGAGTCAAGCTATCCAGAAACTTCCGAGTCCGTTCTAACAATATTTCCTTTGCCTTTTTATAGCTAAGAAAACGGGGGATTTCAACGTCTCCCAGTCTTGCTAGAATGTTGTCAGCAGCGTTGATATCAGAGTGTAATACGACCCCATCATGTCCGATAAACCGCTCCCCAGAGCGAGTCCCTGTAAGAGTCCCGAACCGAGAATCGAGTTGTGACGTATAGGCACTGTTAACAGCAACAATCGCGCAACCTACGCGAGTTGAAACCTGATTAAGAGCATCGGCGACCACGCCTTTACACCAAGAAGAAACGTTTCTTTTCATCCGTTTTGTTCTTGGTTTTTTGTTGCGAATTTGCTCTGTTAAATCTTCAAAGGCTACCTTAATCGCATTTTGCATGAGTTGATGGGTAGCGGTAAAAACAAGGGTTTTAATTTGTCCCTTGAAACGGGACTCTCGTTTATCCCATTTCTGTTTACCCAAGTTGTTACGATTAATCCTATCCGCTTTGGCGGTATCCCCTTTTTGGATTGCTTTATCGGCAACAGATTTTAATTTGTTGCGCTTAACTTTTTTGGCTGTACGATAATCGGTTTCTTTCGTTTGCAAGGAACCAAAATTATTACCTAAAAGTCTAGCACTATCGTTAGAAGAAGTGGCATAAACTTCCGTATAACCCCTATCGCAACCGATGGTTAAACCTTCTGTTTTAAGTTCGGACTTTTGAATATTAGTTGTGTAATGAATTTCCCATCTATCAGCCCGTTTAATCAAGCGTAACTGACAGGTAACTTCGTGAGGTAATGTAGTCGGAACTTTTATAGTTTTCCCTTTTTTTAAGCCACCAAAACGAAGCCAAACCACTCCATTTTTGTCAATTTGTGTATCAAACGCTCTGAGAATAATTTGATTGTCAACCTTCGTGGGGAGCATCTCACCTTTGCAATAAGTAGAAATACTTAACGAGGTAAATGAAAGAGTCAAAAAAGGTAATCATTTAAATAGGAACAGCGATGACGAAGTACTTGTGGTACATTGTCAGAATTCCAACTCGCACCAGTAATTTTAAGACGATGACCAATTTGTTTAACTTGAGATTCGACAGAGCCAGAGCCAATAGAAATGCCCTCTGCCTGCAAATAACCATAATTGACAATCCGATGTTTATGCTTGTTTAAATAAATGATAAAATTCTCAGCTTGAGGCTCTGACCATCCCTCAAAACAGGAGATAGCGGCATCCACTTCACCCGTCCAAAGAAAAGACTTGACCTCCTCAATTCGCTGGGGAGCATCTCACTTATGCAATAAGTATTAATACTTATGGGCAGAAAAATAAGACTTTGAACTTTATCGAACTTTATCAAAAAAAGAAATGAGAGTATAATAGTCGAGACCCACTTTCCAAAATCTATCCCAATTGAGGAACAATCTCATGTTATCAGTGTTATCAGAAAATGAAAAAAGGATTCAAGAGTTATGTCAAGAGTTGGGAGAATGTCTCTATCAACAATCTCAAGTTAAAACATTTAATAATTTGGGCGAAATAGAGGAGACTGTCAGAGACTTAATGATTCAGTATGTCAACCCAGAAATAGGTATTTTTTTGTCAAAACAAGTACCGAGGAAACCACAGGTCGGATACGAACAGTAAAAAGTATTTTGGGGGAATTGCCCATTACAGAAAAACAAGCGAAGAAATTAGAACTAAAGCCTCGAACTCAGATGAGTCCAATGTTAGAGAAGAACTGTTTGCTACTGAGTGGCGATGAGTCTTATGAAAAAGCAGCTAAGAAAATCCAATCATTGACGGGAATTGCTGTTTCTCACAGTACGCAACAACGCCTTGTACATCGCTATCATTTTGAAGAATTACCCTCTAACACAGAAGTCGAAGAAATTAGCATAGATGGTGGGAAGGTACGACTCAGAACTCCCAAGGGAGAACCCTTAATTTGGCGTGATTATAAAGGAGTCAGTTTTCATCAATTGGGGGTAGCTGCCTTTTTTCAAGATAACTCGGCTTTATTAGATTTGGTTAATTCTCAAATTTTGGCTAAGCCTTTAATTTGTTTGGGAGATGGACATGATGGTATCTGGAACTTATTTCGTGAGATAGGACAGAAACATGAGCGAATTGAAATTTTGGACTGGTATCACTTAATTGAAAACCTCTATAAAGTTGGGGGGTCATTCCAGCGAATTGAGGAGGTCAAGTCTTTTCTTTGGACGGGTGAAGTGGATGCCGCTATCTCCTGTTTTGAGGGATGGTCAGAGCCTCAAGCTGAGAATTTTATCATTTATTTAAACAAGCATAAACATCGGATTGTCAATTATGGTTATTTGCAGGCAGAGGGCATTTCCATTGGCTCTGGCTCTGTCGAATCTCAAGTTAAACAAATTGGTCATCGTCTTAAAATTACTGGTGCGAGTTGGAATTCTGACAATGTACCACAAGTACTTCGTCATCGCTGTTCCTATTTAAATGATTACCTTTTTTGACTCTTTCATTTACCTCGTTAAGTATTTCTACTTATTGCAAAGGTGAGATGCTCCCCCTTCGTGTGTCCACGATGCCAATATTTACGGACAAGAGAACATAGTTTAGGGTGATTAAGCCAATCACGACTTTCTAGGGTTAACTGTAATACTCCTTTTTTGGAGTGAAACGTTTGATAAGATTGCCTCAGAGCTTTCATTACCTTTTCAATACAGGAAGCTTGTACAAGGTGAATATCATCTATGACATCATAAAGAGTTGAATCCCATAACTTCGCTGGTAGCTCATATTTCTCACGAAAGGGACGTAGTTGCTTGTCAATCTCAAATTTAGAGATTCCCCAAGCTTTTAATGAGCCAAATTCATTCCACAAGTCACAACGAAGTTGACCCAATCGAAGCGCGATGGTATCCAGTTCTTCCGACTTCCACTTATTCAGTTCTTGAGTTCCTAGAATAGCAATCCTAGTTACCGTCAGTTGACCTTTTACCTTGCGTTTCATTGAGTTAACCTCCTCTTTTATTATAGCGATTCACATTGCTTAGTTGTTGGATCGATTGTAGATATATTTTGTTCATCCTCAATCTTTTTCTTGTAAGCACGAAGAAAATGGAGCTTGGAACTAAAACAGTGCATTATACTCATAAAGTCGTGCATCAATTCTTCTTGAGGAGATAGTTTACTGTTGTTGATTACCGTGATTTTGCAATCGTGAAGATGGCAGAACCATTCCACAAAATCAAATCCGAATCGGCAAAGTCGGTCTTTATGACCAACAACAATCTCACCTATTTCTCCTTTTGATACTTGAGTCATTAATTTCAGGAAACCTTTTCTTTTCGGGTGTGACCTTTAGTTGATGAAGGAAAAGAAAAGTGTTAACATGAGATGAAAAGTGACAAAGAGGAAACAATGATGACAGCAAAACTAATTAATGTAGAGGGTTCAAAGATAAAAATAGAACTAACATTAGAACTAAGTCGTTCAATGTTGGATACAGAAATAAATATTCAAAAAGGCTTAAACGAAGTAGGTTGCATCGCCAGCAAAGAAGCCTTGAAATATTTAGATACAGATGGTTCACCCTTAAAAATCGGTGAAGAAATCTGGAAGAGTAAGGGAGAGCAACCGAAAGAATATCAAACACCTTATGGTGAGGTTATAGTGAATCGTCATGTATATCAGCGTTCACCTTTGAGGAAAAACGTATTGCCCCTTAGAAAGAGAAGCAAGGATAATCATAACATCAACGCCATTATTGGCAAAACAGGTATCCTCAAAAATGTCAGGGATGGCAGGCAAAGAGGTGAAAAATGATTTATTAGAAAATCATGGTAGAAAAGTAGCGCTATCCTATATCCAAAGATTGAGTGAAGCAGTAGGAAGTGTGGTACAGGCAAAAGAAGAAGCGTGGAGTTATGCCCCGCCCAAGGAGGATAGCCAAATTGCAACAGTGGGAATAGGATTAGATGGAACCTGTATGCTGATGTGTGAGGATGGCTACCGTGAAGCAATGGTGGGAACCGTTTCCCTATACGATAGTGAAGGCGAACGTCAACCTACAATCTATCTAGGTGCGGCACCAGAGTATGGAAAAAAGAGTTTTCTAGAAAGATTAGAAAGAGAAATTGAGCGAGCGAAAAACCGTTATCCAGAGGCAACATTGGTCGGGATAGCAGACGGGGCAGAATCAAATTGGAAGTTTTTAGAAAAGCAAACGGAAGAACAGATATTAGATTTCTATCATGCCTCTGGTTACTTAGGTGCCTTGGCAGAAGCGTTGCATCCGAATACCGTGTCAAAACAAAAAGAATGGTTGACTGAAAATTGTCGAGAACTCAAGCATGAAAAAGGAAAAGCAGGAGAACTGCTAAATCTGATGAAAGAAGTCAAAGAAGAAAAAAGTCATTCTAAGAATCTTACCGAGAAACTACAAGCGGCGATTACTTATTACGAGAATCATCAGCATCAAATGGATTATGCTGAATACATAGAGAAAAAGTATCCGATTGGTTCAGGTGTTACGGAAGCAGCTTGTAAGACGTTGGTCAAACAACGATTATGTTGTTCAGGAATGCGATGGAAGGAAAAAGGAGCAGGAATTATTTTGAGCCTACGAGCTTTGGTATTGACCAAGGAACGATGGAGTCAATTTTGGGCAAAACTTGATCAATATGGGTTCCCTGTAGAACCCTGATTACAACAGCTTTTATCAACTAAAGGTCGCACCCTTCTTTTCCAGTTCATTCCACTGGCAACGTCCTTGACAACCCGTGTCCCTGGGTAGGCTTTCCCCAAAAAGTCAATCTGAGTTTCAAGATCGTTGACTTGTGTTCTCGTACTTACGCGAGCATACAAGACCCGTTCTTTCTCGATAGAGATCGACTCCTCGAATGCCGATTCAGGGTATCTGCGATGCCCACCAGGAGAACGAATACAAGGGATTTTCCCTTGATCTGCCCAGTCAGATGTTGTTCTTGGGTGATAACCATACTTTTGATAAACTTGGGTTGGGGTTAGGTACTTCATTTGATTTATCCTATTTGACCCCATTATACTTCGTTATTCAATGATTAGGTGTGCTGACTTTTTCCTGACTTTTTCCTGACTTTTTCAACTCGACAAATACCTTGGTTTGCTCGCACTATAAAGCAGGTTCATTGAATCAACCCTGGCTAACATCTTCAATACTTGGGAGGTTGTTAACGATGCAACTCGGTCAAATTCTCCTGCGAAAAAACTGGATTTCTTCCGACCAGTTAGAAACGGTACTCAAGCTACAAGCTCAATCTCAGGTTCCTATCAGGTTGGGAGAGTTACTGGTGCAACAAGGTTTTCTTACCTCATCCCAATTAGCCGAAGCCTTATTGGAGCAACATTGGCGTAAAAGCGGGTTTTGGGTGATTAGTGATTGATTTAAGGTGACCCAGAATTGAGTGAAGATGCCAGAGCAGTCTCTCTGGATTGACTTTAGTCATAGAAAAGAACTAACATAGATAAAGCAAAGATATATTATTTCTATCATAGCTTTTATCTATATATATGAAACAGGCCACTCTCCATCAATTGCAGATTTTTGCGGCGATCGCCCATTATGGGAGTTTTACCCGTGCGGCGGAAGAATTATTTTTAACTCAACCGACGGTTTCCCAACAGATGAAACAACTGACCAAGGCGATCGGCGTTCCACTCTACGAACAAATTGGCAAGCGGATTTATCTCACGGATGCCGGCAAAGCGGTTCTGAGTGTTAGTCAAGATATTTCCCAACGCTTTAACGAGCTAGAAATGACTCTAGCTGATATCAAAGGGCTAAAACAGGGAAACCTGCGACTAGCGGCCATTACCACTGCCAAATATTTTGTGCCTCGTATTTTAGGCGTTTTTCGGCAACGCTATCCAGGCATTAGTATTTCCCTACAAATTGCCAATCGCCAACAAATTTTGGATCGTCTCAGCAATAATCTAGATGATCTTTATTTTATTGGTCAACCGCCAGAAGACTTAGACATTAATCTCCGTCACTTTCTCGATAATCCTCTTGTTGTGATTGCTCCCCGTCATCACCCTTTGGCCCAGGAAAAGTTAATTCCCCTCGAACGATTAGCTAAGGAACCTCTAATCATGCGTGAGCCTGGGTCAGGGACTCGAATGGCCGTAGAAGATTTTTTTACGGAAAACCGTTTGCCAATGCGGGTAGAAATGGAAATTGGCAGTAATGAAGCCATTAAACAAGCGGTAGTCGGAGGTTTAGGCCTATCAATTCTCTCCCGTCACTCCCTTGCCCTAGAAGGTGCTCAAGGCCCTTTAGTGATCCTGGATGTGGAAGGTTTTCCTATTCAAAAACACTGGTATGTTATTTACCCCAGTGGTAAACAGTTATCGATTGTGGCCCAAACCTTTTTAGATTATCTATTAACAGAGGGTAGGGAGTCGGCTCAGAATTTTGTTAATATTGTCTAAATACTTCACAAAAATAGGCGATGGTCTTGCTCAACTAGCTTAGATTGTTTAGGTTAACTCATTACGTCGTGACTTGAGATTATAAGTAACATTAATAAAAAAAGAATGAATCTAGAAGCCTTACAAGCCTTGGTCGAACAAAAATTGGTGACTGTTCAAAAACATCCCGATACAGAATTTTATATCTATAATTACAGTCCTTTGGTGCAATATCAGCGACTGTGGAATGAGATAACGCTGATGACCAGAGGATTAATTCTGGATGCCGACGGTAATATTATTGCTCGTCCCTTTAAAAAGTTTTTCAATTTAGAAGAACATTCCCCGACAGAAATTCCCCAGGAACCCTTTGATGTATTTGATAAAGCAGATGGCAGTTTAGGGATTCTCTATTGGTTACAGGAACAACCTTGTATTGCCACCAGGGGCAGTTTTACCAGTGATCAAGCTTTTCATGCTACTCAATTATTACGCGATCGCTATAGCCATCTTTTTTCTAAACTAGAGCGAAATGTCACCTATTTATTTGAAATTATCTATCCCGACAATCGCATTGTCGTGGACTATGGAGAAATGGACGATTTGCTCCTATTAGCCGTAATCGACAATCAAACAGGTTTGGATTTACCCTTACCCACTGAATTAGGTTTTCCCGTCATTACCCATTATGATGGCATTCATGATCTAGACCAATTAAAGGCGTTAGAACAGGACAATAAAGAAGGTTTTGTGATTCGTTTTAAAAATGGCTTTCGCTTGAAAGTTAAATTTTCAGAATATGTTCGTTTACATCGTATTATTACTCAAACTTCTAGTACCGTTGTCTGGGAACATTTAGCTGCCGGAAAATCCCTAGAAGAATTACTCGAAAGAGTTCCCGATGAATTCTATGAGTGGGTTAAGCAAACTAAATTAGAATTGGAAGGAAAGTTCAATGCTATTTTAGATGAAGCCCAGGCTGCTTTTAAAATTTTTCCTACTCGGAAAGAATGTGCGGAATATTTTCTGACCCAAAAATATCCCCATGTGATGTTCCGTTTATTGGATCATAAAGATCCCGCAGAGGTTATCTGGAAAATGGTTAAACCGGCCTATAGTAAACCCTTTAAGATTGAAACTTAGTGATAATGTTAAACGTGATTATTTGTAAAGGCTTGCCTGGCTCCGGTAAAAGTACCTGGGCAAAAAAACTGATTGATGATCATCCAGGACAATATAAAAGGATTAACAAGGATGATCTCAGAGCCATGTTAGACAATGGAAAATTTTCTAAGCAAAATGAAGATTTTGTGCTGGAGGTTCGCAATCAAATTTTATTGATGGCCTTACAGCAAGGCAAACACGTTATCATTGATGACACAAATTTACACCCAAAACATGAAGCTAAAATTCGGGAACTAGTTAAAGGAATTGCGACGGTTTCTATTCAAGATTTTACCCATATTTCTGTGGAAACTTGCATTAAGCGTGACTTAAATCGTTTTGCTTCTGTGGGAGAAAAGGTGATTCGGGATATGTATAAACAATTCCTTGCCCCGAAACTAGAACCCTACTTATTTAAAGAAGGTTTACCCCATGCTGTAATCTGTGACTTAGATGGGACTTTATGTCTATTAAGAAATCGCAATCCCTACGATGCTTCCCATTGTGATCAAGATGATCTCAATCCAGTAGTTGCCTCTCTATTAGTGGGGAAAATTGTTTTGCTGGTGTCCGGTCGAGAAGAAAAATATCGCGAACCAACTTTAAAATTTCTAACAAAATATAATATTCAATATCATGCTCTCTGGATGCGAGAAACTGGAGATAGGCGTAAAGACTCGATTATCAAAAAAGAGATTTTTGATCGTCATATTCGGGATGTTTACAATATTGAATTTGTGTTAGATGATCGCAATCAAGTGGTAGAGCTTTGGCGCAGTTTGGGATTAACCTGTTTGCAGGTGGCAGATGGAGATTTTTAATCATTTCTCTATTATCGGGGAATTTCGTATCTCACGTTACAACTTATGGGCCAGCACACCGTTGAAACTAGCATTAATTTCCCCCTAGACTCTCTAGCCGCAATGCCGATCGCCAATTCAGTCTCATCTCCCATCGAGAGTGATAGCAGTACAAAGCTAAACCCGTTGCTTTCCCCAGAAGATCTGAAACTTTTGAACGAGCGTTCCAACCTCAAAGGAGGGCTGCAATTAACAGGTCATTTAGGCGTGATGATTACGAGTGGTTATTTATGGGCAACCAATCCTCACTGGTTTATTGCCTTTCCTGCGGTAGTTATTTATGGCTTTAGTTTGGCGACAATGTTTGCCACCTTACATGAATGTAGCCATCGCACAGCCTTTGAAAATAATCGCTTGAATGATGGAGTTGCTTGGTTGGCTGGCATCCTCTCCTTTTATAACAGTACCTTTTATCGGCGTTACCATAAATGGCATCATCGCTATACCCAAATTCCCGATAAAGATCCCGAATTGGAAGACCCAAAACCTCAAAATTTACAGCAATATCTATTAGAAATTAGTGCCATTCCCTGGTGGTTAGGAAAGATACGGGGACATTTTCGCATTGCGTTAGGACAGTTAGATAATTATCCCTATATTTCAGAAACAGCCAGGCAGGAAGTCATTCGTTCAACTCGCTTACAATTGTTAGTTTATTTTGTTGCGATCGCGGTTTCTATTATTTTTAAACAGCCTTGGTTTGTGATGTATTGGCTATTGCCTTTGGCGATTGGGCAACCGATTTTGCGGATGATTCTTTTGGCAGAACATACAGGCTGTACCCAGGATGACAATCCTGTCACCAATACTCGCACAACCTTAACTCTGTGGCCGATTCGCTTTTTAATGTGGAATATGCCCTACCATACCGAACATCATCTTTATGCTTCAATTCCTTTCCATGCTTTGACAGCAGCCCACGCTAAATTGTCACCTCATTTAAAACAGCTTGAATCAGGTTATCTGAAGGTGAATCGCAACATTATTGCGGGTTTTGATCAATCTATTGAGCCGCTCCAATCATGATCAGTTCTGGTGGCACTTTTACGATTGAAAACTTCGTCCTTCAATGTGGTGCAGTTCTGCCCCAAGCCCAATTGGTCTATCAAACCTACGGTCAATTAAACCGCGATCGCTGTAATGCCATTCTGTATCCCACTTCCTACGGCGCAACCCATTTAGATATTGAGTGGCTGATTCGTCCTAACGGCATTCTTGATCCAGAGCAATGGTTTATTGTCATCCCCAATATGTTTGGCAATGGGCTATCCAGTTCACCGAGTAATTGTCAGGCTTGCGGTTTAGCGGAACAGGGCTTTTGGTTTAGCCATTGGGATAATGTGTTAGCTCAGGAAAAATTGCTACGAGAAGTTTTCGGAATAGAAAAACTAGCGATGATCTATGGCTGGTCTATGGGAGCGCAACAGGGCTATCACTGGGGAACTTTATTTCCCGACAAGGTAGAAAGAATCGTGGCTCTTTGTGGAACGGCTAGAACCACCGACCATAACCGCATCTTTTTAGAAAGTCTGAGAGCGGCTTTAACGGCTGATCCGGCCTGGACAGGAACCCATTTTGAAGGTATTCCCGAACGGGGTTTTCGTGCCTTTGCCAGAATTTACGCGAGTTGGGCGGCATCCCAAGCCTTTTATCGAACAGGCATTTATTATCAATTGGGTTATGATTCCCTTGAAGATTATCTACAAAGAGCCTGGGAAGCGGGTTATCGAAAACGAGATCCTCATAATTTATTGGCAATGATTGATACCTGGTTGCGCTGTAATCTGAGTGATAATACCACCTATAAAGGGGATTATCATCGCGCTTTAACGGCCATTCAAGCTAAAACCTTAGTGATGCCCTCTACCACGGATTTGTATTTCACTCCCGAAGATTGCCAAGCCGAAGCAAACTTGATTCCGAATGCTGAATTTTTACCCATTCCTTCGATTTGGGGACATCGAGCAGGCAATCCCTATCAAAATCCCGAAGATGAAGCTTTTATTCGTCAAGCCGTCCATAAATTACTCGCTACTTAAATTTTGTCTGTCAAACCGAAAAACCTACTTTAAATTTCTATGACTCTTCTTTCTGACATTGCTCGCCAAAAAGGTATCCGTTATTTCCTGATTAGTTTTACCGATCTTTTCGGAGTCCAGCGATCAAAATTGGTTCCTGCCCAGGCGATCGACATCATGGCAACTAATGGGGCGGGCTTTGCAGGTTTTGCCGCTTGGTTGGATATGACTCCCGCCGATCCTGATGTGTTGGCAATTCCCGATCGCAATACTTTAATTCAATTACCCTGGCAACCCGATGTAGCTTGGATGACGGCGGATTTGCAGACAACGACAGGAGAACCGATTTTGCAAACGCCTCGACTGGTACTAAAACAAGTGTTAAGCCAAACGGAATCTAAGGGTTATCGCGTTAAAACGGGGGTGGAATGCGAATATTTCCTCCTCTCTGCTGATGGTGAACAAATCTCGGATAGCTGCGATCGCCAAAGTAAACCCTGTTATGACCAGCAATCTTTAATGCGTCGTTTTGAGGTCATTGCCGAAATTTGTGATGCCATGCTGGCCTTGGGTTGGGGAGCCTATCAAAATGATCACGAAGATGCCAATGGGCAATTTGAGATGAACTGGATGTACGATGATGCTCTCGTTACGGCGGATCGTCATGCCTTTTTTAAATACATGGTCAAGGCGATCGCGGAAAAACACGGACTGCGAGCCACTTTTATGCCCAAACCCTTTCCCCATTTAACAGGCAGCGGTTGTCATACTCACCTTTCTATTTGGGATTTAGCAGGAAATACCAATCTTTTTAATGATGCCCAGGGAGAATTGGGACTATCGAGTTTGGCCTATCAATTTATTGCGGGCGTTTTACATTCCGCCGAAGCGATTTGTGCTTTTACCAATCCCACTGTCAACTCCTATAAACGCATTAATGCCCCTGTCACGGCTTCGGGAGCAACCTGGTCGCCCAACTCCATTAGTTATAGTGGCAACAATCGCACCCATACCATTCGCATTCCTGAAGCAGGACGATTTGAGTTTCGCCTAGCCGATGGTGCAGCTAATCCCTATCTTTTACCAGCCGCCCTGATTGCGGCAGGTCTGGAGGGTATCGAGCAAAAACGAGAGGCGGGTCAGCGTTGCGATAACAATAACTATACAGATCCGTTACCCGAAGGAACGGCCAAAAAACTACCCGGTAATTTACTGGATGCGTTACGTTGCTTGGAAGCAAATACGATTATTGCCAATGCTTTAGGTGAACAATTTGTCGCTTCCTATCTCAAACTAAAACATCAGGAATGGCACAATTTCTGCGATCGCATTACGGCTTGGGAGAAAGAAAATACGTTGGATTGTTAATAGATAAGCATCAAGCTTGTTATCAATTGAAAAGCTCTTCCTCCTCAACAGCGATCGCCACATTTGGGAAATTAGGCTATTCGAGAATAATTATCGGTAACATCCTCAACTTGTCTGAGACGATCTTTAATAAGCTCTAAAAACTGACTTTTTTCCAATTCCAATCCCTGTTTAACGTTGCCACGATGGGGAAAGAAAATAATGCTGTCTAGGCCTTCTGAGACCAATAACTTAGTGAAAATTAAGACGATAGGGACTTCAACAACTCGCAACCCTGGATCATCAAAATCTTCATGCTTTTTTGCATCTTGCATACTTGTAAAGGCATAGACAACCCTTTTCTCTAACGAGGGATCTAATCGATGGCAAAGGGTCGTTACAATCCATTCTTGTTCAGGACTTGTCCAGACGAAAAAATGGCCCCGTTTAACCCGTTTCGCATAACTAACCATCACTGGAATGATTGCTTTTTCGATCGCAACGGTGGACATGATTCCTTGTAGTCCTTTAGATAGCTCCTGGAGTTGGGATTTCAGATTCATGGCCTGTCCTCTCGTGGTTTTAAGGTTTCAGCGATCGCGTTGAGAATGCGATTAATCAAATCAGGGGATTGAACTAACTCTCGAACTAGGCGAGTTTTGTCTTCTTCCGGCAAGGGCATAATCATAGCAACGATTTGCTGTATCCGAATCCATGCGAGGAAGTGTTTCCTTATGCTTGCCAGGATCTTTGGGCATAAAATTCAATTCCAGATCTTCGGCGGCTGTACTGAAAGGATCTTGGTAATCAGTCACGGAAAAAACATGACATGATTATTTTGATTGGAGGCAACGAAGCTCCCATCCTAGGGCTTCTTCAATGCAGCGATGAACTGCCTTATGGGCTGAACGATTTTGTTCTGCCGAGATCCATTCCACACTCACTCGGTCAAACTGTCGCATTAGTCGTATGGATTCCCGATAGAGGACGCGCACTTTTTCGGCTACAACTTCCACCAAGCCATTGACCTGATTGAAGATTGTCTCACTATCTCCTTTGATTTCCACAGATTGCAGTCCAAGTTGTTGGGCTTTACGGAGACCAATGAGTAGCCCTTGATATTCCGCTTCTTCTTTACTAACAAAGGAGAGCAGTTGGCTAACCGTAAAACGTCGGCCATTCGGTAGCAAAATGACGGCGGCGGCGGCTCCCTGTTCATTTTTGGATTCTCCCGCGAATAGCATAATGGGAAAAGCACTGTCCCTGATGATTTGACTGGTAGGATTAGGCATCGTCAATTATTAAATACAATGAACGTAATCAGGAGAGGGTAATTAGATGGAGCGTATTCTTGAACCGGAAGTAATGGATACAGAAGCCGAAGCCTTGGAGTATGATGCGATGGACTTTTTGTCCATTAATACTGTTTTTGCGCAACAAGCCCTAGCCCTTGGCCCGATGGTTGGGAATATTTTAGATGCTGGAACAGGAACCGCACGTATTCCTATTTTAATCGCTCAGTTGCGTCCTGAGTGGCAGATTGTGGCCATTGATTTGGCCCAGTCGATGTTAGCGATCGCCGAGCGTAATGTCATAGCCGCCGGACTAGAAAAGCAAATCCGTTTGGAATTTGTGGATGCCAAGCATTTACCCTATGCTGATCATTGCTTTGATGGGGTCATTTCTAACAGTTTATTGCATCATTTACCCCGTCCCCAGATTTTTCTACAGGAAGTGAAACGAGTTCTAAAACCCCAGGGCTTTTTACTGTTGCGAGATTTACTTCGTCCCGATACCCCTGAACAACTCGATCAAATCGTCAACCAGATTGGCCCCGATTACAGCGATCGCCAAACCCAACTCTTTCGAGATTCTCTACAGGCTGCCCTGACTTTACCCGAAATCGAAAACCTTGCCCAAACCCTTGCCCTCTCTGACTTAAAAATTTATCAATCCTCCGATCGCCATTGGACAATTGAACGACATTACATCCACCGTTAACTAATCCATCTCCCCATCTCCCCATCTCCCCATCTCCCCATCTCCCCATCTCCCCATCTCCCCATCTCCCCATCTCCCCATCTCCCCATCTCCCCATCTCCCCATCTCCCCATCTCCCCATCTCCCCATCTCCCCATCTCCCCATCTCCCCATCTCCCCATCTCCCCATCTCCCCATCTCCCCATCTCCCCATCTCCCCATCTCCCCATCTCCCGACCTTTTTCGTACGAAAATCCTAATCCCGACTTTTTTTATCGGGTATGTTTGACAGGTATTTTGCCCAGTGTTAATCTGACGACATACCAATGGAAAAGAGGACGATCTTAACCATGACTGTAGCAACACAAATCCCCACCGCTTTCACCACTCAAGCCCCCACAAGTTTCTGCACTAAACTGGTTTCCAAGGAAGGTGGCACCGAATACCCCCTCAAGGCGATCCACATCTGCGAAGAAACCTTTGCCCCTTTGGAAGTCGCCTATGACTATGACTTGATTCGTCGTTATGTCACCCGCGAAACCATTCAGGCTGGCCCCCACTCCATCTGGCGTTATCGAGCTTTTCTGCCCGTCGTTGGCGATGACCTAATTGATGTGGGAACAGGCATGACTCCTCTGGTTAAATCCCACCGTTTAGCCCGTCGTTTGGGTCTAAAAAATCTTTATATTAAAAATGATGCGGTCAATATGCCCACCCTCAGTTTTAAAGATCGAGTGGTATCCGTGGCTCTGACCCGTGCTCGTGAATTGGGTTTTACGACGGTTTCCTGTGCAAGTACAGGTAATTTGGCGAATTCTACCGCCGCGATCGCCGCCCATGCGGGTTTAGATTGCTGTGTATTTATTCCCTCTGATTTGGAAGCTGGCAAAATTTTAGGCACGCTAATTTATAACCCGACCGTAATGGCGGTGAAGGGCAATTACGATCAAGTTAATCGCCTCTGTTGTGAAGTGGGAAATACCTACGGTTGGGGTTTTGTCAATATTAATCTACGTCCTTACTATTCCGAAGGTTCCAAAACCTTGGGCTTTGAGGTGGCCGAACAATTAGGTTGGAAATTACCAGATCACATTGTGGCTCCGCTTGCATCAGGTTCTCTCTTTACTAAGATTTATAAAGGCTTTCAAGAATTTGTCAAAGTCGGTTTAGTGGATGACAAGCCCGTGCGTTTCAGTGGTGCGCAAGCTCAAGGTTGTTCTCCCATTGCGACTGCCTTTAAAGAAGGTCGGGATTTTATTGCCCCCGTTAAACCAGATACCATTGCTAAGTCTATTGCGATCGGCAATCCGGCGGATGGAATGTATGCGATCGATATTGCCAACAAAACTAACGGTAATATTGAAAGTGTCACCGATGCGGAAATCATTGAAGGCATTAAACTTTTGGCAGAAACCGAGGGAATTTTCACAGAAACCGCAGGCGGAACTACCGTTGCTGTGCTGAAAAAACTGGTGGAAGCCGGTAAAATTGATCCTGAAGAAACGACCGTTGTTTATATCACTGGTAATGGTTTGAAAACTCAAGAAGCGGTTCAAGGTTATATTGGCGAGCCTCTGATTATTGAACCGAAACTGGATAGTTTTGAGCGTGCTTTAGAGCGGTCACGAACTTTAGAACGTCTGGAATGGCAACAAGTTCTCGTTTAATTGCATACCTTCTAACTCTCCTTTAAAAAGCGACTGTTGACAGACATTCCTTGGCCGCCTTAGAAGCTTGAGCCCCTCGTCTTTGTCATCCTGCGTTTTTTAAGGGGAACTAGATTGTTGAGATGGATTTATCCCCCCTAACCTGAGAGAAAGTTCTCTTTTGTAATTCTTTAAGTGTCTTTTCCTATGGCTGTTACTGTTTTAATTCCTACTCCCCTACAGAAGTTCACTGACGAAAAAGCAAATATCAAATGTGTTGCTGATAATGTCGGAGAACTGATTGAAGCTCTGGAAAAAGATTGTCCAGGCATCAAAGCCCGTCTTTGTGATGAGGCAGGAAAACCTCGACGTTTTTTGAATTTCTATGTCAACAGAGAAGATATCCGCTTTCTGGATGGAACGGCAACTACCCTCAAGGATGGGGATGAAGTTAGTATTGTTCCGGCCGTAGCTGGAGGTTGATTTAGAAACCAAGTGATTTGTGTTGCTCTGAGGGTGCGTTTCCGTACCCTTTTTTCTATTTTAGTTAAATTTTTAGTTAAATTTTCTTGGCTTAAAAATGTCAGAAATTACAGGTAAGACTAGATTGCTCGGTGTGATTGGCCATCCTATTGGTCATTCCCTTTCTCCTTTGATGCACAATGCGGCTTTAACAGAATTAGGAGAAAACTATGTTTATGTGGCGTTTCCAATTAAACCGGATGATTTGGCAACGGCGATCGCCGGTCTAGAAAGTATTGGCGTGGTCGGTTTCAGTGTCACCATTCCCCATAAACAGACGATTATGCCTTTTTTAAGTCAAATAACACCGACTGCAAAATTAGTGGGAGCTGTTAATACCGTTTGGTGGACAGAGCAGGGTTGGCAAGGAACCAATACCGATGTTGAAGGTTTTGTCGCTCCGTTAACAGAACTGGATCGAGATTGGTGGAAAGTTAAACCTGTTGTTTTAGGGAATGGAGGGGCTGCCAGGGCAGTGGTCGTGGGATTGGCCCAGTTAGGCTGTCCAGAGATTCAAATTGTGGGACGGAATTTGGAGAAATTAGAAGCGTTTAAAAATAGTTGGTCAAGGGCAGATTTTAACTCAGAGCTATCAGTTTATCCTTGGCAAGCTCTGGCCGAACTCATCCCCTCAACAACATTGCTGATTAATACAACGCCTCTCGGTATGACTCCTCACCTTGAACAATCTCCCGTGGAAGAGGATCTGATGCAAGGATTATCTTCTAGCGCGATCACCTACGATTTGATTTATACTCCCCGTCCAACTCGTTTTTTACAACAGGCCGCTGATCAAGGCGCGACAATTATCGATGGTTTAGAAATGCTCGTTCAACAAGGTGCGGCTGCTTTACGTTTGTGGTTACAGAAACCAGTTCCAGTTGATACAATGCGTCAAGCTTTAAGGGATTTTATTCCCTAACCTTAGGTCACTTTTGCTTGATCTTTTGGACGCAATAAAAAACCCCTATTCTGACTATGAAATAGAGGCGGAATATATCCAGAGGGTTTTAAAATCTAAGGCGAAAACTAATAAGCCAATGTTTCTAAGGTTTGACGAAGATAATGACGGATCTGAGTATCTGAAAAGGGAACAGTCAAGTCTTTCTCGTTAGTTTGTTCTTCTTGCCAACACTTAAAACCAGAGCTAGTCGCGATCGCCAATTTGAGGCTTGCCCAAATAGCAGAGTCATTATTAAGATCAATTTCAGTCTTAGAGAAAACTGCTGCACTAACCATATTTTATTGTCTCTCCATAATTTGTTTTCTCGGTGATGGCTTTAGCATAACCTAGTCTTCCCCGAATAAACTGCAACAGCGGACACACAAATGGAAGAAAATATTAAAAGATTAATGATGGTGGTCTTTACCCGTCAGAAAACTTGCCAGTGACATTCACGAAGGCTGAAAGCAAGACGGTATATAGACAAAACTAAGAGTAGCGAGCCAATAGTACGATTATAGATGGTTACAGTGAATTGGTTCCACATAGTGTATTAAAACATCGTTTAAAAGTACCGTTTAAAGCATCGTCAGTTCACCAATAATCTCCAAACGCGTGTAATGACTTAAGGTCATAAATTTATCTGCTAACGTTTCAGCCACACTCGGCGGAATCCAACCCATTTGTTGTAAAAGATGAATAGCTGTTGCATACTTAGCCCGTCGAGCACCATCTTTAACCTTAATGGCCATGCCCAAACCTTCTCCCCCACGAGCAATACATTGAATACCTTCCGAACCCGATTTACTGACTAGTTCCCCTTCCGTTAGCCGCATTAATTCCGTATCAAAAGACCCTTCTGCTGCCACTAAACGGGGATAATAGGTCATGGCCCGAATGACTCTTTCTAGGTCAATATGATTGCCGGAAGCCATTTGGGCATAAAGGTGTGCCATCTGTCCCAACTGCATAAAATAGGTGGGTGCACCACAGTCGTCATGGGCGGCGATTAGCTCATCCCCTGGCAAGGACAATAATTCAGCCACTTTACTTAAAATTAACTGTTGAACCGGACTCTGCGATCGCAGGTAGGAATTAATAGGCCAATTACGCTGTTGACAGACCGCTAACATTCCCGCGTGTTTTCCTGAACAACCATGTTGTAACGCACTATTGCCATTGGCTGGAATCGGACATTGCAATGCACTAGGGTCAATATCTGCCCGCCACAAAATATTGAAAACCTGTCTAGCCTGTTCCGTCGTCCCACGATGAGAACTACAAATAATCGCCAAATCCTTATCCGTTAAACCAAATCGTTCTAAGGTTCCCGTACTCGTTACCGCTAAAGCTTGAAAGGGTTTTAAAGCAGAACGAATAAAAGCATTGGTTTCAGCATTGCCCGCCACTAGCAGGGTTCGGCCTCGATCATCACAAACAACGGCTTCAGCATAATGGGTGGACTCAATAATACCTTCCCGCAGAAGATGAATCTCGATTTGGGGGGCTTGGGAACGTTTTCCTCTGCTCATTCTGGTTTCAATAGACAATTTATACTCACAGGGGCAAGGGGTGATTGGCTCTAGGGTCTAGGCTCTATACAACTTTAACAAATATAGAGCGGAATTTTCTCTGGGAAGGCGAGGGGGATAGCTATTCTGATTTCAAAATCTCAATTAGTTTCTTAAAACTACTTCGTATCTTTGGCAAGCGGTAAAAAAACGAGCTAATCTTGACTGAGGGGGTTTAAAGAATGGAAGAACTATTAGAACTAAAAGCATTATTGACGGGGGGCAACATCTCTGAAGCCTTGTTGTTAGTAGAGGAAATGACGGAGATGAGTAAAGATGATAAACTCAACAAGATTTTTAGTTTTAGTATTATCCTTTTACTGCATTTGATTAAGCAGCAGGCTGAAAAACGCACCACGCGCTCTTGGGAAGTTTCTATCCGTAATTCTGTTCGACAGATTCAACGCTCAAACAAACGACGCAAAGCCGGTGGCAACTATCTCACCCTCGAAGAATTAGAAGAAACCTTGATTGATGCTTACAAATCTGCCTTAGATGGAGCAGCGTTAGAGGTATTTGAAGGAAGATATGAACCAGAGGCGATCGCGGTAATGGTTGATAGTCATCTCATATTGGAGCACTAAGTACAGGACAAAAGGCTTGAAAAGTATACGAGAAAGGGGTTTCATGGAAGATGAACGTAATGTAAGAAAACCCATGAACCAATATAACGCATTGAAACAAGCCCTAAAACCCCATTTGGGATGGCATGGTGCCAGACTCTCCTTCCTAGCCTTGTTCTTACTCGCCCTCCTCAAAGTGAAAACGGTTAACCTTAAAGAATTGGCTCTGGGTTTTGAAGGTCGGGCATTGGTGGATTCTCATTACAAACGCTTACAACGCTTTTTCTCAGGATTTGAGCTGGATTACCATCACATTGCCCGTATTGTAGTCAGTTGGCTGGATATCCCTCAACCTTGGGTATTAAGTATTGACCGCACAACCTGGGAGTTTGGCAGTCATGGTTATAATATCCTCACTGTCGGCATTGTCCATGAAGGAGTAGCCATTCCCATCTTGTGGTGGATGCTTAGCAAGAAAAAGGGCAATTCTAACAGTGATGAACGAATGCGTTTTATCGAGGAGATGCTCAAGATTTTTCCCACCGCCCTGATTCGTTGTTTATGTGGCGACCGTGAGTTTATTGGTCAGGCTTGGCTTCGCTATCTTCTGCTCGAACCGCTACTGGCTTTCTGTCTGAGAATTCGGGCTACGGACAAGATTGAGCACAATGGCAAGCTTTTGGCCGCCAAAGTCATTTTTGCCCATCTTGCAAAAGAGTGAATCTCAACGTCTTCAAGGGAGTTGTCGGGTTTGGGGATATCCTGTTTCTGTAGAGGCTCT
Source organism: Woronichinia naegeliana WA131 (assembly GCA_025370055.1). NCBI lineage: Bacteria > Bacillati > Cyanobacteriota > Cyanophyceae > Synechococcales > Coelosphaeriaceae > Woronichinia > Woronichinia naegeliana. The sequence continues at coordinate 7,431,811 of CP073041.1, read as the reverse complement.
TCGCTTGCCTGATAATTCTCTACTCATCGTCATTGGACATCCCGATTCCCAAGGTCTTATTCACGATTATGCCCTGCGTTGGGGCATTGAAACCCTTTTTGGCATCTTTAAGACTCGTGGCTTTTGCTTGGAATCTACTCACTTTACTGACCCCAAGCGTCTTCGTAAGCTTTTGGCTTTACTGACTTTAGCTTTGGCTTGGTCTCTCAAAACTGGTCTAGCAATTCATCATCTTCATCCCATTCCCCTCAAGAAACATGGTCGCCTAGCGCAGAGTCTTTTTCGTCTTGGTTTTGACCATCTTCGTCATCTTGTTCTTAATCCTTCTCTACCCAATTTTTCTCTTTTTCTCGACTCCCTACATTTTTTGTCCTGTACTTAGATTGGAGCAAGCAATGCAGTTAATTTTAGAGGACAATTGAGCAAAAAAAAACTCCCAAATTTTTTCATAAGTTCAGGAGAAAAAGGAAATTTGAGAAAAAGAAAGTTAGGTATATTAGTTTTTTTCTTCCTGGTTGATCTGTTTTTGAGCTAGTTTACGTTTCCCCCATAAACCTAAACCGAAAAGAATCGTACTACCAATGGCAGGAAGCGAGTCTGTTTCCCAAGGAACAGCAGTAGCAGAGTAGGTAAGGGTCGAACTACTTGAATCTCGTACACCAGGATTACCCAAGTTACCAACGTTAAGGTAATCAAGAAATGTTATCCCATTATAGTTAAGCCCAAGGGCTGTACTGCCATTGAAGAAGCCAGCAAAATTAGAGTCAGATTTGGAAATAATCCCATTCACGACAGAAAATTTATTTACATATACAAGAACGCTTGTGAAATTAAAACCCGTAGGATCATAGCCTAACCCATTAGGGGCTGTCGTCACAGTGACAGAACTCGCCGCAAATGTGCCATCGCCATCAGGCAATGTAATCGTTCCCGCTACCATACCAGGAACTGTCCCTTCAACATTGGAAAAACTAAAATTATGCAAAGTGATAGCTTGAGCGGGATTACCAGTTAATGCTAGAGAAGCCAAAAAGCCAGTCAGAGCAAGGGTTTTGGCGATTTTGGGGGGGGGGGGAAGAAGATTCCTCATGTTGATGTTCCTCTTTGTTAAGATGATTAAGTCAGTACAATAGCCGAGAAAAACTAAGATAATGCCCCAAGAAAAATTAGAGCAACTAGCTCCATAAGCATTGATTTAATATTTGTTCTAGTCACCATAAATCGTATTGTATCCGAACAAAAAAGTCAAGCATCCACCAAAAAACAAAAAAATAAACAAAACTTAATACAGCATCTTGGCTGATTACGCCGTACAGAAAAAAGCAAGAAGATTTACTCAGTAAGGCTTGTAAAAAAACTGTACGTCGAGATCTCAATAGGTGGTGTAATTGACCATCCTCTTTTTTCTATGGCAATTCTGATTGGTCTTTGAATTCTCGATCAATGGTTATTTGTTATTCCCATAATCGGTCAATTTCATAATCATTAAACTTGTCGTCAATACTAACAATTGATAGTTTTTCAAACTTAGCTTGAGCTATTAATAACTGGACAGTGGGAAGTTTATGGATGGCAGAGAAGGTAATGACTATGCGGCCAAAGTAAGTCTATCAGGACTTGGAAAAGGGTCAAGTTTAGCGGCAAGGAATTTAGGCAAAAGCAGACTAGGTGGACTTTGAGGAAAAATCATTGGGGCTTGATGTTGGATGGCTAGTTGAGCAATGCGTTCACTAGGATAGCCATGGGAGGGTAGAGTCCGAAACCAGCGAGGGAAATTAGCCCAAATCCCCTGGGGTAACTCTAAGGAAAGAATTTGAAGTAAGCCGAGAACAATGACATGAAGATTAACAAAACGCTCAAAGGCTTCTACTTTGTTTAAAATCTGAGTCTGAACAGTTTGGGGATAGTCAGGGAGGATAAGATTGCTAGGCCAGGTCGGTAAAGTAGGAAGAGCCTTAAGCCAAAAACGATAGGCAAAGCCGCCCAAAAGATGGATTAATTGACGAAAAGTGACTTCAATCTTAAATCGGAGACCGTAAGCGGCAATAATCTCAGGTCCAGTCAAACAGAGGTCAGTAGAAAGCAGAATCAGTCTTTGTCCGTTGGGCAATTGGGTGAGGACAAACTTAACGAGCTGATGGGGACTATCCCAGTGGAACTCAAAGCACTGATAAGAAACGGAGACTTGTTGACCATAGAGCCAGACTTTAGCGGTGGGAAAATCCTCCACAAGAGCAAACAGGCTTTCTAGTTTTATTGAACTCCCCCAAAGCCGTGGTCGTCCTTTCCCCCTCAAGGTCGGAACGGAAGAAAAGGGAGCATATGCCACTGTAGAGCAACGCACTCGGGTGATGAGATGCAAGGCATTTTGGCGAAAACTTTTGAGCACTGCTCCACAAGCGAAGTAAGCATCCAAAATCACATAGCTTCCCGCCTCTGCGTAGGTAGTGCAAAGCTCCCCCATTTTCGTGACTAGAGTAGTCTTCTCTTTTTTGCTGCCTTTTTTCCCTTCCTTTGCCGTTGCTTTGGACTTGATGCCATCGTCTAGCCGCAACACTAAGGGCAAGGCAAAGCAGGCTTTTCCTGCTCCCACCAAAACACTCAAGGCATTGAAGTAATGCCCCCTTATCCATTCTGGCTTCGCCACATTTCCGGATTCTTGGTGTAGTCGTTTTACCCCTGGCATCTTGCGCCCTTCTTTCCCCACTTTGATTCCATCCCCCACATACACTCGTTTTTCCTTGATTCGATATAGATTTTCATGCTGACTTACCCACTTCGACCATCCCAAGGTCAGTCCTTTGACGTTAAATGCCTTGGATTCAAACCAATGTAGTGCCTGATGGTAGTAGCTCTCTGTTAACCCTAAGGCATTGACATAGCTTGTTATTGCGCTCGGTTGGCTGTTGAGCACTACTCCCCAGGCTAATAGGATAAACCATTGGTACGTTGCTTCTCGGCTAAAGGCGGGACGGAGATTCTCTAGGATTTGCTCTAGTCGCTGACATAGTTGCATAATTGATAGATAGCACTGGCTATCGATTTTCTATATCAGCCAGTTTCGGACATAACGGCACTCTTGGGTATCGCATGTCCGATTTTCTTTTCTCACTTACCCTGCTCGAGAACTTCCCACTGTCCAGTTAATAAACGATCAAAAGGATCTTTGTGATAATGCGGAAGATTATTAAGTTCGTAAACATGAAACAGAGAGAGGTGTAATAATTCAATTCTATTACATCTAACTTCACAGTCAATTAGCTCAGGTAAATTTGTTTTTAACTCAATCTTGCCCAAGGATAATTTAATTTGTATTTCCCAAATACTGACAATACTTAAAACGACATCCGTCTTCGGGTTAGTTATTAAGGAATAAACAGCAGGAGTTAATTTTTGAGAATTACTAGTCCACCAGATAAAAGCATGGGTATCGATCAATACTTTCATCAATCTTCGCCTAACCAAAAATCGTCAGGCAACGGATCATTAAAATCCTCACTCATCCAGACTTGACCTTGATGTAAATCCGCAACTCGCGGCGAAGATGAAGAACTAGATACGGAGTGATCTTCAGGAGTTTTAGCTGCCTGAATAAAACCCAAGACTTTTAACAACAATGGCTCCGATGCCGTTTCTAGTTCGTCAACAATTGTTTTTAAGATGGTCATTACTCGATAAAATGTAAGCTGGTTAACTACGCTGTTCTATTCTAGAACAACTCTAACTTTACCGTTATGGAAATTTTACCCGCAATTGACTTACTTGATGGCCGTTGTGTCCGGCTTTACCAAGGTGATTATCAACAATCCCAGATTTATCATGAAAATCCGGTCGAAGTGGCCAGACAGTGGGCCGAACAGGGGGCGACTCGTTTACATTTAGTGGATCTTGATGGTGCAAAGGTGGGTAAACCAGTTAATTTGGCTGCCATTGAAGCGATTGTGCGAGCAATTTCTATTCCCGTACAAGTGGGAGGTGGGTTACGCGATCGCGCCAGTGTGGCCCAACTATTAAAACTGGGAGTAGAGCGGATTATTTTAGGAACCGTTGCTGTTGAAAAACCGGAATTAGTGGCTAGTTTATGTCAGGAATTTCCGCAGCAAATTGTCGTTGGTATTGATGCTCGGAATGGCAAAGTGGCCACCAGGGGATGGTTAGAAACTTCAACGGTTGAAGCGACAGATCTAGCTCAACAAATGGAAAAATTAGGAGCCGCCGCCATTATTTACACTGATATTCATCGGGATGGAACTTTAATTGGCCCGAATTTAGAGGCGTTACGAGAATTGGCTAGTCATCTCGATATTCCCGTGATTGCGTCGGGGGGAGTCAGTGCCCTAAGAGATTTACTGAGTTTATTGTCTTTGGAATCCTTGGGCGTGACAGGAGTCATTGTCGGAAAAGCTCTCTATACCGGTGATGTCAACTTGGAAGAAGCGATTCGAGCCGTTGGTCAAGGCCGTTGGCAGGATGTGCCGCCAGAAAACTTTCCTAGATTTGCTTAGAGGGAATTAATCGGTAAGGCTTTTAAGGCCGCAATAATTTGTGTATTGGCTTTGGGAAAAGGAAAAGAGTCGATCGCCTCTAGCGTTACCCAGCGAACTTCTTCACACTCGATTGCCCTGGGAGTCCCACTGACATACTGGCAAAGATGCACATAAAGGGTGACACGGAAATGAGTATAGGCATGGTCAATGGTAATCAAACTTTTGCCCACCGTAATCTCAATGCCGATTTCCTCTAGAATTTCCCGTTTAATACAATCTTCAACGGTTTCATTGGCTTCAATCTTGCCTCCCGGAAACTCCCATAATCCCCCTAATAAACCTTCAGGAGGTCTTCGGTCAATTAAAATCTGGTTTTGGTCGTTGATCACAACAGCCACACCAATCCGTTTATGGGGCAGAGGAGCAGACATTTTTCGCAGGGGAAGTTGGGTTTGTATGCCTTTATTGTAGGCCTGACAGTGACTTTGCCAAGGACAATGACTACAACGGGGTTGGCTACGGGTACAAACAATGGCTCCTAAGTCCATGATTGCCTGGTTAAAATCTCGACTTTGCCAAGGATCTAGCAAGGTTTCGGACAATGACCACAGTTGATCCAGCGCATCGTTGGGGGGAACTGGTAAAGCAATCAGGCGAGCAAGTACCCGTTTAACATTGCCGTCAAGAATGGCTAGAGACTGATTTAAGGCGGCACTGAGAATTCCCCCAGCAGTGGTACGACCAATCCCTGGTAAAGCCAACACCTCCGTTAACTGCTCAGGAAAAAGACCGTCATGATGCTCAATAATTTTTTTTGCTGCTTGGTGGAGATTTCTGGCCCTGGCGTAATAACCTAAACCTTCCCAGGCTTTGAGAACTGTTTGCAAATCCGCCTGAGCAAGGGCCGTGACAGTGGGAAATAATTGTAACCAGCGTTGATAGTAGGGAATAACGGTTTTGACCTGGGTTTGTTGAAGCATGACCTCTGAAACCCAGATAGCATAGAGATTGTTGGTTTGTCGCCAGGGTAGATCCCGTCCTTCCTTTCGATACCACTGAAGTAGCGATCGCCGTAATTCTGGAACAGGCAATGAGGAATAATTCACCATGAATCAGCGTTACCCCAAATTGCAATCAGACCAGCCAAAACCTATTCTCCGTCCTGACATCCCTGGAGAGACTGGAGAGATTGTTCAAAACTGAGTCGCTGTTCCGCATTACGAAGAAAATAACCGCTCATCATAGCCGAAGCTAATAAACGCCCCAGGCTTTCCCTACTAGTGCTAATCGTAATGCCAAAGTGTTCCGAGGGTAGATTCCCTAAGAGGCCAATGATATTGCGTTCCATGACCTGAAACACTTCCTGCGATTCGGGACGAGACAGTTGAGCGATCGTTTCTGGTGTGAGTGTTTGGACGTAGTTCCATAGCCCTTCTTCTGTTTCGCCATTATTGGCAAATAAGTTTTGAGGACGATGAGATTCTGAGTTCACAATGTTGCCTCCCCTCGATTCTTGTCGTTAACTTTAGTATGCCCATTGATTGACAAATAGGCTGCATCTTGATAAATGATTGATTTTGACTTTAGGACTACTGTAACAAGAATTTTTCTGGACGCAATGGGGGTGGAACCGAACTTCCTAGGGGTATTCACCGATAGATCCAGCCCGATTCCCTCCAGCCCTGACGGTTGGGGCTTCCTAGACAATTCCCTGATAATGACAAATAACGCCAAACAAAGCCGCGATCGTCGTAATTCCTAGGCCCATGAGAGGGTGTTGACCTTGACCCACAGCAAAAGAGGTGACAATACCTGCACCTAAGGCAGTCATGCAAGCGGCTCCAAGGAGATCTTTTTGGGGATTATTAAACATGGCTTCAAATCAAGATGATCAAAAAGAGATGGGGATTACGATAGCACCCCTTTCTGAGTTGGATTTGAAACGGGTGCGACCTTTAGTTGATAAAAGCTGTTGTAATCAGGGTTCTACAGGGAACCCATATTGATCAAGTTTTGCCCAAAATTGACTCCATCGTTCCTTGGTCAATACCAAAGCTCGTAGGCTCAAAATAATTCCTGCTCCTTTTTCCTTCCATCGCATCCCTGAACAACATAATCGTTGTTTGACCAACGTCTTACAAGCTGCTTCCGTAACACCTGAACCAATCGGATACTTTTTCTCTATGTATTCAGCATAATCCATTTGATGCTGATGATTCTCGTAATAAGTAATCGCCGCTTGTAGTTTCTCGGTAAGATTCTTAGAATGACTTTTTTCTTCTTTGACTTCTTTCATCAGATTTAGCAGTTCTCCTGCTTTTCCTTTTTCATGCTTGAGTTCTCGACAATTTTCAGTCAACCATTCTTTTTGTTTTGACACGGTATTCGGATGCAACGCTTCTGCCAAGGCACCTAAGTAACCAGAGGCATGATAGAAATCTAATATCTGTTCTTCCGTTTGCTTTTCTAAAAACTTCCAATTTGATTCTGCCCCGTCTGCTATCCCGACCAATGTTGCCTCTGGATAACGGTTTTTCGCTCGCTCAATTTCTCTTTCTAATCTTTCTAGAAAACTCTTTTTTCCATACTCTGGTGCCGCACCTAGATAGATTGTAGGTTGACGTTCGCCTTCACTATCGTATAGGGAAACGGTTCCCACCATTGCTTCACGGTAGCCATCCTCACACATCAGCATACAGGTTCCATCTAATCCTATTCCCACTGTTGCAATTTGGCTATCCTCCTTGGGCGGGGCATAACTCCACGCTTCTTCTTTTGCCTGTACCACACTTCCTACTGCTTCACTCAATCTTTGGATATAGGATAGCGCTACTTTTCTACCATGATTTTCTAATAAATCATTTTTCACCTCTTTGCCTGCCATCCCTGACATTTTTGAGGATACCTGTTTTGCCAATAATGGCGTTGATGTTATGATTATCCTTGCTTCTCTTTCTAAGGGGCAATACGTTTTTCCTCAAAGGTGAACGCTGATATACATGACGATTCACTATAACCTCACCATAAGGTGTTTGATATTCTTTCGGTTGCTCTCCCTTACTCTTCCAGATTTCTTCACCGATTTTTAAGGGTGAACCATCTGTATCTAAATATTTCAAGGCTTCTTTGCTGGCGATGCAACCTACTTCGTTTAAGCCTTTTTGAATATTTATTTCTGTATCCAACATTGAACGACTGAGTTCTAATGTTAGTTCTATTTTTATCTTTGAACCCTCTACATTAATTAGTTTTGCTGTCATCATTGTTTCCTCTTTGTCACTTTTCATCTCATGTTAACACTTTTCTTTTCCTTCATCAACTAAAGGTCACACCCTTTGAAACTAGAGCGAAATTGCAATCAAGCTTTAGATTTCGCTACTTTTCTTAACAATTTTCACTGACAATTCTTAGATCAAAAAAACTATGGTTCATCGGTAGTTACTATGCTAAGAGATGAAAAATAAATAAGTAGTTATGCAAAATGAATGGCGCTGGTATTGTCTAGCTAGAAGCTACAAACGTTGCAATACGAGAGGTTCAAGAAATCAGGCGAATTTGGAGTAAGCCCTCCCAAGTTGGGAACTGGTATCGTCTGATCAAAGTTGGAAAAAGTTATGGTGTAAGGCTTTGAGAAAATAGAAAAATAGTTTAAGACTAGACATCGGCCCGTTTTTATTATACTATTATTATTGTCATTATATCAAAGAAGAAGGAAACAGAAAACAATGTCAATATTAAAGAAAAGCTCTATAGAAATCCTGAATGATGTTGGCTTGTGCCAAGAGAAAGAGGATGCCTTATTCAAGAAAAACTGTCCTCATTGCTATAGTGAAAACGTAAAAATACATTCTCATTATCAAACGAAAGGTAACGGGGAACGTAAAATGTTCATTTGTCAAGAATGTAGTTCTTGTTTTGCTGAGACTTATGGTAGCGTAATCGCTGGCTTAGAAACCCCATTAAGTGAAATTGTAAAAGTATTAAAAGCCAGAATGGAAGGAATAGGATTAAATGCAGCAGCCCGAGTATTCGGCTACGCGAAAACAACAATATTGAATTGGGAAAAGAAATTATCAGGATTACAAGAGACATTATTTTTATACGCCTTAGTGAATGAATTTGTTAAATTAGTAATAGAAGGAGATGAACTATACACAAAAGTTGGAAAAAATAAAGAAGCAAGTGCCTCTGAGGGTTGGACAATCGTGCTCATGGACAGGGCTAGCCGCTTTATTTGGCATTTAAAATGTGGTCGAAAAGAGCAGAAATTATTTCTAGAAGCAATGATGACGGTAGCGGAATTATTTGAAAGGAGTGCAGAATCTCTCCAGTTATTTACAGATGGAGAAAAGCGATATAGTCAACTGCTATTTGATATTTGTCACGAAGTATTAAGGACTGGAAAGCGAGGTCGTCCCACCAAAGTATTACCGAAGGGTATGGTGGTAAGACTAAAAAATAAGAGTAGTAAACGTCGAGATTCTGAGGGTAAACTAAAGAAAGTAGAAACTCCGAAACCAGAACATCCAGAGACAACAGAAAAACCAGAAGAAAAGGACGTCCATGCCAACCACGTTGGGGCATTTAATAGTGCTATCCGACGCTATTTATCTGCCTTTCGTCGTCGTACAAATACTTATGCTAAATCTGTTGTGGGATTACAGCGAGTCCTAGATATTTTCTGGATGGTTCATAACTTTGTTCGCAGCCATTTTACTACGAGAAAAGTTCCTGCTGTAGCTCTCGGTATAATTGAAAAAGGGTTTACTTGGGAGGACTTACTCCAAATTCGCCTGATTTCTTGAACCTCTCGTATTGCAACGTTTGTAGCTTCTAGCTAGACGATACCAGTGCCCAACCATTAAAGCTTCTGGAAGGAAGTAATTGTCAATCAATATCCTAAAATCATGTGTTCACAAGTCTAGAATTATACATTCACAATAACTTTGCAGTTCTTCATCTTGAACTTTTCCCCACCAGAGATTTGCAAATCATCCTCTCTGGAACGGCAGAAACTGAGAATCTGGGCAACAAAAGACGAAGTTATGTTAAGAACCTTAAAGAAAAATCCTGTAACGGTTACAAGGGTCAGGGATTGTTGACATAAAAAGGCTGAATATTCCCATTTTCATCTAATTTCAAGACCTTTTAGAAAATCCCAAGTTAACATTTGTTGATAGAAAAAATAAATTATAATTGTTATTAATAAAAATTCTTGGACTATAATGGTGCCAGAAGAGAAAAAACTTCGGAAGTAGTAATTGCCGCCCTGCTTCCCCTCCCTAGCTGGAGACCTTAGCGGCTTAAACAATATGGATACCAAATTCTTTGAAGAGTATCAAGCCCAACTGTTAGATTGGCAGAAAAAGTTTTTTAGTACTTGGATGGAAGGCTTTCCCAAGGGAGTAACCGAAATCAAGTTAACAGATACCTTTGAAACCAGTGTAAAACTACAGGAAGAGATGGTTAAAAGCTATCTCGAAGCCCAGGAAAAGTCGGCAACCATGATGTTGGAAGCCCAAAAACAGTTCTGGAATAACTATTTTGAAACCATTCGCAAACAACCTGTCACCGTCAACTAGATTGATTTACTTTACGTTTCCCCTACAATCTTTGGGGTTTGCCTGATTCCTCAAGAGTTCTTCCCTGTTAGACTACTCTTGGGGCTTTTTGTCGAAACATAACCCGCTTCTCTAAACCAATTGACCGCATCCTGAAGGGCTGTTTTAATCGGTGATTGGGGTAAGCCCAGTTGTTTAACGGCTTTGGTCACATCATAGTACATTGTCTGGGCTGACATTCGCACGCCATCCAGGGGTACAGAAGGGTTTTTACCGAAGGAAGCTAATATTTTTTCGTCAATCCAAGCCACTGTCAGGGGTAACCAAAGGGGAACAGTTTGTTGAGGGGCTGGTATGCCGGTAATTTCGGCCAATTGTTCCAAAATCATTTTTAAACTTAGGTTTTGATGGCCCAAAATATAGCGATCGCCGCTTTTCCCCTTTTGCCAGGCTAAGAGATGACCTTGGGCCACATCCCGTACATCAATTAAATTCAGACCCGTATCCACATAGGCGGGCATCTGACGACGCAGAAAGCGCAGAATAATTTCCCCTGTTGGGGTCGGTTTAATATCCCAGGGGCCAATAGGAGTACTAGGATTGACAATGATAATGGCTTGACCCCGTTGAGCCGCTTGTACAGCCTCCTGTTCAGCCCAATATTTAGATTGCTTGTAGGCTCCAATCAGATTTTTGACCGGACTTTGATAGCTTTCATCGGTGAGTTGACCATCCTTGCGAACGCCGATCGCCGCCACAGAACTGGTATAAACGGTGCGCTCAATGCCAGCTTTTCGGGCAGAGGCCAGAATATTACGGGTTCCGAGGACATTACTTTGGTAAAGCTGATCTCGATCTTTTTGCCAAAGGGAATAGTGGGCCGCTACATGAAAAAGACCATCGCAACCTCGCATTTTTTGAGCTAAATCAGGATCATTCAAATCGCCAGAGACTCGTTCAATGGCCAAATTTTTCAGATTATCCGCCGGATTTTGAGGACGAACGAGGGCACGAACCTGATGACCCTCTGCTAATAATAGGCGAATGAGATTGGCTCCCACAAAACCCGTGCCGCCGGTCAAAAAAAAGCGTTGTCCCATAATCAAACTCTTTCTTAAAGTGTTCTGAATATCTTAGCTTTCATTATCAATCTGCGATCGCTTTAACAAATTTTACTCTTCCTGTTGTTCACCTCATCGGATAGAGCGGCGATCGCCAATAATTTTCTACCTGTAAATAATTCGTTGATAGATTATCCTGTGAAACGGTACGATAGGGCTTTCGAGCTTGCGTCAGATGTAATCAACAAAAATTTTACACCAAGGATTGCTTTAACACCAATTCTAATTTTTCTAACTCCTCCTCTTTTAGGTCTTCTTTATTTTTTAATCTCTATGGGTTAATTCCCCGCCGCTCTGCGGCGTAAAATATGAGGATGAGGGAGTATATTCACAAAAGCCATAACGTATCTGTTTTGCTCTATCATCTAGTGTTCCCAGCAAAATATCGACGAGCTGTGTTTGATGAACAGGTCGATGAAGTCTTGCGAGAAATTTGCTTGGAAATTGAGAAACGCTACGAGATTAAGTTTATCGAAATCGGTGTAGACAAAGGGTCGTGTTCTAAACCTGTGGAAAAGAGTAATAATAAATAGGGCTTGCTGAAAAAGTCAAAAAACGAAAGAAATGTGGGTTAGGGAAGTATGGACTGAAAAAGCATAGATAACTTATCCTTATGGAAACAAATCAAAATACAGATTTTGTTTAATCTATTGTTCCTTTCTGCCTAAAAAGGTCAACACAAATCACTCCTCACAAAAGAGAGGAAAATTAACACCATTTTTCACAAGAAAAACGACTCTACAACTTTTTACTTTTTGTTTTCTTTTTTGTCTTCTGAAGTAGAGTAGAAAGATTCATTACCAAAAAGTTCATCGCAATTACCGTTTCCGAGGTCTCAGGTAGTTTGGCCATCACTCGACCAAGACTAAATTTCCTCTTTCCCTGTCCGAATTTACCCTCAATGGCATTACGCACTCTTTCATCTGAGCGTGCCTCTTTCTTTTTTCTTTGCTCACCTCTTTCGGCGGTCTTCCCAATCGGGGACCACTCATTCTTATATCCCTTTCTTTACAATAAGCTCGATTCGCTTTTGTTCGATAGATTTTATCCACATGAACCGATTCCGGATAACATCCTGTTTCCCTTTTATATTCTTCTATTCGCGCTTGTAAATCTCCCGATTCGTTGTAATTATCCCAACTTAATTTGTCTAAGAAGACAAAGCCATTCACATTACTTGCCGATATTTTAGCTCCAAACTCTACTGCTTTTCCCGCTTTTCCACGCACTATTGGACGCACGTGAGGTTGGCTTACACTCACAATTCTGTTTTCTACTTTATTTGTCTTTTTTTCATACATTTCTAACTGTTGCTCATACACTTTTCCTATCGTTACAAGCTCTTCTTGCTCTTTTTTCGTTAGTTTTTCTAACTTTGCTCCCTCTTCTATCATTTTTTCTATATCAGACAAGTTTCTTTTTATATATCCTAGTTGTTTTTTTGTTCCTTTTCTTCTTGCTTTTTTTGACACACGACGTTTTTTTGCTATGGCTAAGTACTCTTTTCTTGCCACTTCCCTATAAGTCCTCGGCTTTTCTTTCCTTTTCTCTTTTATTTCTTCATACAGCTTATCTATTATTTTTTCTGTTTTTTCTCTGGCATCATTCAATATTCCTATATCCGTTGGATATTTTATATCTGCTGGTGTACAAGTCGCATCTAACAATAACTTTCCTTCATTTTCTTTTTTTTCTGACGCTACACCCGTCGCTTTTTTTCTATTTCTTTATTAATTTTATTTATTAATTCCATTCCTATTTTTTTACGAAAATGAACCATCATTGACGCATTAAATGCTTCTTTGCTACTATAGCTTTCCATTCCTATAAAGTACTGTAAATAAGGGTTCTCTTTTATTTGTTCTACTGTTTCTCTGTCACTTTTTCCTGAAATTTCTTTGATAATTAATGCTCCTAATGCCATTCTAAATGATTTGGCTGGGGCTCCTTTTTTTTCTGTGAAGTTTTTTGCATATTCTTCCTCATATTCTTCCCAGGGAATCATTTTTGACATTTCTATCCAACGATTTTCTTCGTCTAACTGCCCGCCGAACAGATTTTTCAAGTTTTCTGGTGTTTCAATTGAGTACTGTTGCTTTCGGTACATCTGCTTTCTCTCTTCTTAATGCAATGGTTTTGAGGCATTCTACCCTATTTTCGTGCATTCTAGCGGTTCTTAATTCGCCTACTATTTTTCTCCGTAAAGGTTTCAGCTTTTTTCAGCAAGCCCTAATTGGAATTCTCCCTCGTAGGCTTTATCACCTAGAAAGCCTTGTTCTTGATGCTGACTTTTCCCGTTAAGTCCAAAATCCAGCAATGCAAACTTCTAGAGGCTTTATCTGGCAAGGGTTTGAGTAATGATTCTCTTGACAGGAAAAAAATATTCTGAAGCCATCATCCCGCTTATCGTTCAAATTTCAAAAACAAAGGATGAAGGGAGTATGAGACTGTAAAATGGAGAAAATCTTAAAGGGCAGGTCAAAAAATGTTGGAATGGTGGACAAAAAACTTTGCCAGTTGTGAATTGGGAGACGAGAGGCTAAACAATCGTGCCTTCTCGATTGGGAAAAAGTTAAGTGAGGGGTTTGGAAAAGCCTTATCAGAAGGGGTGCGACCTTTAGTTGATAAAAGCTGTTGTAATCAGGGTTCTACAGGGAACCCATATTGATCAAGTTTTGCCCAAAATTGACTCCATCGTTCCTTGGTCAATACCAAAGCTCGTAGGCTCAAAATAATTCCTGCTCCTTTTTCCTTCCATCGCATCCCTGAACAACATAATCGTTGTTTGACCAACGTCTTACAAGCTGCTTCCGTAACACCTGAACCAATCGGATACTTTTTCTCTATGTATTCAGCATAATCCATTTGATGCTGATGATTCTCGTAATAAGTAATCGCCGCTTGTAGTTTCTCGGTAAGATTCTTAGAATGACTTTTTTCTTCTTTGACTTCTTTCATCAGATTTAGCAGTTCTCCTGCTTTTCCTTTTTCATGCTTGAGTTCTCGACAATTTTCAGTCAACCATTCTTTTTGTTTTGACACTGTATTAGGATGCAACGCTTCTGCCAAGGCACCTAAGTAACCAGAGGCATGATAGAAATCTAATATCTGTTCTTCCGTTTGCTTTTCTAAAAACTTCCAATTTGATTCTGCCCCGTCTGCTATCCCGACCAATGTTGCCTCTGGATAACGGTTTTTCGCTCGCTCAATTTCTCTTTCTAATCTTTCTAGAAAACTCTTTTTTCCATACTCTGGTGCCGCACCTAGATAGATTGTATGTTGACGTTCTCCCTCACTATCGTATAGGGAAACGGTTCCCACCATTGCTTCACGGTAGCCATCCTCACACATCAGCATACAGGTTCCATCTAATCCTATTCCCACTGTTGCAATTTGGCTATCCTCCTTGGGCGGGGCATAACTCCACGCTTCTTCTTTTGCCTGTACCACACTTCCTACTGCTTCACTCAATCTTTGGATATAGGATAGCGCTACTTTTCTACCATGATTTTCTAATAAATCATTTTTCACCTCTTTGCCTGCCATCCCTGACATTTTTGAGGATACCTGTTTTGCCAATAATGGCGTTGATGTTATGATTATCCTTGCTTCTCTTTCTAAGGGGCAATACGTTTTTCCTCCTACTGAACGCTGATATACATGACGATTCACTATAACCTCACCATAAGGTGTTTGATATTCTTTCGGTTGCTCTCCCTTACTCTTCCAGATTTCTTCACCGATTTTTAAGGGTGAACCATCTGTATCTAAATATTTCAAGGCTTCTTTGCTGGCGATGCAACCTACTTCGTTTAAGCCTTTTTGAATATTTATTTCTGTATCCAACATTGAACGACTGAGTTCTAATGTTAGTTCTATTTTTATCTTTGAACCCTCTACATTAATTAGTTTTGCTGTCATCATTGTTTCCTCTTTGTCACTTTTCATCCCATGTTAACACTTTTCTTTTCCTTCATCAACTAAAGGTCACACCCATCAGAAGTGTTTAAGGGAGGAAACGAGTTAAAGAGGGCCTATGAATTTTTGGGAATCCGAAAACAGACTTTGTCAAGATAATAGAGCCGCACTGTGAAATGACAACTGCCGCCGTAGAAGAATATAAGATAATGCTATCAGTCGGAGATACGACCTTCTTAGATTATCGCAATATCAAGGAAAAAAGGGAAGGGTATGGGCCGACTGGAAAAGGAGGGAATGGATTAATACTGCATAGTGCTTTAGCAATTGAGCCAGAAAAAGGACAAGTATTAGGTTTATTATGGCAAAAACTGTGGAATAGGGAGGTAAAAGAAAAGCCCCCAACAGATGAAACGGCGAAGCAGAAAAAAGAAAGACAGAAAGAACAAAGAAAAGCAGCTCGTCAAAGACCATTTGAGGAAAAAGAATCCTACAAATGGGTAGAGGCTCTAAACACCTGTGAGAAACAGGTAGAAAGTTCAACGAGGGTAATTCATGTATTTGACAGAGAAGGAGATGTTTCAGAAGTCTTTGACTCAGTGCGTCAACTCAAGCATACAGGAGTGCTGGTCAGAGCGTCTCATAATCGTAGTTTAGACAAAAATAGTGAACGACTTTGGCAACATTTGGAATCAGAACCGATTCGTTTTCATCAAGAAATCGAGATTCCGAGTACAGGAAAAAGAAAAGCACGGAAGGTTAAGCTTGCCGTCCGATTTTGCTCAGTTAATCTACGAACTCCCTATCGTTTTGATAATCGTGACCCGTTGAATGTCTATGCTGTTTATGCGACAGAAATCGATTGTCCCGAAGGCGAAACTCCTTTATCTTGGATGCTTCTGACTACAGAAGTTGTTGAGACTATTGAGATGGCTGTCACTATTCTTCGTTGGTACACCTACCGATGGCGGGTTGAAGAATTTCATAAAGTCCTTAAGTCTGGTTGTCAGAGTGAGCGTTATCGACTTGCCTCTGATGGAATGAAAACTCTTTTGGGTTTTTTAAGTGTCATTGCTGTTGAACTTTTACACGTTACTTATCTTCATCGTACCCAGCCCGATGCTCTCGCGATTGAAATTCTTAATCCTCTTCAACTTCAGGTGTTAAAAGCAGCCGCCTCTCAAAAACTTCCCCCTATTTTGACTGTTGCTTGGGCTGTCGAGTCTGTTGCTTTTCTTGGTGGTTATCTTGAACATCGTCGTAAAACTCCTCTCGGTATCCAAGTCCTTTGGCGCGGTTGGTTGAAGTTGCATGACCTTTGCCAAGGCTGGCAGCTTGCAATCCGCACTTAACGGGAAAAGTCAGGTTCTTGATGGAATTTAGCCAATCTTTGATGTAATATTTGTACATCGCTCTTTGAACCTATTTCTCCTATCACAACATCCACAATCTCCTTGATTTTTGGGCAAATGATTATTTGGCTTTTTGAGGTATGCCTTTTTTGTTTACCTGAGTAGTATGGTTTTTGTGCCTCCTGCCCTAAAGGTCTTTCTACTGGTTGTTCTGTCGCATCCACTATTAGTTCATGTTGGATTAGCTCCTCTTTAACTTTTTCTATTTCTTCTGGCAACTTTTTTAGTTGTTCAAATAGACTTGCTGGTAAATTTTCTCCGAATAGTGACTGCCAATAATTGAATATATTATGGGCAGACGATTCACTTATTTCAAACATTATTCCTAGTAGCTGAAAGGTCGGATAATGCCTTAAGTAAACTAGCATTAAAACTATTTGCTACTCCTCTGATAATTTCGGTTTATTTCCACCACCTGCTTTAATCAGTGTGGTTTTGCTTTCTTCAAATTCTTTTTTAAGTAATTTGCCATAGGTTATAAGCTCTAATAATTTTGGGTACTCTATTCCTAACAACCTCTTTGTTTCTTGAGGCTGTTTTTGAATATAAGCCCACATATAGATGTATTCAGGCATAGTTACTCCTGTCTAAATTTCTATGATTATAGCATATTTGTCGATTTTATAGTATTATGGAGATGTCTATTATGGAAAAATAAAGAAGAGTTAAAAGAAGAAAAAAGAGAAGAGTTAGAAGAGATATTGAAAATGTATCCTTGTTTAGGAATAGCGTATGAAATGAAGGAAGAGATTAGAGATATTTATGAGCATTCAAGAACGACAAATGGTGCAAGGAGAAAATTTGAAAAATGGATGAGAACAGCGAGCCTATTCTATAAAAAAAGTGTGGGTATGCTGAAAACTCATTTGACAGGTATATGCAATTATTTTGAAAACCATACAACTAATGGATTAACGGAAGGGATGAATACAAAAATTAAATTAATAAAAAGGAAAAGTTATGGATTTGCTAATTTTGAGCATCTACGGCTTAAATTGTTAGCTTGCTTTAACTCGTAACATAACATTACACACAGACAAGGGGAGAGCCCCGCCTGCTTTTAGGCTAATCTTTTGTGAGTAGGCATTTTGGCTTAAGTTGACACCAATGGTTGCTGACTCTCCAAGAGGCTAAGATTCGAGGAGGAAGTACGAAAAACGTCAGAAATCAGCGAAATCTCTCTTGACCTCATAAAAGCGAGATAACGTCTGTATTTCATGTTACCGTTTGAATTTAGAATTGCTGCGTTTACATGGCCATAGTTGGACTGGCCGAATTTATGTCGAAGGGGAACAGTTACAAACGGAAGGTTCACAAAAAGGAATGGTTATCGATTTTGGCAAAATTAGTGCCTATTTAAACCCTATTTTGGAGGATTATCTAGATCATCACTATCTTAATGAAACGACCGGACTGGAAAATCCGACCAGTGAAGCGATCGCCGAATGGATCTATCACCAAATCAGTCTGAGGGGTTTACATGGACTCCATTCCGTGGAAATTCGAGAAACCTGTACCTCTGGAGCCCGTTACTTCCATCCTTCCCCAAAAATTCAGGTTAAGCTAGAGGAGTGATTTTTCAGTCACCCTTAATTTAGTAGCGACGGTGAGGATATGGGCGACTTGCTGCGAATTATCACTCAGTATGGGGAAGCCATTATCGAACTCAAACGTTTGATACAAACTCCCCATCCCCAGGGCGATCGCGTACCCGTGCCCCTTGGTGATCTCCTTAGCGACGAGGTATGGCAAGCTGAAATCACCAGGGTACAGGCCATTTTAGAGCGGGTTAAACAGGACAAAGACTTGGCCCTGCTCTCCTGGCCCGATCCTCAACCAACCAAGCTGCCTAGTCTGCGCGTCAGTGGTTCAGAATTAGATGCGGCTTATCAACAGATCTCGAAGGATTTATTAAATGCCATCCAAGCCACTTGTCGCCAGCTAGAGTTGTTTCACCGTCAACAATTGCCCAAATCCTGGGTCAAATTTGGTGAAGATGAAATTGTCTGGGCCCAACGTCATTATCCGGTCAAACGAGCCGGACTCTATGTTACGGGCCATCGTGGTTCTAGACTGAGCAATCTGCTCATGCAGGCGATCCCCGCCAAAATTGCTCAAGTTCCCCAGGTCGTCCTGGTCACGCCCCCTGGCCCAGAGGCAAAAATTGCCCCCGATCTGTTAGTTGCGGCCCAGGAAGCCGGCATTCAAGAAATTTACCGCTTAGAAGGAGCAAAGGCGATCGCTGCCTTGGCCTATGGAACCGAAACGATCGCCCCCGTTGAAGTTTTAACTGGTGTAGGAGATTGGGAAGTCAGCTTGGCCAAACAGATGGTCAATACGGTAGTCAATACTGACAGTCCCCTCAACCGTAGTTATTTTATGATCGTGGCAGACAGTACGGCTAATCCCTCGCAAATTGCCCTGGATTTGTTAGCCCAAGTCGAACAAGATCCCAACGCACCTCTTGTCCTGATTACGTCTGATCTCCAGATTGCTGAAGCCGTGCAAACCTCAGTACGGGAACATGTTCAATCCCAGACTTTAGACATTTGGTTGGAAAAGGCGATCTCTCACTCAGGTCTGATTGTGGTCGTCGAAAATTTAACCGCAGTCATAGAACTGATTAACCAGTTTCCGCCCTATTACTTGCTCGTCGCCGTCGAAGATGCCTGGGGTTTGATCGAAAAAATTCCAGGGGTTAGCACCATTTTGATCGGTCAATCCACACCAAAAGCGATCGCCGATTATTTTGGGGGTTCTAACTTTCTCTTAAACAACCAAGGAACCTTTCGATCCGCCGCAACAGTTAGTGTGGGAACCTTTTTAAAGCCCTCAAATCTAATTGAATATTCTCCCCAAGCCTTTAAAAAATTATCCCAAACTCTAGAAACTTTAGTTAAAGCGGAAGGTTTAGAAAATTCCCAAGCCAATATCCAAAATAGAATCCATCCCCCAACTTTTACAGAGTAGATCGTTAAATCTTTTCGCTTCCCACCGCTTGTTGAATATGGTCAAGTCCTTGTTCCTCTAGCTTTTGGGTCAGACCTTGTAAAATATCTCGTATGAGCCAGGGGCCTTGGTAAATCCAGCCCGTATAAAGCTGTAAAAGACTGGCTCCGGCTTGAATTTTTTCCCAGGCATCTTCGGCAGAAAAAATCCCACCCACTCCAACAAGGGGTAAAGTTCCTTCCGTTTTTTGATAAAGGTAACGAATAATTTCCGTCGAGCGTTGACGCAGGGGTGCGCCGCTAATGCCACCAGCCTCAATCCGAATTGCTTGACCCGTTGCTGCCAAAATCTCAGTCTTTAAACCGTCCCGTTGCAAAGTGGTATTCGTTGCCACAATGCCAGCTAATTGATAGGTTTTCGCTAAATCCAGAATTTGATCAATTTCTTCCCATGTTAAATCAGGGGCAATTTTAACCAATAGAGGTTTATTGTTACTATTAACTGCCTGTAAACCCGCTAGAATTTTGCCTAACTCTTCCGAACTTTGCAGCGATCGCAGCCCTGGTGTATTCGGAGAACTAACATTAACCACAAAATAATCGGCGACCTTTTCTAAGGCTTGAAAACTCTGGACATAATCTTCGGTGGCTGCTTCTAAGGGCGTAATTTTAGACTTAATTAAATTAATGCCGACGGGAGTAGAACGGGGATAGGCATTCCAGGTTTGTTGTAAGCGTTCAGCAACTACTTTGGCCCCTTGATTATTGCCCCCTAAACGATTCAAAACAGCCTGATCCAAAGGCAACCGAAACAAACGTGGCCGAGGATTACCTGGTTGACCATGCAAGGTAACACCCCCTAATTCTGCAAAGCCAAAACCTAGATGGGGCCAAAGGGCCGCCGCTTCTCCATCCTTATCACAACCCGCCGCTAATCCTACCGGGTTAGGAAAGGTCAATCCCCAACATTGCTGGGTAAGGCGAGCATCAGGATAGCTAAAACTCTGATCTAGAGCTTGGAAAAGCAGTGGACTTCTGGTTATTCGACTCCATTGATCTATCTTCTTCAAACTCTCGATCAGCAACTTATGACCACTTTCGGGATTGCGACGGGTGATCTGTAACATGAGCGGATAAAAGGGACGGGCAAAGGAAAACATCAAAATGATTTTAGGCGGTGATCTAGGCTGTATTCAGTATAAAACGCCAAAAATTAAGGTGGGCAAAAGTTCCCACCCTTTTTATTCCTAATTGTCTAAGCCTGAATTATCGCGACTTACTTCTGATTTTTTTGATCGCCATCCAAACCGATCTCATTAGCGGCTCTTTCAAGCATGGATTGCTGACGGTTTTTAACCGCTTGTTGCTGACGATTCATTAAGGCTCTGGCTTGTTGTTCGGTATTCATAATCATTCCCTCCGATTAACTCGGTAATGCGCTGGATAAAAAATTTCGATTGCTTGAGGAGAGAATTGCTTGTTTGAAGTATTCTTTACCTCTTTGATTAAAATATAGCACAGAAAACTGTAGCAATTTTTACAGAACGATGATTTTGTTGCAAAACTTAACACAATAAAAGCATTCTTCCTGAACTAAAGTACCCGTGACTTAGCAGATTACTAACGACTAGGGAGTTAAATTGAAAGTACCAGTACTTTAGGGGTTCGTTTTACCAGTTATTAGAGATCTCAGGGCGATCGCCGTTGGTATCGTGAGGAAGATGACGATAGACTTATTCTTAGGCAAATAACATTATGCTTAAGACAGTTATCTCAAACGATCCTCCTTACTCTTGCCTAGCTAATTCCCTGAGTACGGCCTAAACCAAAACTCTATGCGTGAACAAATCACTACCCTAACCGATAACCTAAGTCGTACGATTGTTGGCAAAACCGAAGCTATCCGTCTAGTGTTAGTTGCCCTTCTCAGTGGAGGACACGCTTTATTAGAAGATGTCCCTGGAGTGGGAAAAACGCTTTTAGCCAAGTCTTTAGCCAGCTCCGTTAATGGCAAATTTCAACGCATCCAATGTACTCCCGATTTATTACCCAGTGATATTACGGGAACGAATATTTGGAATCCCAGTAATCGGGCCTTTGAATTTCTACAGGGCCCGGCCTTTGCCAACGTTCTGTTAGCCGATGAAATTAATCGGGCGACCCCTCGTACCCAGTCAGCCTTACTGGAAGTGATGGAAGAAAAGCAAGTGACTGTGGATGGTGAAACACACCAAGTCCCCCATCCTTTTTTTGTGATCGCAACTCAAAACCCGATTGAGTATCAAGGAACTTTTCCTCTGCCAGAAGCCCAAATGGATCGCTTCACCCTTTCTTTGACCCTGGGTTATCCCACCGAAGTCGAAGAATTGCAAATGCTGCAACGTCAGCAACATCCCTTCGCCGTAGATGAACTCCAACCTTGTATTTCTCTTGAAACTGTTCAATCGCTTCAGATGGCGGTTACGCAGGTAAAAGTAACGCCAGAACTCCAACAATATTTACTGAATTTAGTGCGGGCCTCCCGTCAAGATGAAGAAATTACCTTGGGAGTGAGTCCGAGAGGAACAGTTGCCTTGCAGAAAGCGGCTCAAGCCTACGCCTTTTTGGAAGAACGAGATTATGTGATTCCTGATGATGTCAAAATTGTGGCCCCCCATGTTCTGGCCCATCGTTTGATCCCCGCCAGTGGAAAACAAGCTAAAACGATTGTCAAGCGATTACTCGCTAGTATTGCTGTGGAAACAAGCTTGGACCCCACATTCCGTACTTGGCAACAAGAATTTTAATTAATACGAACAAGTCTAGATTAACAGAAGTGCTTCCCCACAAAGGTTTCAGGAATCACAATCTGCTGATCAACAAAAGTACGCCTCTTTATGCAGCACAAAAGCACTGATAAACGCACTACTATAGTCTTTCCTTCTCTGTCTATATCTAGTGTTGTGATGGCTAATGATGCCTGCATATAGCGTGTAAATTTTAAATTATTTATTTTCTTCTAATTTCTTTTTTTGACGGACGACGTTTTTTCGCTACCGTTAGGTAGTCTTTTCTCCCTTTTTCTCTAAATGATTAGAAGGGCGATCGCTTAACTAAAAATCGACCCACAAATTCAGTCACGGCTCCTAACACTGGACTCAATACCACCACGGAAGCAGCCGCAATAATAATGGTTCTCGCCGTTTGGCCCTGTTCTTTAACCAACTGAAAAAAGCGATCGTCCCAACGTTTAACTTCATTTTCAAGGCGCTGAGTTGCCACTTTACTTTCTTGCTCAAGGCGTTGGTTTGTCGCTCGTATATCTTGATCAAGTTTATCGAGACGGGAATTGCTTAACTCGACGAGGGTTAGAATACGAGTCAATTGCTCTTGTTCAGTCATAATATTTATCTTGGAAAATCTCTAGATGGGGAAAGCAAGAATGTACTGCTTAATATTCTGGGATTGTGCATGCTCCTATTTTGTATCTTATCTTTTTGTTTCAAGAAACTCAGAAAAGATAACCCTTCTTCGAGATCTCCTATAATTGCATTTATTCAAGCTTCTACCACCCTAGAGCTACCCATGCCCTTTGCTGGCCTCCCAGACCGAAAATTTTTAAGAATCTGTGGCAATTCTATGAGCGATCGCTCCTTAGCCCCAAGCTGAATACAGGCATCTGTATTGCTAAGCCTCCAGACTGATTACCCTAATTAACGATGATGTTTTGCCGAGAGTTTGCTACAGTAAACATTAAGTCTATCTAAACCGATACAGAGAGTTAATCAGAACCTTATGCCAGGGGACTACTACGAAATCCTCGGAGTTGCGAGGGATGCCAACAAAGAAGACATTAAGCGTGCCTACCGTCGTTTAGCTCGGAAGTATCATCCTGACGTAAATAAAGAACCAGGGGCAGAAGAGCATTTTAAAGAAATTAATCGCGCCTACGAAGTTCTCTCAGAGCCGGAAATCCGCGATCGCTATGATCGTTTTGGAGAAGCCGGAGTTAGTGGCGGTGGAGCCAGTGGTTTTGAGTATGGAGATATGGGCGGCTTTGCCGATATCTTTGAAACCATTTTTGGTGGCTTTGGCGGTATGGGAGGAGCAGCTCAGCCTGGACGCAGAAGAGGTGGCCCCGCTAGGGGAGAAGATCTACGTCTGGATCTAAAATTATCCTTCCGTGATGCTATTTTCGGCGGCGAAAAAGAAATCCGCATTCCCCACCTAGAAGTTTGTCAAGGCTGTCAAGGCTCAGGTGCTAAACCGGGGACAGGCTCCCGTAGTTGTAGTACTTGTAATGGAGCCGGACAAGTGAGAAGGGCCACTCGCACGCCGTTTGGCAGCTTTGCCCAGGTATCAGCCTGTCCGACTTGTAATGGAGCCGGAGAAGTCATTGAGGAAAAATGCGAAGTTTGTGGGGGGGCGGGTCGAAAACAGGAAACCAAAAAGTTAAAGATTACCATTCCCCCTGGTGTAGATGATGGCACTCGTCTGCGGGTTTCCAGAGAAGGAGATGCTGGGGTGAAGGGTGGCCCGGCGGGCGATCTGTACGTTTATCTCGTGGTAGAGCCTGATAGAGAGTTTATCCGTGAAGGGATTAACATTCGTTCTGAACTGGGAATTAGTTATTTACAAGCGATTCTGGGCTGTCGTCTGATGGTTGATACCGTTGATGGACAGGATGAGTTAGTGATTCCGGCGGGTACTCAACCGAATACGGTGTTAACCATTGAGGATCGCGGTGTACCGAAGTTAGGCAATGCGACTTTGCGCGGCGATCATCTGATTACCATTAAGATTCAGATTCCCACTCGTCTTAATTCCGAAGAACGGGAACTACTGGAGCGGTTGGCCACAATTAAGGGAGACAGTCATGGTAAAGGGGGGCTGGAAGGATTTTTAGGGGGACTATTCCATAAATGAGTCAGCCTGAACCCATTCTGCTTGATTTGCGCGGTACTCCTTGTCCCATTAATTTTGTGCGAACCAAGTTGAAATTGTCCCAAATGTCCCAGGGTCAAATCCTTGAGGTTTGGTTAGATAGCGGCGAACCCATTGAGCAAGTTCCTCATAGTTTGGCGATCGCCGGTTATGACGATCAAACCCTGGAAGAGATGGATAACTTTTTCAAGTTGTCTATTCGGTTAGGGCAGGAGCATTAAAATGATCATTTTCCCAGGGCTGTGAGTTTGTGATACCGCTCATTCAGGGAACGGTAATTGCTGTCCAAGCCAATTATTATGTGGTGCGTTTGGATCAACTGCTCCAGACTCCTTTACTCTGCACTCGACGATCGCGGTTAAAGAAAATTGGCCAGACGATTATGGTCGGTGATCGAGTGGGGGTTGAGGAGGTGGATTTAACCACCCTTCAGGGTGCGATCGCGGAAGTTCAACCCCGTAAAACCGAATTTCCCCGTCCACCAGTGGCCAATGCCGAACAAATTCTTTTAGTTTTCTCTTTGGCAGAACCGCCTCTCGAAGTTTGGCAATT
Organism: Woronichinia naegeliana WA131; assembly: GCA_025370055.1. Taxonomy (NCBI): domain Bacteria; kingdom Bacillati; phylum Cyanobacteriota; class Cyanophyceae; order Synechococcales; family Coelosphaeriaceae; genus Woronichinia; species Woronichinia naegeliana. Next base: position 7,406,889 of record CP073041.1, on the reverse strand, counting down.
AAGTCGTTTCTTGGTCAAGGCAGAATCCACAGAACTTTCCCTGGGATTATGTTTGAATAAACAGGATTTAGTGACGGAACAGGAGCTTCAGCAATGGCGATCGCGTTTGGAAGCCTGGGGATATGCCCCTATTTTTATTAGCGTTGTTCAAAATCAAGGGTTAGACCAACTCCAGCAAACATTAGCCAACAAGATTACGCTCATGGCCGGGCCATCGGGAGTCGGCAAGTCTAGTCTCATCAATCATTTAATTCCTGGAGAAAGTCAACGGGTCAAAACCGTTTCTGGCAAACTGCAAAAAGGTCGTCATACCACTCGCCATGTTCAGCTTTTTGAATTACCCCAGGGAGGGTTATTGGCAGATACCCCTGGCTTTAATCAACCGGATTTATTGGTGACGGCTAGAGATTTAATTCGCTATTTTCCAGAAGTCAAAACAGCGATCGCCGCTAATGCTTGCCAATTTCAAGACTGTTTACATCGAGAGGAACCAGGCTGTCATGTGCGGGGCCATTGGGAACGCTACGAACACTATTTAAAATTTTTAGAAGAGAGCCAACAACAGGAACTTCAGCTTCATCACAGACCTGATCAAGAAAGTAATCTGAAATTAAAAATGAATGCCTCTGGTCTGGAATCCTACGAGCCGAAATTAGCCACTAAAAAATATCGTCGTCATTCCCGCCGCTTAAATCATCAAAATCTGCACGAATTTTACGAACAACAGACTCTCAAAGAATTATCTGAATTACCGACAGAAGAAACAGACCTACCATAGAAAATCTAACTGCCGCCATCTGTCCCAATATCAGTGCCAAAGCGAGCCTGCTTAATTAAATCCTCTGGACGTAAATTGGAGACAAAATCTCGAAAAGCTTGACGTTCTTCTTCATCGGCATCTCTATCCACCGGAATGGAGGCATCGGCTACCACTTCTTCCATCACCCAAATGGGGGTATTCATCCGCAACGCGATCGCGATCGCATCACTAGGACGGCAATCAATTTCTTTTTTTACTTCACCTTGATACAAACAAAGAACGGCGTAGAAAGTATTATCCTGTAGCGAATGGATAATAATGCGGTCAAGGGAGACATCCCAGGTTTCCAAAAGGGTGACGATTAAATCATGGGTCAGAGGACGGGGCGGTCTCTGGTTTTCTAAGACCCCAATAATGGCTCTAGCCTGGTCTTGGCCAATATAAATCGGCAGGGCCCGGCGATCAGAACCATCCTTTAATAGAACAATGGGACTACGAGTAACCGCATCAAGGGCAATTCCAGCCACTCTCATTTCAATCATTCGCCTGGTCCTCTGGATTTAAACGGAAGCGGTACAACGGTCGCTCTTTCTATTCTAGAAAATTAAGGGCATTTCGTTATCGCCCCAGACAACTAACATTATGATTATAGGCGAGAAGAACTCCCATAGATATTGAGGATTAGAGCATTATGAGTTTACTGGGAAACATTATTTGGTTAGTGTTTGGCGGATTTTTGGCAGGAATTGGCTATATTCTGGGTGGTATGCTCGTTTGTATTACTATTATTGGTATTCCCTTTGGTCAACAAGCGATCAAGTTAGGAGTAGCAACCATGACCCCCTTTGGGCGAGAAATTGTACCAACACCAGAGGCAGGCAGTTTGATCAACCTGATTTTAAATCTGATTTGGATTGTGGTGATTGGCTGGGGAATTGCTCTGACCCATTTAACATCGGGCTTAATTCTGGCTGTCACCATTATTGGTATTCCTTTTGCCATCCAACACTTTAAGCTCATTCCCCTCGCTCTTTTTCCCTTTGGTCGAGAATTGCGCTAATGCTAAGCTGTCGTCAGTTTAACTTGAATCATAATCATAATCAAAATTATTAAGGGATAACGTTGATCGAATTCTTTGCCAGTAAGCCCGTGCTACACTCTGCACTTCAAAATAATTAATCTCAGATAGCAAAAAACTCCAGTATCTTAGAAGGTATCCTTGCTGTAAAATTTTCGTTGATTACATCTGACGCGAGCTCGAAAGCCCTATCGTACCGTTTCACAGGATAATCTATCAACGAATTATTTACAGGTAGAGTGTTTTTGATGGATCTGGCCACTCATTAATCTTTCAGGACTCGTTCAGGAGTTTTATAGATGTCTGCTGACTTTATTGAGCATTGTCTAAAACATAAATACGCTTACGTGGCGATTGGGGAATTTAAACCCGGACGGTTTGCAGAAGCCCAACGCCTCTACGAAAAAGCCGTCTCTACCTATTCAAAGGGGTTTCAGGGATCTTTTTTGTTGCAAAAACCTAATTCCGATGAGGGGATTGCCGTCATTATTTGGGAAAATATCGAGGATATGGAAGCCAACCAAACTGAAATTTACCAAGCCATCCTGGAGCAAATGAATCCTCTGTTTGCCAAGCCTCCCATCACTGATTTTTATGAAGTTTGTAGTGAAATTGACGGTTTTAGGGTAGCAGAGGCCGTTACGCCCTAAATAAAGCGGTTCTTGATCCAAAAGGCAAAGGCAAGGGGACTAGGCCCCTTAGGACAAAATTTTCAGGACAACGGTGTCATTCAAGGGTACGCCATCATGATTTTTGTCTAGCCTGGTGAGGATTGGAGATGGTTTAAGCGGGTGATTGCTAGTTCAAAGGTCGGTTCGATTTCTAGTGCCTTTTGATAGCTGGCGATCGCCTCTTCATTTTGTCCTAAAACTTCTAAAACAGAACCTAAGTTAAATAGAGCCTGATAATCCTGGGGGTTAAGGGTGACAGCCTGACCGAAACTGGCTAAGGCTTCTTCCAATCGCCCTAAATTTCCTAGTGCACTACCTCGATTATGCCAAGCCTGGGACAACTGCGGATCTAAAGCCACGGCCTGATCCCAACTCGCGATCGCCCCTTCTAAATCCCCTAAATTAGCCTGTTGTAACCCTCTAGATAACCAGCCATCGGCATCTTCTGGTAAGTGTTGATTCGCCAATTCGTCCTGGGCAATATTAAACTGGGCCATCAGAGCTTCCATAATTTTCTGGGGACTCGGATTATCCAGACCCAACTCATTGGCTAAATGGGCGGTTAATTCAGGATCAGTTTCTAATTGGGTGGCAAGTTCTTCTAGGGTATAGGTTTCCTGTTGGCCATTAGGCGGTAGTTCTGGGGCAAAATTACCGGCAATCTCCAGATCGGGGCCGCCATATTCCCAAATTTCCTCCCCTTGAGGAGCCTGTCTCGCATAAAGTTGTCGCGCAATCAAATGGGATTGATGACCAATGGGTTCAATTTTAGGAAAGGACTGGGCCAATTCCCCTAAACGCATCATGCGAGCCGCCAAAATCAAGTTAGGAGAGGGAGAGGCTAAAACCTTTTCACCAAATCGATCTAACCAGTTGACCCAGAGCTTGGTCTTACCGCGATCGCCCAATTGTTCAAAGAACTTTAAAATTCGCCCCTCATGCCAACCGTGAGCGATGCCTTCCAATAACTGACTAAAAAGAAATTCATAATCCGTATCGGTTAAAGGAACGATTTCTGAAGACGTAGCTAATTTGTTACCGCCATAGGCAGCCGTCAACTTGGAGCCTCCCAAGAATTTACCTAAAACTTGCTGGAACCATCGCCAAATGCGTTTAAAGAATTTCTGCATTCTAAATCTTGACTTCAACTGTTAGAGCGACTATGCTCATTTTGCCTTTATTTTAGTATCCTTAGTCCCTTCTCGCCCGATTGACTCACTGAAATACATCTCCATTTTTAATGCTTATGTTTTCTCCTCAACCGATTAAACCGCTCCCAGGCCAAGAATCCGTATGGGACTATCCTCGTCCGCCCAAAGTAGAAGCCAGCCCCAAACGCATACAGATCTGGTTTAACGAAATCATGATTGTGGATAGCCAACAGACCCAAAGAGTTTTGGAAACCAGTCATCCTCCCGCCTATTACATCCCGCCTGCTGATATTGCCATGCAGTATCTTAGCCCCATATCTCAGCAATCCTATTGCGAATGGAAAGGGATGGCTCACTATTACCGTATTCAAGTAGGCAATAAAAGGGTAGAACAGGCCGCCTGGTATTATCCTGAACCCAATGCCTATTTTGCTGTTTTAAAGGATTATGTAGCTTTTTATCCGAGCCGTATGGATGCTTGTCTTGTGGATGGCGAGAAAGTCACAGCCCAGCCAGGGGATTTTTATGGGGGATGGATTACGGCTGATATTGTTGGCCCCTTTAAAGGAGCAAGCGGCACTTGGGGCTGGTAAACAGCTTTAATATGCAGATAATTGAAAAATTGACAGCAAAAAAGGAAAAGCTTAAAGGAGTCTTGCCGTGTTTCGACCCTCTCTACTTTTCCTTATTACTCTTACTCCTCACACACAAGTAGATATTAACTGGGCTTTTGGGAAAAAAACGGGAAATTGTGACACTTAAAAAATTGGCACACCCCCTTGAGGGGCAAGTCATTATTTGGAGACTCCGTTGGTGGGTTCCAGTTTTTGAGCCGTGAAATTGATGGCAAGCTCAGACCAGTGCAGTTGACCAGAAAGATTTTTGTCCTGAAATTGAAGCTGGAGATGAATCTCCTTGGGGGAGTCCGCGATTGAACAAGGGCCTAAAAGGGTTGTTTTGCCTGATAAGGTGAAAGGTTGGGATAGCATCAAACCACTCAAGACGATGTTTTCTTTTGTTCCTTTCTTTTCAGAAGATGATTCAACCCCAGGGGAGATGTTTTCGGGCGTGGCGATGGTTTGAGGACGAAGACTTAATTCTCCGGCGATATAACGGCCAGACTGCTCGATCGCCAGGGTCAGATTCTCAGAACGCAGACAGTCCGGTAGATCAGAACTGGTTAGTTGATAATTACCAGAGACTTTCGGTGGGGCTTTGAGATTAGCTTCGCCGTAGGCACTAACAATATTAAACAAGACGAGAACAGAGCCGATCATCGTCCCATAAAAGGCGAGGGATTTGGGGCTAAAGTGATTCATTAATTTTGGATTATTTTTGTCAAATGAGTTTTAACGAACAGCTACGTCATCGATAAAAGAGGCAATATGACTAATCACACGGGAATAGCGTCGCGTAATCAGCAACGAGGAATGACAAGCCTGAGCTAATTCGTCGGTATAGCGTCCCAAAGTTTGCTTTTCAATACCCCAGGTGCGACTCGTTCCCGCAATGGTTAAATCGGCATTTTTAGAGGCTTCAATGACGGCTTGAATCGGTTCAGTACCTTCGACTTGGGTAATATAAATGCGATCGCGAACAATGGCAGGCAATAATTCCAACATTCTCCGAAATTCGTAACTGGCCTCTTCGTCATTATTTTGATTGGCATTATTAAATCTGAGGACTTCTAATTGACAATTTGGATCCTGAAATAACATACGCAGTGCCAAAGAAAAGCCTAGATCATCGTGAATATTATCGGCATAGGCTACTAACAAAGATTCTAATTTCACCTTGCGCTTATCGACAAATACGGCGACATCAACGGGTGCGCTATTGAGAATTTTGCCTACTCTTCCCCCTAAGCGATTATCAATAAAACCAGAACGATGCCAACCCACAATAATTAAATCGGCATGGTCGGCGATCGCAATTTGGGCAGTTTCCTTGGCCACATCACTCGCGACGGTGACAATGGGATAGATATTTTGGCGAATTTCTGGGGGTTCTAGGGTGGCAATTAATTCTTCCAATCCCTCCCGTCTTTTTTTAATTAAACGATTGGCTTCATCGGGCGTACTTTGAAATTGATAGTCTTCCTGCAATTCAATCAAACACAGTGCGTGAACAATGGAAGGTTGCTTGCCGGCGATCGTGACGGCTAATTTGAGTAATCCTTTTTGGGTGAGGGGATTGGCCACTGGCACTAAAATCCGATAATTGGGTTTATCCTGATCCAATTCCAAATCAGGGGTTTCCTGTTCGACAATATCAAGACGAATTTTATCTTTTGGATAAGTCCATTCCAACAGGGGAGAAGTCATAAAAGTCGTGACCAGGGCCATAATCACTAACATCGTAAAAAGCAACGGCGTAATCACCCCTAAACTCAGACCAATATTCAGCACAATTAACTCAGTCAAACCACGAGTATTCATCAACCATCCCAAAGCTGAAGCATCTCGATTATTAATGCCGGAAACCCTGGCGGCGACATAAGTGCCAATATATTTTCCTGAAATGGCCACCGCTAAAACGGCTCCACAGAGTAACCATAATTCAGGACGATTCAGTAATCCTATTTCGGTTCTTAGACCACTGAACGCAAAAAAGATAGGCAAGAGAAAGATTAAAACAAAGTCTTCCGTTTTCTCAGCCAATTCTTTAACCAGTCCCGCATTTTTGGGCATCACAGCCCCTAACAGAAAGGCTCCAAAAATAAAGTGAATGCCAATCAGTTCTGTAATGAGGGCAGAGATCACAATGCCCATGTAAATTCCGGCTAGGGTTAACTGGCTTAACCTTCCCGTTCGCTTATAGTGAATTAGTAATCTTTGTAGAAATTTACGCCCCAATGTCACCATAAAAGCAATGTAAAGGATTGCTAAAATGATGGTGGGAAAGGCTCCGGTAATTGTTCCCGTTCTAGCCACCGCGATCGCCAAAGCCAAAATACACCAAGCCGTTACATCATCCACTGCGGCACAGGTTAAAGCCAGGGTTCCTAATTTTGTTCCTTGTAAATTATTTTCGGTAATAATGCGGGCTAAAACCGGAAAAGCCGTAATTGACATAGCTGCCCCTAAAAAGAGGGCAAAAGCCGTGAATGAGACATCGGCATTAGAGACTAAAGGATAGAGTAATAAGGCTAAAATGCTGCCCAAAGAAAAAGGCACAACAATACTGACATGGGAAGTCAAAATGGCTACATTCAATTGACCGCTTAAATACTTCGGATTGAGTTCTAGCCCAATCAGAAACATAAAGAAAATTAAGCCAATTTGAGATAATATGTTCAGATAAGGTAAAGTTTCAATGGGAAAAAGCCAAGCCTTCACATCCGGCAAAACTAACCCCAGAAGCGATGGCCCCAGTAAAATGCCGGCAATGATTTCTCCAATGACCAAAGGTTGCTGGATTTTGCGACAGGCCGTTCCCATTAAGCGAGAAAGTCCAATCACGACCAGAATCTGTATTAAAACGAGAACAACGGGTTCAAGGTGCATCATTGAGCTTTCCTTAAGCAATCAATAGGGGCCGAAAAGAACTGATACTCGACTATAGCTTAAATCTTCCAGACCTCAAACTAGCTGGGTTAGAATCGATACATTGTCTTGTATAACCGTCATCCTAGCGGAGATAATCGTTATGTCTATTGCGCTAGAAATCCCTAGACTGCCTGAGAAAATTGTCTTTCCGCCTGGAGATTTGCTCAGTTATGAACCACCGATGGAAACCTATCTTCATCTTCAGCAAATGATCCTACTGCTTAAGTGCCTAGAATGGTGGTGGCGCGATCGCTCCGATTTTTTTGCGGCGGGGAACTTAACGATTTATTACAGTCCTCAACAACGTAAGTCGGAATTTTTTCGTGGGCCAGATTTTTTCGTGGTCTTGGGAACAGAGCGCAAACCCCGTCAGAGTTGGGTGGTCTGGCAAGAGGGGGGACAGTATCCCCATGTGATTATCGAAATTCTCTCTGACAGTACGGCTGAGACAGATCGGGGTTTAAAGAAACAAATTTATCAAGATATTTTTCGGACTCCTGACTATTTCTGGTTTGACCCTAATAGCTTTGAATTTCAAGGCTTTCAGCTTGTGGGTGGACAGTATCAGGCACTAGAAGCCAATGAGCAAGGTTGTTTATGGAGCCAGCAATTACAATTATTTCTAGGACTGGAGAATGGACAACTGCGCTTTTTTACCCCCCAGGGCAAACTAGTCCCGACAGCCGAGGAAAGTGCATTACGATTAGCCCAAAAGTTACAGGAGATGGGCATTGACCCCCAGGGATTTTAAAGGTAGCAGATTTGATGGGCCAGCAAAGCATGAAATAATAAAAGTCAACCGTTTTCTGTCTATTCCTTTCCACTTCTTGAATTAATCCGATGACGACTCCTAAAATTATTGTCCTTGATGATGATCCGACTGGCTCACAAACGGTTCATAGCTGTTTGTTGCTCATGCAGTGGGATGTGGACACCTTGCGTTTAGGATTGAGGGATCAGGCTCCCATTTTTTTTATTCTCACCAATACCAGGGCATTAACCTCAGAAAAAGCCACACAAGTCACCCGTGAAGTTTGCCAAAATTTACAATTGGCTCTAGCGGCGGAAAAGATTCAGGATTTTCTCATTGTTAGTCGCTCAGATTCAACATTGCGCGGCCACTATCCCCTGGAAACAGACGCGATCGCCGCCATCTTAGGCCCCTTTGATGCTCATTTTTTAATTCCGGCTTTTTTTGAAGGGGGCAGAATTACCAGGGATAGTGTGCATTATTTAATGGTCAATGGACAAGAAACCCCCGTTCATGAGACAGAATTTGCTCAAGATTCCGTTTTTGGCTATCACTATAGCTATTTACCTGATTATGTGGAAGAAAAAACCCAGGGGAACATTAAAGCGTCCCAGGTAGAACGTTTTCTGCTGCCCGATATTCGACAAGGCTGTTTAGCGCGTTTACAAAATTTACAGAATAATACTTGTGTTGTGGTCGATGGGGAAAAACAAGCAGATTTAGATCAATTTGCCCAGGCGATTTTAAACGCCGCCGATCAGGGAAAACGCTTTTTATTTCGCAGTGCCGCCAGTATTTTGACCTCTTTAGCCCAGTTAGGAACTCAACCATTGGCCGCTGAAGCTATGGCTCAATATAAGCCTACCCAGCAAGCGGGCGTGATCATTGTTGGTTCTCACGTCAAGAAAACCACAGAACAGTTAGAAAATTTACTCAAAGAAGCAGGGGTTGTGGGAGTTGAAATTGATGTGAGCTTTTTGCGGGATTTTCCAGAGCAGCGTCAGTTGTTATTACAATCAACCTTAGAAAAAATCCAAGGGATTCATCGGGATCAGAACACGCCGGTAGTTTATACCAGTCGTCAAGAATTGACCTTCGATACAGTACAACAACGGCTTGATTTTGGGGGGGCAGTTTCCTCTTTGCTGATGGATATTGTCCAGAACTTACCTGAAGATATTGGGTTTTTGATTAGTAAAGGGGGAATTACTTCTAATGATGTTTTAAGTACAGGTTTAAGGCTGCGATCGGCACGACTGCTAGGGCAAATATTACCGGGCTGTTCAATGGTAAGAACAGATGTTGATCATCCTCGCTTTCCCAATTTACCAGTTGTACTTTTTCCTGGTAATGTGGGCGATACTCAGGGTTTAGCGATAGTTTATCGTCGTTTAAATTCCCAAAATCCTAAGAAAAATTAAACCGAGAAATTGATCTTTAGTTCATAATTATTGTTTTCATGGTTCAGCATCCTCTGTTGTTCTTCGTCGTTTATGCCTTACTTTTCGAGTTAGTAAATAGCGATATTGTTTGATAGTGCTGAAAGCAATAAAGCTGATTCCTAATAGTTGTAAAAGCAACGGAATGAAACTGATTAACGAGGGAATAACTATTTTTAGATGCAGCGATCGCGTAATCATTGCATCTAAAGCAATCTGTGTTAGTAAAAAGAAAAAGCCGATGTACATCGGTAATAATTTATGGCTTTTTTTCTGGATTAAAAGAGCGACAAGCAATATAAAGGTTGCCAGGGTAGTGATTGTCTCCTTGAGCAAAGCAATAATATTAATCTGGGGATCTGATAAAAGACTAGTTCCGAAAAACAAATCAAAGAAGAAGATTTTTTCTCTGGGATAAAGACTAGATACAATCTCTAAGCTTAATAAAGCTAAGACGGCAAAGGTAGCCCACCAGAGCTGTTGGGGTTGGCGACTTCTCTCATTACTAGGAAGTCGGGTCATCCTGTGGCAGCAGAGATAACAGAGCAAAGCGGTGCCCGAAGTCATTACAAGTAGTATCCAGTGCAGGATATTCATCAAATCCATGTGCTTAATAAGTTCACTAGTACTAAAGATTTGTCTAAAATAGTGCCATATTACTATATCAGTATTAGTAGATCTTATTTTGAAATAAAAATTTATAACAACAGACAGATTCTTGATGACATCGAAAAACTTCAGCCAAGAGGATTACCCCTTGGTATCATCCGAAGCATTATGGTGACTGCCATAAACCTAAACCTGAGGGGAGAATACAGAAGGGTGATAATGTAATAATCTAAAATTTTAAAATTTCCTGAACTTCTGAGTGATTTAGATGACTGCCGATCTTCCTCTTCCATCTAGTTTATCCATTCAACTTCAACCAGAAGGTGATCAGTTATGGCTAACCCTGCCGTTTTCCAACCAACCGGATCTGAGTCGTGATTGGACTCAGTTAGAACAATCTCTTCAAGTTTATCTAAAATTACAGGCTGATCGTTGGCCCAGTGGTAGTTCAGTTTATTTATCGGTTCAGGATCGTTTATTAGATGTTCGGCAATTACAGGCGATCGCCGCCCTACTAACAGAGATTAACTTGGAATTGCAATGGGTGAAAACCAGCCGTCGTCAAACTGCTGTCGCGGCCGCCAGTATTGGCTATTCTGTTGAGCAAATTTCGCGATCGCCGACTTTACTTCAGCCCAACCCTCGTGCCTTGGCCAAACCCCTAGTCCTGAAAAATACGATCCGTTCTGGGGTTGTGATTGAGCATCCAGGAGATGTGTTATTGGTGGGCGATCTCAATCCAGGCGGCGAGATTATTGCAGAGGGAGACATCCTGATCTGGGGAACCTTACGCGGAACTGTCCATGCAGGCGTTAAGGGCGATCAAAATGCGATCGTCATGATTCTTAAGCTGGCAGCCAGCCAAATCCGTATTGCTGACTTAGTTGCCAGGGTTTCTAGCGAAGCGGCTGATCAAAACGAACCCGAAGTGGCCTATATTACTCCTGATGGCATTCGGCTAACTTCTGCCCGTAAATTCAAAAAGATCAAGTAAAATCAAAAGCCAGTCTCCTCTAAATTTTATTGTTAACCTTTTGCGAACCATCACCCCAAGACAGACGACCCAGCTATGAATCGGATTATTGTTGTAACTTCAGGCAAAGGCGGTGTGGGTAAAACCACCACTACGGCTAATTTAGGCTCTGCGCTGGCCCGTTTAGGGAAAAAAGTCGCTTTAGTAGATGCGGATTTCGGTCTTCGTAACTTAGATTTACTCCTAGGGTTAGAACAACGGATTGTCTATACCGCGATCGATGTCCTTTCTGGGGACTGTTCTATTGATAAAGCCTTAGTTAAAGATAAACGACTACCCAACCTCGTTTTATTACCGGCTGCCCAAAATCGCTCCAAGGATGCTATCAGCCCAGAGCAAATGCAGCAACTCGTCGATCAATTAGCCAAAAAGTTTGATTACATTATTATTGACTGTCCGGCCGGTATTGAGATGGGGTTTCGTAATGCCGTTACTCCCGCCAAGGAAGCGATTATTGTCACAACCCCAGAAATGTCTGCGGTTCGGGATGCGGATCGCGTCATTGGTCTACTAGAAGCCGAAAGTATAGAACGAATTAGTCTGGTTATTAATCGTCTGCGACCGGAAATGGTTCAACTTAACCAAATGATTAGTGTTGAGGATATATTAGAACTCCTAGCCATTCCCTTATTAGGCGTTATCCCTGATGATCAAAAGATTATTATTTCTACCAATAAAGGAGAGCCTTTAGTTTTAGAAGAAAAACTGTCGGTTCCTGGTTTAGCGTTTCAGAATATTGCCAGACGTTTGGAGGGTCAAGATATTCCTTTCTTAGATTTTATGGCAGCCCATGATAATCTCTTGATGCGAATTCGTCGTCGTCTATTCGGCCCCTAAGCACGGTCAACTACAACAGAGTAAAGAATTATCAAGAATTTATCCGACTAAATTGTAAAGTCAATGGGAGTTGAAAATGATTTTAGATTTGCTTGAACGTTTGTTTGGGCGCAGTACAAATAAAAGTGGAGAACAGGCCAGGCGACGGCTTAAACTCGTGATTGCCAATGATCGTTCTGGTCTCAGTCCAGAGATGTTAGAGGCGATGCGCCAAGATATTTTAGAAGTAGTTAGTCGCTATGTTGAAATTGATTCTGAGGAGATGGAATTATCTTTAGAAAGCGATCAACGGATGACGGCTCTCATTGCGAATTTGCCAGTTCGACGGGTGCGCCGTAGTCGCCTGGCCTCTACCCCCACAGAGAATTAGGGCTGCATTTTATTGTCAAGTTTCACGTTCTACCATCTATCAAGGAGTCAAGGAAGGCTCTAAGTTCCGCCATGTTTTTCGATCTGTACGATGATTATCGGTTTGAATAGGTATTTTGTCATTTTGATCAACGAAATAGATATTTTAAAAATTAGGGGGTGTGTTGAGTCATTAGGGAAATTTAACACTGAAATTTGCGCCGACTTGATAAAATATTTTACAGTTTTTTTTTAAATGCTAAAGTAGTATTAGCTTTGTACAATCACTGCAATCCTTCAGTTACCCCCAGCTAGTCAACAGGACAATTAAATGGGAACAATTAGACTAATGCACGCTAAACTCCATCGGGTGCGAGTCACAGAAGCCAATCTTAATTATGTCGGTAGCATTTCTATCGATCCCGAATTATTGGAAATGGTTGGTATTTTACCGCTAGAAGAAGTCGATATTATTAATCTCAATAATGGTCATCGTTTTTCGACCTACGCTATTCCGGGGACTTCAGGCAGTCGAGAAATTTGCCCCAATGGTGGCGCAGCACTGCTTTGTCAGCCTGGCGATTTGCTGATTATTTATGCCTATGAAGCCCGCGATCGCCGAGAAGTGCTTCTTCAGGGACATCAAGCGAAAGTTATGGTTGCTGATGCCGAGAACCAGACCCAAGAATTTTATCGACAAACCCTGATTCCCAACGGTGATAGTGTTACATTTCACAATGAGCCAACCGATCTGCTCAATCTATTGCCAGAAACCTATTCTCGATCGCAATTGTCGTTATGTTAAAAGATGCTAAAGGCCATATTATTTGACTTTAACGGGGTTGTGATTAATGATGAATCGATTCATCGAGAGATTACTAACGACCTCATTGTTGGGGAAAATTTACGTCCCATTTCTACCGTAGAATACTACCAATTTTGCTTAGGAAAAAGCGATCGCGTCTGTTTGCGGGAATTGTTAAGCTATCGGGGGCGAACCATGACCGAAGACTATCTGACCCGCTTAATTCAGAAAAAAGCACAACTCTACCGAGCCAAAATCGAAACATTAGATATCCTTCCTCTCTATCCAGGGATTAGGAAACTTCTGGATCAGATTCAACTTTATCGTCTAGCGATCGGTTTAGTGACCGGAGCGATTCGTTCTGAGGTCATCAATATTCTTGAAAAAGCAGAACTGCAAACCTATTTCTCTGTCATCGTTGCCGGAGATGATATCGCAACCAGCAAACCCCAACCTGATGGTTATCTATTCGCCCTTGAGCAACTGAATCGCTCAGACTCGACATTACAGTTAGAACCATCACAATGTTTAGCGATAGAGGATACACCCGTGGGTATTCAAGTCGCCAAACAAGCTGGAATGTCGGTTGTTGGGGTTGCCCATACCTATCCTTATCACTTTATGCAGCGACAGGCTAACTGGGCCATTGATCATTTATCCGAATTAGATTTAGACCGAATTATAGTTGTTCTAGCTCGTCCCAAAGTCCCTTGCCTCTAAGGGCTGTCACCTGATGACCAGAAAGTTAATTGTCAATTCCATAATGGTAGGAATTACCATAATTAAACCAGAAAGAAGATGAGTCATCATTTTTAGATACCCACCTTGGGCTAGTTAGTTCTTGTCCCGGTCGAGAGATTTTATCAGAACCTGAAGATATTCTTCTGCAATAATTTTAGGCGTAAAACAGGACTCCAAATAGTGACGGGAAGCTTGCTCCATTTCCGCTGCGGATTCTGGATTGTGAGCAAGCCAACGGATAAAGTCTGTCAGACCTTGACTATCTCCATTGTTAACGCTGATACCACATTTTCCCTTGGCAATTAACTGTCGTAAATAGGATTGTTCTGAACAAATAACAGCAACAGGTCTTCCTGCTGCCAATGCAGAATAAAGTTTACTCGGAGCAACTAAACTATCTAGTCCGACATCGACACTGACTAAAGAGAGATCACAGGCTGTTAAAGAATAAGGCAACACTTCTTTATCTTGATAAGGCAAGAAAAGACAATTGGTAAGTTGCCATTGGTTAACAGTTTCCACCACACTATCTAGTTTGGGTCCACCACCAATAAAAACAAATTGGATAGGCTCAGATTGTAGTTGTTTGGCAGTCTCCATAATCGTACCTAGATCATGGCATCGTCCCATATTTCCTGAATAGAGAACCGTAAATTTACTGGCCAGATCATGCTTTTGGGCAAACCAATTATCCTTTTTCTCCATAGGAACAATTGCTTCAGGATCGCTCCAGCTATGAATGACAGAGATCTTATCAGCAACTTCTGGACAGAGAGATGATACTCGTTCTTTCATCCCTGCACTGAGTACAATGATTCCTTTGGCTTGCTTCCAAATTTGACGATTGATAGATTGCCAAATCTTCACGATCCAATGATCTTCAGCAACTACGCCTAAATTAACGGCAATATCTGGATAGAGATCATAGATTAAGCAAAGATAGGAAACTTTGCCAAAACAAAGTCGATTGGCAAGATAGCCCGCAATTTGAAGAAAGGGGGGAGCAGATGTCAAGAGAAACAAATCGTGGCGACGAATATTTTTAATGATGTGTAAAAAAGCTCGCACGGTAAAAAGAACGCCATTCAAGGTTTTACCGCGAATTCGTCTAGACCAAACTTGAGTAGAGCGCGATCGCTGAACCCGCATATTACCACGCTGTTCTAAAGCTTCAGCCTGAGAGATTGAAAAAGCGTAGTTGGGTTGACCTGTAAAAACCTCTATTTTTATATTTTGCTGCTCTAATTGTGTTGCTAATTCCTCGATCAATTGTCCAGTTGCAGCATAGTCAGGCGGGAAAAACTCGGTTATGATAGATAAATTAAACAGATTTTTTCTCAAACATTCCACCTCATTGATTTTTATCCGACTATCACTTGAATCACCACCACCAAAACAGGTAATATCACTTGATAGGTAAGGAGGCATCCCAGCGAACTTTTTGTGTATCATTACTTTGTCTCTATTTAAATAGGACTAAAATCAGATCAAGGCTATATTTCTTGATTTAGTCAATTAGGTACTTTAGAGGTGCTACTTAATGTTTTTGTAAAAGAGAATTTACGGATACTTAAAAGCAGCTATCCATTAAGATTTTTAAGATCCAAACTTTAATAAACGTTAATTAAAGCATAATACGGTCTCATGCTAGTAAACATCATCCGTGATTATACTGAATTATCAAGGAAATGATAGGGATTTCATCAGAATCTCCGCAAAGTAGTTGCAACGCACTACTGGATGAGCTTGCGTATTTTTACTGGTTGAGCAGGATTACCAGTATAAATTGTCATCGGGGTTAATGTGTTGACAGCCACCGAACCCAAGGTGAGAACTGCTCCTTTGCCGACTCTGACTCCGGGAGCGATAATGGCAGAGGCTCCAATCCAGCTACCTTCTTCTATATAAATTTCTTTGGTTATTAATTTAAAATTGCGATCGCTCCAATCATGATTGCCAGTACAGAGATAGACTGCCTGGGAAATACAGACATGACTTTCAATGGTGACGGGAGCTAAGTTATCAATCCAACATTTTTCTCCTAACCAAACATAGTCCTTGATGATTAAACGCCAAGGAAATTTAATTTTGACCTGGGGCTTAATATTTACTCCTTGACCGATTTGTGCACCAAATAAGCGCAGAATAAAAACTTTAAACCGGGCCAGAGGAATAAGTGGCGTTTGAACTAAAAAATCGCCAATAAAAAACCAAAGTATTTGTTTGAAATTAGAAGCACCGGGATGATAGTCATCTGTCCTATAGTTATCAAGGTACATTTTAGAGGGTTAGGAAATCGTTGTAAAAATAGGGTAAAACAATAAAAATTTAAAACAAACTATAGTTTTAATACCATTAGAATGAGTGCCGAATTTGGTGCCATTGCCAAGCAGGGGAAATAATGTCGCTTAGGCTAGTATATTGCGGTTGCCATCCCAAATATTTTCGGGCTTTTTCACCACTGCCTACTAAAACAGGGGGATCGCCTTCTCGTCGAGGTGATTCAATGGCTGTAATCGGTTTTTGAGTAATTTGACGAGCCGTTTCAATCACTTCCTTCACAGAAAAACCATTGCCATTACCGAGATTAAAAATTTCACTTTCTTCGTTATTTAGTAAATATTCTAATCCCAATATGTGAGCGATCGCTAAATCATGAACATGAATATAGTCTCGAATGCAAGTTCCATCAGGAGTGGCATAATCGGTTCCATAGATATTAATGGTTGAGCGTTGCCCTAAAGCAGTGAGCAAAGTGAGGGGAATTAAATGGGTTTCGGGCTGATGATCTTCGCCTAAGCGACCATTTGGATCGGCTCCAGCCGCATTAAAGTAACGAAAAATAACTGACTTTAAATCATAGGCTTTATCAAAAGCCTGAAGCATTCCCTCCACCATTAACTTACTTGACCCATAGGGATTAATGGGGTTTTGAGCATGGGTTTCCGGGATGGGTAAAACCGTTGGAACCCCATAGGTAGCGCAGGTAGAGGAGAAAACAAATTTTTTGATATTTGCGGCTAACATAGCTTCGAGGAGCGTTAATGTACCCACCACATTATTTCTATAATATTTGCTAGGATCTTCAACCGATTCACCTACATAGGCATAGGCTGCAAAATGGATAACGGCATTAATGTTATAGGTAGCGAAAAGGTTATCCAGTAAAGCGCGATCGCTAATGTCACCTTGTATGAAAGGAACCGCCAGAACATTATTTACTAAGTCTTGGTGTCCATAAATTAAATTATCTAAAACAATGACAGAATAACCCTTTTCTTTCAGAGCTAAAACAGTATGGGAACCAATATAACCAGCTCCACCAGTTACCAAAATATAAGGACTTTGTTTTAGATTAGCCACAAAAATCACTCCAAAGGTTGAGGTTTATCGCTAAGCTTTTCAGCTTCTATCAAATGAATAACGAGTAAAGTTTCCGCTAACATACGTTGCATCGCATAGTACCAGCCTTCCCATCCATCCAAAATACCTTTTCTCAGAAGCAGGCAGTACAAAAACACAACAAAAGGAGAGAGAATTTTGAATTTTCTAATTTTATCACCAATACTTAGTTCTGAATTAGGTGTGTTTAGTAACTTTTGGGTCTCTAGGATCATGTAACGATCTTGGGCCCAAAGCCAGCGACTTAATGGTTTGCGATCGTCATGATAAATGTGACAAGATAAACTGGATGAGGAACCCGTAATTTTTAGTAGTTGGGTATGTCCATCATCAATATATTTGGCATTTTTTTGTCTAAATAAAGCTAGTCTAGGAGGGAGAATTGTTGCTCGAAGTGGTTTGCCAAAAATACAGTATTTAAAAGGAATAAAATATCCATCCGTATTATTTATTGGAGCTAGAGATTCAATCTCATTAATAAGAGTAGTTGTTATTACATAATCTGCATCAAGGGAAAGAACCCAATCAGACTTGATTTGATTTAATCCATAATTCCACTGGCTAGCATGGGAGTCAAACTGTCTTTGAAATATGCTAACTTGCTTAAAGTTTTTTAGGATTTCTATGGTTTTGTCAGTACTAAAACTATCAATAACAACAATTTGTTTTGCCCACGTCAAATTTTTTAATGTTCGTTGAATATTTGGTGCTTCATTGTAAGTTAATATTAAGGGAGTGATTTGATTGAGATTCATTTTAATTGTCTAAGATTAGAATTTTTATTAATTACAATTTTTGTAAAAAACTTTCAATATCCTGATCTAACTGAGGCTTTAGTTGAATAGCTCTATTGACATTACTCTGAAGTTGATAAAAATCTAAAGTTATACCATAGGCATGACGGAAAAAGTGTCGAAAAGCGCGTAATTCATTTAATTTGTCATGGCTTTCTAGAGAAAGTAAGGCGGGTCTAATTTCTTGAATAGGTTGCATCATTCGCTTGGGTAATAAACTATGCCATTGAGATGAATCTGAGATATTGTTTTCAAAATAGATGGCAACAATCTTGAGTAACTCTTCAATGGCACCATAGAAATTGTGCAGTTGATAGGCAACACTTTCAGCTTTTTCTGGATTATCAGGAGATAGATTTTGAGAACGATCTAGAAGAAGGGCAAATACACGATCAATAGTGACTCGTTGAGCGGCTAGATCTGCTGCTAATAAAGCTAAACCTGGGGTTTCCATAACAGACCCTGTTGACGGATGCGATCGCCGAAAGAGCATTTAGAAAGTTCAACGAGATCAACATCCCGCCCAACTCGCTCTGACAATTTAGCCATGGCTTGAAAAAAATAGTTGGGGTCAATCATCTCTACGGCAAGATCAATATCAGAGTAACGACCAAAACCATAGGGGCGAACTACAGAGCCAAACAAATAGGCTTGTGGAATGCCATAATTTTGAGCCTTAGATTCTAACCACCTAATAACCTGTTCAATCATGATTAAACGTTGTTGTTCGTTCTGCTGACGACGATTCGCTATAGCTTTATCCAATAGTGGTGTAGGGTAGGGCATTATTTTGGTTAAAGGGCGATCGCGCTTTTATCTCTTTGAATTAGCGCATTCAAACTAAATTTCGTCAGGATTAATGCCCATTTCTCTCAACTTAGTCGCTAACTTGTCAGAGCGTTGTTGAGCTAATGTTACTTGTTCCTGAGCTAATGCTGCTTGTTGTTGGGCTAATGCTGCTTGTTGTTGAGCTTTTTGAGCTAACTCTTGACCTGTGGATAGAACCTCGCCATCCAAGGTAGCCCAGCGTAGCCAGATCGCTTCCACCCCTCGATATTTTCCTGGCCAACGAACCAGAGTTAATCCCAAACATTGACTCACCAACCAGCCTTGCTCATTAAAAGGGAGGGATTGGTAAATCCCATTATTGAGGGTAAAGCCAGCAAAATCCTCTGAATCAAAAGGGTCATACCAAAAATATTCACTGACCCGCATTTTATTTTGATAAATCTCCTTTTTAACCGTTTTATCCTGATTAGCGGTACTCTCTGAAAGAAGTTCAATAATAACATCCGGTGCTTTTTCTTCTTCCCAGACAACCCAAGATTTTCGTTCCTTTTTGGAAACACCTGTCACTGCAAAAAAATCTGGCCCCTTAAAGTCTTGGTTTTTAATTTGAGCCTGGCTGAAATAAATAAACATATTACCGCCCACATAGCCGTCTTCCCTACCTTCTAACCAGGAATCCAAGGCTTCAATCAATAAGTCCATTTGTAATTTGTGGCGTTGGGTTTCCATTGGTTCACCATCATCACAGGGGAGTTGATCTTGACCTGGCAATGTTAAGCTTTCAAGTACGGGTAGTGGGGGGGCAAGGCTTAGGGAATTCATCATCAATCAAAAAAGCTACAGATTCAAAAGTTTTGGTTCTTACTTAACATACTCTTCGAGGAAAGCAAGAAAGTCTTTTAAGGCTGCTTGGGTTTGTTCACTAGGTTCGAGGTGATACCGTATTTGGAGAACAGTGAATCGATTTTGGATTCTAGCTCGGCGAGCCGCTCGTTCTCTTTCTCGATCTGCCCTTTCTCTTTTCTCGTTTGCAAAATCATCGCGTTTAATCTCACGTTCTCTTGCTTCAATCTCTCGGTTTCGGCTTCGATTTCCAGCGTTCCACTCAAGGCCGAGATTAACCAGGAGAGCCTCTGTCCCAAAACAGAACACCAGGAAGCTTCATTGGATGATGGTGAGGGGGATTCGGGGGATTGGGGTGGTGTCGAGGTTGCCATAAAATCTCAGGAGGGCCGCAACGGCATAAAGGAAGGTGGTTAGGGAACGGGGCAGAAGGGCGAGAAAGCTTGCCATGGTTTTAGTTTAGCTAGGCTAATCGGGCTGATGCTCGGCATTCTTTTCGATAGACCCGCTAAATTAAACATGGAAAACGTAAGATTTCATCGAGACTTGCTATCAATTTTATTTTTCATAGAATTTTCATAAACGTAATAAACTGGAAATGGGCGGCCACCAAAGAAAAACTTATTCTGTTTATTTTCTACGAGAGAGTTGAGTTCACCTTTGAATGTGAATTCATTTCTGAAGTGATTATTATTGTCCGACCTGTCCGTAGTTATTATGTAATCCATTTGTGACAAGAATTTTTTATAATCACTGTCAGAAGGGGACTGAATATAGCCAAAGAAATTATAAACTTTCCATCCCAAGTCTCGCCCAGCATAGTATAGCTCGTAAGGGATAAGGACTTTGTGGTCTCCCTCGCCAATTACGGCTTCGGCAAACTCAAGAATACGCTCAGGGTTTCTTCCTTCAACCTGGGTGAGTGCGACTATATTTCTGACACCCAAGGAAATAGTGATTGACCAGATTAATAGTGCTACAAGAAATAGTCTTTTGAGCCAATATATTATTATCCTTCGTTGTACGCTAGAATCTTCAACAAACAATAAGGCAATTACTACAATTAAATATGGGATTAAATAGACGAAACGATTTCCGTAAGGGCTGGAAAAGATAATCAATCCAAGTACGAGAAGGGTCACAAAGCTTTTTTGCTTGTATCGGGACGTTAAAATTAAAGCAGTAGTGATTCCTCCCAAAAGGAGAAAAGGACTAAGGGAAAGAGAGGTTAGAAACTGCCTAGGAGCAGACTTAACCTTGTCTGCAAAGTTAGTAACTATTGAATCTGATTTGCTAAAGGCTAAAATTGTTTTAATGCCGGAGACAAGTTCTGATAAAACGGGTAATGAAATTGCGACTAGTCCCAGGGTAAAGCCAGCCAATAGCAAAGTGATGCTGGGATCGAGAGGAAAAATCTCAAAGGCAGTTCGATTTTTGCTTTTTTGACTTAGATAATAAAAATGAACGAATTCTGTAGCAATGAGTGGAGTTAAGAATATCGCTGTTGGCCAAGTGAACAACATGGCAGATATGCACAATCCTGTAATGAAGAAAGGAGGCTTTGTGATGCTTGAACTGGATTCGAGTGAATTTGTTTGATGTCTGATTAACCAACAGGTAAGAAAACATAAGCCTATCGCCCAACAATCAACGCGGGCACCTCGATAGCTCGAGACAAAGATGGGATCTAGAAATAAGACTAGACCTAAAACAAAGGCTACCCACTTGGGAGTTTTAAGGGAAAGAAGAAAACCGACGCAAACGGTCGCGGCAAATATTGCGCCAAAACTGGATGCTAACCGGGGGCCAAGGGGTGATCTGAAAATTTGATAAGTAAGATTTTGTAGAAGATTTCCTAGGTAGAGAACAGAAATTAGAGGTCTATTTTCTGAGACCAGCCAAGTAATTGACCAGTCCGTACTTGGGTCAAAAATTGTTCTCCCGTAATCAACAATTTGTACTTCATCCATCCAAACGGTTGGAGATAGTGTCAAAGTTGAAAGGTTAAGAATAAAAATAGTCAACAATGCCAGGAACCAGCATAGCCAAAAGTGGCGACCTAAATTTTTAGGTCTCATGAAATTTTTCACCATAAAATTCATATAATGTTTTGGCAATTGCAAATATTTTTTCAGTTGTCAGTTTAGGATATAGCGGTAATCGCAAAAGGCGATTTGATAAGGAATCGGTATTAGTCATATCACCACTAACCTTTGCATATTTTTCTCCCGCCGGAGAGCTATGGAGCGGTACGTAATGAAAAACAGAGTTAATTCCTTGTTCTTTCAAATAAGCAATTAATTTTGTACGGGTGGGTAAATCCTCCAAAATTACATAATACATGTGCCCGTTTTGGCGGCAGTCGTCGGGAATAATGGGACGATGCAGTTTACCCGCCTTTTCTAATAGACATCTCCAAAAACTGGAAAGCCTAGTCTAGCAAGCAGTGTAGCTAAATCTAGACTCAGTAGACTTCTTGGTACATAGACGAGTTTACAGGGCTTTCAGACCTCCAAATTCAATTCTGGCAAAAAACAATGACTCATCTTTACCTCAATTACCTGCCCTGATTCGCTACATTTTATAATGCTTAATATCAGCGCATTTATCCTTAGTCTCACCAATCCACATACTGTTGAGATTAATGACTTATATCTTCCCTTTCTTAGTCTAAATTTTTCTTGCATCACTTTGAATACTTTGAGCAATCGAATCATATGTTCAACCACTACTCGTCGAGACGATAACCAACTATTTCTTTCTTTTTCTTCTTTGCTTAATTCTCGCCCCTTTGGTTTCTTTTTTGGTGTTGTTAATTGGAATTCTCCCTCGTAGGCTTTATCACCTAGAAAGCCTTGTTCTTGATGGAATTTAGCCAATCTTTGACGTAATATTTGTACATCGCTCTTTGAACCTATTTCTCCTATCACAACATCCACAATCTCCTTGATTTTTGGGCAAATGATTATTTGGCTTTTTGAGGTATGCCTTTTTTGTTTACCTGAGTAGTATGGTTTTTGTGCCTCCTGCCCTAAAGGTCTTTCTACTGGTTGTTCTGTCGCATCCACTATTAGTTCATGTTGGATTAGCTCCTCTTTAACTTTTTCTATTTCTTCTGGCAACTTTTTTAGTTGTTCAAATAGACTTGCTGGTAAATTTTCTCCGAATAGTGACTGCCAATAATTGAATATATTATGGGCAGACGATTCACTTATTTCAAACATTATTCCTAGTAGCTGAAAGGTCGGATAATGCCTTAAGTAAACTAGCATTAAAACTATTTGCTCCTCCTCTGATAATTTCGGTTTATTTCCACCACCTGCTTTAATCAGTGTGGTTTTGCTTTCTTCAAATTCTTTTTTAAGTAATTTGCCATAGGTTATAAGCTCTAATAATTTTGGGTACTCTATTCCTAACAACCTCTTTGTTTCTTGAGGCTGTTTTTGAATATAAGCCCACATATAGATGTATTCAGGCATAGTTACTCCTGTCTAAATTTCTATGATTATAGCATATTTGTCGATTTTATAGTATTATGGAGATGTCTAATGGTTCCAAAAGTTCATGATAATGATTCCAAGCTTGAAGCCGAAGGTTAGTAATTTGTTCCGCTTCTTCGAGTTGGGCATAGAGGAAGGCGGCGATGATTTCTCCTGGTAGATAGCTAGATCCAATATCCACCCAGGTATATTTATCCACTTGACCCCGAAAGAATTGACTCCGATTGGTGCCTTTTTCCCGAATGATTTCGGCTCGTTCAGCGAATTGCTCATCGTTGATCAGTAAAACGCCGCCTTCGCCGGAGATGACGTTTTTAGTTTCGTGGAAACTCAAACAACCTAGATGCCCAATACTGCCTAATGGTTGATCGTGATAGTTGGCCATCATTCCCTGGGCGGCATCTTCAATGAGTAACAGTTGATAGCGATCGCCAATCTCTTTAAGAGTATTCATTTCACAAGCAATGCCGGCGTAATGCACCGGAACGATGGCCTTGGTACGCTCAGTGATGGCGGCTTCAACGAGTTTTTCATCGATATTAAGGGTATCGGGACGAATATCAACGAAAACGGGAACGCCCCCCCGCAACACAAAAGCGTTAGCGGTGGACACGAAGGTGTAGCTGGGCATAATGATTTCGTCGCCGGGTTGAATATTGGCGAGAATAGCCGTTATCTCTAAGGCAGAAGTACAGGAATGGGTCAGCAGGGCTTTGTGACAACCACTATAGTTTTCAAACCATTGATGGCATTTTTTGGTAAAGCCACCATCTCCGGCTAGTTGTCCAGCATGGTGAGCCTGGCTAATGAGCCAGAGTTCTTTGCCGGTCATATAGGGGTAGTTAAAGGGAATTTTATTAGCCGGTGTCATAGGTAGGAAGTTTTAAGTTCTTGGTAAAAATCGCAAAATCATAAATAATTAGAAAGTATTTTATTTTTGGGCAATGACAAGTAAAGAGCCACCAAAAGGTAGCGATATATTATTGTTTATAATACGATATTCAATTTTCATTATTTTTTCAAGGATAGAGTTGAGCTTCTTATCTATGGTTAACTCAGCAAAAACGTCATATTCTTTTTTTCTTTTTGAGATTTGCAGACGAGACACCATCATTAAAGGAAGAAGTAAACTAACGAATGAAGTCATTCTTAATATTGTAAATCCTGCTTCTTTAACCTTACCTCTTAACTCCTCAGAAGAATAACGACGAACATGACAAGCAAAATCATCTGCTTGACTCCATAACCAAGGATGCTGAGGGACAGTAAGAATTATTCCTCCCCCTTTCACAGTCGATCGATACATTTCTAACAAAACAGTTTGGTCTTCTTCGATATGCTCTAGTACATCAAAAGCACCGATAACATCAAATTCATTGTCGTAAGGTATTTTACGAGCATCCATTTGAAATAATGAGACTTTTTCGGATAAGCGACTTGATGAAAATTCTAAGCCTTGGGTGAAGATTTCACTACCATAGATTTCAAGATCGGGAAATTTAGATTCGATATTAGATAAAACAAACCCAGTCCCACAGCCTATTTCTAGGAATTTTCGTGCTTTAGAAAAATATTTTCTTATCCCCCAATTTATTATTCGGTTGCGAGAGCAAAACCAAAAGTTATTAGCCTCAAGAGGTGCAAGTTTAGCAAAATAACCAACCTCAAACCCACTATTTTCTTCTGATAAAGAAGGAGAAAATGCGAGGTAATTATTCAAAAATTGAGGATGATATGCACACTTTGAGCATAACCAAGAAGAATCGTTAAATACATGACCGCAAGAATTACAACGCTTCATCCTTTTGCTCCTACAATGACCCCGGCAACGATGGCTATTATCCCAAATACCTTAGGGGGGGTTATTGGCTCACGAAAAAATATAGCGGCAGAGAGCATGATTAACACAAAGGTAAGGCTAATAAATGGGTAGGCATAGCTAAGGGTGAATTTTGTCATAGCGGCCATCCATGTCAAGGAGGCTAGAAATGCGCTAAACAATCCACTTAGAATCCATGGGTTGAGTAGTAATCGTAGAATAAATACCACCTTTTCGGAAGGTTCAATGGGCAAAGTGCCAGCAGAATTGACTTGCCATTTAATTACAATTTGGCCATATACTGTGAAAAATATAGTGAGAAAAATATAAATGTGGTTCATAAAGTTATTCTTTTTCAATGTTATTTAACTCAGCAAGAAAATCTTGTTCTAGTTTTAGGAGTTCTTTTGATCTATTTTTGATTTTTTTTGCAGGATTGCCAACATAAATTGACCACTCTTGCGTAGATTTTGTTACGACCGCACCAGCACCAACAGCGGTTCCCTCTGCTAGATGAACACCGGGAAAAATAACACTTGAAGTTCCAACAATACAGTGTTTGCCAATATAGACCATTTTTTTTGTTTCCTTTTTATATTTGTCTGGAACAGTAGGATTAGTTAAGCTATGGCCACTATAATCATCACTCTGGCTGAACACATGGCAACCATAAGCCAACCCCGAAAAATCATCAAGAACTATTCCTTCAGATCCACCTGCAAGATTGGAAAAGACTGCTAGATGGACAAAAGAACCAATCTTTATTTTTCCAGATATCACAGAAAAATCGTCAATTCTAGAATAATCCCCGATCTCAATTTTTTCTGGCTCGTAGATAGATACTTTATCACTTATTTTTACATTTATACCAAGTTTTTTGAAGGGAATTTTTAATAATTCACTTGCGGATAGAAAAGCCATTGTGTTAATCCTTTCTTAAGATAGAAGTAGGTGTATGAATTGAATTAGTAAAAGAGTGGTGATAGTCTCTAAATGTTGAATTTCTAACTAGATAGAGAGGTCTTTTTTTTGTTTCATCAAAGGTTTTCCCTAGATAAATCCCTAAAATACCTAAAATGGAGATGATAATTCCTCCCAAAAAGTAAAGGGAAATAATTAAACTGTTCCAACCTGTGACCGGAGAACCATAAATAAGTGCTCTTAGTAAGATAACAACACCATAGGCAAACGCAAAAGTTGAAAGTAGGAAACCTAAACGAATACAGATTCGGAGTGGTTTATCAGAATAAGCAATAATTGTTTCACTGGCCAACTTCCAGAGTTTACTAAACGTATAGGTACTTTGTCCAGCAAAACGTTCCTCGTGGCTGACATTCACGCTAGCGGTGGTAAAGCCCATCCAATCAACAATGCCGCCAAAAAAACGTAATTGTTCACGCATTAAACGAAAATTTTCTGCTACTCTTCTAGAAATGATCCGAAAATTTCCTACTTCACTATCATATTCAAGCTCAGTAAAATAGTTAAAAACCTTATAAAATAGTGAGGATTTTAACTGTTTCAAAAGCGGATCTTTGCGTTTACCTCTTCTTGCCAGAACCACATCATAACCCTCTTGTGCCTTCTCATACAATCTAGGAATTTCTTCTGGGCGATCCTGTAGATCGCAGTCCATCACCACAACCCAGTCACCGTCACAATGATCTAAGCCCGCCGTAATGCCATAGTGTTGCCCAAAGTTGCGACTAAATTGGATTCCCTTGACCCTAGGATCAGATTTAGCTAACTCACAAATAATTTCCCAAGAGCGATCGCCTCCACAATCCTCGACTAGGATAATCTCAAAGTCAGAATTAATGATCTCTAAGGAAGCTCTTAGGCGATCATAAAGCACTTGGAGGCAGTCCTCTGCTTTATAGACAGGGATAACTATGGAAATATGAGCCATAAAATTTCATCAAATAAAACAATCAACTAAAATGGCTTTGGGATGCCCAACGTTTTGTCGTTTTGGCTTAACAATACGCAAAATCTAGAAATTTTTAAAATTCGAGAGCTATCCCACCATGATTTCCAGTAAAATGCCATCTAAACCTCGTCTAATTTGAAACTCATGGTTTTTGTCTCTTCCAAGGCGCTCCCCCTAAATCTCCCTTAAAAAGGGGGACTTATCCCTTGAAAGTATTTCAAAAAACTACAGTTCCCAAAATGGACGCGGTTTAAATGCCATTAATTAACTCTCTGACTCCATTTCTTTCGTTCCAACTCTGGTAAGGCTTAACAAACGGCGATCGCCGTTGACATTGTTTTGCAAAACGGGCTAATTCTCTAGGGTAAAAGAGGTGTTCAATGACATCCGATGAAACCGCTATATCAAAATAGTTCAAGAGTTCGGGGGGGGAGAGTAAAGGCTTTGTTGTAGAAAACGACAATTAGGAAAGTTTTTAGTGGCTATTTCAACCCCAGAAGTTGACTCTTCTATTCCTATTACTTCAAAACCTTGATTGCAAATTAAGTTAGTTAAGCTGCCATTACCACAACCTAAGTCAAGTACTTTTAAGGCTTGTCCTGATTGACTAAGAGGAGGGGGGAACATAGACAAAAGAACAGGGGCATAAAAGCTATGGGAATGGACCGCTTGGGAACTTTGCCACTGGTATTCGTAGTTTTGAGAGGTCATTCTTTCAGATAAATAAGGTAATTAGGATTCTCGCTTTAAGGAAGAAGGCTGTCAATAGCTTTAGCTGGAAGATTGGTAATAATCTTGATACCAAGTAACAAATTTTTCTAAGCCGACTTCAATGGGGGTGCTTGGCTCAAAGCCTGTGGCAAGGGTTAAATTTTCAATATCGGCATAGGTTATGGGAACATCGCCCGGCTGCATCGGTAAAAACTCTTTTTGAGACTGTTTGCCCAAGTATTTTTCTAGCAGTTCAATAAAGTATAGAAGTTCAACAGGACGATGATTTCCTAAGTTGTAAAGTTGATAAGGTGGTGAATGATCGGAGGAGGGGGGATTTTGAATAACACGAACTATTCCTTCAATGATGTCATCAATATAAGTAAAATCTCGTTGCATTTTGCCATAGTTAAAAATTTGAATAGGCTGACCTGACAGGATTTTCTTTGTGAAGCTAAAGTAGGCCATATCAGGGCGACCCCAGGGCCCATAAACCGTAAAAAAGCGGAGTCCAGTGGTAGGAATTTGATAAAGATGGCTGTAGGTATAGGCCATTAATTCATTAGCCCGCTTCGTTGCCGCATAGAGAGAAAGCGGTTGACTAACATCATCCTCTGTGGAAAACGGGATTTTTGTGTTTGCCCCATAGACAGAACTAGAGGATGCAAAGATGAGATGTTTAATTGGCTGCTGACGGCATCCCTCTAATAAGTTAACAAAGCCTGTAAGATTGCTATCTACATAGGCATGAGGATTTTCGAGAGAATATCTGACTCCTGCTTGAGCCGCGAGGTTAATCACATAGTCAAATTGATGGGTTGTAAAAAGCTCTGATAACGCTTGGCGATCGCCTAAGTCTATTGTCCAAAAAGTAAAATTATTAAACTCTTTTATTTGAGCTAAACGATTTTTCTTTAGCCTTACATCATAATAATCATTCAAATTGTCAATCCCGAAAATTTTATTATTTCCAGTATTAATTAGTCGCTTAGCTAAATGATAACCAATAAAACCTGCAACGCCTGTAATTAGTATTTTCACAAGGTTATGATTTAAACTGCTGATTAATAATTTCTTTATAAATCGAGATCATTTTTAGGGCGATTTGATCCCAAGAATAATTTTGTTGGACAAATGCTTTACCTCGTTTACCCATTTCTTTTCCTTGCTGAGAGTTATCTAAAAATTGCTGTATTTTTTGAGCAATAGCATTTGAGTTTAGCTCACTAACATAACCAATGTCATTTTCCTGTACAGTTTGGCTCAATGCAACTCCTTGCGTTACCAGAACAGGTAAGCCAGCAGCCATGGACTCTAGTACTACGACACCAAAACTTTCCAGATGGGAAGTCAGAAGAAATAGATCAGATTCTTGTAGAAGTAGATTTTTCTCTGTTCCTTCAATGAAACCGACCCTTTTAGTTACATGGCTTAGTCCAAATTGATTAATTTTATAGTCAATTTTTTCTTCATATTCAGGATTACCACTGCCAGCAATAATAAAAATAAATGAATATTTATCTATTAATGTACTCAATGCCTTAATCAAGAAATCTAATCCTTTTACAGGGTGTAATCGAGACATAAATAACAAAATTGGTTGATTTTCCGAAATATTAAGTTTATCTCTAAATGTTCTAGTTTCTCTTGTTGTCGTTATTGGGAAATTTAAGCCAAATGGCAAGATAAAACTTGGTGAGGTTAATTTGATAGCTAAACTTTCTTTTTTTTCTTTATCAGAAGCGTAGTGAACGCACGAACTGCTGTTTAGATTTTGCTTTTCTATTAAATTGAGATATAGCCGCTTTTTAATGCTTCTCTGTTCCAATGCCCATTCAGATAGAAGTCCATGGCAAGTAACAACATAAGGAATTTTAAAGATACGAGCAATTATCATCGAAGCTGTAGGCGTAAACGAAAATATAGCATGAATATGTAACAAATCATAGTCTTTAATGTTTTCCCATAACCATTTTGTTAGGGAAAATGATAATGTATATTCCCTAATTGCTCTAATTGGTGACACGATTCTAGGAAAGAATCTGACATCAATGCCTTGGTATGTGCTTTTTTGAAATAATGGGACATCAAGAGACTGTGAACAGTTGTCGTTAGTGCAAATAATCTCAACATCAAGACCATTCGACTGTAAGGCTTTAACAAGCTCGATTGTTACTTGGCTTGGACCTCCTCTTAAGAAACCTAATGAAGGGATAATATGAAGTACTTTCATCGTTTTTAGAACTTGAATTTAATTATTAATAGCCCTATTTTTTTCCATGCATTGAGACAGTATTAGGTACTGAAGAAGAGCATATAAATAAAAATTGAGATTTGCCAATAAAAAAGCTTCTGATATGCTTCCTATCATCATTGATATTAGCCCCGCCGAAATGGAACTACAATAAACATAATAATTAGGATTTTTCTTCGCTATCTTATCTAAAGAGATTATTTTTTGAATAACTAACCAGCCAAAAATCAACATGGGAATTAATCCGCTAAGACCCAATCCTGAGGCCACTCCAAGCCATGAATTTTCACCAAATCTCATGCGATCGCCTGTCAAAGGTGATCCGAATAATGGGTTTGCTATAAACATATTTAATTGTGACTGCCAAACTAATTCTCTTGTATTCTGGAATGCAGAAATTTTTGTCATAGTGGGATCCTCTGCTTGAATATTGAAATCTGTGAAAGATAAAATAAAATAAATTGTTACAAGTCCAAATACTGTTGGAATAAAAATTGAACCCATTCTATATCGAAAGAAAAATAGAATGCCGACAAAAGTCATAATCATAGAAGTACGAGAGGCTGTCTTATAAAGACCCAAAAACAGAATTGATAATATCAATATCCAGAAAACTCTTTTCCACAAAACAGGATAATCATAATAAATTAAGCAAATAATACTAGGGATTGTCATTGCAATAAGCAAGCCGCAGGCTTGTGGATTTGCAGTTGTTCCATGGAACCAACCCATGACAAAAGTAATCGCTGCCAGATTCACTCTAGCTTGATACAAGTTAGCAATCGAAAAAATCACTCCCACCATGGCGATCGCCCAGAAGCCTAATCGTAAACTCCGTTCATCCTGAATCCAAACAGCGGGGCCACGAAGGTGCATAATCACAACGCTACTAAAAATAGCAAAGACGAGACTGCCTGCAATAATATCTCCACCGTCTAGAGTTTTGATCAAAATAACTGATTGAACAATCCAAAGATAAATAATCGGTTCTGGTGTTGATAGCTTCCCTTTTGGATTAGGAGAATTCAAAGCAATGATTAATAGTAGAACCAGAAGGGCGATCGCTAGAGGTCGGCCATTGGCACGGAGTTGCTCTAAAGGAAAGGCCAAAGAGGGCGCAATTAAACCAAATTCAGTGTTTTCATATTTGGCGAGAGAGGAGATAAAACCAAAGCAAGAAAGTAAAAACCACCTGATTCGGTCTTGAACGATATTTCTATTCAATCATTTTTCTCCCACCGTTGTTAGTAATTTTGTCCAGCGTTTTGCCCACTCTGAGGCCGAATAGGGAGCGGCTAACTGTTGTCCCCGTTTTCCCCATTCAGACATTTTATCATACCGATGGTGAATTTCTATCATTGCTTGGCATAAGCTTTGGACATGATTCGCTGGAATAACCAATCCATTATAGCCAGAACGAATAACTTCTACCGATGAGCCACAAACCTGAGTACAAATAATGGGTAAACCAGCAGCAGCAGCTTCAACCAGTGCTAATGGCCAAGGATCAAAACGACTAGGTAATAAAAAAGCACCGGCATTGAGCCAAATATCTTTCATTTCGCTAGGTTGGACAAAACCTCTGTTTTCAATACCTGGCTGACCTTGCAGATATGATTCTAATTCACCTTTACCGCAACAAATTAAATTCCAAGGGTCTTGAACTTCTTGGCGATACTGTTGATATGCTTCTACTAAAATATCTATTGCTTTATCGTGGCTATACCGTCCTGCGAACAGGAATGAGCGTGGCCAGGATGACTGGTTTCTTGCTGCTAAAAGAGGAGAAAAAGTTTGATAATCTATGCCATATAAACCCAGGGAAATATTTTTTAAGGGTATTCCTAAACGCCGAGCATATTGCCAACTTCGTTCTCCAGTAACAACTACATGAGCCATTCTCTGTAAATAAGGGCGCAGCAGCCAACGAGTTAAATATTGTTTCCAATTGCCCCACCAAGGAGTATCCATACCCATGATGAATTTTATATGGCGCAATTGAGATGAGAAAGCCAATTGACGATAGGGTGAATGAAACCACCCACATAGAACTACTACATCAGGATTTTGTTGATTGACTAATTGCTCCATTAATTCTGTTTGATTTCTCTCTTGTAAATCTAAAAGATGGTGGGGAATATCTTGCATTAACTCATCAGCAAAAGCAGTTTGAGTCCGAGCTTGAAAAGCAATTATAAAGACTTCTATTTCAGGTATAGCTTGCAATGCTCGCCAACAAGCTGTCATATAACCAGAAATATCAGACCAGCAGAAAACAATTTTGGTCATTAATACTACTTTAATAAAGTTTATTTCTTCTTCAAAAGAGTTATTTTTAGTATTAGTATCATGAATTAACTATACTCAATAAATGCTTTTTGAAGAATATTAACACAATTTGACCAAGTGTACTGCCTTGCCTGTTCTTTTCCACGCTGAATGTAGTCTTCTCGCAGTTGTGAATTTTCTTGAAGTTGGATCAGGGTATCAACGATGGTTGCTGTATCTTCTGGTTCAACAACAATACCTGCTGTCCCCACTACTTCTGGTAAGGAAGCGCGGTTACTGACTACTGCGGGAGTGCCTACAACCATTGCTTCTATTGCGGGAATGCCAAAACCTTCATAATGGGAAAGAAACAACAGTGATGAAGCACAACGCATCAGCCGAGGCAAATCATTATCTGGTACTATTCCTAATAGTTTTACATTAGGTAAATCTTTAGCTGCTGCAATATATTCTGGTTCAGAATCACCAGCTATAACAATCTGTATATCAGAATTTGCATCTAGCAAACCTTTGGCAACATCTAGGACAAAATCTGCTCCTTTTTTTAATCGTAATCCACCAATAACGAATGTGTAAGGATTGTTGATAGGTCTTTCTAGCTTCAGTGGATCAATTGAAGCAATATCATAAAAAGATCGTTCTACACCATTTCCCACAACCACTATTTTATTTGCATCTGCTCCCAGTAATTCAACCATGCGAGCTTTGGAAAATTCGGAGACGGTAAAAATTACCCGATAATTAGCCAAAGCCCTATAAATCCACTGGCTCCATTTATAACGAAACCAGCGATGTTCACGAGTATTAGACCAAGGTAAATCAGTTTCAAAAGCTTGAATATCGTGGATTGTAACGCCTACTGGACAACATGAAACTGGAATATAGGTTTCCATGGGTGTAAATAACCAATCTGTGTTTGGAGAAAGGTATTTATCCATTTTAGGAAATTGAGTTAATTTCCACAGTCGTTCGGTGAGATTCTCTGGTAATGGGAAAGTTTTTAATGGTATATCTCGCAGGGGAGAACGTAAATCAAGTTTACCATCTGCTTGTAACCATTGTCGGGAACATAGCAACTCTAAGTTTATTGACTCATGGGATGCTAATCCCAGCAAGATGTTGTTGATATGTCTTCCTGCACCGGTACAGGGTAAATAGGTACGGATGGGATGGATATAGGAAAGAATGTTCACAAATTAATCTTATAGCGTTTTAAGCAAGGATGAAATCATAAGAATGCTTATATAGCAAGGCTTTGAGAGCTATTTTTATAGCTCACCAAGGTAAAAACTGCTTTAATTAAGGCATATTTTTTCTTAGCAAAACTATATCGTGACCAGCAGTAATTCTGCGGATAACTGTTGGATGAGAAAGACAATCATAACCTCTTGCTAAAAACCAATATATACATTCGTGAACATCAATAGAAGCATAGGCTTCAGAATCAGAAACCTTGTACATAAGATCAAATCTTGGATTTAATCTACGCCAAAATAATGTCTGAATGTTTTTTAGTAAAGTCTCACGAATTAATCTTTTTGGTATTCTTGTCAATGCTTTATAAAACTTGCTTTTTAATATTGGAAGTGCCATTTTCTTGAACTTATTTTTTAAACTCAAATCTTGATAACTGAAATAATCGGTACTGGTATCGTGTGATCAAAGCTAGAAAAAGTTATGGTGTAAGAGTTTGAGAAAATAGAAAATAACTTACGACTGGACATATTCCCGTTTTTGTTATACTATTATTATTGTCATTATATTAAAGAAAGGGAAAACAGAAAGCAATGTCAACATTGAATAAAAGCTCAATTGACCTCCTAAGTGATATTGGCTTACCCCAAGAGAAAGAGGAAGCCTTATTTCAGAAAAACTGCCCTCATTGCTATAGTGAAAAAGTAAAAATACATTCTCATTATCAAACGAAAGGTAACGGGGAACGTAAAATGTTCATTTGTCAAGAATGTAGTTCTTGTTTTGCTGAGACTTATGGTAGCGTAATCGCTGGCTTAGAAACCCCATTAAGTGAAATTGTAAAAGTATTAAAAGCCAGAATGGAAGGAATAGGATTAAATGCAGCAGCCCGAGTATTCGGCTACGCGAAAACAACAATATTGAATTGGGAAAAGAAATTATCAGGATTACAAGAGACATTATTTTTATACGCCTTAGTGAATGAATTTGTTAAATTAGTAATAGAAGGGGATGAACTATACACAAAAGTTGGAAAAAATAAAGAAGCAAGTGCCTCTGAGGGGTGGACAATCGTGCTCATGGACAGGGCTAGCCGCTTTATTTGGCATTTAAAATGTGGTCGAAAAGAGCAGAAATTATTTCTAGAAGCAATGATGACGGTAGCGGAATTATTTGAAAGGAGTGCAGAATCTCTCCAGTTATTTACAGATGGAGAAAAGCGATATAGTCAACTGCTATTTAATATTTGTCACGAAGTATTAAGGACTGGAAAGCGAGGTCGTCCCACCAAAGTATTACCGAAGGGTCTTGTGGTAAGACTAAAAAATAAGAGTAGTAAACGTCGAGATTCTGAGGGTAAACTAAAGAAAGTAGAAACTCCGAAACCAGAACATCCAGAGACAACAAAAAAACCAGAAGAAAAGGACATCCATGCCAACCACGTTGAGGCATTTAATAGTGCTATCCGACGCTATTTAGCCGCCTTTCGTCGTCGTACAAATACTTATGCTAAATCTGTTGTGGGATTACAGCGAGTCCTAGATATTTTCTGGATGGTTCATAACTTTGTTCGCAGCCATTTTACGACTAGAGAAGTTCCTGCTGTAGCTCTCGGTATAATTGAAAAGGGGTTAACTTGGGAGGACTTACTCCAAATTCGCCTGATTTCTTGAACCTCTCGTATTGCAACGTTTGTAGCTTCTAGCTAGACGATACCAGTGCCAAATAATCAACACCGTCACAATTATATTGTGTACAGTTCCATGCAGGTTTTAACACCAAAGGGTGCGACCTTTAGTTGATAAAAGCTGTTGTAATCAGGGTTCTACAGGGAACCCATATTGATCAAGTTTTGCCCAAAATTGACTCCATCGTTCCTTGGTCAATACCAAAGCTCGTAGGCTCAAAATAATTCCTGCTCCTTTTTCCTTCCATCGCATCCCTGAACAACATAATCGTTGTTTGACCAACGTCTTACAAGCTGCTTCCGTAACACCTGAACCAATCGGATACTTTTTCTCTATGTATTCAGCATAATCCATTTGATGCTGATGATTCTCGTAATAAGTAATCGCCGCTTGTAGTTTCTCGGTAAGATTCTTAGAATGACTTTTTTCTTCTTTGACTTCTTTCATCAGATTTAGCAGTTCTCCTGCTTTTCCTTTTTCATGCTTGAGTTCTCGACAATTTTCAGTCAACCATTCTTTTTGTTTTGACACGGTATTCGGATGCAACGCTTCTGCCAAGGCACCTAAGTAACCAGAGGCATGATAGAAATCTAATATCTGTTCTTCCGTTTGCTTTTCTAAAAACTTCCAATTTGATTCTGCCCCGTCTGCTATCCCGACCAATGTTGCCTCTGGATAACGGTTTTTCGCTCGCTCAATTTCTCTTTCTAATCTTTCTAGAAAACTCTTTTTTCCATACTCTGGTGCCGCACCTAGATAGATTGTAGGTTGACGTTCGCCTTCACTATCGTATAGGGAAACGGTTCCCACCATTGCTTCACGGTAGCCATCCTCACACATCAGCATACAGGTTCCATCTAATCCTATTCCCACTGTTGCAATTTGGCTATCCTCCTTGGGCGGGGCATAACTCCACGCTTCTTCTTTTGCCTGTACCACACTTCCTACTGCTTCACTCAATCTTTGGATATAGGATAGCGCTACTTTTCTACCATGATTTTCTAATAAATCATTTTTCACCTCTTTGCCTGCCATCCCTGACATTTTTGAGGATACCTGTTTTGCCAATAATGGCGTTGATGTTATGATTATCCTTGCTTCTCTTTCTAAGGGGCAATACGTTTTTCCTCAAAGGTGAACGCTGATATACATGACGATTCACTATAACCTCACCATAAGGTGTTTGATATTCTTTCGGTTGCTCTCCCTTACTCTTCCAGATTTCTTCACCGATTTTTAAGGGTGAACCATCTGTATCTAAATATTTCAAGGCTTCTTTGCTGGCGATGCAACCTACTTCGTTTAAGCCTTTTTGAATATTTATTTCTGTATCCAACATTGAACGACTGAGTTCTAATGTTAGTTCTATTTTTATCTTTGAACCCTCTACATTAATTAGTTTTGCTGTCATCATTGTTTCCTCTTTGTCACTTTTCATCTCATGTTAACACTTTTCTTTTCCTTCATCAACTAAAGGTCGCACCCACACCAAATACCCACCAGGCTTGAGAATTCGGTCAATTTCATAAATACAACTATCTAAGTGGGGTATGTGTTCTAAAGTATTGAGTGACAAAATCAAACTAATAGTTTTACTTTGAAATGGTAGTAAATCTCCACTAGCGCATACTCTATAATAAGATTCAAATCCTTCTGCTAGTAAGGCATTTAACGCGTAATCTAATCCAATGAAATTGGGAACTCTATCAGCAAAAATACCAGGTCCGCAACCTATTTCTAAGGAGTAACCGTTAATATTATTTTCTGATACAAATTTGGGCAGTAACTCCCAAAATATTTTAGCTTGCTCCATACGAGGATTACCTTCACACATTGCTTCAGATCGTGATTGTTTTTCATATACTTTAGAGTAGAACTCATAAAGTTCAGACGCAGAATCTTCTTTAAGAACAGGAACACCGTTAACAAAGCTATAGCAGGAGTTGCATTTTGTACATTGAAGTTGGTTTTCTTCTTTATGTTCTAAAGAACCTAGACATCTTAAACCTTTATCATCTGAAGCAATACAAGCTAAGTTTTCTAAAACCAATGAATTTCTATCTAGCACAATAGACCTCTCCTAAATATACACAAAAATGGTAGAGTGGCAAGGGAAAATTTATTGTAGAGTGGCAAGGGGAAATTTATTAATGATATATCTCGCAGGGAAGAACGTCAATCAGGTTTACCATCTGCTTGTAATCATTGTCGGGAACATAGTAACTCTAAGTTTATTGACTCCTGTGAGGCTAATCCCAGCAAGGTATTATTGATATGTCTTCCCGCACCTGTACAGGGCAAATAGGTACGGGTGGGATGGATATATGAAATAATGTTCATGATTAAAAATTAAATGTTTTTTTCAAAAAGAAGATTTAAAATCTCTTTTTGAGAATGATAAGTTCCATTTTTTGCTTTTTCAATCCTGTCTAAGTTAAAATGAACTGGGATATAACCAAACTTCATAATTGAATCAACATAGCCTTTTAATGTCATACCTTGTGGTTCCAAAGCGTCGCCACAATACTCAATCATTATTCTTCTAATTATTCCGTTTTTCAAAGTATTTATTGCACCCTTGAAAAATTCCAATTCATGTCCTTCTACATCTATTTTTAGAAAATCTATGTGTGAAATATTATTTACTGTCAAAAAATTATCTAACGTATTAACGGCAACAATGATTTGAGATTGAGAAAATTCCCATTTGCCGAGTCTTCCCCATCCAGAGTTCTGATGAGGACTGACGGAAAATACAAACTCTCCTGATTCTGAAGATAATGCGATATTGCTGGTTATGCAGTTATCTAAGTTATTAATTGCAATATTCTCCTCTAGTTTTTTGTAATTACTTGGAGAAGGTTCTATAGCATAGACTTTCCCCGATGCTTCTACTAATTTGCTAAGGTTAAGAGTATAAAATCCTATATTCGCACCAATATCTAATACATATCCAGCCTGGTTTTACATATTTTTTCAAAAAGCTAATCTCATGACGTTCATAAGTGCCTAAATAAACCGATTTTTGTATTTGATCACTAAAGTCAATGTTATATTTTAATTCATTGCAGTGATAGATTCCGTTTTTAAAACTGTGATTAATATATTCTGATAAAAACAGTTTACCACGAAAATCAGTATGACGATAAATGTCAAACATTTTTTGATTGCTAGTGATAATTTTACCAATGATATATGCAATTGGTCTTAGTGTGTTTTTGAAAAAGTTCATATTTACCTTTTTTTGCTCAGATAATAAACTAAACTGTTGGTGTCAATTGGTAGGACAAAAAACATCTCAGCAATTCCAAATTCAGAATGTAGTCCAAGATACAAAAGCCTTGAAGTGCTTACGGTCAAGGGGTTTTGTATCAATATGTGGAATCAGCGTAATGCTCTATTTAGTGATTGATCAAGTTTGTTTGCAGGTTGCTGACTCTCCAAGAGGCTAAGATTCGAGGAGGAAGTACGAAAAACGTCAGAAATCAGCGAAATCTCTTTTAACTGCATAAAAGCGAGATAACGTCTGTATCTTATGTTACTGTTTGAATTTGGAATTGCTGAAAACATCTAATCTAAATTGCATTAATAAGATATAATTGTTATAATGCAGAAATCTTAACTGCGTCTTATATGTAAATTAAATGCAGATTAGCTTTTTATGCTCCTATAAACCTCTAAAGTTTCACTTAGTGTTTTTTCCCAGCTAAAGAAAACCGCTCTGTCCAAGCTATACTGAGAGTGTTTAGCGCGTAAGTCAGAGTTGCAATATAGTTTGAGTATAGACTGACAAAGAGTATCTTTATCTGTAGGTGAAACTAAAAATCCAGCATCTCCGACTACTTCGGGCAAAGATGATGTATTTGAACTAATAACAGGACATCCACATTGCATTGCTTCTAAAACTGGTAGTCCAAATCCTTCATACAGAGAAGGGAAAATAAACCCAATCGCACCACTATATATTGCAGCTAAATCATTGTCATCTACAAATCCTGTAAAGTGAATAAATTTTAAGTCAGCTTCTGTTAACTGATTAGCATTAATCATAGATAGTGCCGCATCTTTATTTCCTCCACAGATGACTAAATGTAAATCTTTTGCTTTTTCTTGCCTAATAATCTGTTTAAAACAAGCTATTAAATGATTCATATTTTTATGAGGGGCAAGAGAATGAAGAGAGAGAAAGTAATCTCCTTCAGGAAGATGATACTTCTGCTTTGCGGCTTGAATAATGGATCTATCTGAAACCGGGTAAAAAAGCTCAGGAGAAGCAGCTAGATAAATTGTAACGACCTGTTTAGGATTTAACTGTCGTCTATTTAATAAATCATTACGGGTAGCATCTGATATCGTCGTTACCCAATCATTCGGCTGGATAGTGTCTATAAGTCTTTTAGTAATCCCACGTTGACCTGGAAGAAAATATTTTTCATCTAAAATTAAAGGGGTTAGGTCATAAACTGTTTGTAAATGGCGATTAGGAAGTGCTTTTCTCACTTGCTTGGGAATACGAGGATAAGAAGAATGAAAAAGGTCTGCTTCGACTAGTATTTCTGGAGCAATTGGTTGCCTAATTATATTAAATAATCTAGAAATATTAACTAAAGTTAACTGCTCGATTTTCTGAAAAATACTCTCACCAGAATAGTTTTTACTGAATTGTGTATTCAACTGATTAACACTTCTAGCAATGGAGTTAACTGGATATATAGCAGAACGAAGATCAGGATAGGAATTAAGTAGCCTTTCTGTTTGAAGGGATGCTTCTATAGAGCCAGAAGCAGAAAAACTTAGGTTGTCTCCTAGTTCTCGATGCAATAAATCAGCCAATGTCCAAGCTGTACGAGCTATACCTGTTCTTGTTTTCGGGTTATCACCAACCGAAGAAATATCAAAAATAACTTTCATGTTGGTTGTCAACTAAAATTCTTACTAAAAATCAAAATTGCACTCCTCGTTAAAATCAGTCTTAAATCTGGGTTAAATCAGTCTTAAATCTGGGTTAAAGGTGCGGAAGCTATTGAGAAAGGCTATTGTCCAATCATAAACTTTATCATTAGCAGAGAAATAAACACCTAACTCCATATTTTTAATCACGCTATCAAACCAGACTCTTGCAAAAGACGATGCAGATCGACTGAGAGATTTAAGGTGGTTCCCCACTCATGCAGGTAATTTAGATCGAGACGATCATTTTGAAGTTTACAAATTCCAAGAATATCACGCCATTGTTTCTCCGAGCCAAAAGCATCTTTACGCCACAAAAGTTTTTGTAAAATTAAGTCCTCTGGTGTTGGCAAACATAAATATCTTTGTGGCTGTTCTCGAATAAGTTGTAAAACACGACGCTGAAAAGCACTTTGATGAAAGGGAGATGAGTCAAGAATAAAAATATCTATTTTGCCCAAGGTCTGATTATCAATCATATTGAAGCTACTGTGGCGTTCTAGGGCTTCTGCCACAGTCAAAGGATCTAGATAGAAGCGTGGAGAAAAAGCATCAAATAGTTGACTTGCTTGCTCAGAATTACTATCAATGACCAAATCAATATCATAGGTGGTTCGGGGTTCTCCGAGAAGACTACTGGCCACAGAGCCACTGATATAATAGTTGATCCCAAGTTGTTGAAGAATTTCCGTAACCTCAAGGCCTAGAGAAATTAGGTCAAAGCTCATGAATTGAGTAAGGTCAAAATTAGGAGAGATAAAAGGATAGTTTAAATTGTTTTGGCACAGCCACTGCTGGTATAGTCTGTGGGGGGGAAGATCATGGTTATCGCGATCCCGAATTTGAAGAGCAAGTAAGCTCATTTCTCGATGGCTTCGGCAGAGTCCAGTAACGATAGCGGATTTGTATATCAATGATACAGAGTGCTGAAGTGTATAGTAGTATTTCTCCAAGAAGGGATTGGTATCAACAGACTGACAACGGTAAGGCATAATTACAACTAGTCGTGTTTGCTCAATTAAATTACAATACAGTTTTCAAAATACATTACTGAGCTTTATGATAGGCGATCAAACTCTTCGTTAAAAGGAATTAAAATCAATCTAAAATTTGGGTTAAAGGTAATGATATCATTCCGAAGGTCGCAGAGCGGAATAAAGGAATCTTTATCTATATTAATAATTGACGGATACTACCAAATGTATATCTTGTCCAATAAGCTTGGGGATTTTTGCACGATAGAACCAGTGCTTTTAACACTTTAAAAATTCGATTTGTTTTAGATTGTTGATGAATTTTAGCTAGATTTTCATACCATAGTAACCGCTCTAGCCATAATTTAGCAGGTTTATGTAAATTTTGATATTCTGGTTCATCAAGAAGACTTTGCACAATATATTGACCTTCTTGTTTTACCTTAGTCGGAGCAGTTTTTTGTTCCTGATGACATCTAAAATTAACTAATACTTGGTTAGAATAATTAACTTTAGGATAATGATGTAGATATCTAACTACTCGGTCAAAGTCAAATTGAATTTGTAAATTTTCGTTTAAATTACCAATATTTTTTAATAATTGAGTTTTAAACCAAAATCCTGGTTGATGATAAACAGTATCTTTTTTGCTTGGTTTATTTGTAGTATTAAATCTAGTCAATAAACCTTCAGGTGTAATATTTTGTGGCAATACTTTTACTTGATTTCCTTCTTCATCAAAATTATTGACCACACCTGCAAAAGCATCATAATCTTGAATGCCCTGGGCAATAGTAAGCAAAGCACCAGGCATTAAAATGTCATCAGAATTAATCCAATTAAAAATTTCACCAGTTGCTCTTTCTAAGCCTTTATTGATAGCATGAGTTTGTCCCCTATCAGGTTG
This sequence comes from Woronichinia naegeliana WA131, assembly GCA_025370055.1. Taxonomy (NCBI): domain Bacteria; kingdom Bacillati; phylum Cyanobacteriota; class Cyanophyceae; order Synechococcales; family Coelosphaeriaceae; genus Woronichinia; species Woronichinia naegeliana. Next base: position 7,365,074 of record CP073041.1, on the reverse strand, counting down.
ACTTTCCCAGTAAGTGAGATAAGGTTCATACTTTTTGATAATTTCAACAGAATTGTCTGTACTACCCCCATCAATGATTATATATTCTAAGTTTGGATAACCTTGAAGTAACACGGAACGAATAGTTTCTTCCAGATAGTGACCGTAGTTATAGTTAGGAGTAACAACTGTGATTTTGGGATATAAAAAAGACTGATTAATACTTATCATTTGGGTGTCTAATTCCGAAAAATTAGACTCTTGAAAAGAGAGATTTTGACTCATTAGTAATAATTTCTTAATGGTTGTTATTGCTTCTGGATAATTATTTGATTAGGCTTTTTCCTTAAATGAACTATGCTTAATAATGCACGCCCCAGGATAGGTGTCTTTTACTATTCTTCCGTCATAGGGCTTAATTAAATTATTGATACCTCTTTTAGAGAAATGATTTATATGTACGTCATTGTCGCCAAATACTGAAACAATATCAATCCTCTTCAAAAGTAGCCTTAGGATATTTCGAGAAATGCTCCAATTCAAACCTGGAACTGCTAAGTATATTAAACCACTAGGATTAAGTATAGAGAATACATCTTTCATAAAAGGCTGAACCATCGGTACATGTTCTAAGACCATATCAATTACTATGGCATCAAACCCCTGTGAAAACATACTAGCAGAAAAATAGTCAGGTATTAAGTCCAGTGATAAATTTTCTTTAGAATACTGAACTGCATATGGATTAGGCTCTACTCCTATGCAATTTATACCTAACTCTCTAGCAGCTAAAATGGTACTTCCAATACCACATCCAATATCTAGAATAGTTTTGATATCAGGGTTATACACTAACAATTGATGAATTATTTGTTTAGCTTGTTTTTTGTGTTCCTCATGTTTGCTTAAATGCCACTGAAGATCGCGACGTAAAGTTTCATCATCTTCGTGATAGTTTGGTCTTTGGAAAAAAGAAGTGCATTTAATACAAAAGTATAAAGGATTTTCTTTACCAGTCCTAGAACCTTTCAGATTGAAAGTTTTAAGTGTATTTGAACTACAAATATGGCATTTCATGATTTTTATATTTGAATTGTTTGTTGAATAAACATGATGAAGTTAGTTATTGGCAATTTCTAGAAAGCGGTGTCTAGTGGTTTTAACTACCTCTCTTTTTTAATCATTTTCATATCCACAAATAAATTTGAATCTGTAAATAATTTAAAAAACAACTAGAGTTTAAATTGATTATTTAATACTTTTAACAAATTCAATAAAAGCATTAACATCGCTAGAACAAAAATAAGGCTGGGCAAGTTTGAGCTTTTCTTCTGACCAGTTCCACCATTGTATTTCTAAAAGCTGTTCTATTATTGATTTTTGAAATCTATATCGAATCAGTGTAGCAGGAACACCCCCAACTACTGCATAGTTAGGTACATCTTTAACAACAACCGAGCCAGCAGCTAAAATTGCTCCATTACCAACAGAAATTCCGTTTTTAATAAAAACCCTAGATCCAATCCATACGTCATGACCTATTTTAACTTCTGGAGCTTCATCAAAATAATTTTTATCACTAAAGGTAATTCCACATTGTTTTAATGTAGAAAAAAATATTGGATGCGTACTAATAAAGTTAGTTGGATGATTTCCTAACCCACAAAACAAAGAACCTCCAATAGAACAAAATTTACCAACTTGAGTCCCAAAAAGCCTAGAATTGTCAGAGATATAAGAATATTGTGCAATTTGACTACAACCTAAAGAACAATTCAAGGAAATTGAAGTATTTTTATCTAAATGTGAGTCAATTAATGAACAATTATCTCCTAATCTTGTTATGCCACCAATATATGAATTGTGAATTAGACAATTGTTCCCTATAGTTACTTCTTGATCTAGTTGACTATCACCCGTAATATAAGATGCCCAACCAATCTTGGCGTGAGGATATCTAATTCTAGATGATAAAGTTTTAACTATATTTTTTCCTAGAAAGAACATTATTATTTTTGCAATTTAATAAACTACTATATCTTCTAGCCTAACTCTAGGAAATACATCAAGCATACCCCCCTCAGTCGCATTGAAAATATTACATCCTTTTTGTTGGGCATATTCTCTAATTAATCTATATTGTTTCCATCGAAAATAGTATTCTTGAAACCAACGCTCTGTGGTAAATGATCTTAAATGTTCAGCATCACTGATGCCATCTTCTTCCTTATAAAAATGGTGATTGGTAACGCGACTTGTATCATTCAAATAATCGTGATCACATCCTATTAAGTAAATTTCCTTGCAACCCATATATAAAGCAACTTGAATAGCTGAGTAGATAACTGTCCTAATACCAAATGGACTTTGATCGATTTCCCAAATTGCTTTGTTAGAGTAGTTTGATTCTTCTAATGATTGACTCATTGAATAGTTGATAAAACATTGATTATTGTTCTTATATTGAGAATAGGTTTCTAGAAACCGATAGTAAGAATAATTATATAAACTGTAACCTAGAAAATAGGTTGCTTTATCTGAATAACACTTCCTTAATCCATCAAATATTTTGACAACATCATTGAAATTAAAAGGAGGATGAGTCGGGGCTAAAACATAATATTGAGGTGAAATTATTTGAATATCTTTATGAAGATAAAATTGACTAACTGAAATACATAATTCGTTTTTTAGAGGAAGCAAGTTTTGCGTTTTTATTGAGGGGCCAGTTGCAAGAATAAAACACCTTTCACCATTATGAATATTATTGAATTTTGAGTTGTTTTTACATAGTCTACTTATTATATTTCGTTCTACACGAAAATCCTGAAATGCCACTTGCTTTGAATAAGCTGATAAAAATGTGTTTTTAACACCAGGTGGCAGAAGCCAGTAGGAGAGAGAATTTAGTGTTGACTTTAAGCTCATAAGTTTTTGTGGATTTTAGAGATATTTTTCGAGCTTTTCTAAGGCGATCCAAAATCCTTCCCCTTCATTTTTATGCCCCTGCCAAATTTCAGGAATAAAAGAAGCTTGAGAAGCATACTTTTCAATATCTTCAGCTAAGGCAGGGAAGTCAATTTCACCTTCACCGATCTGTAAACCTTCCCCATCAACACCTTTAGCATCAGCAATGTGTAAATGAGCAATGTAAATTCCAACTTGTTCAATAAATTCTTTGAATGATATTTTGTGATAAGTACAAGCTAGTTTGGAATGAGAGATATCTAAGCAAACACGATAGTTATGTTGACGACAAAAATCAGCAATGTCTGTCGGATCTACAAAAAGATTATGATTTCGTTGTCCCCCAAAATGCCAAGGAAAGGGAGGCATGGTTTGAGGAATGATTTCAACTCCATCTGTATCTAGTTGAGATAGGCTCTCGAAAAGTGTTTCGTATAGTTGCTGGCGAACTGATAAAGATAATAAAGTATCACTGGTAAATCCACCAACATTGGTGACAATGCAGGGACGGATTGATCGTTTGAAAAACGGTTTTAATTGTCGAGTAATGTCGATCACTCGTTGCAATTCTTGAATTGATAGTTGACGGTAATCTTTGTCTTGGGAAGATAGATCCAATACGTGATCACCTGCAAATAACTCTGGAGCGTGTACAATTATATCTAAATCATAAACCTGATCAATATAGTGGTGAATATCAACTTCTAAATCTTTATAACTGAGATGAAATTCTAGTAAATCAGGATTTGATTGTGATAATAGGGTTTTAAAGTCATGGTAGCGAACTGGAATACCCCAAGGTCGTTTAAAACGATAATCTCTTGCATTAACCTGTTCCACTTCTAAGTCGCTAGGGTAGAGAAAATCACCTGCTTTGAGCGATCGCCTGGAACGTTTACCAATTAACTGTGTCTTCCGGTTCGGTTGTAAACCCTTTCCAGGACTTTTCACATCAATCATAGCTTCAGTAATGATTTGTCCTATCTCTAAATCGCAGTTAATTACCAAACTCTTAGCCAAGTTTTCTCGGTTCATCAACTCCCCTTGACTGAGGTGTCGTTCTCCATTTGTACCAAGAGATTGTTCTACTTGGCGAATGCCCTCTATCATGAGGCGAAATTCATCTGGTAACAGACTGACTTTGTGGTCATTACCTTCCATTGTTTTGTCTAGGGTGAAGTGTTTTTCTATCACCTTAGCACCCTTAGCTACGGAGGCGATCGCTACATGAATACCCCGTTCATGGCCGGAATAACCAACAGGACAATTACCAATTTCTTTTAGACGGTCTATATAGTTTAGATTGACATCTTTAAAGGGGGCTGGATAGGTTGAGTTACAGTGCAGCAAAACATACATCGCACCTAACCGATTTAGTAAAGCCACTGCGTCAATTATCTCAGATTCAGCCGACATCCCCGTTGAACAAATTAATGGCTTACCTGTTTTTGCTAAAGCAGTAAGCAAATCATAGTTCGTCAAATCAGCCGAGGCCACTTTATAAGCCAGCATTCCATACTGTTCTAGTAGAGATAAACTCTCAATATCCCAGGGTGTACAAAGGGGTAAAATTCCCTGTGTTTGACAGTAATCAAAAGCGGCAAACATTTCATCGGTCGTTAACTGAAACCGAGTTAGCAAATCTAGAGTATATTGTGACCCTAAATCTTCACTAGCATCATTAGCATTCCCGGCATTCCGATATAGTGATTTGAGATCGCGCATTTGGAACTTTGCACAATCTGCTCCTACCACTACCGCTTGATCAATTAACTGTTTAGCAAATTCCAAGCTACCATTGTGATTATTGCCAATTTCCGCAATGACAAAAGTAGGAGATTGGGCATCAATGATAAAATTTCCGATCCGAATACCTTCTGACTTCCGACAAGCAACTGCAACTAAATGACGGTTATTATCTAAAAGGGGAATGAATTCAACTTCATTAGAAAAGTAAGATTGAATCTTTACCGGATCATCATTGTAATTAGCAAACTTATAGTTTTTGTTAGAAATTTTTGAGACAGGTTGATTGAGATTAATAGATTCTTGTTGCACTAACCAACGGCGAAAGTCTCCGTCTGTGAGGACACCTTCTAAAACACCTGCTTCGGTGACAGAGAAAATAATACGGTTTTTGTTGTCGCTGATTTTTTTCAGGGCATTTAATATATCATCCTCAGCGAAAACAATATACTTTAATAAATTTTTGTCAATGATCATAATACTTTAATTTTTTAAAATATAACAAGGTGTCATACAAAATGGAAATTTATTTATCACCACATCTTTATCATGGAAATATTCATCTACAGCTTTTGTTTCTCCAGGAAAAACACCGTAATCGTCTATAATTAGTACCCCCCCCCCTGACAATTCTAGGAAACAGTAATTCTAAAATTACAGAGGCAGGTTCGTATATATCAGTATCTAAATTGAGAAGAGAAATTTTTAATTCTGGATGGTCATTCACATAATTGGGGACTGTTTTTAAAATGTCTCCCTTTACTAATTCTACATTCTTGTCAACTCCCTTAATTTTTAGCACTTCTGTAAGCTGTTCTACAGCAATACTTTCTTCCCCCGCACTATCAATAAAACGCTGTCTAGGCACTTTATCTTCCTGAAAATTAGTTTCAGGAAATTTACCATAGATATCAAAACCAATTATTTTTTTAGCGTGGGAATTACTGAATAAATCTCGAAATGTGGCAAACCTTGTCAATGATGTTCCTTTAAAAACGCCACATTCTACTATTGCTCCTGGTATGTTTACCACCATTTTGTATAATTCATAATGAGCTAATAACTTAGCAATTCTGCTATTATCACAGGATAGGTAGAAGTTATTTTCGTATTCAAATGCTTTTGAAAAATCAGGTAAATTAATCATGTTTTTTCGGAACTATTAAGGTTTATGTGTGTGATTGATTAAAAACTCTATATACTCAAAATCCTCTGACGAATCAATTTCCCAACTTTGGGATTCATCCATCACAAACAAAGAGATTTTACCGCCCAATCGGTTATTTAATTCTTTTAAAACCCAGGGTTTAAAGATATAAATTGAACCATTTTCCATATATTGGGGGTTTAAATCTTGGCGACGGGGACGGTGGTGATAGTCATAGTTAATAGACTGAGCGACATTATCTACTTGATGCCAAAGAAAGCGATGGGTTGGGGAAACTGAGAGGAGAGAATCAGCGTTTTCCGCTCTGATTTGCTCAATAGCGCGATCTATATCTAGCCCAGTTCGTAAAGGGGATGTACATTGTAAGAACACAATAAGTTCTGGGTGAATCTCCTCTTTTTCAATCTCTGTTAAGGCATGAACAAGAGCCGATTCTGAAGACGCGGTATCGTTGGCTAGTTCAGGGGGGCGGTGAATAATACTTGCACCATAGTCTGTTGAAACTTGGGCAATTTCGGCATCGTCTGTGGTAACGTAAATGCGATCTACTAGATGGGCTTCTTTCGCATCTAGGATAGAATGGGCGATTAAAGGTTTATTACCTAGAGGACGAATGTTTTTGTAAGGGACTCCTTTTGAGCCTCCTCTCGCTGGAATAATTGCTACTATTTCCAAGATAAGACTACTCAAATCAATATGGTCATAAGTCAGTGAAATAATCTTCTGCTAATAAAACGTCTTCTGCTAACAGCTTCTCTTTGGTATTACTGGGTAAGAATACTTGAGATGATTGATTTTGCTTTAGCTGTCGTTTCATGTTGTTCTTGGCAAATGCAACAGTCCAGTCATTTGAATATCCAAAGGTGAAGAAAATTGACATTTTAGTTCCAGAAAAATGTTCGTAAGCCGACTTAATCGGTTGATCAAGATTTGATCCAAATAACTTACGAATCAAAGTTAATGGCTTTCTCAACCAAGGAATAGGCAAGATATCTGACTGTCCAGAATGGGTCAACCTAACATCAAAAATAATTACATCTCCTACTCTTGTCTTTAAAGAAATTTCCTCACCAGCTTCCGTCGAGGCAATCTTATGAGACCCTGGTTTTACATTTAAACCAGCTAAATTATTTACATGATCCTGCAAATAAATAGCGACTTTATACACCTGACAATCTTCAACATCGTAGGTTAAACAATCAAAGTATCCTAAGTTGGTCTTGTCAGAAGAAGTACCATCATCTTTATGCCAACCAGTAACAATTCCACTATGGATATCACAATGACTAGTAAACATTAACTTTTCATTGTGGAGCAAATTTTTGAGCGCATCAATAATTTTAGGATGAGAGAATATCCAATCTAACTCTCGAATTAAAACTGCTGCATTGGGTTGAGATATCCCTCCAAACATTTTTACACCATGATGTGAAAAGTAAGTTTCGAGAGTTTTTCTTAGCTTTGTGACTTCATCTTCTGTCAAGAGATTTTTCAAAATAACAAAGCTATCTTTAAGAAGTATGGTTGGTTCAAGATAATTAAAGCTCATAAAATTTGAGATTTTCTGTTAATTTTAGAATAAAAATAACTTCCATGAAAAACTTATGAGTATTTTTAGTAATCCATGATTATATTTATTAGTTCATGGTAACAAGCATCAGGTGTATAATTTTTGTTGAACATATAAGTAGCATTTTGTTCGTATTCTTCTATCTTTTTTGTATTATCCAAAAGTGAAACTAATAGACTACCAAGCTGATCTGCCTCAGCGACAGGTAGCAACTCATGAGCAAGAGGTATACCTTCTACTCCAACAGGAGTGCTGATGAGGCATTTTCCATATCTTAAAGCTTCAATACTTTTAATTTTAAGCCCTGATCCATAAATAACAGGATTCAAGACAACTGTTGCCTGACGATAAAAAACTGATACATCTTCAACGTAACCGTGAAAATTTGTGTTGGGCAGATTAAGAATATCAGTAGAAAGTGATTCTACAATATTTCCACATACATGAAGTTCCACATCGGGATGTTCTACAACTATGTCATGCCATTGACTGCGTAAAAACAATTCAGTTCCTTGAACATTAGGTCGCGCTCCTGATGCTACCATTAGCACAAATTTACGTTTTTTTATAATTGACGATGGCTCAACGGGAGTAAATGCTTGAGGAGCGCACACAACTACGGATGACGGAGACAACTTTGCTATCTCTGATGCTTCTTCGGGTTGGATAGCAACAAGAACTGAAGCTAACTGCCAAATAGCAATTTCTTCTTCAAGACTAATATTTACTTTCTCAGTTAATCCAAGTTCAACTTCTTTTAGTTGTCTACGTGAAATTATGTCAATCGTATCAATGATAAGTGGAATCTTGAGAGATTGGCAAGCTTTGTAAAGATTTGGAACCTGCCAAAGATACTCACAAATAACCGCGCGAGGCTTTAGTTCATTTAATATACGCTTATAGCGTAGAGATTCGATTGGGCTATAAAATTTGTTAATGGAAGTATCCCATTTTGGTGGCAAATCAAAGAAATGCAAATAATAGGTATATAACCGTCGAAAAATACGGCTAAAGAGTGAATTAGATTGAGTGCAGCTAATAATGCGATCGTAATCTGGTATCCTGTCAGATGGTAATATTGATAATGTTGGTAGTAACATAACAACTCGGGCATAATTTTTTAGCCACTGCCCAAGCGAATGAATTCGCTGCGTCCCGCCTGATGCATTTGGCCAAGGTGCGAATGAGCTTGCTAATACAATGAGTGGAGTTTTGCCCCTAATAAAATTTGTAGGCATTAAATATACTTGTCACTTTTGATAGATTAGTTAGATGGAAAGGTAATTTATTCATAAAGGAATATCTAAACAATCATTACCTAACCTTTTTACTGCAAAACTTTTCCCGTCGTAACTGATATAACTTGGTTTCGGGAACTTATTCACATAATTGAAAGCATCCTCAAGTGTATTAAAATCAAAGTAATAATCAATATATCTTGGTGGCATAATCCCAAAATTATTTGCCAAGAACAGTACTAATGGTTGAGCATGTTTACTTTTAATAAATAGCTTCGTTATAAGAATCATTATAATTTTATTCCATACAATACTAGGAGACAAGAGTTTTTTGCACATAAGCAATAGGTCTTCCCTAGTGAAGGATTTTAGCTCATTACTTTCTACAGGGGGTTTCCAGCCATAAGTTGATAAAGTGGCTTGCATTTCTGCTTTTAATTCAGGATTGATAATTTTGCTCGTCTCTGATCCGAGGTAGTTCAGATAACAATTCATGTCAATATCAGGAAACTTAGTGCTGCTTGTTTCTTTCTTAACCGTACAATACTCATGCCATATTGCATTTCCAACGGTATGTATACTTGGTATTGGAGTAGCTGAGCAGAAATCTGATTGACCTAAATTTGCAAGAAAATCACTGCTAGCTTTAGACACTATTCCCCTAGCGAAACTTGCTCCATTACTTTGTGAAATAGCGTAATGTAAAATAGGTGCTTTATCGAAATGGAGGATTGAGTCAACTAATTCTAGGCTTCTGTAGCAAAAATTATAGTCTGGTGCAATTGAGCCAAATGTATTTCCAAACTTGGTAGAAATCTTATTTAAAATAGTGCGCGGTGTAATACAATTTAACATTTTCGGCAGACCATAGAAGGAGGCTCGAGATGAAAGCAATAACAATTGGATCGATTTCACCTGATATAGTTTGCCGCTCCATTCACTTTGAACAAGTTTAATTGGCTTTTTATAATCATCAATAAAATCATGGTTATAACTAACTATATAGTCAGGATAACGTTTGACAATATTAATTAATTCTTTTAACTGACCAGATTTAAAAATCATTCTATCAGTTAGGAATGACAAGTGGTTAATTTCATATTTCTTAAAAGCCTGATTTGCTGCCCAATCCCAATGCTTAGACATTTGCAAAGGTTCTGGCGGCTTAATATAACTAAGCCGTTCATCTCTAGTTTCTTGACAAAATTTGTATAAAATTTCAATATCTTTTGTATCAGTAGAATTATCTGACACTAATACCTTAACTTCTTCGCAGTTAGGCTGATTTAAGACCGATAAAATCGCATTAATTGCCAAATCCGAACGATTTCTCGTGGGGATTATTATAAGAAGACCATTATAATCATTAATCATTTGCATGGGATTTATTATATCTCTCAATTGTTAAATATACTCGAAAATAGGCGTTGCATGGCAGAAAATACACCGATAATTTTCTGTGATCGCCAATAACTTCAGTGTTTATTTTACTCGTTTCAAATAGCCATCTGGAGCAACCGTAATTAACAGTTTGTTTTGAACGCTTTTGTCAATTTCAAACTCTGGATGAGTCTTGAGATATTCCCATACTGCTGTTTTGGGATTGTTACCCACTCCCCAAGGGCGATCATTAAACATCTCATCAGGTAGATCTTCCACTACAGTGTCAAATACAACGCAGTAGCTTCCAATAGAAGTTAAAGGTGCATAGGCTTCTAATTCTGCTAAGACATGATCATGGGTGTGATTACTGTCTAACAAAACTAAAATCTTTTGTTTCCCTTCGGCTTTTGCTGTAACTTGTTCAATAATTTCAGGAGCAATGCTAGAGCCTTGAATCATGGAGATTCGCTTAAACATTGGATGAGCTTCAATTGCTTCTCGATTATGTTTACGAATATCAATGTCAATGCCCAAGACCTCTGCCTCCTGCGGGCCACCACAGATAGCATTTAGTTCAAGCATGGAAGATGAAAAAACCAACGATCCGCCGTGGGCGATACCTGTTTCGATAATCAGATCTGGCTGTACTGACCAGATAATTTCTTGCATTGCAACCATTTCAAATGGCGTTTGTATAACTGGTCTTCCAAGCACGCTAAAGTTATACATATACTTTTGTTCAAAGGCTCTTACTAGCCACTTAAGAGATAAGTTGTGCCAGTCGGTATCGTTGGCATAGCTAGCAATTCTTGCTTCTTTCTCTGTTAGAAACTCTTTGATAAAATTATTTTTGGGCTTACTCATGCTGTCAAATTCTATCCTTTGATATTAATGTTTGGTTTTGTTTTAGAATTTTTGTATTCAAGAACAAGCCTTGGAATACAATTTAGAACATTCGATGGTTTGTAAGTAAATTCTTCTAAGATTTTGCTTACGTCAAGTCGTGAAAATCTAACAGTGGGTGTATCATTTGATATTTCTAATCTTGCTTTTGTGCATTTAATTATAGAATTGACGATGTCTTGATGTGTCAAGTTATGGCCAGAGGCAACATTATAACATTTATGTTTTCCTATAGTTGCTATTTTAGGCAATAACTCTATTACATCTTCCAGCATTACATAGTCTTTACAAGAATCAAGTGAAGACCTTAGATAGATTACTCCGTCGTCACAAGCAGAGCGAATTATATCAAACAAAAAATTTTGAGAACGAAAATCTGTTCCTATTACATTGCTTAAGCGAACAACTTTTACCTTATGATTTAAGTCCTCCCTTGCGTAGCATAGTGCCTCAGCTGTTAATTTAGTTAAATCGTACAAGTCTTCTGGATCATAAGATTTTAGAAAAATAGCAGCATCCTCTTGTGTGCTTTCTGCATGACGATAAATGCGTGATGACGACAAATAAAGAAGTGAGTCAAAACATGATTTTTCAAGAATTTCAGCGAGGTAAGACGTATTAGCTTGCAATGTGTTAAACGGATTTAGACGAAAATTCGATGTCACTCCTGCAGCATAAATAACGTGATTAAGTGGAATTGAGAAGATTTTATCATCTCCACGACTAGGCGTAAAAACTGAGTATCCCTCCGCGCGCATCTTAATAGATAATGCGCTTCCAATAAAACCATTACTACCAATAACCGTAAACTTCATTGGCGGACACCTATCCTCTTCAATGGGTTTCCCACATATATGCCGTAGTTATCGAGATTTTCTCTTACAAGAGAGCTGGCTCCAATAACACAACCAAATCCTATTTGAACACCGTCTAAAATTACACAGTTGGCACCAATCCACACATCATCATTAATTAATATCCCTCCCTTAGATGGACGAAATCCCTGAGACATAATCAGCAACTCTCTCCTAGCATACTCGTGACTGACAGGTGCTAGCGTACAGTTGGCAGCAATTGCAACATACTTTCCAATTGTAATACCATTTCCAGAATATAAAACACAGCCAGAATTTATTATAGAATTGGAACCAATTAGGATATCACCTATTCCACCAGCAGGTTTTATCTTCACAAAAGAATCAATAACTACATTGCTTGATATTATTATTTTTGAGCCGCGAATAGAGTCTTCAATATCGGCTAATTTTGATATCTTGGCACTTGGATGAATTTCAATCACCATATATAAATCGAGTAACAAAAAGGTTTTAGTTGATTGGATGAGAGATAAATAATGCCCATACTAAGAGGATGCTTGAAAAGGGTCAGGTGGAACGAGAGAATGCGACTTTCAGGCATCGGGAGGGACTTTCCAAGCATCATCTAAGTAATTCGGTAAATTATTTATAGCTGCATCGGTAGCATACTTAATCTCTAGCTCAGTAATTGATGGTTTAGTGTAGTAAATGCGTGCTTTAGTCATTGTCCTTTCATCCAAGCAAAAATTTCAATCGGAGTTAACTCTAGTTGCACATCAGGTAAAACTGGTAATAAATCATTGCCCCTTAAGATCACTAAAGGACGATCTCTCCAAAATACCATTACTACTTCCTCCAATGGGTCTATTAACCACGCTAACCTTGTCTCAGCTTCAAGACAAGCTTGAATTTTCGTGATTACTCGAGTCACACGCTGATCTGGCGACAAAATCTCAATCACCCAGTCTGGTGCACCCTCAATAGGTTTATTAAATTGCGGTAAACGGTCTAGGCGCATAACTGCCACATCAGGGACAACAGAGCTTTCTGACAAAATACAACGCAATTCTGGCAATGCTTCATAAGCTTGGGTGGATTGATCGATTATCGTAAGTAAATGCTTTTGCAATCGGCTATGAAATAAAGTTGGCATTGTTTTTTGTCCCGCCACTTGATTAACAAATTCCCAAGCTGGAGAAGCTTCAATGTCAGGTAGATTTAAAAACTCCGCCATCGTCATTCGGAAAAGAGCAACCACCATAAAATAACTCCTAGTAAATTTACAGTTTTTAGATGAGGGCGATTATTTATGATACATTTTAAGGAAAATGTCATAATTCATAAAATGAGAAATTAGGATAATTCTGGTCTTTTTTCGAGATAATTATATTCTCTGTTAACAACCAATTAATTTTAAAGCTAGGGTCATTCCATTTTAATCCCCTAGCAGACTCACCATGATAAAAATTAGACATTTGATAGAAAACTTCAGTGTTATCCTCTAACGTTTGAAATCCGTGAGCAAACCCTTCAGGAATGTATAGCATTTGGCGATTTGTTGCACTTAATTCAATGGAAAACCATGATTTAAAAGTAAGTGAATTAGGACGAATATCGATAATTACATCATAAATCGAACCTTGTGTACATCTAACCAATTTTGCTTCTTCATGGGGTTTAATCTGATAGTGCATCCCCCTAAGCGTACCTTTTTTCGTATTAAAAGAAATATTACACTGGACTAAATTTGACTTTAATCCATGCTCACCAAATTCATGTTCGCACCATGATCTTGCAAAAAAACCTCTGTGATCGGACACGGGTTCTATTTCAATCAGATAGGCTCCTTTTAGGGGCGTTTCGATAAACTTCATAGTATTTCCACTTCAGGAATCGGCACAACAAACTTGCCTCCCCACTCACGAATATAGCTGAGTTGTTGGGTGACTTCTTCTTTCAAATTCCAAGGAAGAATTAAAACGTAATCGGGTTTAGTCTCGGCAATCTTATCAGGACTATAGATAGGAATATGAGTGCCAGGTAAAAACTTGCCTTGTTTATGGGGACTGCGATCGCAAGTGTAGTCAATGAAGTCTGTACGAATTCCGCAATAATTTAAAAGGGTGTTTCCCTTGGCGGCCGCACCATAACCAACAATCGTTTTTCCATCCATCTTAACCTGAATCAAAAAACTCAATAGCTTACGTTTAGTCTCTTGGACTTTGCGACTGAAGCTCAGATAGGTCTCTAAATTACCTAATCCTTTTTGTTTTTCGACTTCTTTTAATGTCCATACTCTTTGGTTAATTTTTATTTCATCGTTCTCTGAATGTTTCGCATAAATCCGTAAAGACCCCCCATGCGTAGGAAGTTCTTCTACATCAAATAACGTCAAACCATGATGAGCAAATATCTTTGCTACCGTAACAAACGATAAATAGGAAAAATGCTCGTGGTAAATGGTATCAAACTGATTCTGCTCTATCAGCCGTAGAAGATGAGGAAACTCCATTGTTATAACACCTTCAGGCTTAAGAACAATTTTCATGCCCGCTACAAAATCATTGATATTAGGTACATGAGCTAAAACGTTATTCCCCAATAATAAATCTGCTTTTTTACCTTGCCTAGCTAATTCTTTAGCCGTTTCAACTTCAAAAAAATTAACTAAAGTTTCAATGCCTTTTTCGATAGCTACTTGAGCCACATTTGCCGCAGGTTCAATACCTAAAACAGGGATACTTTGGGCTTGAAAAAATTGCAAGAGGTAACCGTCATTACTAGCAATTTCTATCACCCGACTAGATTGATTGAATTGAAACCTGTTGATCATCAAGTCAGTGTATTGTTTAGCATGGTTTAGCCAACTCTCAGAGTAGGAAGAGAAATAAGCATAATCATTTGCAAAAATATGATCTGGAGATTCAAATTCTTCTAATTGAACCAAAAGACATTTCTCACAAACATAAGCGTGTAAAGGATAGAATTTCTCTGCCTTATTTAATTGCTCTGATTTTAAAAAACCATTAGACAATGGAGACATACCCAAATCAACAAAGGTATGGTTCAAGCAACTTTGACAAAATCGACAGTGTTTATCGTTCATTGAGACTAATTCTATATCTGATTAATGTTGTTAGTTGATAAAATACTTTCGTAATTCTTGATTTGGAGTAATGACAATTCCTGAAAACGTTGATAATCCGAAGATGAAAATTCACAAGATTCCCTGTACCAAACGACCGTCTCTCGAATTGTTTTTTCAAAATCCCAAAGTGGCTTCCAATTCAACAAGTGATAGGCTTTATCTGTCACTAAATTAAGCAAGCTGGCTTCATGAAAGGCACAAGGATCAGATTTATCTAACCAAGTACCTGACCAATAATTAAGAATCTCGGAGACTAACTCCTTAACAGAACGATTAGAAGTTAAATCTGGGCCGAAGTTAAAGGCACTGCAAAATTTGTCTTTTTGATTAAGTTGATCGGCCGAAGATAAACATTGATAAATGCTTTCCGCTACTTGTAAATAACCGGCTAGTGGCTCCAAAACGTGTTGCCAAGGACGAGTTGCTTGAGGATTACGAACAGGAATTGGTTCATCCCTAATCAGCGATCGCATGGCATCAGGAACAATTCTATCCTTTGACCAATCACCCCCGCCAATCACATTGCCTGCCCTTGCACTAGCAATACCGACGGAGCAATCAGCCTTGCTAAAAAAAGATTTTCTCCAAGACGTGATCGCTAGTTCTGCTCCAGCTTTACTAGAACTGTAGGGATCATGTCCTCCCAATGGATCATTTTCTCGATAACCATAAACCCATTCTTTATTCTCATAACATTTATCTGTTGTAATAAAAACGGCTGCACAGGGATAATCAAGTTTCTTTAACCCTTCTAAAACATGAATCGTTCCTATTACATTTATATTCCAAGTTTCAACTGGTTCTACATACGAACTCCTGACAAGTGGTTGGGCCGCTAGATGAAAAACAATATCGGGTCTAGCTTGATGTATAAGTTTAGCAACTAAATCAGCGTCTCGAATATCTCCCAAATGATGATTTAGATGATTAACTAATCCTAACTGCTCAAATAAAGATGGTTGAGTATTCGGCGAGAGACTTAAACCCGTTACTTCTGCTCCTAAGCTTGTAAGCCATAGAGAAAGCCACGATCCTTTAAAACCAGTATGACCAGTCAAAAAAACTTTTTTACCCTGCCAAAACCCTGTCATCATCACCATACCCTCCACGGAGCATTTCCTGATTCCCACAAGCTGTCTAAATAATTCTTATCTCTTAGAGTATCCATAGCTTGCCAGAAACCATAATGATTAAAGGCGGATAATTCTTGCTTATTAGCAATAACTGGCAAAGTGTGGGCTTCCCAACTAGTTTGATCGCCTGCTAAAAAATCAAATACTGCTGGCTCTAAAACAAAGTAACCTCCATTAATCCAGCCCCCATCTCCTTGAGGCTTTTCTTGAAAATTTAACACTAAACCATCATCAATATTTATATTTCCATATCTTCCTGGTGGTTGTACTGCTGTGACCGTAGCAAAACGCTTTTGCTGTTGATGAAAAGCAATTAGATCTTGAATATCGACATTACTAACACCATCACCATATGTAAAACAAAATGTCTCATTCCCCACATAACTTTTTACTCGTTGAAGCCTCCCGCCTGTAAGTGTTTCCTCACCTGTATCAACTAGTGTTACTCGCCAAGGTTCTGCTTTTTTTTGATGCACTTCCATCTGATTAGATTGCATATCAAAAGTCACATCAGACATATGCAAAAAATAATTAGCAAAATATTCTTTGATTACATATCCCTTATAGCCACAGCAAATAATGAAATCATAAATTCCATAGGTAGAATAAGTCTTCATAATGTGCCATAAAATTGGCTTCCCACCAATTTCCACCATCGGTTTCGGCTTAAGATAAGTTTCTTCACTGAGTCTAGTTCCTAGACCACCTGCCAAAATCACTGCTTTCATCTAGTTTGTACCAAATTCCATTTTAATTGTGGTCTGATCACTCCAGGAAATCTCCCTGTGTAGCCATGCTCTCGTCCTACGCTATTAGTTGTTAAAGAATCTTTAATGTTAAGCGAAAGAATATTTTGCTCAAAAAAGTGTACCTTAACTCCTGATTCAAAGGAACTGATTGCTAAACCTACAAAATAGGCTCCTTCATTTAAGAAGTTCATTGGGATTAGACATTCTGCTTCATATTCTCCCGAAGGTAAAATCCTCACATTTTGAACTGATGTTACAAAAGCACAAGAATCATCGGCTGTATAAAAGTGAAAGTTAGGAACAAACTTGTAATTACTTTCTTGGAGGATTCTATATTTCATAGAAACTCTAAAATTCTCATTAATCATTATTTCTGGGCTGATTTCATCAATACTATTTCTTATGCACCCAGATATCAAATGCACATATTCATCGCCAACAATACGATCTTCATCAGAAAGAGTGATTGATGCAGGAGAGGAAGCCCCAGCCCCACTCTTGTAGTACTGCATAATTACCTCCGATGCATTTCCAATATTCACAATCTTACCTTTATCCAACAAAATCACATCTGAGCAGAGCGATGTAATTGTAGGCATACTATGGCTGACAAATAGAACAGTTCGTCCTTCTCCACTTACATCCTTCATTTTACCTAAGCATTTTTTTTGAAACTGAGCATCCCCCACCGCCAAAACCTCATCCACAATCAAAATCTCTGGCTCCAAGTGTGCCGCCACCGCAAACGCCAACCGCACATACATCCCCGAAGAATAACGCTTCACAGGCGTATCCAAAAACGTCTCCACCTCAGCAAACGCCACAATCTCATCAAACTTTCGCTTAATGTCAACGCGATCCATCCCCAAAATCGCCCCATTGAGATAAATATTTTCCCGACCCGTCAACTCAGGATGAAAACCCGTCCCCACCTCCAACAAACTCGCTACCCGACCATTAATACTAATCCGTCCCTCCGTTGGCTCCGTAATCCGACTCAAAATCTTTAACAACGTTGACTTACCCGCCCCATTACGGCCAATAATGCCAACTCTATCCCCCTGCTTAATATCAAAAGAGATATCCTTCAAAGCCCAAAACTCCTCATGAGTGGGATCATCCTTCTGTGCTTTGGGATTAAAAATACTAGCGAATGATTTTACTCGATCCGTCACCACATCCCGCAGAGCCGTATAGCGTTCTTGCTTTTGGTGTCCAATGACGTACTTTTTACCTAGATTTTCAACTCGAATAACTGTATCAGACATAGTTTATTATTAAAATATTTTTTATGATGGCAACCATTCAGGATTGAGAATTTCTATTAAAGAATAGGGACAGTTTTCAGGAAATATTTTTGGAGATAATTCAGACTTACGAATTGCATTGTTTCTAGCTTTAATGTATATCTTATCTAGGATTTGTGCACAATGATTATAAAGAACTTTAGACTCCAATAATAAATCTAATTCAAGCCTAAAATTATCAATTTCTTTTTCCCACCCTCTCCCTGACCAATCTTTTTCTGACTTCCAATAATCATACAATAGTAGATGAATTAAAAGTCTCAATAAATAACTCTCTACTTTACGCCTTTGTTCGTTTCCCAATGCAGTGATTTCCTCAATTAAATGTTCCCAGTCAATATTTTCTAAATCCTGATTTTGCAGTTGTTTGAGGGTAATATCTAGCCACTCAGGATAATCTTGTTCATAAATCTGGTAACTTGCTTGTGTAGGTTGCATTTTACTTACTCAATTACAGTTTAAATATTGATGTTTGGTTGACAGAAACCCCTACAAATTAATTCCCTGTTCTGCTAGTAACTATCTTAATTTAGCTAATGCTACTGATTTATGTCGGATTTGACTCTAACTCTGACTTAATTAGACTCACAAATACACTAATAATTTTTTCTGGTTGATTTATATAATACTCATCTAAATCAACTACCACTAGATTACCAGTTAATTGCAAGAACACCCATTGATTACCATTGGTAACACAACCATAAATATTTTCAACATTATTTCCCTCCGATTGATTTAATTGAGCGGCAGCAATCATTTCTGCAATACATTGAGCGAATCCTTGTTTAAGATTATCATTTTTCGCCTCCACTAAAGCAATCACAGGAGATGTTACATATAACTGTTGAGATGATAGACCGATTAAGAAATCGCAAAATCCATTTAAACCTTGCTCAATATTAACATTAAAATCAATTCCTGAGAATAAACTAATTTTATTATCTAATAATCTTCTTACTTCAATTAAAACAGGCGCAATAATCATTTCTGACTTGGCTTTTTCTGTGCTAATTGACTGAGCTAAGGGAATATTATTTTGTAAGTATTTGATAAAAAAAGCATCAACTGTTAACTGGTCGAAAGCAGCAAAAACATTTGTTCTTTCTTCGATGTTAATGTTAAATATTTTCGTTATTTTTTCTAGGGTAAAGTCACTATAAGCCATTTTCTATAACCTTGATTTTTCTTACCAATTAATTCCTTGTTCTGCTATTAACTGTCTTAGCTTAGCTAATTCTGCTTCCGCTAAATCTGCCCGTTGTTTTTCTTGTTCAGCCCGTTGCTTTGCTCTTTCTTCTGGTGTAGGCAACCAATTATTATCTTGATCATACCAACGTAACCACTGTCTAGTTAATCCTTGATATTTTCCCTCCCATAATCCTAAACCTAATTCAGCTTCTTCTAGCCATACCCCTAATCCATTAATAGATCTGACTTTTCCCGTTAAGTGCGGATTGCAAGCTGCCAGCCTTGGCAAAGGTCATGCAACTTCAACCAACCGCGCCAAAGGACTTGGATACCGAGAGGAGTTTTACGACGATGTTCAAGATAACCACCAAGAAAAGCAACAGACTCGACAGCCCAAGCAACAGTCAAAATAGGGGGAAGTTTTTGAGAGGCGGCTGCTTTTAACACCTGAAGTTGAAGAGGATTAAGAATTTCAATCGCGAGAGCATCGGGCTGGGTACGATGAAGATAAGTAACGTGTAAAAGTTCAACAGCAATGACACTTAAAAAACCCAAAAGAGTTTTCATTCCATCAGAGGCAAGTCGATAACGCTCACTCTGACAACCAGACTTAAGGACTTTATGAAATTCTTCAACCCGCCATCGGTAGGTGTACCAACGAAGAATAGTGACAGCCATCTCAATAGTCTCAACAACTTCTGTAGTCAGAAGCATCCAAGATAAAGGAGTTTCGCCTTCGGGACAATCGATTTCTGTCGCATAAACAGCATAGACATTCAACGGGTCACGATTATCAAAACGATAGGGAGTTCGTAGATTAACTGAGCAAAATCGGACGGCAAGCTTAACCTTCCGTGCTTTTCTTTTTCCTGTACTCGGAATCTCGATTTCTTGATGAAAACGAATCGGTTCTGATTCCAAATGTTGCCAAAGTCGTTCACTATTTTTGTCTAAACTACGATTATGAGACGCTCTGACCAGCACTCCTGTATGCTTGAGTTGACGCACTGAGTCAAAGACTTCTGAAACATCTCCTTCTCTGTCAAATACATGAATTACCCTCGTTGAACTTTCTACCTGTTTCTCACAGGTGTTTAGAGCCTCTACCCATTTGTAGGATTCTTTTTCCTCAAATGGTCTTTGACGAGCTGCTTTTCTTTGTTCTTTCTGTCTTTCTTTTTTCTGCTTCGCCGTTTCATCTGTTGGGGGCTTTTCTTTTACCTCCCTATTCCACAGTTTTTGCCATAATAAACCTAATACTTGTCCTTTTTCTGGCTCAATTGCTAAAGCACTATGCAGTATTAATCCATTCCCTCCTTTTCCAGTCGGCCCATACCCTTCCCTTTTTTCCTTGATATTGCGATAATCTAAGAAGGTCGTATCTCCGACTGATAGCATTATCTTATATTCTTCTACGGCGGCAGTTGTCATTTCACAGTGCGGCTCTATTATCTTGACAAAGTCTGTTTTCGGATTCCCAAAAATTCATAGGCCCTCTTTAACTCGTTTCCTCCCTTAAACACTTCTGATAAGGCTTTTCCAAACCCCTCACTTAACTTTTTCCCAATCGAGAAGGCACGATTGTTTAGCCTCTCGTCTCCCAATTCACAACTGGCAAAGTTTTTTGTCCACCATTCCAACATTTTTTGACCTGCCCTTTAAGATTTTCTCCATTTTACAGTCTCATACTCCCTTCATCCTTTGTTTTTGAAATTTGAACGATAAGCGGGATGATGGCTTCAGAATATTTTTTTCCTGTCAAGAGAATCATTACTCAAACCCTTGCCAGATAAAGCCTCTAGAAGTTTGCATTGCTGGATTTTGGACTTAACGGGAAAAGTCAGATTAATAGATAGCGGTTGATAACGGTTCATTACTAAGCCAAAACAGTGAGGCTCATTAGTATAACAGTTATAGACAAAATAATAGGGTATTCTCAGAACTTGCTCATATACTGTCCATTTATTAGGTGGTTGATTAACTTCCCGTAAATTTCTGCCTAAGTCTTCGTTTTCTGTTCCTAGAGATATTAACTCTACAACGACAAAGGGATATGTTCCTTCATACCAAGTAACATAGCTTAGTCTTAGTTCTGTTTGTTCATAAAAACGGGATACCCCTAATACCGCAAACCAATCGGGGCGTTTATACCATTGTGTATGCTTGCCGTCATAGTATAAATTTAAATCACTAGCTGTAAATACATTATCTTCTGCATAAGAAGGCGGACGAAAGGTGCTACGCAATAATTCTGGTTGTAAAAGGTGAAACTCGTCGGGCAACCCCGATTCCTCTGGATCTTCGCTAGTAGGCTTGGGTGTGAATAGAGCTACCATTTAGGGAGAACTTAAAACAGAGGATAGGACAATGCCTAGATTAGCACCAACGCCACTGCACCTAAGCGAACTGGAGCGAGAGCAACTGCAACATTTGGTCAATCGGCACAGTACTTCCCAGCAAATTGTCCTCAGAGCCAAGATTATTCTACAAGCCGATGCTGGACAGAATCATCGAGAGATTGGTCGCGCCCTTAACATCAGTCGAGATATGGCCCGACTATGGCGCAATCGTTGGCTAGAGCTGAGTGGCAAGCCCCTGTCGGTGGTGGAGCGATTAACGGATGCACCTCGACCGGGAGGTCCCATGACCTTTAGCTTAGAGCAGATTCTTCAGTTATTTGCGATAGCTTGTGAGCCACCGGCGGATTATGACCGACCGCTCAGTCATTGGACAGCGCGGGAACTGGCGGATGAAATGCTCAAACAAGGCATTGTTGAGAGCATCTCCCCTCGCCATGTGGGACGATTGCTGGCGGAAGCCGACTTGAAACCACACCAATCGCAATATTGGTTAAATCCTCCCCCCGACCCTGAGTTTGATGAGAAAGTTAGTGACATTTGTCAGACCTACCTGAGTGCAATGGAGCGAGCAGAACAGGGAGAACAGACAATTTCCATTGATGAGATGACCGGCATTCAAGCCTTGGAACGAAAGGCTCCTGCCCAACCAATGCGACCTGGCAAACCAGAAAGGCGAGAATTTGAGTATATTCGTCACGGCACCCAGACGTTAATTGCCAGTTTTAATGTGGTTTCAGGTCAGATTGCCCAAGCCAGTGTGGGAGACACGCGCACTGAGATAGACTATCTCAATCATGTTCAACAGTTGGTTGCCAGTGACCCAAAGACTGTCAAGTGGCACCTGCTGATGGATTGCTTGAACACCCATCAATCAGAATCACTAGTAGGCTTGGGTGGCGCAAGTCGAAGGACTTGAGACCGACTTTGGGCATCAAAGGAAAATCAGGCATTCTCCAATCAATGCAAAGCCGTTCTGAATTTTTGCGAGAGCCCAGTCATAAAATTGTCTTCCACTTCACCCCCAAGCATTGCTCTTGGCTCAATCAAATTGAGATGTGGTTCAGTATGCTGATGAGTAAGTTACTCAGACGAGGCAATTTCATGAGCAGAGAACAGCTCAAAACTCGCATCCTTGACTTCATTGATTACTTTAATCGCACTATGGCTAAACCCTTCAAATGGACTTATCAAGGCAAGGCATTAAAGCAATGATAAACGGTCGCTCTATTCCCGCCCAAGCCTACTAGGTAAATCATACATAGTTGGTAGTGTTTGTTGAGGAGGTAATGGTTCATAGCTAGGTTTGCTATATACATCGCTTTAATACATTATTAATTATCTCCTGTATTTAATCGCTGTTGCCAAGATTCAACTATCTGCTTAATTGTCTCTTCTAGGAAAACTGTAATATCCCAGTGTGGATAATGCTTATGCTTTTTTGTCAAACTGGAATAATAGCAATTATAATTACCAATACATTTTTTCCACACAGGTATGTACGTGTGGCTTTACCACTATATTTTTCAGTTAAGAGATAGCCATAAAATAAATGATCCGATAGAATAGCAAAAGACAGTTTTAACAAAAAGGTAAATTGTATGCTGAAAAAATCAGTAACGGAAATCAGTGAAGACCTAAAATCGCTGTACATCGAAACAGCCAAAAAACTAAAAGGTAGCGACAGGAGACAATTCATGGCACAGGTTGTACAAGGTTTGGGAATAGGGGGACAAACCTTCGCAGAACGCGAATTAGGGTGGAATAGACGAACAATCCGCAAAGGAACAGAAGAATTAACGAGTGGTCAAGCATTCATAGATGGTCGCAGCCGTAGTGGGCGCAAAAAAATAGAAACAAAATTACCGAATATCTTAGAAGATATAAAGTCGATAGTGGAGCCGAAAAGTCAAACAGACCGAAGTTTTAAAAGTACGCGATTATATACGAGAATAACAAGTGAAGAGGTGCGTAGGCAACTGATTGTACAATCAGGTTATCAAGAGGAAGAACTACCATCATCGGAAACAATCAGAAGAAAATTGAATGATTTGGGGTATAGCTTAAAAAGAGTATTAAAAAGCAAACCGAAAAAAAAGATAGCAGAAACGGAAGCTATTTTTGAACAAATCGAAAAAATCAACAGGGAAGCAGATGAAGACCCAAAGACATTGCGTATATCGCTAGATGGCAAGGTAGGGGTCAAAGTGGGAGAATTTGACAGGGGTGGAAAAACGCGGGTAAAAACAGAGGCATTCTTACCATGACTTTGGAGCAGAAGTTACTCTAATTCCTTACGGAATTTTTCTACCTGAACAGAATGAATTATCTTTATTTTTTGTGTCGTCCAAATTAACAGCAGATTGCATTGGTGACATATTAGAAAGTTGGTGGGAAAGTGTAAAGCATCGCTTTAGTCATATTGAGAAATTGGTGATAAATCAGGATAATGGACCTGAAAATCATTCGCGTCGTAGTCAATTCATGCGGCGTATGATTGATTTTACAGAATCGTCAAAGCTAGATATACAATTGGCTTATTATCCGCCGTATCACAGCAAGTATAATCCGATAGAGCGTTGTTTTGGTTGGTTAGAAAAACATTGGAATGGGAGTTTACTGGATACGGTTGAAACCGTGCTTAATTTTGCTAAAACGCTAACATTCAGGGGTCAAAATCCTGTAGTGAAACTGATAGAAAAAGTTTATGAGACAGGAGTGAAGCTGAGCAAGGCTGGGATGGAAAAGGTTGAAGCACGGATTAATCGCCTTCCTAGCCTCAAAAAATGGTTTGTGGAAATCTTTGCCAAACCGCTATAATCATTGGATCATCTTTTTTCTGGTGTTCTCTAAAGTGAATGCTTCTAGAATCTCCCTAGATAACATCAGCAAAAGTACGTTCCATTCTACGGAAATACCAGATTCCACTTAATAAAGAAATTACGACTAACGTTAAGGACAACAGAAAACCAGGTAAGTATATATTATAGTCACCTCCTAGAATCGCCCAACGGAAACCATCAATTACTCCTACCATTGGATTAAGGGAATAAAGTAATCGCCATTTTTCTGGAACAATATTGCTACTAAATCCTACAGGAGAGACATACAATCCGAATTGGACAATGAATGGAACAATATAACGAAAGTCTCGATATTTGACATTTAATGAAGCCAACCAGAGACCAGACCCCATTGAAGCAGCAAAGGCAATACCAATAAACAGTGGCAAGGTTACGATACGCCATGATGGAACAAAATTATACCAAGCCATAAGACCCAATAAGATAATACCAGATATCATAAAGTCAACAAAACTAACCACCACTGCACTGGTTGGAACAATTAAACGCGGAAAATAAATTTTAGAGATCAGATTTGAGTTCGCGATCAGACTGTTACTACATTCCGATAATGAATTGGAAAAAAACTGCCAAGGCAACATTCCAGCGAAAACAAGAATAGGATAGGGAACTCCTTCAGATGGCAGTTTAGCCAAACGGCCAAAAACAATGGTAAAGATAACCATCGTTAAAAAGGGACGAATTAAGGCCCAAGCAATACCGATCGCCGTTTGTTTATAGCGAACCAGTATGTCACGCCAGGCAAGAAAATAAAAAAGCTCTCTATACTTCCAGAGATCTTGCCAATACTGGCTTTCAGTTCGACCCGCTTCAATAACAATTGTTGACTTAGATACCATGAAGATTTAATAGCGCTTGGTAGGTAGTGGCACTGGTATCGTCTAGCTAGACGATACCAGTGCCCAATGAGGACAGTTTTTCTTGAAAAAGGCCTAAGTACAGGACAAAAAATGTAGGGAGTCGAGAAAAAGAGAAAAATTGGGTAGAGAAGGATTAAGAACAAGATGACGAAGATGGTCAAAACCAAGACGAAAAAGACTCTGCGCTAGGCGACCATGTTTCTTGAGGGGAATGGGATGAAGATGATGAATTGCTAGACCAGTTTTGAGAGACCAAGCCAAAGCTAAAGTCAGTAAAGCCAAAAGCTTACGAAGACGCTTGGGGTCAGTAAAGTGAGTAGATTCCAAGCAAAAGCCACGAGTCTTAAAGATGCCAAAAAGGGTTTCAATGCCCCAACGCAGGGCATAATCGTGAATAAGACCTTGGGAATCGGGATGTCCAATGACGATGAGTAGAGAATTATCAGGCAAGCGAAGAGCCTCTACAGAAACAGGATATCCCCAAACCCGACAACTCCCTTGAAGACGTTGAGATTCACTCTTTTGCAAGATGGGCAAAAATGACTTTGGCGGCCAAAAGCTTGCCATTGTGCTCAATCTTGTCCGTAGCCCGAATTCTCAGACAGAAAGCCAGTAGCGGTTCGAGCAGAAGATAGCGAAGCCAAGCCTGACCAATAAACTCACGGTCGCCACATAAACAACGAATCAGGGCGGTGGGAAAAATCTTGAGCATCTCCTCGATAAAACGCATTCGTTCATCACTGTTAGAATTGCCCTTTTTCTTGCTAAGCATCCACCACAAGATGGGAATGGCTACTCCTTCATGGACAATGCCGACAGTGAGGATATTATAACCATGACTGCCAAACTCCCAGGTTGTGCGGTCAATACTTAATACCCAAGGTTGAGGGATATCCAGCCAACTGACTACAATACGGGCAATGTGATGGTAATCCAGCTCAAATCCTGAGAAAAAGCGTTGTAAGCGTTTGTAATGAGAATCCACCAATGCCCGACCTTCAAAACCCAGGGCCAATTCTTTAAGGTTAACCGTTTTCACTTTGAGGAGGGCGAGTAAGAACAAGGCTAGTGGTCTGTCAAGCTAAAGATTGTGAATTTGAGGGAAAATGGAGAGGCTATTCATTACCTCAACAGATATCGTAATAAGTAACCATGCTCAAGACCTATATTGTCCGATTAAGTCAAGAAGAACGTCAGACCCTAAAAGATTTGGTATCCATCGGCAAAGGAGCGGCTTACAAAATTAAGCACGCCAATATTCTGTTAAACATTGATGTGAATGGACAAGGATGGACGGATGAGGAAGCTGCCGCCGCCTTTAGTTGTCACCGTAACACAGTCGCCAATCTCAGGGAGCGATTGGTCAATGAAGGTGTGGAGTCAGCATTAAGCCGCAAGCCCCGCAAAACGCCGCCTCGTTAACCGATTATTGATGGAGAGGTAGAAGCAAAACTAATCGCCTTACGTTGTGGAGAACCGCCTGCTGGTCAAGCCCGTTGGACATTGAGGTTACTAGCCGACAAGGCGGTCGAGTTAGAAATTGTGCCAGCAATTAGTCACGAAACCGTGCGTCAAGTGTTAAAAAAAATGAACTAAAACCTCATCTGCGACAGATGTACGTGATTCCACCAGAAAAGAGTGCCGAATTTGTGTCTAACATGGAAGATGTTCTAGAAATTTATCACCGACCCTATGACCCCAATTGTCCAGTGATTTGCATGGATGAGCAACCTATACAATTGGTCAAAGAAACCCGCCTTCCTCTACCAGCCAAACCTGGACAGCCAGAGGCGCATGATTACGAATATGAACGCAATGGAACAGCCAATATCTTTATGTTTACAGAACCCTTGTCTGGGTGGCGAAAGACAGTTGTCAGTGAACGTAGAACATCGGTTGACTGGGCAACAGAAATTAAGAATTTACTCGATAACGACTATGCTGATAACGACAAAGTCATTTTAGTATGTGATCAGCTAAATACTCACAAACTTGCCTCACTATATGAAGCATTTGAGCCTTCCACGGCTCGTCGTCTAGTCGAACGGTTGGAAATTCACCATACCCCAAAACATGGCAGTTGGCTTAATATTGCTGAAAACGAGCTGTCCGCAATGACTCGGCAATGCCTAGCTCGTCGAATTCCAGATCGGGAAACTTTAGAGCAAGAAACAACGGCTTGGTACACTCAGCGCAATCATTCCCAAAAGTCGGTAGATTGGCAATTCACGACGGCTGAGGCTCGTATCCGTCTCAAGCGTCTTTATCCACAAATAGAAAATTGACAGACCACTAGGAAGGAGAGTCTGGCACCATGCCATCCCAAATGGGGTTTTAGGGCTTGTTTCAATGCGTTATATTGGTTCATGGGTTTTCTTACATTACGTTCATCTTCCATGAAACCCCTTTCTCTTATACTTTTCAAGCCTTTTGTCCTGTACTTAGGAAAAAGGCATCCTCTTTCTCTTGGCACAAGCCAACATCATTCAGGATTTCCATAGAGCTTTTCTTTAATATTGACATTGTTTTCTGTTTCCTTCTTCTTTGATATAATGACAATAATAATAGTATAATAAAAACGGGCCGATGTCTAGTCTTAAATTATTTTTCTATTTTCTCAAAGCCTTACACCATAACTTTTTCCAACTTTGATCAGACGATACCCGTTCCAGACAGTTACATGAAGGGATCAAAATTGATTTTCTCATAAATTTTTTCAAAGGTGATTGCTAAAGTTAAAGTCAACCCATTAAAGTTTCTCTAAAAAACGTTAAGACTCCTCCTCTGAGTCTATCCCCAAAGTTTGGAGCTTGGCCGCTAGGCGATCAGCCCTAGATTTTTCATCTTCTGCCCGTTGAGCTTCCCGCTCTGCCCGTTGAGCCTCCCGCTCTGCCCGTTGAGCCTCCCGCTCTGCCCGTTGAGCCTCCCGCTCTGCCCGTTGAGCCTCATGTTCGGCTCGCTGAGTTTCTTGTTTTGCAATTGCAATTGCCTGGTTTGCTTTTAGTATTTCATTCTTAGCCGCTTCATCAGGGGTAGGAATCAACGTCCCCTCCAAGGAAAAGTAACGCAATTGACCGTTGTGAATACCAAGGAAAAAGCCTAGAGCCTCACTCCACAGCCAGCCATGCTCATTTGGGACAATAGGATAATATTGATTAAAATTGAGCCTAAAACCCGCAAATTCTAACGTGGTTGGTGAAAAGTAAAAATATTCAGGGGTATGAAATCTTTCTGCGTAGAGATCCAGCTTAGTCGTCCGATCTACCTTGGCAGTGGAGTCAGAAAGCAATTCAATAATTAAGTCAGGGTAACGCCCGTCCTCTTCCCAGACTACCCAAGAATTACGAGGTTCTCTGGTTGTATCCTTGACCAAGAAAAAGTCGGGTCCCCGAAAATCACGATGCTTGAGTTGTTGACGACTGAAATAAATGCTTAGATTGGCACCAATAAAAAAATCATCCCGATCTCGCCAGATCCATTCCAAAGTAGTTACTAGCAAGAGCAGTTGTATATAGTGTAGGGAACTTTCCATCTCTGGCTCATCGCTCAAAAGTTTACTGGCATCGGGCATTCGCAATTCCAGTTCCTGGGCCGTTATGGCAGACATAGCTTGTTCCTACTGATGCTTTCGGTGATTATTGAGTTTTTATTGTAAATGATTCTAAAGGCGATCGCCAAATTTAAAGAAGATAAACAGGGCAAACCAGCAATTCTCAGTTTTAGAGACAGCAAGCCTTTTAGGGATTTAAAGAACATTTTAAAGGGGTTTTTGGGCAATCCTAGATGTACTATTGTGCCTAAAAGCTTGAAGACTCGTAAAATGAACTTGTTAATCCCGTTGAATTTCCCCCCGTATTACGCGAACTAAAACCTGAAACCCTTGCTACAGCGCAAATTTAGAATTGCTGCAGGGCAAACGCATCTTATCCGAGTAAAACCTTAAGGAGATAGTTCTCGTCCCAACCAGCGCGTAGCCGTTTATTCTTGATACCAAGTTTCAGAGTATTTTCCTTTGTGAGCAAGTTAAGAGCGATATGGCGTAAGACGGCTAAATTCTCAGGAGCAAAATCCTTACGAATGCGACAAGCATCCTCATTGAAGGCCAAGTCTAGAACCCAATGTAAAGAGTTTTCTATCAACCAATGACTACGAACAGATTGGGATAATTTTTGAGCATTACTCGGCAGGCTAGAGAACACCAGAAAAAAGATGATCCAATGATTATAGCGGTTTGGCAAAGATTTCCACAAACCATTTTTTGAGGCTAGGAAGGCGATTAATCCGTGCTTCAACCTTTTCCATCCCAGCCTTGCTCAGCTTCACTCCTGTCTCATAAACTTTTTCTATCAGTTTCACTACAGGATTTTGACCCCTGAATGTTAGCGTTTTAGCAAAATTAAGCACGGTTTCAACCGTATCCAGTAAACTCCCATTCCAATGTTTTTCTAACCAACCAAAACAACGCTCTATCGGATTATACTTGCTGTGATACGGCGGATAATAAGCCAATTGTATATCTAGCTTTGACGATTCTGTAAAATCAATCAGGTAGTGTTCTGAATCTGTGGAAGCACATCTAAATAAGACATCCAAATTCAAAGCGATTGATAAATAATCCAAGGACAATATCGTGCATCACAATAGATTTGGAGCAACAAATCGTTTTTCTCGCTAATCTCTTTATTCGAGTTCTCAATGTCAAGTGCTTTCGTTCGATTTTTTGAGTATTATACTTACCCACCTCATGCAATGCTGGCTCAATATGTCGTTCGTAAGCCCCCCATCCATCTGTATAATATTGAGTAATACCAAAAGGTTCTAACAACTCTTTTAGCCTTAGAAATGCTTCATCTTTGTGACCAGACAAAACATAAGCTAATATCTCACCTGTCTTATGATCAATAGCGTGCCATAACCATCTTTGCTCTTTTTTGCTCTTCACAAAACCCCACATTTCGTCGAGTTCTGCTTCCACGTCATTCCATTGGCAGAGCGTTACAATACTCTGACTGGGTTCCAGTTCTGCTAGTTTTTTTTCGTTGACGAATACTAAACTAGACTCTTTTTTTTTAGTTCACTAATCACTGTTGATGGACTAATCCTCAGCACACGGGCTGTATCCCTTATGCCACTACCATTCATTGCCATTTCGGCAATCTTTTCCTTTACTTCTGGCAAATAACCTTTATAAGTATAGTTTAAGATAAATGTGCAACGCTTACATTCTGTATTACGACATCTGTAACGCTTTTTCCCCTCCCCAGAGGGGCGTGTTTCACAATATCCGTACTTTGACAACTTGGGCAAACAATTGCTTTGAATAGCATGGCACACCAATTTTAAGATTTACATTTATTTATTATTACTCTTTTCCACAGGTTTAGAACACGACCTTCTTGTACTGAGTAGGAACACTCTACTGGCAACTCCAACCCTGTTTCTCTATTGGCATCCAGTCGGGCGGTGCGATACATCTTATTTAACCCATTCTTGACACAAATAACGCTTCAAACTAGGACTATCTTCCAGATACAATGCAAGATTTTCTCTTTCCCTTTCAATGGTAATTTGCCAACTGCGCGATCGCTTTTGCGGTTGATAGTCCCATTTAAGCAAATGATGTAGAATTACACGAACACTACTCAGCAAACTGTCACGTTCCCGTTTTGACAAATCTTGAATCTCCTCTACTAAATTATTAAGATCAAGCTCAGCAAAGCGTTTTTCCTGAAGTCTCTGCGCCATGACTTCTGCCCAGCGTGCATAATCAGATTCATAAAGTGATTTCATCGTAAATCTCTAAATATAAATTTGATTAATAGTTCCTTAAATTATTCTTCATTCAACTCTATATCAATACCCAGAGTTTTTAAGCGATCACTAAGACGTTGACGTATCGCTCGCTCTTGCTGCAACTGTGCCTCAGCAGACTCCGCCCTCAGGCGTTCCTGTTCAGCCTTTTGGCGTTCCTGTTCAGCCTTTTGGCGTTCCTGTTCAGCCTTTTGGCGTTCCTGTACGACAAGCAATTTCTCTTGCTCAATCCTTTCATTACCCCACAGCAAAAGATTCCCTGATTGATCCCACCAGCGTAACCAAGTTGTCGAAAGCTGAGATCTTTTGCCATCCCAAGTACCTAAGAATAAACTCATTTCCGTAATCCAGAAACGCTTATTTTCGTCGGGGGATTGCGATTCATATTTACCATCTACTAGACGAAATAAATCTAATTCCCCTGTTTGAGGATGAAAAATGCCATACAAAGGGACTTGTAAAATGCGTTCGTAAAAATACCACTTACCATAGGGATAGTGAGGATTGATCGAATATTCAGTGCCTTCTGTTTCGGAGATGAATTCCAGTGCAATTAGAGGGCGATCGCCTTCAACATTAGGGGTATAACTACGCCGAATTATGCTCTCTGGATGCGGTTTAACTTCAGGAATATAAACCCAATCAGGAGCTTTGACGACAGTTTTATCGGCAACTGTAGCACAAATACCAAAATTAGTAGCTATCAACATCGACTCGAAAAATAGCCCCGCCAATTCTAGGGATTCGCGCAGAGCTTCAGCAAGCAGAGGTTGTAAATTATTGTCCACAGGATCTTCCGACAAGATAAAATCTTCGGGCAGTTTGTTCCAAGTCACTTGAGGCAGGGCGTGCTTGGGTGGAGAAACAGCATCACTATCTGGGTAAACTAGTTCGCGATGTAGGGCTACAGTCATGTTTATACACCTTCTTTATCATTAATCAAGGCAAAGAGGACGATTTAGAACAGTTTCAATGCTATAGGGACAAATTTTTGGAAAATCTAAGCTAGTTTCCCCCATGGCATCAGCACGAGCTAAACGATAAATTCTTTCCAGAGATTCATTGTCTAAATATCGGACTAGACTGGGGCTATCTTCTAGATAAAGTCTCATGTTATCTCGTTCTCGACTAATGGTATTTTGCCAACTTCCCAAACGTTTATTACTTTGATAATCCCATTTAATTAAATGATGCAAGAGTAAGACGCAAGCTACTTAATAGTCGTCACGTTCCTGCCTGTACAAATCCTGCACCTCTTCTACTAAATTTTCAATATCCAACTGTGTAAAGTTTACCGACAATAGTAAATCTGCCAGAGTTTCCGCCCATTGGCTATAGTCTTGTTCGTATAATTTCCTCATATTAATCGTATAACTTCCTTATATTAATCGTATAGTTTTTTCATACTAATCGTATTAAGAAAACATCTCTTAACTCTAGTAATGCTGATAAAGGGCCAATTCTTTTTTTCCGCTAGAAGATGTAGTGGCTCCGCTTCAAAAATTGTTTCATCACCAGCGATTAAATCTAAAATCTGACGATGTAAAACAAAGTAACCGCCATTAATCCAGCCATCACTAGTTTGTGGTTTCTCCTTAAAAGTCCCCACTAACTGGTCTTGAATAACCATTTCTCCAAAACGTGAGGGTGGACGGACTGCTGTAACCGTTGCCAATTTTCCGTGACTTTTGTGATAGTTGACCAAAGCTTGAATGTCAATATTAGCCACGCCATCACAGCAATTCCAAATTTAAACGGTAACATAGGATACAGACACGATCTTGTTTTTATGGATGTAAGAGACATTAACCTAGTCTCTGAGTTTTTTTCTTGCTGTAAAATTTTCGTTGATTACATCTGACGCGAGCTCGAAAGCCCTATCGTACCGTTTCACCAGCAATTCTAAATTTGCGCTGTAGCAAGGGTTTCAGATTTTAGTTCGCATAATACGGAGTAAAATTCAACGAGATTAACAAGCTTATTTTACGAGTCTTCAGATTTCTAGTCATGGTAGCACATCCATGTTACCCCGAAACCCTCCTTTAAAATGTTCTTTAAATCTCTAAAAGGCTTGCTGTGTCTAAAACTGAGAATTGCTGCCGTTTCACAGGATAATCTATCAACGAATTATTTACAGGTAGGTTTTTCTCATGGTGACCCTTATCTAGTTTTGTAATTGTTTTATTGCCTAATTCCAACAAAATAAGTAGTTGTACAAAATTAATTACACAAAAATCAGACTGAAAAGCTTGTATAACATCAAAGTCATGTGTAAATAATTTCGTCTCATTACTTATCACTGTGATTCCAGTCATAATTTATAAAATAATCTCGAACTTGTTCTACTTTATAACCCAAACAGAGCATAAAGTCTGTAAACCCGTAATGAGCATAGGTTTTCATAATGTGCTAAATCATCGGGCGATCACCGACAGTAATCATCGGTTTAGGACGAAACTCCGTTTCCTCTCGCAGGCGAGTTCCTTTGCCACCACATAGAATTGCAACAGGAATAGTCATAATGGTTTGGAAAAGTCTAGAAAATTTAAATAAGATTTAGAGAAAAGCACTATTACTAAAGAGATGAATTAACTACCAAGGCAATGCCTTCAGAGATTCCATAATAGAACTTTATCATCAAGAAGCAAGGGAATTGATTGCCTTAGTTCTGGTTAGATATAACTCAACAACAATAATACCTAAAATAGTGATAACTACGCTTATGATAGAGCCTATAGCTCCCCAAATAAAAATTAAAACGGCGATCGCGATCATCAAAGCCGAGTAGGTCAAGGTCACTTGAGCATGGCTCCAGCCCGATTGTTGTAAACGCTGAAAAATGTGGGTGCGATGGGCCTGAAAAATATTTTCGCGGCGGGTTAACCGCACCACCAATGTATAAATGGTGTCTGCCGTAATCGGTAAAGTAATGGCTAAACTTGACCAGGCTAACGTAGGATCCTGTACCTGAATTAAGGCGATCGCCATAACAGCCCCTAAAACAGTACTGCCTACGTCCCCCATAAAAATCTTTGCAGGCGACCAATTCCAATAAAGAAATCCTAACAAGGAGGCAATGAGTAACCACCAAAGCGGTTGTTGTAAATACAGGGCAATAAAACTGAGTTGTAGAACCG
This sequence comes from Woronichinia naegeliana WA131, assembly GCA_025370055.1. Lineage (NCBI taxonomy): Bacteria > Bacillati > Cyanobacteriota > Cyanophyceae > Synechococcales > Coelosphaeriaceae > Woronichinia > Woronichinia naegeliana. The sequence goes on along the minus strand of CP073041.1, from coordinate 7,330,745 downwards.
TGATCGTGGTAATAAACCCGTCTAACCCATCCATAAAATTATAAAAATTGACTAAGGCCGTAAAACCAATCGCTGTGAAGGCGATCACCAGAATTTCTCCACTTAATCCTAAATTACTGAGCCAAGGTTGAGGAAAACTGCCATAGTGAACAACAGCTATTAACGCCGTTCCTAACTGGACTAGATAGCGGATACTTGATGGTAAATTGTAGCGATCATCAAGAAATCCAATAATCGCCAAAGGAAGTAGGATTAACGGTAAAAATAAGTCTGCGGGAAAATTGAATTGAGGAATAATCGCGGTGAATAATAACGCAACTAAAAAAGCAATAATGAATCCCAAACCCCCACCCCTCGGTGTTGGTTGAGTATGGGAACTACGTTCATTGGGAATGTCTATCAAACTTTGATGAAGCGCGTAATAGCGAACCCCGCCAGTAACAAGTAACGACAAACTGAAGGTTAGTATTGGTAGAAATAATAAATTGAAAGTCATTGTGATTTAAACCAGTCCGCCGTTATTTTTAAACCTTGATCAACCGTATAGGGAGGTGTCCAGTCCAATATTTGCCGAATTTTACGACTATCCACTTGCAGTGAACCTAAAAGGCGATCAGCAACTTCTTCTTTTTTGATTATTTTTGCCGCTAAACGTAATAATAAAGGTGGAAAAGGCAAAAGTAAGGGTCGTTTCCCCATAGCATTTCCCATACGAAAAATTAACTCTGATGTAGAAAGATCTTCACCATCACTGACAATAAATGTTTGATTTTTGGCACGGTCATCTTCAATACACTTAATGATCGCATCTACCAAATTACCAACATAGAGTAAACTACGGGAATTAACTATTGATCCCAACGGTAGGGGTAATTTTTTTGTTACCAAAGCGAATAATCGCTCCATGTTTCCTGGATTGTTTGGCCCATAAACCAAAGTAGGGCGCAGGATTGTCCAGTTCATTTGAGTCTTTTGGCATAACTCAACCAAAGCAGTCTCTGCATTTAATTTACTGCGACCATAGGGAGTATCAGGCTGACAAGGACTTTCTTCAGAAATAATCGTATCACTTAACGTAGCCATCGCTCCTATTGAGCTTATAAAAATAAAATGTTTGACACCAGCAGCGATCGCTTGTTTTGCTAAGTTTTTTGTTCCTTCGCAATTAATTCGTAGAAATTCGGCTTCTGGATTAATTGATTGATCATTTAACTGATGAGCACGAGCGGCTAAATGAATAACGGTATCAACTCTTTTCAACTTATCTAACCAATTAATTGTTTCATTAATCTCTCCCACATTAATAATTTTATGATTGTGACTTAGTTCATTAATTGGATGGCGACGAATAGCTAATATAAGTTGCAAATTTTGCTTGTGTAATGCTGGTAGCAAATGACGACCAATAAATCCAGTTGCACCAGTCATCAAGATTAATTTAGTAGGCGAATCGATAAAGTCACCATTCATCATTTTTTATTATTAAATGTCTATATTTCTGATAAAAATTGCCACAAGTATAGCTAGTTGGCATAATAACTAAAGCGACAAAAGTCATCATAAAAATGGTTAATCCGTTAGGAATATTATCTTCACCTCCACGCCAAATTTCTTCTTGAAAACTGGGCATATATCTGATAGAAACTCTGATAGTTTCTATCAAGAAGGCTAGCGATAAAAAAGAAAAAGAAGTTATTAAAAATAGTAGAGTATGATTAAAATATACCAAAAGTAAGAATAAAATACAATAAATAATAACAAATATCATTAGTATCTTACTTCTTAAGGGAGAACTACGAGGATGCTTTTTGGTGGTTAGATATCTACCTCTGCCATATTTAAAATACTGAATACAAAGTTTTTTCCAGTCACTTCTGGGATTATACCAAACTTTTATATCTGAACTAATATAAATTGCTTTTTCAAAAAATTCTAATAATTTTAGATTTAATTCTGCGTCTTGATTTGTGATTTGAGTAGTGTCAAATAATTCTTTTTTAGTGCTATTATATACAATTTTTTGCAATGCGTCCGTTAAAAAACACCCTAAATAGACAGTATCAGCGTAACCATTGTAATCTGGATCATGATATTTTGCTGTTCCTGCTAAAAAACTACGAAATGCCAGAGCAACTCCCCCCTGAAAGGCATTTCTAGCCATATGACGCTGAGAACCACCCACATTCCAAGCTTGAGAAGATTCTAATGCTTCTATACACTTTTGAATATAATCGGGGGCATATTCAGAATGAGCGTCTGCTCTTAAAAATATATCTCCTTGAGAATGTTTAAATATAAGATTTAAACCAGCCGATTGAGTTTTTAAAGAGTTTTCTAATAGTTTAACCCTAGAATCTCCAAAAGCGATTTTCTTGACAATTTCCTGAGTACCATCATTACTGCCACCATCTGCAACAATTATCTCTAATAGGCTAGGATGATTTTGCTTTAAAAAGCCTTTAATAACGGATTCAATATAGTTGGCTTCGTTATAGGCAGGAATGGCGATCGTTACCATCAGGTTATTTGTCATAAATATTATTTAAATTAGCCTAATATGCTCATAAACATTAATACACAAACAGATGGAACTGGTATCGTCTGATCAAAGTTGGAAAAAGTTATGGTGTAAGGCTTTGAGAAAATAGAAAAATAGTTTAAGACTAGACATCGGCCCGTTTTTATTATACTATTATTATTGTCATTATATCAAAGAAAAAGGAAACAGAAAACAATGTCAATATTAAAGAAAAGCTCTATGAAAATCCTGAATGATGTTGGCTTGTGCCAAGAGAAAGAGGATGTCTTATTCAAGAAAAACTGTCCTCATTGCTATAGTGAAAATGTAAAAATACATTCTCATTATCAAACGAAAGGTAACGGGGAACGTAAAATGTTCATTTGTCAAGAATGTAGTTCTTGTTTTGCTGAGACTTATGGTAGCGTAATCGCTGGCTTAGAAACCCCATTAAGTGAAATTGTAAAAGTATTAAAAGCCAGAATGGAAGGAATAGGATTGAATGCAGCAGCCCGAGTATTCGGCTACGCGAAAACAACAATATTGAATTGGGAAAAGAAATTATCAGGATTACAAGAGACATTATTTTTATACGCCTTAGTGAATGAATTTGTTAAATTAGTAATAGAAGGGGATGAACTATACACAAAAGTTGGAAAAAATAAAGAAGCAAGTGCCTCTGAGGGGTGGACAATCGTGCTCATGGACAGGGCTAGCCGCTTTATTTGGCATTTAAAATGTGGTCGAAAAGAGCAGAAATTATTTCTAGAAGCAATGATGACGGTAGCGGAATTATTTGAAAGGAGTGCAGAATCTCTCCAGTTATTTACAGATGGAGAAAAGCGATATAGTCAACTGCTATTTAATATTTGTCACGAAGTATTAAGGACTGGAAAGCGAGGTCGTCCCACCAAAGTATTACCGAAGGGTCTTGTAGTAAGACTAAAAAATAAGAGTAGTAAACGTCGAGATTCTGAGGGTAAACTAAAGAAAGTAGAAACTCCGAAACCAGAACATCCAGAGACAACAGAAAAACCAGAAGAAAAGGACATCCATGCCAACCACGTTGAGGCATTTAATAGTGCTATCCGACGCTATTTATCTGCCTTTCGTCGTCGTACAAATACTTATGCTAAATCTGTTGTGGGATTACAGCGAGTCCTAGATATTTTCTGGATGGTTCATAACTTTGTTCGCAGCCATTTTACTACTAGAGAAGTTCCTGCTGTAGCTCTCGGTATAATTGAAAAAGGGTTAACTTGGGAGGACTTACTCCAAATTCGCCTGATTTTTTGAACCTCGCGTATTGCAACGTTTGTAGCTTCTAGCTAGACGATACCAGTGCCAAACAGATTAATACCTTACTTCTACATTTAATTGACTGGTCAACTACGGTAACTTTTAGATCTGTAAATTACCACAAATTTGATGCAACTCAATGATGGTGCGACCCGTTTGGCTTAAACCCATACACAGAAAGCGTTTAAACGCAATCTGAAACAGGGGAACAGCCAGCAAGGTTCACAAACTACCGAGTAATTTAGGTAGAAATAACCGAACCTTGACAACTCAATCAACCTGCTGGTGGATTAGAAACCAAGACCTAAGCCTCACAGGCAACAAAACAGGTCAGGGGAACTAAGGAGCCCAGCCCACTGAGGTATACAGTGTGACTCCACTCCTACAGGCGCAAAAGGATGACCACCCAAGGGTCTGAAGCTAAGAGAAAAGCCAGAATCGGTTAGCTGTTAGACCGAGAAATGGCAGGGAATGATACATGGTTAACGAAAGTGAACTGCTTCCGAGTCGTAAGTTGCAATGGCGAAAACATAACAGATGATACGCCAAGCCAAAAGGCATGATTCTAGGATTAGACTGCGTCGTTGTCTAATTAAACATACCCAAATAGAATCCGACTTAAGGGCAGAACCTAAATATCATATAAGGTCGATTGGGAACGGGATAACCCTCTAACGTCTCTTAGAAAGGTCGATTTTCTAAGTAGTTAGTCCGCGCAAGACGTTAAAGGGAGGGATTCTCCAAGAAGCAAAGGCTTTCTTGTAACGAGAAAGATAAGCTGACGTGGAGAGGCTTCTAAAGAGTAAATTATTGGAGTAAGTAGAAATGACTAATGCCATTAGTAGTAATACTAAGAGGAAAGTAAAGTACCCTGAATCTACACATTGGTCAGAAATCAACTGGCGCAAGGTGGAAAGGAAGGTATACAAACTACAGAAACGTATTTACAAAGCCACTCAAGAAGGAAACCACAGAACAGCTAAATCTCTACAAAAAACCCTGCTCAATTCTTGGTCAGCCAAAGCTCTCGCCGTCAAAAAGGTAACACAAGAGAATAGAGGGAAGAAAACGGCAGGAGTAGATGGAATAAAACAACTAACTCCGAGCCAACGCCTAAAACTGGTCAACGAACTCAAATTAAAAAGTAAGTCAAAACCAGTTAAAAGGGTTTGGATACCTAAGCCAAACAAGGACGAAAAACGACCTCTAGGAATACCCACAATAGAGGAGAGAGCAAGGCAAGCACTTGTAAAAATGGCACTAGAGCCTGAATGGGAATCTAAATTCGAGCCAAACAGCTTCGGCTTTAGACCAGCAAAAAGTACCCACGACGCTTGTGGCATGGTGTTTAGCGCACTATCCAAAAGTGAAGAAAAATGGGTGCTAGATGCCGACATTAGTGGATGTTTCGACAACATCGACCATCAGTACTTACTTGACAAGGTGAACGCCACCCCAAAAATCAGAAGACAGATAAAAGCATGGCTAAAATCTGGAGCAATAGATTTTTATGGGATAAAGGACAATAAAGGATTCTCCCCTACATCCAAAGGCACACCGCAAGGTGGAATAATATCACCCCTGTTAGCAAACATAGCCTTACACGGACTGGAAACAGACCTCAAGGAATGGCTATGGAGCGAAAAGAAATACAGGAAGAAATATTACAACATCTGCACAAACTCTATGCACAGTCTAAGTCAGCAACAAACCAAAGCTACACTAACAGTAGTAAGATACGCTGATGATTTCGTGGTAATACACGAAGACAAGGACATCATAGAAGAATGTCAAGAGGTTATCCAGAAATTTCTGACCCCCATTGGTCTTACACTCAGAGAAGACAAAACCAGTATCAAAAGCAGCAGAGAAGGATTCGACTTTCTCGGATTCAACTTCAAGCAATACAAAACTGGATTATACAGAAGCAACAAGCTATCCAATGGCAAGCCAACAGGATACACAACGCTCATCAAACCTTCTCGTAAGGCAATCAAGGAACACTATGGAAGACTAGCGGAGATCATCGACCATTGCAAGTCAGCCCCACAAGAAGTCCTTATCAAAAGACTAAACCCAATCATCAAAGGATGGGCGAACTATTACCGATTCGCCAATTCCAAAGAAACATTTGGGAAATTAGACCATCTACTATTCTGGAAACTCAGAAAATGGGCTAGAAGAAGACATCCTCAAAAACCAAGAGGATGGGTGGATAATAAGTATTTCCACACGATGGATACTAATAAGGACAGAAAATGGGAATTTTCTGACAACAATACCACCCTACACGCTCATTCGGACACCAAAATCGAAAGGCACATAAGGGTAAAAGGTCACGCAAGTATCTATGATGGAAACGAGGCATATTGGGCAAACAGGGTGAAACACCATCCAACCATACGCCCAAGAGTACTGAAACTAATGAGCAGACAAAAAGGAGTGTGTCCATACTGTCACAATCCATTCAGGATTGACGACAAATGGGAGATAGACCACATTGTCCCCACTTATAAAGGCGGCAAGGATTATTATTATAATCTCCAGCTACTCCATCTGGATTGCCATGACAAGAAAACAAGGATTGATATGAAGGAAGAAACCTGTAGGGAAAACAAAGTTCAACGGTAAACCATCTGGCAAACCGAAAGGGATTAGAAGTCAGGAGCGTAGTGAGGTGAAAGTCTCATGCTACGTTCTGAAGCCGAGTGCAAGTGGTGACACATGTGCTTAGGGCAACTTCTATTTATATTTTTTCTAAGTATAATGCTACCTGCATACACCGCCACAGCTCATCACCTCGAACAGTTGCCGAAGTAACATCATACTTATGTAACTTGCTTACCAAATCAGAGCCAAAAGGAAAAATTGCTAGTGGCAAACCCCATTTAGAATATCCCAAGACACCTTGAATTGCCTTTATAGTAAAGTATTTTTCGATTAGTTTAAAATTTTGCTGAGAAAAAGGATATTCCCAGTCACTATCGATTTGAAAAGGACGATATAGTCTCCGTGCAATCCATATCGGAAGAGATGTCTCCATTGGATCAAAACTAATAACTTTTCCTCCATGATTGAGACGTTCGTGTAGCAGTGATAAGAAAGCATCAAAGTATTTAAAATGATGCATCACCCCATAAGCATAAATGATATCAAAAGATTCATAAGGAAAATCAGATTGCAGAAAATCGAAAGCTACTGCCTGTGCGTGTGGCAAGTTGTTAAGTAACAATTTTTCATTCAATTGGGTGATAGCTGGTTGACTTAAATCCATCCCCAAGTAAAAACCACAGTTTTTTGCAATATCAATACTCAAGTCATTTCCAGAATGGCATCCCAAATCTAGTACCCGCTTGCCTTCAAGATTACCCAGCCAATATAAATGACGTGCACGAATTAATTCTGTGATCCCTAAATTTTCTCTAACTTTATATAAATTTCTCCTTGTTTTATCCCATAATTGGTTCACTATGCCAATTTCTTCATATCGGCTACCTTGTTTTTGTTCATAAAATTTTTTTTGTTGCTCATTAATTTGCAACATTTCTTTTTGTTCTTGATTTGTATTATTACCATTCATTGTTTTTACTCCATCAATGTTTTTTGAGTATCTATAATCAGAAAGTTGATTCTAACAAGTCAAGAACGATCTTGACTCAAAGAGCTTCTAATAACGGATTCAATATAGTTGACTCTAACATAGCACGATAATCGCACGCTAACACAACTTAATAGCCTCGGACAGAGGAAACTATTGTTTATAAAAGAGTTGAGAAATTGCCCAAGTATTTCGCTCTGTACGAATGACGGTAGGTTTGTGAATGTTTTGCTACAAACAAAAAAATCTGAAAGGCTTTGCCAGTCTATAGCTCACGCCAATCCAATTTCATGCGATTACTCTGTTAAGTGGCAGGCTTATGGCTTTACCAATTTCGACAATTTACGTATGAGGATTCTTGCCGCTTTCTTTGATTCGTTTTATTTATAACCATGATTCCCAGAGAGCCAGAAAGTTAAGGGAAGAAATAGACTTATCAGAATGCGAAAAGTGATCGGTATAGTCTATACAATGAATAAAAAGCCCATCCTGCTTTAGAATTCGTTTTCCTTCTTTTAGGATTTCTTTAATCATCTCTGGTGGAATATGCTCTAATACGGTATAAGAAGTATGAAAATCTATAGAGCTGTCTGGTAAATTCAGACGAGACCCATCACTAGGAGCAAAATATTCAATATTGAGAAATTCGAGTAAGTTCTTTATTTGATACGGAGGCTTAACGAATTCAAGAAGAGCATCAAGACGATTATTAAAAATGCGATTTGCAAATAAACTCTCAATTTCCGATTTGTTTTTAGTAATGTAATCTAAATCTTCTCTGACGAGCTCTTCTTTTAAGTAAGGATTTAAATCTACGGTGAAAACTTTTTTTGCACCTAATATACTGCGAACGGGTAAAAACTGAACTTTTTCCAAATCGGCTAGAATGAAGCACACGCAGGGCTTCTGACAGTATCCAGAAAGTTAAGCTCTAAGCCGTTCGCAGTATAACCAAAAAGCTAAAATTGTGTTGATTCGTCTTCCTGTTCCCAATTCTAAAAAAGTCGCTCCGATAGGAGAACGATTGCCTTTTTCAATTCGCTTAACAGTTTCAATTCCAGCAACTAAACGACTTGTCGGATTAAGTTTACTGTCTTTGAGAGAGCCAAAGTTTCTCTGAACCCAACTAGTAAATTCGGATAAGACAAAATACTTGGTAAAAGATCAACTAAGTTTTGTATTTTTGCTTTTAATTTCCAGTTCATAATAATATATTTATGATAAATACTTTTATTCAGAAAAACCTCGCTCTTTTTGTCCGAACAAAGAGTAAATTTGTTTTTTATCCAAAATTGTCTCTATAATTGTCCGAACAAGATAAGCTAATATGGCTGTGGGTATGGCATATACTGGATATACTAGTAAAATAAAATTTATACGAAATTTTGGATTAGAAGGATTTTTAATATCCATTAAATTGGAAATGCTCTCACAATAGCTTGATTGATGAGTATAAACAGATTTTCCAGTATTTTGTTTATCAACTTTAATAGATACTCCCGTATAAATATAAGGAGTATATGCAGCTTTGGCAAGGCGATGACTAAATTCATAGTCTGCTCCGTAATGGGGAAGCCACTTATCAGATATTACACCAACTTTCATGAGTGCCTCCACTGGAAACAACATACATCTTGTTGGCAAATAATCTACTTTAATAAGTAGGCCGTTGGGAATGTTCTCTATATCCACGCCCGCATAGGGATGCAATGTTGATGTTGCTAACCATGATTTAATTTGTACACCACTAGAAATTGCATGATCATTAGAAGTAGAAATAGCTCCCATTTGACAATTTCCTTGCTTCAATGCTTGTTCAAGCAACAGACTTACAATATCAGTGTCAAAAACAATATCAATATTTGATATTAAAATGTAGTCTTCAGGTTTAGCATTTTCAGCAATTAGCCTCAAGCCTCGATTAACAGTAGCACTCCAAAATTCATCGTTTTGTCCACAAACTTCGACAATTTCATAGTCCCTTAATTTTTTTTCTTGCTTGATAATCTTTGAAGTTTTATCACCAGGATTTGCGTTAATAATAATCAACTGAAAAGGTCTATATTTAATGAAGTTACATGACTCTAAATATTTGGTAACCTTTTCAGGCTCGCAGTAAGTAGGTACACAAACAATAACTTTCTTGTTCATTTCCATAAGTAGAAGTTAATGCTTTTAATCTTTCTTGGGTTAATTCCCCGCTGCTTGCAGCGAAAAATTTAAAGTTGCAATGGAAACCGTCGGTTTACGAGCAAAACATCTTCCATACCCCGTCTGCTTGCAGCGGGGTAGTTCATTTAATTCGTATTTCTAAAAAAAATCACATTAAGTTGAAGAGTTCGACCATCTAGTGGATCGGTAAAACCTGGCTGAATTGCCCATACAGTGAAACCATTATCCTCAATTCGTTTCAACAATTCTTTCCAAAGATACTGAGATTCATACAAGGAAACCAATGAAAGTTCGCACAAAATACCTCGAAAAGAGGATAAACTATTTTCACAGCCATTTAAAACTTGCCACTCAAATCCCTGAGTATCAATTTTCAGAAAAGGGTTCTGAGAACATTCTAAGTAAGGGGAGGCAATTGAGTCTATCCTACAAATATTTACTTTTTCCTTGCCGATGGTTTGGCTTCTTGGTTCAGCATTTAAATGTAATTGGCTTATCTTTAATATTGAACTGGAGACAGAGTAGTTAGAAACATTAATCTCTACATCTCCATCATAGTCCCCAATAGCACAACGTTGATAGACTTCCCACATATTATCTCTCTTAGAAAGCGATAACATCTTAGAATGAGCTGATAAGAGAGGTTCAAAACTTAATATTTTTTCTTGATACCCAAAATACCTGATAGCAGACGCAAACTGCCCTTCATTAGCTCCAATATCTAAAACCAAATCAATGTTAAACTTTTTAAGTCCGCAAACTAGTTGTAAATCAGGATTAGAACGAGGAGCTAGTTTATCAATTTCCAAGTTGATAAGATTAAAAGCTCTTTTAAAAGCACGAATTAAAGTAAATTTAGGAGAGAGTGAAGACATTTTATTAATTTTTTCTCATTTAAAATTGAAAAGTTCTTGAAGCTTGACAAGCCTTAAGGACTTAGGCGGCTAATACGAAATATACTAAGACTAGTTTATCTTGAAGATTCTGGTTCTTATTATTTAAAGACAAGTTAGAAAAAATAATTTATTTGCTATACCCAAATAGCTAAATAACGTGATCATCCAGAATGGAATTTCTGATATTGATTACGGTGCTTAGCATCGAACACAACAAAAACTAGCAAGAGAAAAAAACCTCTTGTTAATTCATTATCAAAAAAAACCATTCCTTTCACATTGGCTATGAAAAACATAATTAATGTACTCAAAATAACTCCCTTGATTTTTATCGCTTTTGACTCAAGTAAAACTCTTATAAAGAACCAAGCGAAAGTTCCATAGAGTAACAAGGAATATAATATTCCTCCAAAATAAAAATAATTGACATAACCAATATCACTTCTTGTAGTATAAGCATTTTCGTTGTTGAACAAATACATACCATCTCCAAACAAGAAATTTTGTGGAATGTAGTCCTCGTTACTGAATCCTTGTAAATACCGAACTTCCTCAAAGTTAAGTGTAAATGCTAGAGTAAATTGCTCTATTCCTGCTAAAAGCCAATCGATTGTAGAAGAATTAAAGTAATTGATAATGAGAGCATATAGAGGATTTAACAAAACTAATATGGCAAACATTAATTTTACTCGCTTAATAGTAAGCCCTACATTAAAAGGTTTAATCAAAAATAGAGATAGGAAAAAACACGGTATTGCAATTAGACCAACTCTTGCATTAAGCATGATTGGAATTATAGCTATGGCAGCACAAATTAAATAAATTATTTTTTTTGACTTTTCACGAGTACAAATTAAAGACCACAGAGACAATGACATAACAAAACCATTGAATAATGGATAAGAAAAAGCATAACCTGACGCGATACCGTATCCACGCCTATTATAAAAGAAGGTTGCTTCATCTGCCATGACAGCTGGTGGTTTTAGGAGTTGAAAATTAAAGAAGTCTCTTAGGCTAGGATTCAAGAGTGAAATAAAAACTATGACAAATTGAATAAAAATTATTACGAAAAAAGAAGTAATTAAATTTTCCAAATTAGTTCCATTCATTTTTTTATTTGAAAAATCAAAAAGATGATACAAAGCAACAGAAGATACCAATGCTCCAAAATAAAACCTGGCAATAATAATAGGATATCGAATGCTAAATTTAACCTGATTATTTGAACCTCCATAAATGTCCAAAAATAGAGCTAATAAAAATAGGGCCAATAATAAAAACTGAAATGTAACAATTATTTTATTTTTGAATAAAAATCGAGTAATTGATTTTGGATTTTTAGATAAAGCGTATAAGAGTATAGTTGATGGAGGAAGAATTAATCCCAATCCTTGAAAAGGAAGAAAACTAAACTCTGGAGCATAAATATACAAAAATAATAGTAATATTAGGGCTGGATCAGAAACAAAGTATGACAACTTCTTTATTTTTAGGAAATTTTTAATTTTCATGTAAGAGGAGAATTAATGAGTAGTCTTTAGAGACTGGACAGTGCGAAGTTATAGGAAAACTAACGAGTTTACTAGAGTTTCAGCCCCCAACACTCTTCAACTCTCCTCCAGACTCACAATCGCTGAAAGGCTTTCAAGGCAAGGCTTTTAGCCATTTTGCCAAAATGTCTGACAGAGAACTTCACACTCTCCAGTTTAGAGACTAAATTTCAGGAAAATCGGATTTTATCAAAAAAAACAGAAGTAATTGCTTATATTCTTATTTTAAGATTAGCTTCATAGTTAGAACTCCAAAGTTTAACAAGCTTTGGATCAAACTTTTCTTTCTTTAGTCTTGAATATCTTGCACTGGTATAAAAAGAAATTAAAAATTTATTATTAATAATTAAATTTTTTAAGAAAACAAAAAAGAATCCCTTTAATAAATCAAATAAAGAAATGATTAAATCATAAAAATTTCCGTTTAACTCACTACGTGCAATTTGTGAGAGCTGAAACTGTAATTTTAATCTCTTCAATGGTGAACGGCCAGAGGATAAACTTTGAGGAGTTGATTTCAAAACACAACAAAGAACATCTGGCAATACAGAAACATTACCCTTTGAGCAGAGGGTAATCCATAAGCGAATATCTTCAGCATATTGAGCTATTATGGAGCTAGCATCATAAAATATAGTCTCTCCATCAATTTGTCGTTTGAACATTACTGAGCTGTGATGAAAAACGCTATGGCCAAGTTTTAATTTTTTTCTACAACCCAAATTATCTTGAGGAGGATTAATAATAGAAAGTGCCATCCCAGCAGAAGCATCTAATTGTAGATAAGCAGAGCCAAGTAATACTACATCAGGATTTGATATAAAAAAATCTACTTGCTTTTGAAGTCGTTCTGGAAATGCTCGGTCATCTGAATCTAGACGCGCAATATATTCACCTCGAGCTAATTGGATTCCTCTATTTAAGGATTTGGCTAACCCTATATTTTTGTGATAAAAGTATTTTATACGATGGTCATTTTGATAAGACTGAACAATAGACTCTGTTAAGTCAGTAGAACCGTCATTAATAATAACAAATTCCCAGTTTTTATAAGTTTGATTTAATATACTTTGAATAGCATCTTCTAAATATTTCTCACCGTTGAAAACGGACATTACGATACTAATTAAAGGCTGGGTGTTAATTTTATTGTTCATCTACTTTAAATATTCTCCATTCACTTAAAAAATTTTATTTACGACTTTAGAAGATTGAATTTTTTGTTATCTTGATTAATAACAACAAAATGTTATTTAGTCACTAACCATACAGGCAAAGATTATAGCAAAAATATACATTGAAATTTTGACAAGTACCACAAATATAGACTGGATTTTTTCTTTGTGTTATTTTCTTAAATTTAGAAGTTTTGAACGCCATTGAAATATTAATTTTATGGGTTTTCTCAGATTTTTTTTTTGGGCTATGATTATAGCTGCCAGAATAAATTTGTTAAAAACTGAAGGATTTAAAGAAACGGCTTCTGTCATTAATTCTTTAGAAGATTCAAATTGGTTATCAGCTAGGTAACGAGATGCTAGACTTCTCAATCTATAATGTATTTTCCCACTACTATCAACAAAACTTTTAAATGCCTCAATACCATCTCTTTCTAGGGGATCAAACCCTTGATTTTTTCTAGTAAGGGCACAGACGATTGCAAATTCCGATAACAAAGCTTGCTTTTTTGCTTTGCTGGGAATCTTTGTCACAGAATCCTCTATTCGTTCAGATTGATATAAAACTTCAGGAACAATCTCAAAACGGGTTATTGGAGCCATGCGTAACCAAAGGTCGTAATCTTGAGAAAACTCAAAAAACTCACGATAGCCTCCAACTCGCTCATAACAAGTACGCCGAAACATAATTTCACCATGTAAAAATATATTACCTCTTATTAATTGAGAAAATTGATCTGGATTAACTATTCGACGGATAAATACCCACTGATTTTGGACTATATTGAAATATTTAATATGACAACCGACAACTCCAACATCGGGATTCTTGATCAAAAGTTCAACTTGTCTCTCTATTCGCTGAGGTAAAGAAATATCACCAGAACCATGAATTGCTATTAATTCTCCTTGGGATAAAGAAATTGCATTACATAATGCACGAACAAACCCTTTATTGTCATGAGTAATTAGACGAACTCGTGGATCTTGATAAGCGGCAAGTTTCTCTAGCGTGTTATCGGTGGAGCCATCATTGACTAAAATAACTTCAATATTTGAGTATGTCTGATTGAGTAAGCTGTCAACAGAAGGTTGTACAGAATTAGAACGATTATAAAAACAGGAAATAACAGAAATAAGTGGTTGATTAACCATTTGAGAAGTATTTGATTTAGTTACTTTTTTAACTAAGATATTTACACTGAAAAAATAAACAAATAACTAGGGATTATTTATAAGAGTTATTTATCGAAAATGGAAAGTATAACTAGTTCTTGAACAAAGCAATGGCACCCAGTTGAGATAATTTTTTATCCAGTTGGTCATAGCCTCTTGAAATTTGCCAGGCATGGGTAATCGTAGTTGGAGTGTTTGCTATAAAACCTGCAATCATTAGTGCAGCTCCTGCTCTTAAATCTAAAGCTTTCACTTCAGTACCTTGAAGATTGTTGCCGCCTTGAATCAATAAAAGATTCTCTTTTATTTCATAGTTCATGCCCATTTTTGCCAATTCTTCTGCGTAAGTGTAACGTCCTGGAAATCGTAGATCAATAATTCTACTTTCTCCTTTTGCCATCGCTCCCAAAACAGCAAAAAGAGGCTGCATATCTGAATTAATACCAGGATATGGGCCTGTACTTATATCAATAGGATAGCATTTAGAACCCCTAACAATGAGACGATTTTCTGAGCGATAGAAACGAACTCCACTTTCTCGTAGATGAATAAGGGGAACTTCTAAATGTTCAAAGGGAAAATCGATGATTTCTACATCTCCATTCGTTATAGCTGAGCCGATGAGCCAGGTTAGAGCTTCAACATTATCGGCAATAATTTCATGGCTGTTTCCACCTAATTCGTTAACTCCTTCGACAAAGATACTCTCTTGTCCATGTACTTCTATTTTTGCTCCTAGAGATTGTAAAAACTTAATCAAATCGTGAATTTCGGGACGAATATGAGGGCCCCAAATACGGGTTGTACCTTCTGCCAAACACGAAGCAATAATACTATTTTCTGTCGCTCCTGTGGAACGGATTGGCAGAAAAATATCTGTTCCTTTAAGCTTTTTACGATTGGGAATTTCCGCACAAAGGTAACTATTTTCTTCCCACACTTTAGCACCGAGGGATTCCAATACCAGCACATGAATATCGTATTTTCGATCCCCCAATTGGCAACCTCCTGGTAGAGGAACCTTACCTTGACCCGTACGACTAACTAACGCGCCCAGAATTAGTAAAGTATTACGAATTGAACGCTTATTCCACGATAATTCTGAGGGAGGAGTGCTCAATTCTGTAATTTCTATTTCATTTGCATTGATTAAACTACATTTTTTACCTAATGCTTCAAGCATCTCGACGTGAAGACAAGCATCGAGCAGGGTACTAGGATAGTTTTTGAGTCGAACAGGAGCTGATGTTAATAGAGAAGCTGCTAAAAGGCGAAGAGAAGAATTTTTGGCCCCACTGACTTTTACTTCGCCTATTAAACGGGAAGGATAAATAACAAGCTGATTTAGAGTTTCCATTATTCTTTTAAGGTAGGAAGCGAACTTCAGGTTCTAGCTTGATTCCAATTTTACTTTCAACGGTGCTTTGAATATGGATGATTAGCTGTCGAATATCCTCGGCTGTCGCGCTACCTAAATTTTCGATCCAGTTTGCATGGACTGGGCTAACTCTTGCTCCACCAACTTGAACACCCTTTAAACCAGCTTGTTCAATATACCAGCCGGCTCCATGGCTTCCTGAAGGCGACTTAAAAGTACTGCCAGCAGTAAGCTTATCTAGCGGTTGTTTTCGCTTACGTTCAGCAAGATGTGCAAAAGTATTATTCTTGATCTCATAAGGATTGCCTTCTTCTGTTAAAGAAAAGCGAGCTTGCAAAATTAATCGTTTACCATTCAGCAAATCAGTATAACGATAACTAGCTTGAACATCTTTCATTGTTAGGGTTTCAATACTGCCATCTAGATTTATTACATCAAAATCCTTAACTGTTTCTGCTATTTCACGAGGGCGAAAAACCGTTAACCCCGCATTCATGGCGATCGCCCCACCGACTGTACCAGGAATACCAATCAGAAACTCGAACCCAGAAAAACCTTCTTTCGCTGCAAACTTGGAAAGATGAGGTAAAAATACGCCACTGCCTGCAATGATATTATCGCCTTCACGTCTTAACTCAGTGAGAGAATTGCGAGTTAAGATGACTAAACCAGGCAGTCCGCCATCATCAATTAACACATTCGAACCACGACCGAGAAAATAAAGAGGAATGGATCTTTCTTGCGCCCATGCTACCAGCTCACGAATTTCACTCAACTTGGGTTCGGCTAACCATAGAGCTTCTCCTCCTACTTTCCATGTT
The DNA here is from genome assembly GCA_025370055.1 of Woronichinia naegeliana WA131. Lineage (NCBI taxonomy): Bacteria > Bacillati > Cyanobacteriota > Cyanophyceae > Synechococcales > Coelosphaeriaceae > Woronichinia > Woronichinia naegeliana. The sequence continues at coordinate 7,314,156 of CP073041.1, read as the reverse complement.
GTATAGGAAGCCAATAAAACTTTTTCTTGCATGGGACAAAGCATATATAAAAACCGGAGTAATAATACAAATCTCATCTAAATTCATACTTTCTTATAAGGTACTCCTACTGCTATACTATTTTCAGGAACGTCACTTACCACGACACAATTAGCTCCGATAATGGCATTCTTACCAATTCTAACTTTCCCTATGATAACAGCACCTGAAAAGATTTTTACACCAGACTCAACATAGGGATATTCTTGTGGAGAATCTTCTTTGCCATGACTACCGAGGGTAACATTTTGCCAGATTTTAACATTCTCTTCTATAACAACATCTTCACCAATGACAATTCCGACAGGATGTGCGAATTGAACACTAGGATGAATAATTGCTTTTTCGGAAATATAACATCCATACTTTGCCTGTCGCTCACGAATCAATTTTGCAAGAAAATGATAACCCTGTACGCTGAAATACCTTGATAATTTGTAGTATCTGTGAATTTTTTGCTGGGGAGATGGAAATAATTGTCTAAGAAGTTTTTTAAAAAATTTTGTTGACATACGGCTTTTATTAGAAACTCAAAGTAAAAGTTCAGTTTTTTTACGAACTTTGCTTAGTAAGCATTTCGCCTCGTCAGGGGTGATTAAAAGGGCTATATCTTAACATATTTCTTCACACGGCATTTTTCTTCCGTACACTGAATCACACCCATTTAATCTTTCTTGGGTTAATTCCCCGCTGCTTACAGCGAAAAATTTAAAGTCGCAATGGAAACCGTCGGTTTGCGATCAAAACATCTTCCATACCCCGTCCGCTTGCGGCGGGGAAATTTTGATTAAGTTTTTGGTTTGCAAAATGAATATGATAATAAATAAGTTTAATCCCAATTTTTAGAAACTTGATGCCATATTTCTAAAGGTAGGAGATTTTTCTAATAGTTCCTGATAAGTTCCTTCACAAACTAACTGACCCTGATTTAATTCAAAAATACGATCACAGACTGCAACTGTGCTTAGGCGATGAGCGATCAAAATAACGGTGAAGTGATGACTTAAGTTTACAATTGATTCCATAACATCCCGTTCTGTTGAATTATCTAGAGCACTGGTAGCCTCATCAAAAATAATGACTGAAGTTTCTCCATATAAAGCTCTCGCAATTCCGATTCGTTGCTTTTGTCCTCCACTCAGACGAACTCCTCTTTCACCAACAAAAGTATTATATTTATCAGGCAATCCCTGAATAAAATGATCAATTTGAGCCAATTTAGCTGATTTTTCTACCCTTGCTAGATCTATTTGACTTAAAGGCATACCAAAAGCAATATTTTCAGTGATTGTTGCATCAGACAGGAATATATGTTGGGGAACGTGGGCAAGGCAGCCTTGCCATTGGCGTTGTCGTTCTCCCTCTAAAGGTTTACCATCAACCCATATGATTCCTTTTTTAGGTTTTAGTAAACCTAAAATCAAGTCTGCTGTCGTACTTTTACCGCTACCAGTACTGCCGACAAAACCAACAGTAGTCTTGGCGTTGATTGTTAAATTTAGATTTTTGATAACCCAGCTTGTCTGTTCACTGTAGCGAAACCACACATTCTCAAAAACAAGAGCTTTCTCCAAAACCAGTCCTTCTTCGGGTTGCCAATTACTCAAAGGATCGACTCCGAGTTGTAAGCCCGCCAATAGTCTTCTTAGAGAAGACCTCGCTCCCTGAATTTTGACAAGGGAAGAAAACGTTTGTTGTAAGGCAGGTAATAAACGGTTAGCACCCAATGCTAAACTGCCTAAAACGGGTACTGCAAGACTAAAATCCCCATCCTTGCCTAAACTAAGAGCCAACAGTGCCATTGCGACCATGGCAGCACCTTCAACAATGTAACGAGGTGTCAAACTGAGAGTGGTATTCGATGCAAGGGCGTGACGAAAAGGACGGTCAGAATTTCGATAGGCAGTCTGAAAGAAACGATGGGTTCCTCCCAGCAATACATCTCTGATGCCTCCGAGACTTTCTTGTACAACCCTAATTTGCTTTTGGGTGTTGGCGACTAAAACTTGGCTATTTTGAGCGAGTAACTTTCTTCGTAAAAAATATAAAAGCACAAAAATTCCACCCAAGACAAAAACCACAAAAAATGCAGCAAATGTATTAATTAGAAACAATGCGAGTATCAAAGCAACGGAGATAAAGCTTGTGCTTACCGCACTAATTAAAGGAATGAGGATAGCATTCGTTAATTGGCGGGTATCAGTCGTAACAGAATTAATTAATTCGCTACTATTCTGCATTAAATGAAATTCATAGGGCTGGAGTAAAGTCTTGTTATAAATTTGACAGCTTAAATCGCTAGAAATAATCGCCGCTAAATGAGTTTGAATATTGATTGTCAGGATTCGTATAACACTTGTAAAGATTACGGCAACAATAAATATAACAGATAGTGCTATTACCAAATGATAAGAAGATTGTATATTGAAAAAAGCTAGTATCGGCTTGAGAGTGGGATTGTCTAACAAACTACTTGTATTGCTCAATGCCCCAAGAAAGGGGATTACAGCACCAAGACTAACCACTTCACTAAGTGAAGATAAGAGCATTAATATAATTAAAAGAGCTAATTGAGAGCGACGACGGTTATCTAGATAACTAAGTAATTGTCTGAGTTCTTGGATTAAATTATTACTTTGTTTCATTTTTGGTATATAAATTTTTCGGCGTTGTCAGAACAGAAGATGAAAAAAGAATTGCAACACAATGAAAGCCATACTATCAAAGCGTTTTCAAATCTACGCAGAGCCAAATCATCTTTAAATTTGACAACGCCAGTTTTTCTGCTTTTAAATAGAGTAAAATGTGCGATACCAGGAAACAAAACACTCTAATCCTATTTGAAGAGATATTTTAGGAAAAAAATCCACATCCTTCATCAAATCATCTATATCAGCGTAGGTCTCTTTAACATCTCCCATTTGCATTGATAAGAAATTTTTATCAGCTTTTTGTCCAAGATAATCCTCTAAAAGCTCAAGGAAATGGATTAATTCTACAGGATTATGATTGCCAATGTTGTACAATCGATAAGGGGCAAGACTACTGCTAGGGTCTGGCTGACTAGTATTCCAACTAGCATTTGTCTCTGGAATTTTATTTAAAACTCTTACTACCCCTTCTATAATGTCATCAATATAAGTAAAGTCCCTCTTCATATTGCCATTATTAAAAACCTTAATGGGTTCTCCCGCTAAAATTGCCTTGGTGAATAAGAAATAAGCCATATCGGGTCTTCCCCAAGGGCCATAGACTGTAAAAAAACGCAATCCTGTTGTTGGTAAACCGTAGAGATGACTATAGGTATGAGCCATCAATTCATTAGCTTTTTTCGTGGCGGCATAAAGGCTGACAGGATGATCCACATTATCGTGAACTGAAAAAGGAATTTTGGTATTAGCACCATAGACAGAACTGGAGGAAGCATAAACGAGGTGTTCAATGCTTTGATTGCGGCATCCTTCTAAAATATTAACAAAGCCGACTAAGTTACTATCAACATAGGCGTAAGGATTCTGGATAGAGTATCTTACTCCTGCTTGAGCTGCTAAATGCACAACACGTTGAGGAAGCTCATGAGCAAACAAATCGCTAATACTATTCTGATCAGAAATGTCTAACTTCAGAAAGCGAAAGTTCTTTTGTGATTCTAGTTGCTCTAATCGAGCTTTTTTGAGAGTTACATCATAATAATTGTTAAGATTATCTATTCCTAATACATCGTTTCCTTCATTTAGAAGTCGTTGGCATAGGTGAAAGCCGATAAAACCAGCCGCTCCTGTCACTAAAATCTTCATTATAGTTATTTGAATTAAGTGGTTCTCCAAAATAAATTACCCATTAGACAAGCGCAGAAGCCTTACTGTATAAGGATCGCCTTGTGTAAACAACTTTGTCTAGGTACTTATCTCTCTTTTGTTACTTTTGGAAATGATTTTAAATCTCAAATCTTACAACTTTTTCTCAACAAGGATTCTGTCGTTATTTCTGAGTATAAAATAAAATGTGTTTTTCCTCCTAACTTAAATAGCCTAAAAGTCTTGCTATGGAAGGATTTCAGTATTTGGGTTCTGAAAATGTCTTCCTAGTCTAACAGAAGAGAGTTATCTATTTCTAATAGATTGTTTCCTTCATCAAGGAGACGCTTGCAGAAATGAAAACCGATGAAGCCAGCCGCTCCTGTCACTAAAATCTTTATTTAGGGTTTAAATTCTGGCTGATTTACGACTCATACGGTAGGTAAACTCACTTACGGAAGGATTCGGTTTATTTGGATCAATCGTGTTAGTTGATTGCTTCCAGTGCTTCTGGTCGGCTACTTGTGTCGTAATAGTTCCATCTAAATCTTTAGAGACTTTCAGCCACATCTTTCCATCAACTTGACAGAAAAATTCTTCTAACCAAACGGAGCGATCTACTTGAACGAAACTTTGTCCAACTAATAGACTTGCTTTCTTTTTGGTTAAGCCGAATTGCTGCTGAATCTCATCTGCTCCCTGAAAGAAGAGACTATGCTTTCCTGTGCCTTCTCGCCATAGACGACGATCACAGTAAGGGCAATAAAATTTAGGAGTTTTGCTTCTGTTGCTACGCTTATTAGACATTAGCTCTCATGAAGAATAGTAGGTAAAATAACTAGACTTGATCTAAAAGATCAACTTAAGATTACTTTTTTTGAAAACCATGGAAATACTAACAAACAATAACAACACTTAACTACGTGATTAAACTGATTTGAGATAAATTAAGGTTGATACTGAACTACGTAATTAAACTGAATTTAGACAATAATATCCCTACCAACCAAAACTTTAGAGTGCACTCAAATGGTGTCTTCTCCTTCGGTTTACAGTAGAAAACTACTGGGCTAGGAATGGGATTTAGTTTTACTTCTTCAGATTATAAACAGAGTCATAACCTAGAGCACATGCTACACGGAATTTACAAAAACGACAACCTATTCAGTAAAATTTATCACCTCATTAAAATTGGGACATGTAGGACTATCGAGCAAAGGGGCCAATGGACAAGTATCAGTTCTTTTCTACTGACAAAAGAGATAGTAGGTCTAATCTTATAAACTGTCAAGTTAGTTCGAGACAACTATATCGGTTCTGAGACAGTCACTAGAGAAGGATTGCCACCAAACGAAGAGAAAATTTAAGTGCTTGGGCTTTCATTCTATCTATTCTTGTCATCGATTGTTGATTTAGAGAGCGCGATCGCCGATTGACAGGGAAATCCGCCTAAAAAGGCGTTAAGGAATAAACTATAACTTATTAGGGTGAAATCGTCTCAACCCGCCCCCTGGGTCATAGATCTCGGAGATCGCTTATCATACCTCTGTGACCGCAAGTCCCCCTGCCAGACAACTATCCGGTATTATCGGTTTTAAGGATTAACCATGCTCGAAAAAAACGACCTACAAACGCCCGTTCTCCATAAAGCACCCACCATTCAGATCGAGGATGATCGGACTGGGATGAGTGTGGAAACTCTCAAGCGCGCTTTTCTGGATAATCTTTTTTATCTTCAGGGCATTGATCGTTCCCAAGCCGCTCTTTATGACTATTACGTGGCCCTGGCTTACACAATCCGCGATCGCCTGTTGCACCGTTTCCTAAAAACTGTTCGTACCTACCGAGAAGAACAAGTCAAGGTGGTTTGCTATCTTTCAGCAGAATTCTTAATGGGAAGGCATTTGGGTAACAACCTGATTAATTTAGGACTGTACGAAAAGATTAACCAGGTCATGACCGAACTCGGACTAGATCTGGACGAGATTATTGAGCAGGAGCCTGATCCTGGTTTGGGCAATGGCGGATTGGGACGATTAGTCGCCTGTTTTTTGGATTCTCTTGCCTCTTTGGAGGTTCCAGCGATCGGCTATGGTATTCGTTATGAGTTTGGTATCTTCCATCAGCGCATTCAGGATGGCTGGCAGGTAGAAGTACCGGATAACTGGTTACGTTTCGGTAATCCCTGGGAATTACCCCGTCCTGATGAGTCGGTCGAAGTAAAATTAGGGGGCCATACGGAAATTGCCCATAACGAAAAGGGCCATCCCAAAGTGGTCTGGATTCCTGAACGCAGTATTTTAGCGATTCCCTACGATACCCCAGTGCCTGGCTATCAAACCAATACCGTTAACCCGCTACGGCTGTGGAAAGCTGAAGCCAGTGAAGAATTTAACTTTGAAGCCTTTAATGCCGGTCTTTATGATCGGGCCGTAGCAGAAAAAATGGATGCGGAAACCATTTCTAAGGTTCTCTATCCCAACGACAATACACCGGCGGGACGGGAGTTACGTCTGGCCCAACAGTATTTCTTTGTCTCAGCTTCTCTTCAGGATCTCATTCGGATTCATCTCCGCACCCACGATAATCTAGATAATCTCCATGAACGGGCTGCGATCCAACTCAATGATACCCATCCGGCAGTGGCGATCGCCGAATTAATGCGACTATTGGTAGATCAGTACAATTATGACTGGAATATTGCCTGGGATATCACCCAAAAAACCTTTGCCTATACCAACCATACCCTCATGCCAGAGGCTCTAGAACGCTGGTCAGTCAGCCTCTTTGAAAAACTATTACCTCGCCATCTCGAAATTATTTATGAAATCAATCATCGTTTTCTAGAAGACCTTCAGACCTGGTTCCCAGAAGACGAGCATCTGGTTAGCAGTTTGTCTTTGATTGAGGAAGGCTATGGTAAGCAAATCCGCATGGCCAATCTAGCCTGTGTGGGTAGTCATGCCATTAATGGTGTTGCCGCCCTGCATACCGAACTCTTGAAAAAAGACACCCTACGGGACTTTGCCAAACTCTGGCCCCAAAAATTCTTCAATAAAACTAACGGTGTCACCCCCCGACGCTGGATCTTACTCAGCAATCCGAAACTGGCCGAGCTAGTTACGGAAAAAATTGGCGATGGTTGGCTGAAAAATTTAGATGAAATGCGACAAATAGAAGCCTTCATCAATGACAGTGATTTTTGTCACCGTTGGCGAGAAATTAAGCAGGATAATAAGCGCAGTTTGGCTGCCTATATGCTCAAATATCGCAATATTGAAGTGGATACTAATTCGCTCTTTGATGTTCAAGTCAAACGGATTCACGAGTATAAGCGTCAGCATCTAGCCGTTTTAGAAATTATTTCTCTCTACAACCGCATTAAACAAAATCCGAATATTGAGATCACGCCTCGTACCTTCCTTTTTGGGGGAAAAGCGGCCCCAGGCTACTTCATGGCCAAGCTGATTATCAAATTGGTGAATGCAGTGGGTGAGGTCGTCAACAAAGATCCTGATGTGCGCGGTCGTCTCAAGGTCGTCTATTTACCCAATTTCAACGTTTCTCTGGGTCAACGGATTTATCCGGCGGCGGATCTCTCAGAACAAATTTCGACAGCCGGTAAGGAAGCATCGGGTACAGGCAATATGAAGTTTGCGATGAACGGAGCGTTGACCATTGGAACCTTGGATGGGGCCAATATTGAAATCAGGGAGGAAGCTGGCCCGGAAAACTTTTTCTTGTTTGGTTTAACCGCCGAGGAAGTCTATGCCATCAAAGCCCAGGGTTATCAGCCGATGTCCTACTACGAAAGTAATGAAGAGTTGAAACTGGTTTTAGATCGGATTGCCAACGGTTATTTCTCTCATGGCGATCAGGATCTTTTCCGTCCCATTGTGGATTCTCTTTTGTACCATGATCCCTATATTTTACTGGCAGACTATCAGTCCTATGTTGACTGTCAGGAGTTAGTCAGTAAAACCTATCTGGATCAGGAAAAATGGACAAAAATGTCAATTCTAAATGCGGCTCGCATGGGTAAATTTTCGAGCGATCGCACCATTCGAGAATATTGCAATGAAATTTGGGGGGTAAAACCGGTTCAAATTTCCCTAGAAGAAAACTATTCTGATTCCATCAGTTAAGCTAGATAAAGCCTATGCTTTCTAATTTTGGGAGAGTAGTTTTCCCTGATTTTTTGAGCTAGGCTATTACGCTCCTTTACCTCACTGGTTAAGATTTCATGCTCTGGCCTTACAAAACTCCTGGCATTACCGATCATCTTTTTGAGCGTTTGCCAGGAATTCCCTTAAGTAAACGGGAAGTTCGTCTCTTACTCATTTCTGCCCTGCGTCTGCAAGCCGAGTCAGTGATCTGGGATATTGGAGCTGGTACAGGAACCATTCCTATTGAACTGGCCTTACTCTGTCCCGAAAGTACGATTATTGCCGTTGAACGAGATGAGGAAGTTGCCAGTCTGATTCGTCGTAACTGCGATCGCTTTGGGGTAAAAAATGTACAAGTCTTAGAAGGAAGCGCGCCAGAATGTTTAGCGACAATGAAGCCGTTACCCGACCGAGTTTGTATTGAAGGCGGCAGACCGATCAAAGGAATCCTGACGGAGATTTGGAAATATCTGGAACCCGAAGGTCGAGTGGTTGCCACCGCCAGCAATCTGGAATCTCTCTATTTGATTTCTGAAGGTTTAGCTGAATTACAAGCTCGTAATGTGGAAGTTGTTCAGGCAGGGGTTAATCGCTTGGAAACCAGGGGTCTGCACCAAACCTTTGCCGCCGTTGATCCCGTATTCATTCTCAGTGGCGAAAAACCTCTTTAAAAGACTCCTTTTTAACTTAACGTGAAAACATGATGAACCAGCCTTGGTACAAGTCTAGTAAATGGAGAACCAAAGGCAAGCGGCAAGTTTGACATACCATACAATAAGGAAAGGTTAATGGCCATTTAAGATTAACTAACATTTTTTTTACCTTAGCCGGTCTTCCCCAGTCTAATTTTCAAACGCAGCCCTCCCTTGCTATGCCTTGGACTCGGATTGTAAGCACGATTATTGCTATTTCCCTTGCTTTGGGAATGCTCATTCTGGGTGGTTGGTATTTTGCCGCCGCGATCGCCCTCGTCATTTATCTGGGCCTACGGGAATATTTTCAATTAGTCCGAGCCAAAGGAATTACACCCGCAAACAAAACAACGATTGTTCTCTCGTTACTGTTATTAATTAGTGCCACTGTCACGCCTCAACTTACCGATGCCTTTTTCCCACTCACAGGAACGTTAATTTGTTTTTACCTGTTATTTCAGCCGAAAATGGCCACAATCGCGGATATTTCCACTTCTCTGCTGGGTTTATTCTATGGGGGCTATTTACCAAGCTACTGGGTACGGCTGCGGTTAGGATTGCCCAATTTTCCTGAAAACCTAGATAGTATTACCAGCAATCTACCGCTCATGGGCTACTGGCCAGAATCCTGGACTCATCCCGAACTTTTTCCCTCTGGTTTAATGGTGACATTTCTGGCCTTTAGTTGTATTTGGGCAGCCGATATAGGAGGTTATTGCATGGGCAAATGGTTAGGACGCACTCGATTATCCGATATTAGTCCCAAAAAAACCGTAGAAGGAGCCCTTTGGGGAGTACTAGGCAGCATTCTCGTCGCGGAACTGGGAGCCTGGTATCTTAACTGGCCCTATTGGGAAATTACTGGAGCCTTACTGGGAATGTTGATTGGCATCGTGAGCTTGCTAGGGGACTTAACCGAATCGATGATGAAGCGCGATGCGGGGGTAAAGGATTCAGGAGAATTGATTCCAGGCCATGGCGGTATTCTGGATCGAACTGACAGCTACGTATTTACCGCCCCATTGGTTTACTACTTTGTGATCTTTTTATTGCCGTTTTTATCCTAAATTTTATCACTCTCAAATCAGGGCAAACGCATCTAAATTCTAGACTCCTTATCTGATAAGATTTTCAGCGTTTCATAAAAAATCAATCATGATCTCGGAAACCCTTATCCAGCCTACCTTTCAAAAATAAGATGCGTTCGCCCTGACTCTCAAACCCACATTCCGCAGGTTGTCGAAGAGGAGCACTAGTTCACGCGAGCTAGTATCGGTACTTGTGCATTGATTTCGGGCAAGGATAAAAAATGTCAATAAAGTTCTAAAATGGAGTCTTGTCTTAGATAGAATCAACAGTAAAAATGAATAACCTAAATAGGGCTTGCTGAAAAAAGCTGAAACCTTTACGGAGAAAAATAGTAGGCGAATTAAGAACCGCTAGAATGCACGAAAATAGGGTAGAATGCCTCAAAACCATTGCATTAAGAAGAGAGAAAGCAGATGTACCGAAAGCAACAGTACTCAATTGAAACACCAGAAAACTTGAAAAATCTGTTCGGCGGGCAGTTAGACGAAGAAAATCGTTGGATAGAAATGTCAAAAATGATTCTTTGGGAAGAATATGAGGAAGAATATGCAAAAAACTTCACAGAAAAAAAAGGAGCCCCAGCCAAATCATTTAGAATGGCATTAGGAGCATTAATTATCAAAGAAATTTCAGGAAAAAGTGACAGAGAAACAGTAGAACAAATAAAAGAGAACCCTTATTTACAGTACTTTATAGGAATGGAAAGCTATAGTAGCAAAGAAGCATTTAATGCGTCAATGATGGTTCGGTACTGGTATCGTGTGATCAAAGCTAGAAAAAGTTATGGTGTAAGAGTTTGAGAAAATAGAAAATAACTTACGACTGGACATATTCCCGTTTTTGTTATACTATTATTATTGTCATTATATTAAAGAAAGGGAAAACGGAAAGCAATGTCAACATTGAATAAAAGCTCAATTGACCTCCTAAGTGATATTGGCTTACCTCAAGAGAAAGAGGAAGCCTTATTTCAGAAAAACTGCCCTCATTGCTATAGTGAAAAAGTAAAAATACATTCTCATTACCAAACGAAAGGTAACGGGGAACGTAAAATGTTCATCTGTCAAGAATGTGGTTCTTGTTTTGCTGAGACTTATGGTAGCGTAATCGCTGGCTTAGAAACCCCATTAAGTGAAATTGTAAAAGTATTAAAAGCCAGAATGGAAGGAATAGGATTAAATGCAGCAGCCCGAGTATTCGGCTACGCAAAAACAACAATATTGAATTGGGAAAAGAAATTATCAGGATTACAAGAGACATTATTTTTATACGCCTTAGTGAATGAATTTGTTAAATTAGTAATAGAAGGGGATGAACTATACACAAAAGTTGGAAAAAATAAAGAAGCAAGTGCCTCTGAGGGGTGGACAATCGTGCTCATGGACAGGGCTAGCCGCTTTATTTGGCATTTAAAATGTGGTAAAAAAGAGCAGAAATTATTTCTAGAAGCAATGATGACGGTAGCGGAATTATTTGAAAGGAGTGCAGAATCTCTCCAGTTATTTACAGATGGAGAAAAGCGATATAGTCAACTGCTATTTAATATTTGTCACGAAGTATTAAGGACTGGGAAGCGAGGTCGTCCCACCAAAGTATTACCGAAGGGTATGGTGGTAAGATTAAAAAATAAGAGTAGTAAACGTCGAGATTCTGAGGGTAAACTAGAGAAAGTAGAAACTCCGAAAACTGAACATCCTGAGACAACAGAAAAACCAGAAGACAAGGATGTTCATGCCAACCACGTTGAGGCATTTAATAGTTCTCTACGACGCTATTTAGCCGCCTTTCGTCGTCGAACAAATACTTATGCTAAATCTGTTGTGGGATTACAGCGAGTGCTAGATATTTTCTGGATGGTTCATAACTTTGTTCGCAGCCATTTTACGACGAAAAAAGTTCCTGCGGTAGCTCTCGGTATAATTCAAAAAGGGTTAACTTGGGAGGACTTACTCCAAATTCGCCTGATTTGTTGAACCTCTTGTATTGCAACGTTTATAGCTTCTAGCTAGACGATACCAGTGCCGATGGTTCATTTTCGTAAAAAAATAGGAATGGAATTAATAAATAAAATTAATAAAGAAATAGAAAAAAAAGCGACGGGTGTAGCGTCAGAAAAAAAAGAAAATGAAGGAAAGTTATTGTTAGATGCGACTTGTACACCAGCAGATATAAAATATCCAACGGATATAGGAATATTGAATGATGCCAGAGAAAAAACAGAAAAAATAATAGATAAGCTGTATGAAGAAATAAAAGAGAAAAGGAAAGAAAAGCCGAGGACTTATAGGGAAGTGGCAAGAAAAGAGTACTTAGCCATAGCAAAAAAACGTCGTGTGTCAAAAAAAGAAAGAAGAAAAGGAACAAAAAAACAACTAGGATATATAAAAAGAAACTTGTCTCATATAGAAAAAATGATAGAAGAGGGAGCAAAGTTAGAAAAACTAACGAAAAAAGAGCAAGAAGAGCTTGTAACGATAGGAAAAGTGTATGAGCAACAGTTAGAAATGTATGAAAAAAAGACAAATAAAGTAGAAAACAGAATTGTGAGTGTAAGCCAACCTCACGTGCGTCCAATAGTGCGTGGAAAAGCGGGAAAAGCAGTAGAGTTTGGAGCTAAAATATCGGCAAGTAATGTGAATGGCTTTGTCTTCTTAGACAAATTAAGTTGGGATAATTACAACGAATCGGGAGATTTACAAGCGCGAATAGAAGAATATAAAAGGGAAACAGGATGTTATCCGGAATCGGTTCATGTGGATAAAATCTATCGAACAAAAGCGAATCGAGCTTATTGTAAAGAAAGGGATATAAGAATGAGTGGTCCCCGATTGGGAAGACCGCCGAAAGAGGTGAGCAAAGAAAAAAAGAAAGAGGCACGCTCAGATGAAAGAGTGCGTAATGCCATTGAGGGTAAATTCGGACAGGGAAAGAGGAAATTTAGTCTTGGTCGAGTGATGGCCAAACTACCTGAGACCTCGGAAACGGTAATTGCGATGAACTTTTTGGTAATGAATCTTTCTACTCTACTTCAGAAGACAAAAAGTAAAAAGTTGTAGAGTCGTTTTTCTTGTGAAAAATGGTGTTAATTTTCCTCTCTTTTGTGAGGAGTGATTTGTGTTGACCTTTTTAGACAGAAAGGAACAATAGATTAAACAAAATCTGTATTTTGATTTGTTTCCATAAGGATAAGTTATCTATGCTTTTTCAGTCCATACTTCCCTAACCCACATTTCTTTCGTTTTTTGACTTTTTCAGCAAGCCCTAAATATTAAAGACCTCGACCACTTAGGAATCGTAGCGGGAATTATAGATGAAATGGGTTTAGTAGAAATTATCGATGAGGAAGTGGGAACTCATCCTCAAGAAAAGCTCAGTGTAGGTACAATAGTAAAAGCAATGATATTAAACTGCTTAGGATGTATCAATGCTCCGTTATATTTGTTGAGTGAGTTTTTTAAAGGAAAAGCATTAGAACACCTATTAGGAGAAGGAATAAAAGCAGAAGATTTAAATGATGACAAGCTAGGAAGGTCATTGGATAAGGTATTTGGAGTGGGGGTAAAAAACCGGTTCACGAAAATAGTCCTAAAAGCGGCAGCAATCTTTGGAATAGAACAAAAGTCAAAGCATTTAGACTCAACCTCAATGTCTGTACAAGGGAAGTATAAGGAAAGGATAGAAGATGAGGAAGACGAGCAGACAAAAGCCATAAAAATAAAATTTGGTTATTCCAGAGATAAACGACCAGACCTAAAACAGTTTATGTTAAATATGATATGTAGTGGAGATGGTGGTCATTGGTGTCAACTTAAGCCAAAATGCCTACTCACAAAAGATTAGCCTAAAAGCAGGCGGAAGTAAGAGTAGGCTGAAAAAAAGGTTAGTATATAAAAAAGTGAGCAAAAAACAAATGGCAAGACAACATCCTCGGAGAAAAGGAAACCCAGACTTACGTCGTAAGACAAATCAGCCAGGGGTAGAAATCCCTGAAATAACAAAAGAGTTGTTTGAATTACTAGAACCCACAATGTTTACACCATTAAAATATTTACAGGGAACTCATGAGAAAATGATGAGAGATAGGGTGCTAAATTTACCAGTAATGGTGGCATTAGTGTTAAGTATAGTGTATCGTCAAATAGCGGGTATAAGTGAAGCGGTAAGACTGTTAGAGGAAGAGGGATTGCTATGGGTAGCATCATTAAAAGTAAGCAAACAGGCAGTATCAAAAAGAATGATGAATGTGCCAGCCGAAATATTTGCAATATTACTAAAAGAAGTGTTAGAAAAAGCAGCCGAAAAAGGGAAGAAGCTCCAAGTAGGAGAAAAATGGGAAAAAATAAGAGAAAAGTTTAGTGCAGTGTGGATAGCAGATGGCTCAACGCTAGAGCAGATAAGGAAAAATATGAAAATAAGTAAAGAAGAAAAGAGTAAATTGGGGGGTAAAATAATGATGGTAGTGGAAGCCTTTACCCAAAGACCCGTTACTTTATGGTACACAGAAAATGATAAATCAAATGATAAAATATGGTGTGAAGAATTGGCAGCTAAATTACCAGAAAATGGTTTAATTCTCGTAGATATGGGATTTTTTAGCTTTGTGTGGTTTGATTTGTTAACAGAAGCTAAAAAGTTTTTTCTAACCAGATTTAGAGCGGGTACATCTTACAAAACCAAACAAGTATTGTCTCAAGGTAGTCATTACAGAGATGAGATTATCATTATGGGAAATTACCGTTCTAATCCTTGCAAGCATCCGGTGAGATTAGTCTCAGTATTATGGGGAACAATCTGGTATCAGTATTTAACAAATGTGTTGTCTCCCGAACAACTGTCCGCCGAAGAGGTCTGTGATTTATATCGAAGACGATGGACAATCGAAGAAGCCTTTTTATTAACGAAAAGACTTTTAGGACTAGCCTATTTATGGGTAGGGAATAAGAATGGTGTCCAAATCCAGATTATTTGCACTTTGATTTTCTATACGGTCTTAAATCAATTGGTAGGGGAAGTGGCGATTGCTCTAAATCAACCGAAAGAAAAAATCTCAGTAGAGATGGTGTTTCGGAGTCTATACTATGTAGCGAAGGCTATTGCTAGAGGAGAAAAGCCTGATACAGTAACCTATCTGGCTGAACGTGCTAAGTTATTTGGTTTGGTCAAAGCTGAGAGAAAGCGACATCGAGAAAAGGCCGCTCTCAATCAACAAATTTGGGAACCCATTCCTTTAAGTTGACACGGATGGATGGTGGTGTCCCTCTCTTTATGCAATTAGGAGATGGCAATGAATCGGATAAAAAGGTGTTTCCCCAGATAATCAAAGACTGTCAAGAAACGTTGAATATGGAAGGTTTATCGGTGATGGATGGAGCTTTTTATACGGCGGAAAATGTGGGCATGGCGAGGTCAATTCAATGGTTAAGTCGTGTCCCTCTGAAAGAAGCCACTGAGACTTTGGCAAATATATCAGAAGACCAATGGCAGCAGGGTGAACAGGACGGTTATCGTTGGCAAGTGAGGGCTTCGGAATATGGGGGTGAACAGCAACGATGGCTTGTGGTCGAAAGTGCTCAACGTCTCCAGTCCGATAATAAAGCTATAAGTCAAAAAATTGAGAAAGCCGATAAAGTTGTCAAAAAAGAATGGCAGAAACTTTGTGGACAGAATTTTGCTTGTGAGGCCGATGCTCTTACTGAGGCTCAACTCTGGCCAAAAACCTTGACTTATCATCAACTCAGTCAAGTTGAGGTTCAGACTATTGAGGTGGCCCCAATAGACTGAACAAAAATAGCGGGGAGTAAAGCTCTGAAGTTAACGGACTCCCTAACTAAAAATGTCCTCTCAAGCCAAATTCAAACTTGTCCAGTAGACTTGGTCTGGCATCTGATATTCTAAAGCTTGATGGAATCGCTCTTTGTTATAGAAATTAAACCATTTTTTTACCTCTTCTGTCAAGTGTTTTCTATACTCAAAAGAATAAATGTAAATTAACTCGTATTTTAGAGAACGCCACAATCTTTCAATAAAAATATTGTCATAGCAACGTCCCCTTCTGTCCATACTAATTTGGATTTTTTCTTGCTTTAAACATCCTGTACTTCGAGGTAAATTGGCTTCCTTGATCACTATTAAAGATGTCTGGTTTGCCATAAATTGACAATGCTTCCTCCAATGCTGACTTACAAAAATAAACATCCATAGTGTTGCTAATCCTCCATGACAAGACCTTACGACTCAACCAATCCATAATTGCTACTAGATAAAAGTGTCCTTTTCCTATTGGCAAATAGGTGATGTCGGTACACCAAACTTGATTGGCTTTTTCAATGCTTAAGTCTCGTAATAAGTAAGGATAAATTTGATGCTCAGGGTTTCGCAACGTTGTTCTTTTCTTGGGGTAAATTGCTTGTATTCCCATTTGATTCATCAATCGTATCACTCTTTTTCGATTTACCTCATAACCTAATGTGTTGAGGTATACTGTCATCTTTCTGCTCCCATAAAATGGTGTTTTCATATATTGTTCATCCAACAGTCTCAATAGTGTCAATTCTTCGGAACTAATTTCCTTTGGTTCGTAATAATAACTCGAACGATTTATTCCTAATTATTCACATTGACGTTGAATGCACAATTCAGAATGTTTGGGGTCTACCAAGGTTTTTCGGTCGGTAGCCCCAATTGTACCGACCTGTCCACTAAAAAATCTCGCTCGACTTTTAGCTTTCCTATTTGCCGATATAGCTCATTTATCTGAGTTTCAGCATTTTCTTTGATTTCTTTTCCTTGGTTTTCTGTTTCAAAGATTTGACTAGCTTCGTCTAATACTTTTCGTTTCCATCCATTAATCATTGTTGGATGAATTTCATATTGACTGGCTAATTCAGATACCGTTTTCTCTCCTCGAATTGCTTCTAAGGCGACTTTGGCTTTGAACTGGGCTCCATACTGTTTTTTCTTGTTGCTCATATACTAAACACGGTCACAGGTTGCGAATTCTAAAAATAAGAGATAATATAATAAAAATAGAAAAATTAGTCAAGAGGCTGAGAAATGATTAAGTTAGAATTTACAGAAGAAGACAAAAGACTGTTGTCTTACGGTCGGTTTAATCACCCGCATCCTAGAGTGCAGCTAAAGATGGAAGTTTTATGGCTAAAAAGTCAGGGATTGTCTCATCAAAAAATTGCTCAATTCGCAGGAGTTTCAGTAAATACGGTGACAAGCTATATCCGTGATTATCAAGAGGGCGGGATAGAAAAACTAAAAGAAATAAAATTTAATCGCCCGAAAAGCGAGTTAACAGAGCATCAAGGGACAATTGAGGCATATTTTGAGTCAAATCCACCAGCAACAATAAATGAAGCAGTAAAAAGAATAGAAGAATTAACAGGAATAAAAAGAAGTCCGACGCAAGTCAGAAAATTTTTAAAGTCAATAGGAATGAGGTGTCTAAAGGTGGGAACAATTCCATCAAAAGCAGATGTAGAAGCTCAGGATAGCTATAGAGAAAAAGAGCTAGAACCAAGGCTAGAAGAGGCAAAAGCAGGAAAAAGGGCAGTTTTCTTTGTAGATGCCTCTCATTTTGTAATGGGAGCATTTGTAAATTTTATATGGTGCTTCAAGAGGATTTTTATTAAGTCACCATCAGGGAGAAAACGTTTTAATGTGTTAGGAGCATTAAATGCAATTACCCATGAAGTAATTATGGTAACGAACAGTTCTTATATTACGGGAACTCAGGTTTGTGAACTCCTAGAAAAGATAGCAGAATTAGGACTATTAATACCGATTACGTTGGTATTAGACAATGCTCGTTATCAAAAATGCCGAATTGTACAGGAGTTGGCAGAATCATTAGGAATAGAGTTACTGTACTTACCTCCTTATTCTCCTAACTTGAATTTAATTGAAAGACTGTGGAAGTTTGTGAAGAAGAAGTGTTTATACGCAAAATATTATGAAGATTTTACGCAGTTTTCTGCAGCAATTTCAGGATGTCTTGAGGATGCTAACGTAAAATATAAGGAGGAGCTTGATTCTCTGCTCACCTTACGATTTCAACGCTTTGATAAATCTCAGATTATGAACGTTTGAAGTATAGCTCTCCTGATTTCGATTTAGAGCTTACACTACTGTCCAGTTTTGGGGGGCCACCTCAGGCTGAATATAAGGCTCAACAAAACACCGAGCGCGGCTTTCGCTTTCTCAAAGACCCTTTCTTTTTTGCCTCTGCTCTTTTTCTCAAGAATCCTCAACGCATTATGGCTTTGATGATGATTATGGTTGTCTCTTTATTGGTTTATACTTTGGCACAACGTCGTCTACGACAGGCTTTGGCTCTTGCCCATCAGACTATTCCTAATCAAAAGGGTAAACCGACCGCCATTCCCACTCTGCTTTGGGTCTTTCAGTCTTTTCTGTTTATCCGTTGGTTAGAGATTGACGGCATTCAAACTATCGTTAATTTGACCTCCAAACACAAACATATTCTTTCCTTTCTTGGCTCTTCATGTCAAAACTACTACTTTGTCTCTTGACTTACCTGCGGAATGTGGGTTAGATAAAACCTCGTTGAGCGATGAGCAAATGCTTGTCCACTACAAGCAACAGCAAGGGGTTGAGCGGGGTTTTCGCTTTCTTAAAGACCCTCTGTTTTTTGCTTCGAGTGTTTTCCTCAAAACCCCTGAGAGGATTATGGCATTGACTTTCATTATGGCCAGCAATTCCAAATTCAAATGGTATAAATAGAGACAGAAAAACTTTGACCTATAGGAAGTTATGAATAAAGAGAAAAGTGTCTACTGATTTTGCAGAGAGAAAGATGGAAGTAAACGACCTAAGTTTTGACGGAATCGTTCACTGTTTAAACGAGGTCATTGGGAAGATAGATGACCCCCGTTCGGTTAGTAATGCAACGAAATATAGTCTAAGAGAGGCGATACTGGGGGCATTTGCCGCCTTTTTTATGCAAAATGAGTCATTTTTAGAGTACCAACGTCAGCTTAACAGCCGTTGTGGGCGAGATAATGCTCAGAGGTTGTTTGGACTAGAAAAAATACCAACAGTAGAACAGATTCGCAACATTGTGGATGGGGTAGCAGCGAGTAGTCTATTCCCTTTGTTTGGGTTAATTTACCAAGCATTGAGGAGCATGGGATTCTTGAAAGCCTATGAAATATTGAGGGGAAATCTTCTAGTAGCAATGGATGGGACAAATTACTACAGTTCGGAAAAAGTAAATTGTCCATGCTGTTCAACCAAAACGTCAAAACAGGGAAAAGTCACCTACTTCCATTACTGCATTATTGCCCGTGATTGTTTCCCCAGACCATGAATCAGTTTTTTCCTTACCCCCTGAATTTATTACCCCTCAAGACGGTTCTGAAAAGCAAGATTGTGAGCAAAATGCGGCGAAACGTTGGATAAGTAACCATGCTAGTTTGTTTGCGGGACAGAAGATAACTCTGCTAGGGGATGACTTGTACAGTCGTCAGCCCACTTGTCAGCACTGTCTCGACCACGATTTCAACTTTATCTTCGTCTGTTTACCGACTTCTCATCCCACACTCTATGAATGGTTAAACTATTTAGAAGCTAATGGAGAAGTCAAAACCACTCAACACCGACGTTGGAATGGGAAGTATTTCGAGATTTGGCACTGCCGTTATCTCAATCAGATTCCCCTGCGAGACCAACAGCCTGCTTTGTTGGTTAACTGGTGTGAGCTAAAAATCCACCGCGAATCCGATGCTCAACTTCTTTATCACAATAGTTGGATTACCAATCATTTTCTCACCCCTCACATCGTTCTTGATGTCTGTCGTGCTGGACGGACTCGTTGGCGTACTGAGAACGAGAATCACAATATTCTCAAAAATCGAGGCTATCACTTAGAGCATAATTTTGGGCATGGTAAACAACACCTCGCCTCTGTTTTGCTTACCCTGAATTTGCTGGCTTTTCTCTTGCACACGGTTTTAGGTTTGGTTGATGAACGTTACCAGAGAATTCGCGTCCAACGCGGCACTCGTAAGGGATTCTTTCAAGATATTCTCTCTTTGACCAAATATCTGTTCTTTGAAAGCTGGCATCATCTTTTAGATTTTATGCTTGATGACTCAGTTTCTCTCGCTGTCTCGAATTCTTCCTAGTTGATTAATTGGCAATTTTCATAGCAAAACCCTTGCCAGTAAATACATCGAGCCTTTTGTATCTTTGACTACATTCTGAATTTGGAATTGCTGCATTATGGCGTTGTCATTTGCCAAAACATTGACAATGCCCTATGATGATCTCAAAATATAAAAGCCTGAGTCTATGGCTGTCTGGTCTAGATGTAGGGAACTGTAAGTAGGATAGTCCTCTCTTGATTCAAGCAACTCTACACCAATTAAAAGTTTTTGAGGCTACCGCCCGTCACGGCAGTTTTACTCGTGCTGCCGAAGAGTTGTTTATAACCCAACCTACCGTTTCCAGTCAAATTAAGCAACTCTCCAAATCCGTTGGATTACCGTTATTTGAGCAAATTGGTAAGCGTCTTTATTTAACGGAAGCAGGGAAGGAGTTGTTGTCAACCTGTCAGGATATTTTCCAGCGTCTAAACAATTTTGAAATGAAGGTGGCGGATTTTAAAGGGACAAAGCAAGGCTGTTTGCGTTTAGCGGTGATTACGACGGCCAAGTATTTTATTCCTCGCATTCTGGGTTCTTTTTGTCAGCAATATCCGGGGATTGAAGTCTCTCTGAAGGTGACAAACCATGAACAAATTCAACGCCGAATGCAGGATAACGAGGATGATTTATATGTTATTAGCCAACCGCCAGAAGATTTAGATCTCAGTTCTCAACCTTTTTTAGATAATCCTTTAGTTGTCATTGCGCGTCGGGATCATCCCTTGGCCAAGCTTCAGCATATTCCGATTGAGCACCTCAATAATGAGATGTTTATTATGCGGGAACGGGGATCGGGAACACGTCAGGCAATCCAAAATTTATTAGCCGAGCACAATGTTCAGGTTCATGTTCGTTTGGAGTTGGGCAGTAACGAAGCGATTAAGCAGGCGATCGCCGGTGGGATGGGTATTTCGGTATTGTCCGAACATACTTTAATCTCGGAAGGAAAATCCAGTGAGTTAACCATTTTGAATGTGGAGCATTTTCCGATTAAACGTCGTTGGTATGTGGCTTCCTTAGCGGGAAAACAATTGTCGATTATTGCCCAAACCTTTTTAGATTATCTGTTGGCAGAAAGCCAGAAAATTCCTCGCTCTTTTTCTTCTTTAGTAACCACACCCTAAACTTCTTCCTTGGCTGATAAAGTCGGCCAGAAAGTCGGTTCTTCTTCCTCTTCAATCATGTTGGGATCAATGAGGGTAATGTCAAAGGGATCATTACTCGGTAAAGTCGGAAACTTGTCGTGCTGACGGTATTGATAAACAACGGAGATCTGGGTCCCTAAAATGACTTCATCACCGGGGCAAAGATTATGGCAGTCCACCTTATAGCCATTGATCAATAGACCATTGACACTGAATTTACCTTGTCCATCCCCATCCAAAATTCGATAGTAGTCAGAGCCATTTTCACTGAAACGGTGTAAGGTCGCATGATGGCGAGAAATGAACTGGGAACAAACCCGAATATCACAGTTTAGCGATCGCCCTAGTAGTCTAAGGCGTAAGTTAAGATACTATTATTAGGCAACCGATAAAAAGATAAATATAGGTATATAGGAGAAAAAGTCATGCCCCGATTAGCCCCCAAAGAGTTAAAGTTGGAAGCAAAAGAACGAGAACATCTAGAAAAACTGATAAATCGTCATACAACAGAGCAGCAAATTGCCTTAAGGGCAAAAATAGTGCTTCTGGCAGATGAGGGAGAAAATAATCGAGAAATTGCTAGAAAATTAAAAATCAGCCGAAAAATGGCAAGTCAATGGAGAGAAAGATGGATAGCAGGGCAGGCAAAGGGAATAGAAATAACAGAAAGAATAAAAGATGCTGAGCGTAGTGGAGCACCAGCCAAGTTTAAACCCGAACAAATATTGGGTAGTGTTCTGAATCTGTGGAAGCACATCTAAATAAGACATCCAAATTCAAAGCGATTGATAAATAATCCAAGGACAATATCGTGCATCACAAGGCACTGGTATCGTCTAGCTAGAAGCTACAAACGTTGCAATACGGGATGTTCAAGAAATCAGGCGAATTTGGAGTAAGTCCTCCCAAGTTAACCCTTTTTCAATTATACCGAGAGCTACAGCAGGAACTTTTCTCGTAGTAAAATGGCTGCGAACAAAGTTATGAACCATCCAGAAAATATCTAGGACTCGCTGTAATCCCACAACCGATTTAGCATAAGTATTTGTACGACGACGAAAGGCAGATAAATAGCGTCGGATAGCACTATTAAATGCCTCAACGTGGTTGGCATGGACGTCCTTTTCTTCTGGTTTTTCTGTTGTCTCAGGATGTTCTGGTTTCGGAGTTTCTACTTTCTTGAGTTTACCCTCAGAATCTCGACGTTTACTACTCTTATTTTTTAGTCTTACCACAAGACCCTTCGGTAATACTTTGGTGGGACGACCTCGCTTTCCAGTCCTTAATACTTCGTGACAAATATCAAATAGCAGTTGACTATATCGCTTTTCTCCATCTGTAAATAACTGGAGAGATTCTGCACTCCTTTCAAATAATTCCGCTACCGTCATCATTGCTTCTAGAAATAATTTCTGCTCTTTTCGACCACATTTTAAATGCCAAATAAAGCGGCTAGCCCTGTCCATGAGCACGATTGTCCACCCCTCAGAGGCACTTGCTTCTTTATTTTTTCCAACTTTTGTGTATAGTTCATCCCCTTCTATTACTAATTTAACAAATTCATTCACTAAGGCGTATAAAAATAATGTCTCTTGTAATCCTGATAATTTCTTTTCCCAATTCAATATTGTTGTTTTCGCGTAGCCGAATGCTCGAGCTGCTGCATTTAATCCTATTCCTTCCATTCTGGCTTTTAATACTTTTACAATTTCACTTAATGGGGTTTCTAAGCCAGCGATTACGCTACCATAAGTCTCAGCAAAACAAGAACTACATTCTTGACAAATGAACATTTTACGTTCCCCGTTACCTTTCGTTTGATAATGAGAATGTATTTTTACGTTTTCACTATAGCAATGAGGACAGTTGTCCTTGAATAAGGCATCCTCTTTCTCTTGGCACAAGCCAACATTATTCAGGATTTCCATAGAGCTTTTCTTTAATATTGACATTGTTTTCTGTTTCCTTCTTCTTTGATATAATGACAATAATAATAGTATAATAAAAACGGGCCGATGTCTAGTCTTAAACTATTTTTCTATTTTCTCAAAGCCTTACGCCATAACTTTTTCCAACTTTGATCAGACGATACCAGTTCCCATCACAATAGATTTGGAGAAACAAATCGTTTTTCTCGCTAATCTCTTTATTCGAGTTCTCAATGTCAAGTGCTTTCGTTCGATTTTTTGAGTATTATACTTAGGGCTTGCTGAAAAAAGCTGAAACCTTTACGGAGAAAAATAGTAGGCGAATTAAGAACCGCTAGAATGCACGAAAATAGGGTAGAATGCCTCAAAACCATTGCATTAAGAAGAGAGAAAGCAGATGTACCGAAAGCAACAGTACTCAATTGAAACACCAGAAAACTTGAAAAATCTGTTCGGCGGGCAGTTAGACGAAGAAAATCGTTGGATAGAAATGTCAAAAATGATTCTTTGGGAAGAATATGAGGAAGAATATGCAAAAAACTTCACAGAAAAAAAAGGAGCCCCAGCCAAATCATTTAGAATGGCATTAGGAGCATTAATTATCAAAGAAATTTCAGGAAAAAGTGACAGAGAAACAGTAGAACAAATAAAAGAGAACCCTTATTTACAGTACTTTATAGGAATGGAAAGCTATAGTAGCAAAGAAGCATTTAATGCGTCAATGATGGTTCATTTTCGTAAAAAAATAGGAATGGAATTAATAAATAAAATTAATAAAGAAATAGAAAAAAAGCGACGGGTGTAGCGTCAGAAAAAAAAGAAAATGAAGGAAAGTTATTGTTAGATGCGACTTGTACACCAGCAGATATAAAATATCCAACGGATATAGGAATATTGAATGATGCCAGAGAAAAAACAGAAAAAATAATAGATAAGCTGTATGAAGAAATAAAAGAGAAAAGGAAAGAAAAGCCGAGGACTTATAGGGAAGTGGCAAGAAAAGAGTACTTAGCCATAGCAAAAAAACGTCGTGTGTCAAAAAAAGAAAGAAGAAAAGGAACAAAAAAACAACTAGGATATATAAAAAGAAACTTGTCTCATATAGAAAAAATGATAGAAGAGGGAGCCTGACTTTTCCCGTTAAGTGCGGATTGCAAGCTGCCAGCCTTGGCAAAGGTCATGCAACTTCAACCAACCGCGCCAAAGGACTTGGATACCGAGAGGAGTTTTACGACGATGTTCAAGATAACCACCAAGAAAAGCAACAGACTCGACAGCCCAAGCAACAGTCAAAATAGGGGGAAGTTTTTGAGAGGCGGCTGCTTTTAACACCTGAAGTTGAAGAGGATTAAGAATTTCAATCGCGAGAGCATCGGGCTGGGTACGATGAAGATAAGTAACGTGTAAAAGTTCAACAGCAATGACACTTAAAAAACCCAAAAGAGTTTTCATTCCATCAGAGGCAAGTCGATAACGCTCACTCTGACAACCAGACTTAAGGACTTTATGAAATTCTTCAACCCGCCATCGGTAGGTGTACCAACGAAGAATAGTGACAGCCATCTCAATAGTCTCAACAACTTCTGTAGTCAGAAGCATCCAAGATAAAGGAGTTTCGCCTTCGGGACAATCGATTTCTGTCGCATAAACAGCATAGACATTCAACGGGTCACGATTATCAAAACGATAGGGAGTTCGTAGATTAACTGAGCAAAATCGGACGGCAAGCTTAACCTTCCGTGCTTTTCTTTTTCCTGTACTCGGAATCTCGATTTCTTGATGAAAACGAATCGGTTCTGATTCCAAATGTTGCCAAAGTCGTTCACTATTTTTGTCTAAACTACGATTATGAGACGCTCTGACCAGCACTCCTGTATGCTTGAGTTGACGCACTGAGTCAAAGACTTCTGAAACATCTCCTTCTCTGTCAAATACATGAATTACCCTCGTTGAACTTTCTACCTGTTTCTCACAGGTGTTTAGAGCCTCTACCCATTTGTAGGATTCTTTTTCCTCAAATGGTCTTTGACGAGCTGCTTTTCTTTGTTCTTTCTGTCTTTCTTTTTTCTGCTTCGCCGTTTCATCTGTTGGGGGCTTTTCTTTTACCTCCCTATTCCACAGTTTTTGCCATAATAAACCTAATACTTGTCCTTTTTCTGGCTCAATTGCTAAAGCACTATGCAGTATTAATCCATTCCCTCCTTTTCCAGTCGGGTGCGACCTTTAGTTGATGAAGAAAAAGAAAAGTGTTAACATGAGATGAAAAGTGACAAAGAGGAAACAATGATGACAGCAAAACTAATTAATGTAGAGGGTTCAAAGATAAAAATAGAACTAACATTAGAACTCAGTCGTTCAATGTTGGATACAGAAATAAATATTCAAAAAGGCTTAAACGAAGTAGGTTGCATCGCCAGCAAAGAAGCCTTGAAATATTTAGATACAGATGGTTCACCCTTAAAAATCGGTGAAGAAATCTGGAAGAGTAAGGGAGAGCAACCGAAAGAATATCAAACACCTTATGGTGAGGTTATAGTGAATCGTCATGTATATCAGCGTTCACCTTTGAGGAAAAACGTATTGCCCCTTAGAAAGAGAAGCAAGGATAATCATAACATCAACGCCATTATTGGCAAAACAGGTATCCTCAAAAATGTCAGGGATGGCAGGCAAAGAGGTGAAAAATGATTTATTAGAAAATCATGGTAGAAAAGTAGCGCTATCCTATATCCAAAGATTGAGTGAAGCAGTAGGAAGTGTGGTACAGGCAAAAGAAGAAGCGTGGAGTTATGCCCCGCCCAAGGAGGATAGCCAAATTGCAACAGTGGGAATAGGATTAGATGGAACCTGTATGCTGATGTGTGAGGATGGCTACCGTGAAGCAATGGTGGGAACCGTTTCCCTATACGATAGTGAAGGCGAACGTCAACATACAATCTATCTAGGGCTTGCTGAAAAAAGCTGAAACCTTTACGGAGAAAAATAGTAGGCGAATTAAGAACCGCTAGAATGCACGAAAATAGGGTAGAATGCCTCAAAACCATTGCATTAAGAAGAGAGAAAGCAGATGTACCGAAAGCAACAGTACTCAATTGAAACACCAGAAAACTTGAAAAATCTGTTCGGCGGGCAGTTAGACGAAGAAAATCGTTGGATAGAAATGTCAAAAATGATTCCCTGGGAAGAATATGAGGAAGAATATGCAAAAAACTTCACAGAAAAAAAAGGAGCCCCAGCCAAATCATTTAGAATGGCATTAGGAGCATTAATTATCAAAGAAATTTCAGGAAAAAGTGACAGAGAAACAGTAGAACAAATAAAAGAGAACCCTTATTTACAGTACTTTATAGGAATGGAAAGCTATAGTAGCAAAGAAGCATTTAATGCGTCAATGATGGTTCATTTTCGTAAAAAAATAGGAATGGAATTAATAAATAAAATTAATAAAGAAATAGAAAAAAAAGCGACGGGTGTAGCGTCAGAAAAAAAAGAAAATGAAGGAAAGTTATTGTTAGATGCGACTTGTACACCAGCAGATATAAAATATCCAACGGATATAGGAATATTGAATGATGCCAGAGAAAAAACAGAAAAAATAATAGATAAGCTGTATGAAGAAATAAAAGAGAAAAGGAAAGAAAAGCCGAGGACTTATAGGGAAGTGGCAAGAAAAGAGTACTTAGCCATAGCAAAAAAACGTCGTGTGTCAAAAAAAGAAAGAAGAAAAGGAACAAAAAAACAACTAGGATATATAAAAAGAAACTTGTCTGATATAGAAAAAATGATAGAAGAGGGAGCAAAGTTAGAAAAACTAACGAAAAAAGAGCAAGAAGAGCTTGTAACGATAGGAAAAGTGTATGAGCAACAGTTAGAAATGTATGAAAAAAAGACAAATAAAGTAGAAAACAGAATTGTGAGTGTAAGCCAACCTCACGTGCGTCCAATAGTGCGTGGAAAAGCGGGAAAAGCAGTAGAGTTTGGAGCTAAAATATCGGCAAGTAATGTGAATGGCTTTGTCTTCTTAGACAAATTAAGTTGGGATAATTACAACGAATCGGGAGATTTACAAGCGCGAATAGAAGAATATAAAAGGGAAACAGGATGTTATCCGGAATCGGTTCATGTGGATAAAATCTATCGAACAAAAGCGAATCGAGCTTATTGTAAAGAAAGGGATATAAGAATGAGTGGTCCCCGATTGGGAAGACCGCCGAAAGAGGTGAGCAAAGAAAAAAAGAAAGAGGCACGCTCAGATGAAAGAGTGCGTAATGCCATTGAGGGTAAATTCGGACAGGGAAAGAGGAAATTTAGTCTTGGTCGAGTGATGGCCAAACTACCTGAGACCTCGGAAACGGTAATTGCGATGAACTTTTTGGTAATGAATCTTTCTACTCTACTTCAGAAGACAAAAAGTAAAAAGTTGTAGAGTCGTTTTTCTTGTGAAAAATGGTGTTAATTTTCCTCTCTTTTGTGAGGAGTGATTTGTGTTGACCTTTTTAGACAGAAAGGAACAATAGATTAAACAAAATCTGTATTTTGATTTGTTTCCATAAGGATAAGTTATCTATGCTTTTTCAGTCCATACTTCCCTAACCCACATTTCTTTCGTTTTTTGACTTTTTCAGCAAGCCCTATCTAGGTGCGGCACCAGAGTATGGAAAAAAGAGTTTTCTAGAAAGATTAGAAAGAGAAATTGAGCGAGCGAAAAACCGTTATCCAGAGGCAACATTGGTCGGGATAGCAGACGGGGCAGAATCAAATTGGAAGTTTTTAGAAAAGCAAACGGAAGAACAGATATTAGATTTCTATCATGCCTCTGGTTACTTAGGTGCCTTGGCAGAAGCGTTGCATCCGAATACAGTGTCAAAACAAAAAGAATGGTTGACTGAAAATTGTCGAGAACTCAAGCATGAAAAAGGAAAAGCAGGAGAACTGCTAAATCTGATGAAAGAAGTCAAAGAAGAAAAAAGTCATTCTAAGAATCTTACCGAGAAACTACAAGCGGCGATTACTTATTACGAGAATCATCAGCATCAAATGGATTATGCTGAATACTTAGAGAAAAAGTATCCGATTGGTTCAGGTGTTACGGAAGCAGCTTGTAAGACGTTGGTCAAACAACGATTATGTTGTTCAGGGATGGGCACTGGTATCGTCTAGCTAGAAGCTATAAACGTTGCAATACAAGAGGTTCAACAAATCAGGCGAATTTGGAGTAAGTCCTCCCAAGTTAACCCTTTTTGAATTATACCGAGAGCTACCGCAGGAACTTTTTTCGTCGTAAAATGGCTGCGAACAAAGTTATGAACCATCCAGAAAATATCTAGCACTCGCTGTAATCCCACAACAGATTTAGCATAAGTATTTGTTCGACGACGAAAGGCGGCTAAATAGCGTCGTAGAGAACTATTAAATGCCTCAACGTGGTTGGCATGAACATCCTTGTCTTCTGGTTTTTCTGTTGTCTCAGGATGTTCAGTTTTCGGAGTTTCTACTTTCTCTAGTTTACCCTCAGAATCTCGACGTTTACTACTCTTATTTTTTAATCTTACCACCATACCCTTCGGTAATACTTTGGTGGGACGACCTCGCTTCCCAGTCCTTAATACTTCGTGACAAATATTAAATAGCAGTTGACTATATCGCTTTTCTCCATCTGTAAATAACTGGAGAGATTCTGCACTCCTTTCAAATAATTCCGCTACCGTCATCATTGCTTCTAGAAATAATTTCTGCTCTTTTTTACCACATTTTAAATGCCAAATAAAGCGGCTAGCCCTGTCCATGAGCACGATTGTCCACCCCTCAGAGGCACTTGCTTCTTTATTTTTTCCAACTTTTGTGTATAGTTCATCCCCTTCTATTACTAATTTAACAAATTCATTCACTAAGGCGTATAAAAATAATGTCTCTTGTAATCCTGATAATTTCTTTTCCCAATTCAATATTGTTGTTTTTGCGTAGCCGAATACTCGGGCTGCTGCATTTAATCCTATTCCTTCCATTCTGGCTTTTAATACTTTTACAATTTCACTTAATGGGGTTTCTAAGCCAGCGATTACGCTACCATAAGTCTCAGCAAAACAAGAACCACATTCTTGACAGATGAACATTTTACGTTCCCCGTTACCTTTCGTTTGGTAATGAGAATGTATTTTTACTTTTTCACTATAGCAATGAGGGCAGTTTTTCTGAAATAAGGCTTCCTCTTTCTCTTGAGGTAAGCCAATATCACTTAGGAGGTCAATTGAGCTTTTATTCAATGTTGACATTGCTTTCCGTTTTCCCTTTCTTTAATATAATGACAATAATAATAGTATAACAAAAACGGGAATATGTCCAGTCGTAAGTTATTTTCTATTTTCTCAAACTCTTACACCATAACTTTTTCTAGCTTTGATCACACGATACCAGTACCCAGGGATGCGATGGAAGGAAAAAGGAGCAGGAATTATTTTGAGCCTACGAGCTTTGGTATTGACCAAGGAACGATGGAGTCAATTTTGGGCAAAACTTGATCAATATGGGTTCCCTGTAGAACCCTGATTACAACAGCTTTTATCAACTAAAGGTCGCACCCTTCCAGTCGGCCCATACCCTTCCCTTTTTTCCTTGATATTGCGATAATCTAAGAAGGTCGTATCTCCGACTGATAGCATTATCTTATATTCTTCTACGGCGGCAGTTGTCATTTCACAGTGCGGCTCTATTATCTTGACAAAGTCTGTTTTCGGATTCCCAAAAATTCATAGGCCCTCTTTAACTCGTTTCCTCCCTTAAACACTTCTGATAAGGCTTTTCCAAACCCCTCACTTAACTTTTTCCCAATCGAGAAGGCACGATTGTTTAGCCTCTCGTCTCCCAATTCACAACTGGCAAAGTTTTTTGTCCACCATTCCAACATTTTTTGACCTGCCCTTTAAGATTTTCTCCATTTTACAGTCTCATACTCCCTTCATCCTTTGTTTTTGAAATTTGAACGATAAGCGGGATGATGGCTTCAGAATATTTTTTTCCTGTCAAGAGAATCATTACTCAAACCCTTGCCAGATAAAGCCTCTAGAAGTTTGCATTGCTGGATTTTGGACTTAACGGGAAAAGTCAGAAGAGGGAGCAAAGTTAGAAAAACTAACGAAAAAAGAGCAAGAAGAGCTTGTAACGATAGGAAAAGTGTATGAGCAACAGTTAGAAATGTATGAAAAAAGACAAATAAAGTAGAAAACAGAATCGTGAGTGTAAGCCAACCTCACGTGCGTCCAATAGTGCGTGGAAAAGCGGGAAAAGCAGTAGAGTTTGGAGCTAAAATATCGGCAAGTAATGTGAATGGCTTTGTCTTCTTAGACAAATTAAGTTGGGATAATTACAACGAATCGGGAGATTTACAAGCGCGAATAGAAGAATATAAAAGGGAAACAGGATGTTATCCGGAATCGGTTCATGTGGATAAAATCTATCGAACAAAAGCGAATCGAGCTTATTGTAAAGAAAGGGATATAAGAATGAGTGGTCCCCGATTGGGAAGACCGCCGAAAGAGGTGAGCAAAGAAAAAAAGAAAGAGGCACGCTCAGATGAAAGAGTGCGTAATGCCATTGAGGGTAAATTCGGACAGGGAAAGAGGAAATTTAGTCTTGGTCGAGTGATGGCCAAACTACCTGAGACCTCGGAAACGGTAATTGCGATGAACTTTTTGGTAATGAATCTTTCTACTCTACTCTACTTCAGAAGACAAAAAGTAAAAAGTTGTAGAGTCGTTTTTCTTGTGAAAAATGGTGTTAATTTTCCTCTCTTTTGTGAGGAGTGATTTGTGTTGACCTTTTTAGACAGAAAGGAACAATAGATTAAACAAAATCTGTATTTTGATTTGTTTCCATAAGGATAAGTTATCTATGCTTTTTCAGTCCATACTTCCCTAACCCACATTTCTTTCGTTTTTTGACTTTTTCAGCAAGCCCTACTTACCCACCTCATGCAATGCTGGCTCAATATGTCGTTCGTAAGCCCCCCATCCATCTGTATAATATTGAGTAATACCAAAAGGTTCTAACAACTCTTTTAGCCTTAGAAATGCTTCGTCTTTGTGACCAGACAAAACATAAGCTAGTATCTCACCTGTCTTATGATCAATAGCGTGCCATAACCATCTTTGCTCTTTTTTGCTCTTCACAAAACCCCACATTTCGTCGAGTTCTGCTTCCACGTCATTCCATTGGCAGAGCGTTACAATACTCTGACTGGGTTCCAGTTCTGCTAGTTTTTTTTCGTTGACGAATACTAAACTAGACTCTTTTTTTTAGTTCACTAATCACTGTTGATGGACTAATCCTCAGCACACGGGCTGTATCCCTTATGCCACTACCATTCATTGCCATTTCGGCAATCTTTTCCTTTACTTCTGGCAAATAACCTTTATAAGTATAGTTTAAGCCCACATTCCGCAGGTAAGTCAAGAGACAAAGTAGTACTTTTGACATGAAGAGCCAAGAAAGGAAAGAATATGTTTGTGTTTGGAGGTCAAATTAACGATAGTTTGAATGCCGTCAATCTCTAACCAACGGATAAACAGAAAAGACTGAAAGACCCAAAGCAGAGTGGGAATGGCGGTCGGTTTACCCTTTTGATTAGGAATAGTCTGATGGGCAAGAGCCAAAGCCTGTCGTAGGCGACGTTGTGCCAAAGTATAAACCAATAAAGAGACAACCATAATCATCATCAAAGCCATAATGCGTTGAGGATTCTTGAGAAAAAGAGCAGAGGCAAAAAAGAAAGGGTCTTTGAGAAAGCGAAAGCCGCGCTCGGTGTTTTGTTGAGCCTTATATTCAGCCAACATCTGGTCGGGACTCAAAACCTGAGAATCAAGAACATTAGTAGCTAAAATAAAACGTCCAGCCCGTTTAGATGCGGCTTCCAAGCAAGAGGAATCAAGGCTTAATTGCCCAGTTAAGCGGTAATGAAAACCGAGAGGGGTAGCCCCTTGTTTCGGTCTTCCTCCCTTGGCATAGTAAGGAATAGTCTGAACCTCAACTTGACTGAGTTGATGATAAGTCAAGGTTTTTGGCCAGAGTTGAGCCTCAGTAAGAGCATCGGCCTCACAAGCAAAATTCTGTCCACAAAGTTTCTGCCATTCTTTTTTGACAACTTTATCGGCTTTCTCAATTTTTTGACTTATAGCTTTATTATCGGACTGGAGACGTTGAGCACTTTCGACCACAAGCCATCGTTGCTGTTCACCCCCATATTCCGAAGCCCTCACTTGCCAACGATAACCGTCCTGTTCACCCTGCTGCCATTGGTCTTCTGATATATTTGCCAAAGTCTCAGTGGCTTCTTTCAGAGGGACACGACTTAACCATTGAATTGACCTCGCCATGCCCACATTTTCCGCCGTATAAAAAGCTCCATCAATCACCGATAAACCTTCCATATTCAACGTTTGGCTCTCCCCTTGTCTGTGTGTAATGTTATGTTAAGAGTTAAAGCAAGCTAACAATTTAAGCCGTAGATGCTCAAAATTAGCAAATCCATAACTTTTCCTTTTTATTAATTTAATTTTTGTATTCATCCCTTCCGTTAATCCATTAGTTGTATGGTTTTCAAAATAATTGCATATACCTGTCAAATGAGTTTTCAGCATACCCACACTTTTTTTATAGAATAGGCACGCTGTTCTCATCCATTTTTCAAATTTTCTCCTTGCACCATTTGTCGTTCTTGAATGCTCATAAATATCTCTAATCTCTTCCTTCATTTCATACGCTATTCCTAAACAAGGATACATTTTCAATATCTCTTCTAACTCTTCTCTTTTTTCTTTTTTTAACTCTTCTTTATTTTTCCATAATAGGTATGTTAAACCCTTTTTATGGATATTCATTTTCTTTCTCAATTTATTCAATTCTTCATTTATATTTTTCATTACATGAAATCTATCATAGACGATTTTAGCATTTACAAATAACTCCTTTATTGCTGACGTAAATCCCTCCCACATATCCACACTTACTTCCTTTACATTCTCTCTAACCCTTGCTGGCTGCACCTTTAGGGCTTCTATTATCTCTTCTTTTTTGTGTCCTTTTATTACTTCTAACAATTCCTTTTTATTTATATCTATCACTGTTGTAATAAAGTCTTTTTTTCCTTTTCTATTACTAAATTCGTCTAAACTTATCTTTTCTGGTAATTCCCATTCCTTCTTTTCTGCCTGCTTTGCATACTCTTCAAATATTGATTCCAATGTTCCCCAACTTATTTCTTCTTCTTGCCTTACCTCTTCTACATTTTTCTTTTTTACTTGCTCATAAATCTTTTCTTCATAACGAATTGTATAATGTTTTCTTAGCCGCATAAAGTCCAGTCTTTCTGTTATGTATTTCTGACATTTTTCACAATGGAACTGGCGGCGGGGCACTTCCAGATATACTTTCTTTCCCAATAGGGATAAATCCCGAACCAAATTATATTCTATTTGATTTATATCTTCCAATTCTTTATGACAATTTGGACATTCTATTACTTCGTTTTTCATTTTTAATTTTAAGAACAAAGCACCATCTATTTCTCGATAGTTTACGACTGTTACCTTTGGCAAACCTAGTAGCTCATCCAAGTTTATCCACATACTCCACCTCCTACTGTGGTATTACTATTATACACTTTCCACACAGTTGGGGGAAGAGCCAACGTTTCTTGACAGTCTTTGATTATCTGGGGAAACACCTTTTTATCCGATTCATTGCCATCTCCTAATTGCATAAAGAGAGGGACACCACCATCTCCACTACATATCATATTTAACATAAACTGTTTTAGGTCTGGTCGTTTATCTCTGGAATAACCAAATTTTATTTTTATGGCTTTTGTCTGCTCGTCTTCCTCATCTTCTATCCTTTCCTTATACTTCCCTTGTACAGACATTGAGGTTGAGTCTAAATGCTTTGACTTTTGTTCTATTCCAAAGATTGCTGCCGCTTTTAGGACTATTTTCGTGAACCGGTTTTTTACCCCCACTCCAAATACCTTATCCAATGACCTTCCTAGCTTGTCATCATTTAAATCTTCTGCTTTTATTCCTTCTCCTAATAGGTGTTCTAATGCTTTTCCTTTAAAAAACTCACTCAACAAATATAACGGAGCATTGATACATCCTAAGCAGTTTAATATCATTGCTTTTACTATTGTACCTACACTGAGCTTTTCTTGAGGATGAGTTCCCACTTCCTCATCGATAATTTCTACTAAACCCATTTCATCTATAATTCCCGCTACGATTCCTAAGTGGTCGAGGTCTTTAATATTTAGGTTATTCATTTTTACTGTTGATTCTATCTAAGACAAGACTCCATTTTAGAACTTTATTGACATTTTTTATCCTTGCCCGAAATCAATGCACAAGTACCGATACTAGCTCGCGTGAACTAGTGCTCCTCTTCGACAACCTGCGGAATGTGGGTTTAAGATAAATGTGCAACGCTTACATTCTGTATTACGACATCTGTAACGCTCTTTCCCCTCCCCAGAGGGGCCGTGTTTCACAATATCCGTACTTTGACAACTTGGGCAAACAATTGCTTTGAATAGCATGGCACACCAATTTTAAGATTTACATTTATTTATTATTACTCTTTTCCACAGGTTTAGAACACGACCCCAGGCTTGGGAAAAGACGTTTTAAAGAAGTTAAACTCGAATTTTAGCTACAAGCATAAGATTAGATTCTCTCAAATCAAAGACTCATTAATTAATGGAGACATAAATGCTGCCGAGTGGATAGGACCCTACGACGAGATAACAATCCTAGAATTAAATAAAGCAAAAACTAAAGAAGGAAAGCCACTTTTTTATCATTATTTGGGATGGTGAGAACCTAGTACAACTTATGATATGCAGGTTAATCTAGACGCATGGAACCGTTTATCTGATAAGTATAGAGCAATTTTCAAAGCTGCTTGTCTGCAAGTTTACACAGAAATGTTGTTGTAATACGAGCAAAAAAATAGCCAAGTACTATACGATTTTGTACTTAATGATCCAACTAAGATTATTCCTTTTCCAGACGCAATTCTTAAAGCAGCAAAATCGCATACTAAAACAATCTTGATAGAGCGCGCTGGGTGAGATCCTAACTTTCAAGAGGTCTATATGCGTTGGAATGAGTTTAGAACACGGATACGGAAATGGTCGAATACATCCTTACCATATGGAATGTATTTGTCTGAAGAAGCAAAAAAAATTATCGATTCAGCCTTTTGATTTGTAGTCGTAATGAAAAGTTAATCAAGTTTTTAGATGAACAAGGAGAACAATAACCATGCTCAAACGTTATGACGTAACCATCGAAGGAGATCGCCGATCTCATAGCTTTCGTAGGATGCATTAATAATTAGAAATTTTTAGTTAGCCCCTGATTCATGATAACTTGTTGAATAACCTTAATTTGCTGTTCTTCTTCCTCTGGGGTTTGAGGAGCTTGAAACCAAACAGCTTCAGCATCAGGAGTGCTACGACGATAAAGCTCTCGTAATGGCTCAATCTCATGCCGATGTGATAAAGCATAGCTTTTTAGTTCAGCAACAGTCATCGCTTCAAAGTTCGATTGCATCTAAAAACCTCCATAATTAGGGCTTGCTGAAAAAGTCAAAAAACGAAAGAAATGTGGGTTAGGGAAGTATGGACTGAAAAAGCATAGATAACTTATCCTTATGGAAACAAATCAAAATACAGATTTTGTTTAATCTATTGTTCCTTTCTGTCTAAAAAGGTCAACACAAATCACTCCTCACAAAAGAGAGGAAAATTAACACCATTTTTCACAAGAAAAACGACTCTACAACTTTTTACTTTTTGTTTTCTGAAGTAGAGTAGAAAGATTCATTACCAAAAAGTTCATCGCAATTACCGTTTCCGAGGTCTCAGGTAGTTTGGCCATCACTCGACCAAGACTAAATTTCCTCTTTCCCTGTCCGAATTTACCCTCAATGGCATTACGCACTCTTTCATCTGAGCGTGCCTCTTTCTTTTTTTCTTTGCTCACCTCTTTCGGCGGTCTTCCCAATCGGGGACCACTCATTCTTATATCCCAGGGTAATCGCATCTTATTTGTTACAAAAAATACAGACAAAAAGAGAGAAATATAGTGTAAAAAAGAAGCAGTCATCTAAGAGAAGAAAAGGCTATTATTTAAAAAAAGTAAGTGAGTGAGGTCAAAGATGGCAAAAGGCTTCGGCGCAAGAGTTCTAACCCCACAACAAGAAAAAGAAGTCAAAATTATCAAAAGAAGCATACTGAAACATTTTCAGTGCCTAAAAGAACCGAGAACAGGGAGAAGGCAAGACCATAACTTAACAGCAATTGTCACCATAGGAATATTGGCAGTATTGTCAGGGGCAGATGGCTTCGTAGCAATTGAAGCCTATGGCAAAGCCAAACGAGAATGGCTAGAAATGTTTCTAGAGTTACCAAAGGGAATTCCCTCTCACGATACCTTTGGAAGAGTATTTGGAATGTTGGAAACAGAAGAACTAGAAAAAAGTTTTCTGAGCTGGATAAGCAGTCTAACAGAGAAAATGGACATAGAGCTGATACAGATAGATGGAAAAACGAAAAGAGGTTCTTATGATAGGGAAAAAGGACTAAATGCGTTACACAGCATAAGTGCGTGGAGTAGTGAGCGGGGACTGATGTTAGCGCAAAAGGTAATTAGTCACAGCAATAAGTGGGGCTTAATTCTCATTAAGCCCCAAAAATACTAGAGAGGAAGAAAGTCATCAATGGAAGGAGGAGAAAGACCAGAGGAAGATAAAATAAGAGATAACTGTTCGACCGCACTTTTACCTTGAAGTCTCATGGTTTCAAGAAAACTAAACATCATGGCAACAAGTTGTCCGCCCCAATGACTTCTAGCACCGCCACTAACCTTACGATGAATAACAACAGGACGCAAGGCTCTCTCGGCATCATTGTTATCAGGTTTAACTTCAGGAAAAGTAAGAAAAGTAAACCAATCATGCCAATAACGTCGAAAGCGATTAGATAACAATTGGGAATCACTTGCCCATCCCGTGGGCGGCGGATTATCCAGAACCTCTTGAAGTTGAGCTTCTACTAGGGGTCGCTGTTGTTGTAAAGCTTCTAAGCTCAGTTTGCCTTGATGATAATCTCGATGGGATTGACGAGCTTGCTCTAGAATAGGAAAAACTCTCTGAGCAAAAAGTTTATTTTCAGAAAAGTGGGAAGTTTCCAAGGCCTTCAATTCCCGCCCAATATGAGCCAGACATTTCTGTTTATGCTGGGCATTTTGGCGATGGTAAGCCCCCCAACAGTCCGTACTGAGAAGCCCATGAAAATCTTTACCTAATAGGGAATGAACCTCATCGGAACTCCGGCTGGGAGCCAGAAACAAAACACAAACAGAGGAGGAAGTAGCCACCCACATCCAATAGTTAACCCCATTGACGCGATAGCTGGTTTCGTCCACACAACGGACTCCAGGCTCCTGTATGTAAGTCCACCACTGTTCATAACTAGGATACAAGCTTTCGCAAAACCATCGGTGCATTTTAGCTAAACTCCCTTGAGACAGAGGAATGCCAAAGACCGTTTCTACCAAGTATCGTTGTTTTAGCCAAGTCAAATTTCCCCCATATCCCAGCCATCCCACTAAGCTGGATAAGGTTGCACCGTAGCTAAAATCTTCACGACATCCCAAAGGAAGTGGGGCATAACCTTCCCAATCACATTTTGAGCATTGATACTTTTCCCTAACATATTCCCTTCCCTCTACTGGTTTACTGACTAATTCAGCTATTTGATTTTTTTTGATGATAGTCTCCTTTTGCTTTTCCACTGACGCACCACATTTTGGGCATTTTTCCATCCTTAAATCTACTATTTCATCTACCCGAC
Source organism: Woronichinia naegeliana WA131 (assembly GCA_025370055.1). NCBI lineage: Bacteria > Bacillati > Cyanobacteriota > Cyanophyceae > Synechococcales > Coelosphaeriaceae > Woronichinia > Woronichinia naegeliana. The sequence continues at coordinate 7,276,223 of CP073041.1, read as the reverse complement.
CAAACCCGTTTCTGGTTTTACCCACATGGTCGTACTTTGGACCTCTTTTTTTTCCTTTTTGACCGAAGGTTTTGGCGACTTTCTTTTTGTAACCGTCACTGCTTGGGGGCTGAGAGCTATTTTCACTCGTTCTTTGGTTAAGCTTTTTCAGCTTTTCTTTCAACTTTTCTATCTCTTTCTTTAACTCTACCAATTCTTTTCTCAGCTTTTCGTTCTCTTCTTTTTCTTTCTGATAATCTTCATACCAATCTTTTGCCACTTCTTTTTGCCATGGCATTTTCACTTCTTCTTGGTTTAAGTCTGGAACTGGGTCTAGTTTTTTCATAGTCTCCCTATTCTAACCTATCTCTTTAACCGCCTTTCCTTTCTTCATTATTCTTTACTTTTTTCATTTGCTTCTCATTCTCAATAATTTCCTTCTTTATTGCGGTGACTAATTACAGTGCGTGGAGTAGTGAGCGGGGACTGATGTTAGCGCAAAAGAAAGTAGATAGTAAATCTAATGAAATAAAAGCAGTCTCCTTGTTACTGAAGTTACTTAACATCAAGGGGGCAGTAGTAACCCTAGATGCAATGGGAACGCAGACAGAAATCGCAAAACAAATAAAGCAAGGTGAAGGTGACTATGTATTGGCTCTCAAAGGAAATCAGGGCGGGTGCATCCCACTTAAGATAATACATTGACACTCAAAAGAGGAGAGTGATTGAGATAAGCACATCGTAGCCGAAGAATACGAGAAACATTATGAAGATGCCAACGTGCTCCCGACAATTTAACCCTAGCTCCCACCTGTTTAATCTTAGACTCCACATCACCAGAACCAATCACAATACCAAGCTGTTGATAGTATTGGTAATCAGGGATACGCTGATAATGCTTCGTCAAATAGGCTTGAAAATTCTTTGCCCTCTTGCTTTTGACTCCATCAAACGCATCTATTGCCTTGTTCACAAAACCCCGCCACAGTAAATGCTCCACTGCTTCTAGCCGTTTGAGAGAGCCACCCACTTTGAACAGATTCTCCTTGAGATGATACCAATCCAACACCTCTCGTCGTATCAGCCACGATTGAGTGGCGAAACTCTCTACCGCATTCCAGATTGCGGGATGACCATCTCCCAAAAAGGTCACTATTGGAGACAAAGGTTGAACATTGCTCCAATTCTTTAAGCCCTCTGGGTCTTGGAAAAAGGCTTCACAGACATTGCCATGAAGACTCACCAGTTTATAATCTCGCCACTGTCCCCCTTCCTTCTCCTCGCCCCGCAGACAAATCTTTCCCCCATCTATACTGACCCCCGCACTCTCTGACTGAGCTTGAGCTAAGGGCAGTTCTGTCCGTTCTACCAAGCGATGTAAACTGCTATGTCCTACTTTTATCCCCATCAACTCCTCTATATCTTCTTCTGCTTGTTGGTAGGATGTTTTCGCACTGGCTCTTAGACAGCATTTCTCTAAACCTGGACTTAAGACGATTTTTGGCGACACCTTTAGTTTTCTGGCTTGTTTTTGGCTTATTTCCACTTCTCCGACTAGGGTTTTGATTTTTCGCTTGTTTCCAGACCGTTTTTTCCCCCTTCTGAAAAAAAAACTCCCCCATTGTTGGCCCCACAATTTCTAACATCTGGGTTCTGACTTCTACTTCGATGCTTCCAAAGTCCTTCTGTTTCTCTGGTTCCGTATATTTGCGCAGGATACGGGCTGATTCGGTGAGATGCTGTTTTAACAGTGCTTTTTCTTCTGGGGGAATCGGTAACATACTTTTTTCGCTCATCAGTTTTTTTCCATTTTACCCCAGATTCTATGTACTACTTTATCCGGGATGTACCCAATCAGGGCAAACTTAATAAACAAGTTAGGGATTGGTTTAAACAAGCGGTCGCTCAGAACTGGCAAGGAATTGAATACAGTTATCATGAGAAGACAGAAAAAGGACATTACCGTTTAGAAACTCGTCAAGTCTGGACAGTGTCAATCAATCAGCTTTCCGCATTGCATCGCCAAAATCAGTGGGTCGGTTTAGCAACTGTTGTGATGGTTAAAAGTAAAACTCAATTCGGTCATAAAACAACAGAGACGTTTCGCTATTATATTAGCAGTCTTCCTACGGATGCCGAACGTCATAGCCATGTGATTCGTTCTCACTGGAGTATTGAAAATAGTCTGCATTGGGTTTTAGATGTCACTTTTAATGAGGATGCGAGTCGAGTGCGTCAAGGTAATGCGGCTGATAATTTGGGCTTGCTCCGTCGTTTAAGTATTAATTTGCTTAAACATGAGCCATCTCAAAAAAGCTTGAAGATGAAGCGTTATTTGGCGGCGATGGACAACAATTTTCTTCTACAGGTTTTAGCAGCTAGTTCACGGGAGTGATATTCATGAGTATATTTAGCTTCAAATAGGGCTTGCTGAAAAAGTCCACAAAACGAACCTAGATGCCACAGGAGGCGAAAAATGGTGACTTCAGAGCTCAGTTTCCAATTTCAACCCCCAGTTTTCCAACGACGTGCATGGGCTTTGAGCCTCCAAAGGCCATAACCTTGCACCTGATCGTTTTTAAAATGCTTGAAAGCATTATCTGGCAAGGGTTCTATACTTATTCAGCAAGCCCTAAGTAATTTCGCTAATTCATAATTGTTGGTGTCAATATTTTGCCAATCCTCCTATTTGGGGCTTGCTGAATAAGGATGAAATCCTTGCTATACAATACTTTCAGGCATTTTACAAACGATCAGATGCAAGTTTATGGCATTTGGAGGCTCAAAATCCATGCACTTTGCTGGAAAAATGTGAGGTAAAACTGGAAACTGAGCTCTGAAGTCACCATTTTTCGCGCCCTGTGGCATCTAGGTTCGTTTTGTGGACTTTTTCAGCAGACCCTACTTAATCTTTTAGAGTTTAAGTTGATTTTCTTCTCTTTTTAGTTTTTGATATAGTCTATTTTTAAGCTAGATTTCTTTTTTGATTCCACTCTACTAATATGCGATTACCCTGTTCTTATATCCCTTTCTTTACAATAAGCTCGATTCGCTTTTGTTCGATAGATTTTATCCACATGAACCGATTCCGGATAACATCCTGTTTCCCTTTTATATTCTTCTATTCGCGCTTGTAAATCTCCCGATTCGTTGTAATTATCCCAACTTAATTTGTCTAAGAAGACAAAGCCATTCACATTACTTGCCGATATTTTAGCTCCAAACTCTACTGCTTTTCCCGCTTTTCCACGCACTATTGGACGCACGTGAGGTTGGCTTACACTCACGATTCTGTTTTCTACTTTATTTGTCTTTTTTTCATACATTTCTAACTGTTGCTCATACACTTTTCCTATCGTTACAAGCTCTTCTTGCTCTTTTTTCGTTAGTTTTTCTAACTTTGCTCCCTCTTCTATCATTTTTTCTATATGAGACAAGTTTCTTTTTATATATCCTAGTTGTTTTTTTGTTCCTTTTCTTCTTTCTTTTTTTGACACACGACGTTTTTTTGCTATGGCTAAGTACTCTTTTCTTGCCACTTCCCTATAAGTCCTCGGCTTTCCTTTTCTCTTTTATTTCTTCATATCGCTTATCTATTATTTTTTCTGTTTTTTCTCTGGCATCATTCAATATTCCTATATCCGTTGGATATTTTATATCTGCTGGTGTACAAGTCGCATCTAACAATAACTTTCCTTCATTTTCTTTTTTTTCTGACGCTACACCCGTCGCTTTTTTTCTATTTCTTTATTAACTGGACAGTGGGAAGTTTATGGATGGCAGAGAAGGTAATGACTATGCGGCCAAAGTAAGTCTATCAGGACTTGGAAAAGGGTCAAGTTTAGCGGCAAGGAATTTAGGCAAAAGCAGACTAGGTGGACTTTGAGGAAAAATCATTGGGGCTTGATGTTGGATGGCTAGTTGAGCAATGCGTTCACTAGGATAGCCATGGGAGGGTAGAGTCCGAAACCAGCGAGGGAAATTAGCCCAAATCCCCTGGGGTAACTCTAAGGAAAGAATTTGAAGTAAGCCGAGAACAATGACATGAAGATTAACAAAACGCTCAAAGGCTTCTACTTTGTTTAAAATCTGAGTCTGAACAGTTTGGGGATAGTCAGGGAGGATAAGATTGCTAGGCCAGGTCGGTAAAGTAGGAAGAGCCTTAAGCCAAAAACGATAGGCAAAGCCGCCCAAAAGATGGATTAATTGACGAAAAGTGACTTCAATCTTAAATCGGAGACCGTAAGCGGCAATAATCTCAGGTCCAGTCAAACAGAGGTCAGTAGAAAGCAGAATCAGTCTTTGTCCGTTGGGCAATTGGGTGAGGACAAACTTAACGAGCTGATGGGGACTATCCCAGTGGAACTCAAAGCACTGATAAGAAACGGAGACTTGTTGACCATAGAGCCAGACTTTAGCGGTGGGAAAATCCTCCACAAGAGCAAACAGGCTTTCTAGTTTTATTGAACTCCCCCAAAGCCGTGGTCGTCCTTTCCCCCTCAAGGTCGGAACGGAAGAAAAGGGAGCATATGCCACTGTAGAGCAACGCACTCGGGTGATGAGATGCAAGGCATTTTGGCGAAAACTTTTGAGCACTGCTCCACAAGCGAAGTAAGCATCCAAAATCACATAGCTTCCCGCCTCTGCGTAGGTAGTGCAAAGCTCCCCCATTTTCGTGACTAGAGTAGTCTTCTCTTTTTTGCTGCCTTTTTTCCCTTCCTTTGCCGTTGCTTTGGACTTGATGCCATCGTCTAGCCGCAACACTAAGGGCAAGGCAAAGCAGGCTTTTCCTGCTCCCACCAAAACACTCAAGGCATTGAAGTAATGCCCCCTTATCCATTCTGGCTTCGCCACATTTCCGGATTCTTGGTGTAGTCGTTTTACCCCTGGCATCTTGCGCCCTTCTTTCCCCACTTTGATTCCATCCCCCACATACACTCGTTTTTCCTTGATTCGATATAGATTTTCATGCTGACTTACCCACTTCGACCATCCCAAGGTCAGTCCTTTGACGTTAAATGCCTTGGATTCAAACCAATGTAGTGCCTGATGGTAGTAGCTCTCTGTTAACCCTAAGGCATCAGCAAAAATAAATTCAGAACGATTTTGCGTCGTTTCAGCGATTCACCAAATTGTCAAGAATTGTAAAGTCCTCTTGGTGTAAGGTTTTCAGAGCTATCAAGTTTTGAATTTGGAATTGCTGCTAAGGCATTGACATAGCTTGTTATTGCGCTCGGTTGGCTGTTGAGCACTACTCCCCAGGCTAATAGGATAAACCATTGGTACGTTGCTTCTCGGCTAAAGGCGGGACGGAGATTCTCTAGGATTTGCTCTAGTCGCTGACATAGTTGCATAATTGATAGATAGCACTGGCTATCGATTTTCTATATCAGCCAGTTTCGGACATAACGGCACTCTTGGGTATCGCATGTCCGATTTTCTTTTCTCACTTACCCTGCTCGAGAACTTCCCACTGTCCAGTTTATTAATTTTATTTATTTATTAATTCCATTCCTATTTTTTTACGAAAATGAACCATCATTGACGCATTAAATGCTTCTTTGCTACTATAGCTTTCCATTCCTATAAAGTACTGTAAATAAGGGTTCTCTTTTATTTGTTCTACTGTTTCTCTGTCACTTTTTCCTGAAATTTCTTTGATAATTAATGCTCCTAATGCCATTCTAAATGATTTGGCTGGGGCTCCTTTTTTTTCTGTGAAGTTTTTTGCATATTCTTCCTCATATTCTTCCCAGGGAATCATTTTTGACATTTCTATCCAACGATTTTCTTCGTCTAACTGCCCGCCGAACAGATTTTTCAAGTTTTCTGGTGTTTCAATTGAGTACTGTTGCTTTCGGTACATCTGCTTTCTCTCTTCTTAATGCAATGGTTTTGAGGCATTCTACCCTATTTTCGTGCATTCTAGCGGTTCTTAATTCGCCTACTATTTTTCTCCGTAAAGGTTTCAGCTTTTTTCAGCAAGCCCTAATTAACGATGATCAGCCTATTTCAATCGCTCAATTAAGCGATCGCCGACTCGCAGAGCATTAGCAATAATCGTTAAAGCTGGACTCACCGCCGCATTAGAAGGGAAAAAACTACCATCCACCACATAGAGATTATCCAGATCATGGGCGCGACAATCACGGTCTAAAACCGATGTTTGAGGATCATGACCAAAACGACAGGTTCCGCATTGATTCGCCATTACCGACAAAGGAACTTCTCCGCGTGGGTGCATAATGCCCCGATGGAAATCATCTAAATTCTTTTCGATACTTTTTAACACATTCAACCAACGATAAATTAAGCGATCGTGGGCTTCGGTATTATTGGCGGTGTAATTGATCTGAATTTTGTTCTTCTCGACCTGCACTCGATTATCGCGATCGGGCAAATCCTCCGTTTGCGCCCACCAGCCGATGGAATGGGTTGCTAACTGCTTCAAGCCAAATCCAGGCATTAATCGGGCAACAACGGAAAAGCCAGGGGGAGATTCCGCGAAAATAATATCCGTGAGCAAGCCGCCTGAATTTTGGATATGACCCATTGGATAGGGAAAATCCTCGTCCCCCCAATAGAAATCATTGACACAAATGGTTTTTTGAAAAGACCCTGAATTTGGTTTGGTACTCAGTTGCACAATTGAGGACATCAAACTTTTCATCAAATTACGTCCCACTTGGTCGGAACTGTTGGCTAATCCCGTCGGATGGGTATCGTTAGCAGATTTGAGGAGTAAAGCGGCTGAATTAACTGCACCACAAGCTAAGACGATAATATTCCCTAAAAATAAGTAGGATTGTCCGTCAATTTCTGCTTCTACACCTTTAACCGCTTTTCCCGATGGATTGGTATGTAAACCGATCACTTTTGCCTGGGTTTTTAAAGTTACATTCTCGTATTTCAAAGCAAGATTAATGCCACTGACTTCCGAATCATTGGTCGGATCATCGTCTTGACGAGTCAATCCTAACGGAATTGCCGATGGATGTAAGCCTTGTTGGGCGATCGCGTCATAAATTTCTTGAACAGGGGATTCTTGATTGACGGCGGGATAGGGATAATCGACACTATGGATAGGTTCAGTGGGATCTCCCTTCGCTTCTCCATGCACTTTGTAGAGAGCTTCGGCTTCGGTGTAATAGGGTTCAAAATCTGAGTATTTCAGACACCATTCGGGGGAAATACCTGTTTTATGCTCTACCGCTTCAAAATCCTTTTCTCTGAACCTGAGCAGGGACGCGCCATAGATTTTCGTATTCCCACCGATCGCGTAATTCATTTGGGGATAAAACGGCTCTCCTGCGTTGTCGTACCACTGTTCAGGAGCGTGATAGCGTTCTCGCTTAAAAATATCGATATTACTGCGGTTTTGTTCTTCTAGGGGCATAAAACCACCCCGTTCGAGAATGAGAATTTTTTTTCCCGTTGCGGCCAGTTTATAGGCTAGAGTGCCTCCCCCTGCCCCCGTACCAACAATAATCACATCGTAATATTGGTCATCAATAATCATGGTTTTTCCTTACTGCCAAACGTAAATTAAAGTAAATAAAATAATCCAAATCACATCCACAAAATGCCAAAACAAAGAAGTTGATTGAACTCCAAATTCACCTTTGGCATAATTATTCGGAAGAAACGATCGCCCTAACATAATTAATTGCAACAATACGCCTGTTAAAACGTGCAGTCCATGAAAACCTGTTAATAAATAAAAGGTTCCGCCAAACAGCCCATCCCCAAATCCAAAGGACAATCCACTCCATTCCACCGCTTGACCGTAGAGAAAATAACTCCCCATCGCAATCGTCATTAACCAGAAGGCACGAAAGCCCCAAAGATTATTTTTATGGAGAAATTTTTCGGCAATATAAATGACAAAACTACTGGAAACTAAGACGACCGTATTAATGGCAGGCTCTTTAATTTCTAATCCCGTTACTCCTGTCGGCAACCAATCGAGAGCAGTCGTTTTGTAAACAATATAGCCCGCAAAAAAGCTAAAGAAAATAACACTTTCAGACAGTAAAAATATCACAAACCCAAACATTCGATGGTCGTGTTCTTCGTGGTGATCGGATTTTTCAGTAACGATCAAAGAAGTATCAAGCGTATCAATAGAAGCATCAAGGGGTTGCATGGACGACCTCCAATTTATCAGGATTAGACACTAAGGGTTCATCTTTACCGTAACCGTAGGGTTCAGAAATCACTATCGGCAATTCTTCAAAATTTTCCTGGGAGGGAGGAGAAGAAACCAGCCATTCCAAACCGATCGCTCGCCAGGGATTTTTCGGAGCTTTTTCGCCCTGCACCCAGGAACTCACCATATTCAGAATAAAAGGAATCGTTGATACACCCAACAAAAATCCTCCCAAACTCGCCAGCACATTCCAAAAAGCAAACTCAGGATCATAGGAAGCTACACGACGGGGCATTCCCTGTAAACCCAAGGGGTGCATGGGAAAAAAGCAGAGATTAGTTCCCAAAAAAGTCAGGGCAAAATGGAGTTTTCCCAAGCCTTCAGAATACATCCGTCCTGTCATTTTAGGAAACCAGTGATAGAGGGCCGCGTAAATTCCCATCACCGCCGCACCATAGATTACATAGTGAAAATGCCCAACTACAAAATAGGTATTGTTAACATGAATATCCACAGGAACAGAGGCAAGCATAATCCCCGTAATTCCTGCAAAAACGAACATCGTTAAACCGCCCAGGGCAAACAGCATGGCAGTCGTTAACCGTATTTTGCCGCCCCAAACCGTTGCGACCCAGGCAAAAACCTTAATACCTGTGGGAACTGAGATCAGCATCGTCGTCGCCATAAAGAGCATCCGCATCCAACTCGGTGTACCACTGGCAAACATATGATGTACCCAAACGATCGCGCTTAAACCTGTGATGATCAAAGAAGAAACCGCGACCACTTTGTAGCCAAATAGGGGTTTTCGGGCATAAACAGGAAAAAGTTCCGAGAAAATTCCAAAAATGGGTAAGATAATGACATAAACCGCAGGATGGGAATAGAACCAGAAAAAGTGTTGAAAAAGAACGGGATCGCCGCCCTTTGCTGGATCAAAAAAGCTTGTCCCAAAGGTCAGGTCCGATAGCAACATTACCGCCCCCGCCGTCAGTGCAGGCAAACCAAAGAGTTGAATAATTTGTGCCGCTAACACTGTCCAGACAAAGGCGGGCATCCGAAACCAAGTCATTCCTGGCGCACGCATTCGAGCAATGGTAGTCACAAAATTCACCGCTCCCATAATGGAAGCCACACCCGAAATGGCAACGGCTAAGAGCCAAAGAAATTGTCCGTTAATCAGATTTCCCGTTGGATTTTGCAGACTGACGGGGGGATAGGCCCACCAACCTGATTGAGAAGGCCCACCCGGAATGAAAAAACTAGCCATCAGGATAATGCCAAACAGGGGAACCATCCAAAAGGCAACGGCATTCAAACGGGGAAACGCCATATCCCTGGCACCGATCATTAGGGGGACAAGGTAATTGGATAACCCTAAAAGAACGGGAAATGTCCACAAAAACAGCATAATTGTGCCGTGCATGGTGAACATGGCGTTATACACAGCGCGATCAACTAGATCCGCTTCAGGGGTCAATAATTCTCCCCTGATAATCATGGCCAATACACCGCCAACTAAAAAGAAAAAGAAGGAAGTAACAATATATTGAATGCCAATCACTTTATGATCGGTACTGAAACCGAAAAAACGTCGCCAGTTTTCGGGTGGGTTAGAATCAGGCGGTTTGGCAAAATCAAGGGAATCAACAGAAATATTGGTCATGGGTTACTCTATTTAAGAATTTGAATAATTAACCACTGGGGGAGAGGCTGGCTCAACAATTTTCCAGCGATCGCCTTTTCGTTGGGAATATTCAGTAAAGGCACGATTATAGGCCGTAGTTGGCTTTTGGCTTTCTGAATCTTTTAACCATTTTTGATAGGCTTCGGGAGATTCAACGACCACATCGGTTTGCATGGCGGCAAAATAAGTCCCACTATATTGGGAATCCCTAAGACGATATTTTCCTTCCCGAATGGGGGTAAATTCAAAATCAATCACTTGACCAGGAATAATGTCTTGTTTGAGACGAAAAGCGGGGATAAAAAAGCCATGAATGACATCCGACGAGTGTAAAGCCAGTTTGATCCGTTGATTATTGGGTAAATGGAGTTCCGTACTCGTCACATCACCGTAACGAAATTCCCAAGACCACTGACGGGAAAAAACTTCGATGTTTTCAGTCGTTTCGTCATTTTCGAGCGGTGCGGCTTGGGCAGAAGCCATCATGTGGACGTGTTCCATCGGGCCTAAAACCGACATTTGATCATAAATTTGGTAACTGTAAACCGCAATCCAAATCACTAAGGCAAAGGGAATAGCTGTCCAGATAATTTCTAATTTGACATTGCCCTCAATGGGCGGGCCATCACTTTCATCGTATTTATCAGCACGTTGAAATAACACCGAATAACTTAAGGTTCCAATGACCCCTAGAAAGATAAAGGTTCCTAAGGCGGTCAAAAAGCTAAATAAATTATCGATCAAGACCGATTCAGCCGAGGCTTGGGGAGGGAACCAACTATAGGCAACCTGTCCCATCCACAAACTCACCAGGGCGATCACGATCGCAACTGTCACTAAAATTAAAATTGTCCGAATTTTCATAAAGTCTCCTATTGCTTCAAGGCGTTCAGATCTTTGCCCATTCTCAAGAGGCGATCGGCGGTGATGTGAACCCCAAATTCCGAAGCGAGTTGCGCCCCTAAAGTTCCATGCACAAACATGATGGCAAAAATGCCCAATCCTGCCGCTAGATAGCCCCAATCGACTTGTCGGGCCATATCTTTGCGCCAGAGAAACCGTTGAAATCCCCGCCAGATAGTCATTCCCACAATCAGTGCCAGGAGTAGAACACCCCCCACGCCATGCCAGATCATCGTTTCCATTGCCTCTAGACCCCAGGCACTTTTCACATTGCTATCGGGAGAGGCTAACAAAATTTCATAAAACCCGAAGCCTACCGTAAAAAAAGTAATCACGGCAGAAGCCAGCATATTGTACCAACCCACATCAAAAAAGTTTGACCGCGTGGCAGGAATGGCCAAAAATTTGAACACAGGTTTTTCTAACGGAAAAAAGACTCCCACAATGTCAAACGCGATCGCGACAATAAATAAACCCAGGGTGAGATGAACTAAGTTGGGATGAATCGGGACAACATAGGGTAAACCATTGGGGCCAAGTTGGCCAGACAACTGTTCAATCAAATCAGGACTCACAGCAAACCCCCTTCTTTAATGGCTTCTACCACCGGAACGGTATGTAAGCCATAGACCCAAACCAGTAAATCTCCCAGATACACTTGAAGAATAACCAATCCTGTTAAAAAAAATCCCACCCCAAGGAATGACACGGGTAGCTCTTTGGGATTACGGACACGGATCACATAACGCCAACCTGTAATGGCCGCTAAAACCCCCGATAATGACCAACCAATCAGGGAATGCAGATTCAACGTCTTTTCCACATCAGCATAGGGACTGGCTAATCCTGCTTCCACTTGCCCAAAAATAATGGCGATAAAAATAGAAATAGTGGCAAAAAAATAATTCCACCAGCTTACTTCGTATAAACGATGATTACGGCTGAAATAGGCGATCGCATCACATAAAACGGCAAATAAAACCATTGCGATCACAAAATGTACCACAATCGGATGAATCGTATCGGGATAGGGTAAATTATGGTCATTCAGGGGCGGAAGAAGATTCTCAAACATGGTGGTTTTGATTCTTGAAACTACTGGTTATGGGGCAGCCTCTGTTAGACAGTCAAGCATCCAGGGAACTGTGGTGAGATTTGCAAAAGGATTGAATCTTCATTAACTTAACGCAGTAGCACGAACTAAACCGCTCAAATAAACACAGACAATCAAAGTTAATAGTAACAAAGTCCAAAATAATTGTTTCTGACTGATTGTTTTGTTCAACATTTTAGGCTAGATAAGCATACTAAACAAAGCTGTCCATTGAGGTGAACAGCTAATTTTCACCAGACTGTCTCATAATTCCAGTCTTAATGTCAAAAGACAGCCCGTAATAGTGCTTAAAATTTACCCTTTTGGTAATGGAAATATAACATTAGCAATGGCTGAGGCCAGGAACGCCAAACCCATACCCGACAGAACTAAACCAGCCGATCGCCCAATCGGAAGTTGAGCTTCTCCTGACAGAAATTTTTTGCTCAGTCCAAATACCATCATTGCAACTGCTAGTTGAATCAGCGTAAAGCCCAGCAAATAGGCAAATAAAGGCGTGGTTTCTGCTCCAAAAATAGACTCACCATAGGCGTAACCATGAAATAGACCGGCGATCGCTGACAAACCGACAATCGTAGCCGTGTTAGGACGGTTCTTGAGAGTTAACAAAATACCGAAAAGCAGTACTGAGGCAGAAACCCCTAACTCAACCCCTGATAAATTAAAGGTTGCTAAGTGCGCTCCAGCCCCCAACATTGAGGCCAAAACAAAGGCAATGGGAATAAAAATCCCTCGTTGTTGTATGGCCGCTAATAATCCCACCGCGAAAATAAACGCAAAATGATCGAAGCCGATCAGGGGATGGGCAATGCCAATCATAAAACCCTGAAAGAAGTCAGTAGGGACCTTTCCCCCCATCATGTGGTGTGCAGAGGCAGGCAAAGCCATCAGCAGTAGCCCAAGACTAACTGAAAAATATAGCCCTAGTTGATTAAAAACCGTTTTTGTGCGAAAAAAGCCCAAATTGTCAGACTGGTTCATAACTCTATACCTCGTAGATGTAAATGGAATCAAACTATCGGCGGGCCTCCTGGCTTTGAAATATTAAACACTTCATCACAGTTGCGGGACAGCGTTGGACTCACACCAAACTTTCCCCCTTACCTCGGTTGGCTGATCTCCAACAGAACCGACTCAATCAATGTATCACGCTTGAGTTAACTCTATTTGACTAAACTAATGCCTTTAAAAGCGTTTGCAGTTTCAAATTAATTTCTGCTAATTCCTTAGAAGCTTCTGAACCAGCCACAATCCCAGCCCCTGCAAAAAGACGCGCTTGATTTTGGTGAATTAAGGCCGAACGAATACCAACAATAAATTCACTGTTGCCTTGAGCATCAACCCAACCCAGGGGAGCCGCATAGAGAGAACGATCAAAGTTTTCATGGGCTTGGATCATCTGACAGGCAATTTGAGTGGGAACCCCTGCCACAGCAGGAGTAGGATGTAATTTGGCTAAAATATCCAGGGGATGAAGAGAGGGTTTGAGTTGAGCATGGATGGGTGTCCAGAGATGTTGAATGTTAGATAATTTGAGCAGTTTAAGCGGCGATCGCTGGGGAGTGAGTCCCAATTCTGTTAAACGTTGGACAATAAATTCAATGACCGCTTGATGTTCACGGCGTTCTTTGTTGCTTTGCAGTAATTGGTGAGCAAATTGAGCATCTTCCTGGGGCGTTAATCCTCTAGGAGCCGAACCTGCCAGAGCATCTGTCACCAGTTGATCCTTGTGAATACTGAGTAATCGTTCAGGGCTGGCCCCGATAAAACAACTACCCCGACCATTGCCAATCGAAAAAAGATAACAATCTTGATAACTATGACGTAAACGCTGTAGGCATTGATCCACTTGAAAGTTTTGTTGCCCCCAAACATCCATGGCCTGAGCAAGGACAACTTTACTAAAGTGATGATTTTGAATTGATTTTAGAATGGTCTGGATAGAGGTTTGGATATTTAAGGCTGAATTAACAGGAAT